>NZ_JBFOCZ010000017.1:0-84651 GCF_040908015.1 Aeromonas sp. R7-5 | reverse complement strand
TTCGATGGGTCGTTAGCTCAGTCGGTAGAGCAGTTGACTTTTAATCAATTGGTCGCTGGTTCGAATCCAGCACGACCCACCATCATTTCAGTCTTATCCCAGGTCGTTTAGCTCAGCTGGGAGAGCACCTCCCTTACAAGGAGGGGGTCACTGGTTCGAGCCCAGTAACGACCACCATGCTTTAAAAATGATTTCGATGGGTCGTTAGCTCAGTCGGTAGAGCAGTTGACTTTTAATCAATTGGTCGCTGGTTCGAATCCAGCACGACCCACCATCATTTCAGTCTTGTCCCAGGTCGTTTAGCTCAGCTGGGAGAGCACCTCCCTTACAAGGAGGGGGTCACTGGTTCGAGCCCAGTAACGACCACCATATTGAAAAGCCCGCAGCGATGCGGGCTTTTTCGTTTCCGTCTCCCATCAGGTTCGCAGTCGATCCAGCTCGCTTGCCAGGGTGGTGGCCGCCTGTTCCAGTGCCTCGCTCAGGCGCTGGCTGGCATTGGCCTCTTGTCCCAGGGTGGTGGCGGCGTCGCCGATGCGCATCAGGTTCTGGTTGATGGTGTCGCTCACGGCACTCTGCTGCTCGGCGGCGGTCGCCACCTGGCTGATGTGATCATGGATCTGCTGGATCTGGGTGACCACCTGATTGAGTGCCTCGAAGGCCTGCTCCGTGCCTTCAACCGTGCTCACCGAGCGGGCGATCCCCGTGCTCATCAACTGCTGGCTACTGGTGACCTCGGTTTGCAGGCTGCCGATGAGCTGCCCTATCTCGTCGGTGGATGAGCGGGTCTTGTTGGCCAGCGCCCTCACCTCGTCCGCCACGACGGCAAAACCCCTGCCCATGTCGCCGGCCCGCGCCGCCTCGATGGCTGCGTTGAGGGCCAGCAGGTTGGTCTGTTCGGCAATGGCCCGGATCACATCGAGAATGTGGCTGATATTGGTGCTGCGCTGGGCGACCTGGGCGACCGCCTTGTCGGCCTGATGCATGTCCTCGACCAGGGTATGGATCTCGTTGCGGGCCCTGCTCAAGGTCTGCTGGGCCGTGCTGACATGGTGGGTCGCCGCTTCAGACTCCTGCGCCGCCTGTTCCGCATAGCCCGCCACACTGACTGCCGTGGTGCTCATCTCGTGCATGGCGCTGACCACGCTCTCCAGCTCCAGGCTCTGATCGTCCAGGCTGCTGCGCATGGCATCGGCCGTCTGTTTCATGCCCCTGGCCTGCTGATGCACCTGTTGCCCAATCTGCTTGCTGCCCTGCACCATGGCCCTCAGCTTGCCGAGGAAGGCATTGAGATGCCTGCCAAGCTCAATGAGCTCCTGGTGGGTGTCGATACGCATCTGCTGGGTCAGGTCGCCTTCATTGCTGGCGAGGTGGGAGACGTGGCGGCTGATGAGGGAGAGGGGCGCCGTGATGGTCTGGATGAACCAGACAAGCAGGCCCAGGGCCACCAGGGTGATGACAACGATGGCAACCAGCTGCTGCTGCTGGGTCGCCTGCAACAGGCTGCCGAGCTGCTGGCTGATGGTGTTGGCCTGGCTGAGGGCGAGGGCCTTGGGCACCTTGATCATCAGCCACCACTGGTTGTCGGCGGCATCGATCCGTATGGGCTGCTGCAGGATGAAATCGCTGTCGGTATCGGCGGGGCGTCCATTCGGGGCAACCAGTCCGGCCTCTGTCAGGGGACGCCCCAGTTTGTCCGAATGGCGGTTGCTGCCGACGATGAAGCCCGCCTTGCTGACCAGGGTGACCTCGGCCTGGTTGTCATAGAGGCTCTTGCCAAGGTGCTCGGCCAGTTGCTGGAAGATGGGCAGGTTCATGTCGACCCCGGTGATTCCGGCAAACTTGCCATCCTTGAGGACAGGCACCGTCAGGCTGGTCATCAGCATCTTCTGGCCAGGGCTTATCTCGTAGAGGTAGGGTTCCATCAGGCAGGGGCGACGAGTCTCGCGACCGCAGAGATACCACTCGCTGTTGCGAATGCCGAATTCATTGCGCGAGGTGTCGAACTTGGCGTCACTGGTGGCGGCATCTATGGTCTGCTGCGCGATGTTTCCGTTCTGTTCCCGGGTGAAGTAGACCTCGAGACTGCCCTTGCCGGCAACCGAATGGCTGGCGCCCGTCTGCCAGTCGGCGTCCTGTCCGTCGTAACCGTTGGGTTCGAACTGGGCGTAGATGGAACTGATCCCGTTTGCCTGGCGCAGGCGGCTGCCAAGCAGCAGCTCCACTTGCGGGCGACTCAGCCGCTGGTCCGGCTGGGCCATGCTTCCTTCAAGCTGCGCCGCCATGCCGAGCGGTATCTGATAGGCCTGCTGCAACTGGTCTTCGATCTGCACGGCATACCGCTCTGCCTGGAATTGCAGGGAACGGGAAACCTCCTGCTCCAGGGCGCCACGGGTCTGCGCCATGATGTCATCGCGCAGGCCGTTCAGCGAGGAGGACTGTATCCATGTCATGGCGACGCCACTGGCGAGAAAAAGTCCCAGCGTGAGCAACAACAACTTGGTCTTGAGCGAACGTTGTTTCATTCGACAACTCCTTTTGGCAAGAATGACAACGATATGGTCGGAGCGGGTCCTGACAGTTGTACTGTACTGGATTTGTTGATGGGTTTGTGCACGGCTTCTGGTTATAATTTTGGCCTTCCCGAGCGTTGATGGAACAGTCGCAATGAGCAATGCACTGAGCAGTATTCCGCCGGTAGTCGAGATGGACTACCCCTTCCCGGCCAAACCACAGCCCCTGACTCCCGAGCAGAAGGCGACCCTGATCGCCGAGATCAAGGTGCTGCTGCAGGCGCGCCAGGCCGTGCTGGTTGCCCATTACTACACGGATCCCGAGATCCAGGCCCTGGCAGAAGCCACCGGTGGCTTCGTGGGTGACTCCCTGGAGATGGCCCGCTTCGGTCGCGACCATGCGGCCCAGACCCTGATCGTGGCCGGTGTGCGCTTCATGGGAGAGACCTCCAAGATCCTGAGCCCCCACAAGCGTGTGCTGATGCCGACGCTGGAGGCCGAGTGCTCTCTTGATCTGGGTTGTCCCATCGACCAGTTCTCCGCCTTCTGCGATGCCCACCCCGATCACATCGTGGTGGTCTATGCCAATACCTCGGCAGCGGTGAAAGCACGGGCCGACTGGGTGGTCACCTCCAGCATTGCGCTGGAGATCGTCGAACATCTGGACAGTCAGGGTCACAAGATCATCTGGGGCCCGGACAGACACCTCGGCGCCTACATCGAGAAGAAGACCGGCGCCGAGATGCTGCGCTGGCAGGGGCACTGCATCGTGCACGACGAGTTCAAGGCCAAGGCGCTGCGCGAGCTCAAGGCCCAGAACCCGGATGCCGCCGTGCTGGTGCACCCGGAGTCTCCGGCCTCCGTCATCGAGCTGGCGGATGCAGTGGGTTCCACCAGCCAGCTCATCAAGGCCGCCAAAGAGCTGCCCCAGCAGAAACTGATCGTGGCGACCGATCGCGGCATCTTCTACAAGATGCAGCAGGCCTGCCCGGAGAAAGAGATGGTGGAAGCGCCCACTGGTGGTGATGGTGCCACCTGCCGCAGCTGCGCCCACTGTCCCTGGATGGCGATGAACGGCCTGGTGGCCATTAAGGAGGCCCTGACCGACGGCGCCGAGCGTCACGAGATCCATGTGGATGAGGCACTGCGTCTCAAAGCGCTTGTCCCGCTCGACCGCATGCTGGATTTCGCCGCCGAGCTCAAGCTCAAGACCCAGGGCAACGCCTGACTGACGCTGATGGCAAGATGCAAAGAGGGCTCCCGCGGGAGCCCTCTTTATTTATCCGTCATCTGTATCGTCAGATGATGACGGTGGAGAAGCTGTGCTCCTCGTCGGGCGGGACGGTGATCCCGTCCTCGGCGGTGATGGCCGCCTCGACACAGAGCATGGTGCGATAACCGTCGTCACTCATGTCGGCCATGGCGCTGGCCCCTTCCTGCCAGGGGGTCCAGACCACCACGCTGTCGTGGTTGCCGTTGACCACCCGGGTGGTGCGCTCACCATCCTGCACGCTGACCATGGCATCGGGCTGGCGGTAGATGCGATCCATGGCTGCGGTGACGGTCAGCGCTCCCTGTTGCAGTTCGTTTCGGCCGGTCAGCTTGTCCAGATAGGGTTTGCCGAGGCCGGTCACGGTCACCGCTTCCGGCGCACTGATCTGCAGGTAGGTGTGCAGGGCGGCATTGTAGGTGAGCGCTGACTTGCCGGTGTTGCGGGTGGTCAGCACCAGGGAAAGCTCCTTGCCGACCAGTACGTCCAGCTCCAGCTCGAAGGCATGGGGCCAGAGTGTCCTGCTGGCATCGTTGTCACGCAGGGAGAGGTGGACGAGTGTGCCATCCCCGTGATCGGAGACCCCATCCAGCGTCCACAGGCAGTTGCGTGCGAAGCCATGAGCCGGCTTGCCGCTGCCAACGCGAGCGGGGGAGGGGCCGAACCAGGGCCAGCAGAGGGGAATGCCGCCGCGAATGGGCTTGCTGCCATCCAGTATCGCCTTGTCGCTGAGCCAGAGAGAGGCCGGCTCACCATGGCGTTGGTAACGCAGCACGTGGGCGCCAAACAGGCTTATCTCGGCCCTGGCGTGCTCATTGTCTATGGTCAGCAGGGGCAGGCCATCCTGGCTCAGGGTGCAGTGGGCAGTCAGCGTACGTGTCGGTGTCATAAAGGCTCCAGTGCTCGGGGACATTCAGAAAGGGTCCGTGATTCAGAATACAAAAAGGCGGCCATTGGCCGCCTTTTTTCAAGCTACGCGATTGCGCATCCCAAATTACTTGGAGATGTGAGCGATCAGGTCCAGAACCTTGCTGGAGTAGCCCATTTCGTTGTCGTACCAGGAGACGACTTTCACGAAGGTCTTGTTCAGCTGGATACCAGCCTTGGCATCGAACACGGAAGTCTGACGCTCACCCAGGAAGTCGGTGGAAACCACTTCGTCTTCGGTGTAGCCCAGCACGCCCTTCATGGCGCCTTCGGAGGCAGCCTTCATGGCCTGGCAGATTTCAGCGTAGGACGCTTCTTTCTTCAGGTTGACGGTCAGGTCAACAACGGACACGTCCGGAGTCGGAACGCGGAAGGCCATGCCGGTCAGCTTGCCGTTCAGTTCCGGGATGACCACGCCAACAGCCTTGGCAGCACCGGTAGAGGACGGGATGATGTTCTGAGCCGCACCGCGGCCACCGCGCCAGTCTTTGGCAGACGGACCATCAACGGTCTTCTGGGTAGCAGTGGTAGCGTGAACGGTGGTCATCAGGCCGGATTCGATACCGAAGGTATCGTTCAGAACCTTGGCGATGGGGGCCAGGCAGTTGGTGGTGCAGGAAGCGTTGGAAACGATGTCCTGGCCAGCGTAGGAATCCTGGTTGACGCCCATGACGAACATCGGGGTGGCGTCTTTGGACGGACCGGTCAGTACGACTTTCTTGGCACCGGCAGCGATGTGCTTGCGAGCGGTTTCGTCGGTCAGGAACAGACCGGTTGCTTCGGCAACAACGTCAACACCGATTTCGCCCCATTTCAGGTTGGCCGGGTCACGTTCAGCGGTAACACGTACGGTTTTGCCGTTGACGATCAGGTTGCCGTCTTTGACTTCAACAGTGCCCTTGAAGCGACCGTGAGTGGAGTCGTACTTCAGCATGTAAGCCATGTAGTCAACGTCGATCAGGTCGTTGATACCAACCACTTCGATGTCAGCACGCTCAGCAGCCAGACGGAAAACGAAACGACCGATACGGCCAAAACCGTTAATACCTACTTTGATAGTCATAATTGGTTACCTAACTGTTCAGTAGTCAAAGAAAATTCCGTTTGTAAATTTACTAGAACTCCCTCGCGAGTCAACCAACAATCTGCGCGAAATTGCGCTATATCATGAAAAACTGTGAAATTTATTTTCGGTTTATGTAACTGGCTACCAACTTTTGTTGAATGCATCATCAGCAAAGTCGGTGGCAGAGAACAACAATAGTGCCTGCCCGGTCACACATCCAGCCGGGGAGATATGTAAAAATGTGCGCGGTTTAGCATGGCCAAAGAGCCACTGTTCAAGTACCAACCATAAAAATTAATCACAAAATAGCGTAGACAGAATCCACAGCGGGAATTCTCAAACTATGACCACCCTGATTGAACAGCTGGCTGCCGCCAAAGGCATTGCCAGTGAGTATGTTGATGCCTGGGGCCAGCCGGCCCTGGTATCGGAAGAGAGCAAGGCCGCCATGCTGGGCGCCATGGGCTACCGCGTCGACGACGAGGCCGCCCTGTCCGAACAGCTTGAGCAGGAGCACCGCCAGCACTGGCTGCGCGCGCTGGATCCCGTGATGGTGGTACGCAGCGGCGACGCCGTTACTCTTGAGGTTCGCCTCCCCATCGAATTCGTCAACGATGCCCTCACCTGGCAGCTCCAGCAGGAGCAGGGTGCAGTGCTGTCCGGTCAACTCACCCCCATCGAGGGTGAGCTGGTCGGGGTGGCCGAGTTCGAGGAGATGGAGTGTCAGGCCTATCGCGTCACCCTGGATGTGCAGCCTGCGCTGGGTTATCACCAGCTCATCCTGCTGGAAGAGGGCAATGACGAGCCGCTGGCCACCATGCGTCTCATCGTCGCCCCCAAGTCCTGCTACAAGCAGGCGCCCATCGCCAATGGTCGCAAGGTGTGGGGCCCGAGCGTCCAGCTCTACTGCCTGCGCAGCCGCCACAACTGGGGCATCGGCGATTTCAGCGATCTCGGCCAGCTGGTTGAGAATGCCGCCGCCTGGGGAGCCCACTTCGTCGGTCTCAACCCCATTCATGCCCTCTATCCGGCGAACCCGGAGAGTGCCAGCCCCTACAGCCCCTCTTCCCGTCGCTGGCTCAACGTCGCCTATATCGATGTGGAAGCGGTACCCGAATTCCTGGGCAACGATCGCCTGAAAGCGGAAGTGGCGAGCCCGGCCTTCCAGCAGCACCTCACCTCCCTGCGGGTCAAGGACAATGTGGATTACACCGGTGTCATCCAGACCAAGATCGGGATGCTGCGTCAGGTGTTCGACCAGGCCAGCTTCAGCGCCGAGCGTCAGGCTGCGTTCGATGCCTTCGTGGCTGCCGGCGGTGACAGCCTGCAACAGCAGGCAGCGTTTGACGCCCTGCAGGCCCACTTCTATGCCAAGGGCGAGAATGCCTGGGGCTGGCCGGTCTGGCCCGAGGCGCTGCGCGATTACCACAACCCCGAAGTGGCGGCCTGGATGGCCGAGCACCAGCAGGATGTGGCCTTCTATCTCTATCTGCAGTTCCTGGCTGACGAGCAGCTGGCCCGGGCCGATGCCCGCGCCAAGGCCGCCGGCATGGTGATGGGGATCTACCGGGATCTGGCGGTCGGCGTCTCCGAAGGTTCCACCGAGATTTGGGCAAACCGGGATCTCTACTGCCCGAAAGCCTCGGTCGGTGCACCGCCCGACATCCTCGGCCCCCTCGGCCAGAACTGGGGCCTGCCCCCCATGAACCCGAACCAGCTGTTCGAGGCCGCCTACCAGCCCATGGTGGATCTGTTCCGTGCCAACATGCGCTCCTGCGGCGCCCTGCGCATCGACCACGTGATGGCCTTGCTGCGCCTGTGGTGGGTGCCGCCCGGAGAGTCCGCCGCCAAGGGGGCCTACATCTATTATCCGGTGAACGATCTGCTGGGGATCCTGGCCCTCGAGTCTCATCGCAACCAGTGCTTGCTGATCGGCGAGGATCTGGGGACCGTGCCGGAGGGGATCGACGTGACCCTCAAGGAGAACGGCGTCCACTCCTACAAGGTGTTCTTCTTCGAGCGTTCCAAGGACGATGGCGGCTTCATCTCCCCGACGCACTACGCCGAGCAGGCGATGTCCGCCCTGACCACCCACGACATGCCGACCCTCAAGGGCTTCTGGCACTGCGACGATCTGGCGCTGGGACGCGAACTGGGCCTGTACCCGGATGAAGACGTACTCAAGACCCTGTATGCTGATCGCCACCAGGCCAAGCAGCGGATCCTTGACAGCCTGCATGCTCATGGGGTCATCTCTGGCAATATCAGTCACGACGTGAACTGGGTCGGCATGAACACCGAGCTCAACCACGGTCTGCAACTGCACATGTCCCGCGGCAGCTGTGCCCTGTTCAGCACCCAGCTCGAAGACTGGCTGGAGATGGACAAGCCGGTCAACGTGCCGGGTACCAGCTACGAGTACCCCAACTGGCGTCGCAAGCTCTCCCGGGATCTGGAGGATATCTTCGCCGACGAGGCGCTCAAGAATCTGGCGGGCAAGATGAGCCGGGCCCGTGACGAGGCCAGCCGTTGAGCCTTGAACGCCAACATGTGACTCACTTTCATCCGCTTCGGCTTCGGCCGAAGCGGATGTTCAGCCATCAAAGGAAATGTCGATGCCCGTTGAACGTTTGGTTGCCGCCCGCTGTGCCGATCCCTTCTCCCATCTAGGCCTGCTGGCCAATCCGGATGGGCCAGGCCTGAAACTCACCGCCTGGTTGCCCGATGCACTCGAGGTCCGGGTCAGGGATCTCAAGTCAGGCAAGATAGTTGCCACCCTGACCGCCGCTGACGAAGCGGGCCTCTTTGAAACTGTTTTCACCCGCCGCAAGAATCCCTTCCCCTACCAGCTCATCGCGACCTACGCCGACGCCAGTGCCGACATCATCGATCCCTATCAGTTCCAGGCTGCCGCCTGGGAAGGGTTGGCCGAACTCACCTGGCAACCGGAAAACCTCTACCACACCCTCGGCGCCCAGTTGCGCACCGTGACGCACCTCGGCCAGCAGGTGGAAGGGGTACGCTTTGCCGTCTACGCGCCGAGCGCCACGGCGGTGAGCCTCATCGGGGATTTCAACTTCTGGGATGGCCGCCGTCACCCCATGCAGCGCAGCCAGTGCGGCCACTGGGTGCTGTTCGTGCCGGGGCTCAAGGCCGGGGATCGCTACAAGTTCGAACTCAAGGACCCGGCGGGCAATCGCCTGCCCCACAAGAGCGACCCGGTGGGCTTCTACTGCGAGCAGTACCCCTCGTTCGCTTCCGTGGTCTATGACCACGGCCAGTACCAGTGGCAGGACGCCGACTGGCGCGAGAGTCAGCTCAATGACAAGCGCGAGCAGCCCCTTTCCATCTACGAGCTGCACGTGGGTTCCTGGAAGCGTCACTCCAACGGCGACAGCCTGAGCTGGCGCGAGCTGGCGGTGGAACTGGTGGATTACATCAAGGAGATGGAGTACACCCACATCGAGCTGCTGCCAGTCTCCGAGCATCCCTTCAGCGGCTCCTGGGGCTACCAGCCGGTGGGCATGTTCTCCCCCACCAGCCGCTACGGCACGGCCGACGATTTCAAATACTTCGTGGATCAGTGCCACCAGGCGGGGATCGGCGTGATTCTGGATTGGGTGCCCGCCCACTTCCCGTCCGATGCCCACGGCCTGGCCCGCTTCGACGGCACGCCGCTCTACGAGTACGAAGATCCGCGCCGTGGCTGGCACCCGGACTGGAACTCCTACATCTATGACTTCGGTCGCGACACCGTGCGCCAGTTCCTGGTGGCCAGCGCCCTGTTCTGGCTCGACAAGTTCCACATCGACGGCCTGCGGGTGGATGCGGTCGCCTCCATGCTCTATCTGGATTATTCCCGCAACGCCGGTGAGTGGGTGCCCAACGTCGATGGCGGCAACCACAACTACGAGGCGATCAGCCTCTTGAAGTGGACCAACGAGGAGGTGTACGGCAAGTACCCCCACGCCATGACCATCGCCGAGGAGTCCACCGCCTTTGCCGGGGTCTCCCGTCCCACCTTCCTCGGTGGCCTGGGGTTTGGCTTCAAGTGGAATATGGGCTGGATGCACGACACCCTCAGCTACATGCAAAAAGAGCCCATTCACCGTCGCTACCACCACAACGACATGACCTTCTCCATGGTGTACCACTATGACGAGAACTTCATTCTGTCCCTCTCCCACGATGAGGTGGTCCACGGCAAGCACTCCCTGCTCTACAAGATGCCGGGGGACGAGTGGCAGCAGGCCGCCAACCTGCGCGCCTACATGGGCTTCATGTATGCCCACCCCGGCAAGAAGCTCAACTTCATGGGCACCGAGATCGCCCAGAGCAACGAGTGGAATCATGATGCCCAGCTGCCCTGGCACCTGTTGCAGTACCCCAGGCACGGCGGCCAGCAGCGGCTGATCCGGGATCTCAACCACCTCTATCGTCATGAACCTGCCTTGTATCAGGCGGATTATGAACAGGCCGGTTTCCGCTGGCTGGATCACCAGGATGCGGACAACAGCATCTTCGCCTGGCTGCGGGCCGACAAGCTGGGGGCCCATCCGCTGGTGGTGGCCTGCAACTTCACCCCGGTGCCGCGCATCGGTTACCGTCTCGGGGTGCCGGCTGCCGGTCGCTATCGGGTGGTGCTCAACACCGACAGCGAGCATTACTGGGGCAGCAACTATGATGTGGGTCTGGTCTTCGTCGCCGAGGCGACCCCCTGGCAGGGGATGGCACACAGCCTGGTGCTGGACTTGCCGCCGCTCGCGACCTTGTTCATCAAACAGGAGTCCTGATGTTTGAAATGGAAAACGGGGTAGATCACCCGCTTGGCGCTCGTCTGGACGAGACGGGCTGCCACTTCTGTGTCTGGGCTCCCCAATCGGACAAGGTGGAGCTCTGCCTGTTCGACGAAGAGGAGCAGGAGCTGGCGCGTCTCCCCTTGCCCGGTCGGCGCGGCCAGTACTGGTTCGGCCACGTGCGCGGGGTCAAGGCTGGTCAGCGCTATGGCTACCGGGTGCATGGCTCTCCCCAGGATGGGTTGCTGTTCGACCCGGACAAGCTGCTGATAGACCCCTATGCCAGGGCGCTCAGCCGTGCCACCCACTGGGACGACGCCCTCTACGAGGGGGACAGCGCGGCCATGGTGGGCAAGTCGGTGGTGATGGACGATGCCTTCGACTGGCAGGGGGTCGGCAAGCCCGACATCCCGCCGGAGCGGGTCGTGCTCTACGAGACCCACGTCAAGGGGTTCACCCGCCAGCACCCCGGCATCCCCAAGGCGCTGCAGGGCACCTATCTTGGCATCAGCCACCCGCTGATGATCGAGCATCTGCAGGGGCTGGGGGTGACCTCGGTCCAGCTGATGCCGGTGGCGGCCTTCATGTCCGAGCCCAGGCTCGAGCAGCTGGGGCTCACCAACTACTGGGGCTACAACCCCATCGCCTTCTTCGCGCCCGAACCGCGCTACGGGGCGAAGGATGCGGTGACCGAGTTCAAGACCATGGTGCGCGAGCTGCACCGGGCGGGACTCGAGGTGATCCTGGATGTGGTCTACAATCACACCGCCGAGTCGGGCTTCGACGGCCCCATGCTCTCCCTCAAGGGGTTTGACAACGCGGGCTACTACGCCTTCGAGTCGGGGGCCCACGGTCCGGATTACCATCGCCACGCCAACGTCACCGGCTGCGGCAACAGCGTCAATCTGGATCACCCCAATACCCTGCGACTGGTGCTCGATGCCCTGCGCTACTGGGTCACCGAGATGCAGGTGGACGGTTTTCGCTTCGATCTGGCGGTCACCCTGGCGCGGGAGGCGGGGGAGTTCGATCCCATGAGCGCCTTCTTCAAGGCCATGATGGCGGATCCCGTGCTGGCGCGGGTCAGGCTCATCGCCGAACCCTGGGACATCGGCCCCTTCGGCTATCGTCTCGGCCAGTTTCCGAGCCAATGGCTGGAGATCAACGATCGTTACCGCGACACGGTGCGCGCCTTCTGGCGCGGGGATGCGGGCAAGATGGGGGATTTTGCCACCCGTCTGGTGGGCTCGCGGGATCTCTTCCCGAAGAACTGGCGCTCCCCCCACACCAGCGTCAACTACCTCTGCTATCACGACGGCTTCACCCTCGAGGATCTGGTCTCCTACAACCAGCGCCACAACCAGGCCAACGGCGAAGACAACCGGGACGGCCACGGCAACAACCTCTCCAGCAACCACGGGGTGGAGGGGCCGACCCTGGACCCGCGCATCAACAACCTGCGCCAGCAGCAGAAGCGCAACCTCATCGCCACCCTGCTGCTGTCACAGGGGACGCCCCACTTCCTCGCCGGGGACGAGATGGGCCGCAGCCAGCTCGGCAACAACAACGCCTACTGTCAGGACAACCAGATAAGCTGGGTGAACTGGCAACTGCGCCCGGAGGACGAGCGGCTGCTTGCCTTCACCCGCCAGATGATGGCGCTGCGGGCGGAGTCCGGGGTCTTCTCCAACCTGCAACTGAGCGACGACGGCTGGAACGGCAAGGCGACCAGCTGCCACCAGGTGAACTGGTATCACCCGGACGGCCATCAGCTCACCGATCAGGACTGGCACGCCCCCATGGGGCAGGCGTTTGCCATGGACATCGGCATGATCGGCTGCACCGGGGAGCGCTGGTACGTGCTGTTCAACGCCAGCGACTATGACATCCAGTTCCGCCTGCCGCCGCCGGGGGAGGGCATGGAGTGGATCCAGACCATCGACACCGCCACCAACGACGGCCTGCCCTTCCTGCCGGACGACATCAAGCGGCAGGTGGCGGTGGGGCGTGCCCACTCCCTCAAGCTGCTGGAGCGGGTCGCCCTGCCGGCGGCGGTGCTGGCGAGTGAAGGGGTGGTGGCAGCGGATGTTGTCGCCGTGTTGCCAACGGGATCACAGTTCCCGCTGGCGGGGTAGAGCCAGGCGCCCTGACTGGGTATGCTGGGCACCGTTATCAGTGGTGAGGAGCCGGAATGAGCAGTAACAACCCTGAACAGTGGCGCGACAAGCTGAGTGCAGAGCAGTTCCACGTCTGCTGGGAGAAAGGGACCGAGCGTCCCTACAGCGGTGCCCTGCTGCACAACCGCAAGAGCGGCGATTACCACTGCGTCTGCTGCAAGCAGGTGCTGTTCCACTCAGCAGCCAAGTTTGACGCGGGCTGTGGCTGGCCCTCGTTCGACCGGGCCATCGAGGGGACGGTGACCTACACCGAGGACAACAGCCACGGCATGAAGCGGGTGGAGATCACCTGCAGTCAGTGCGGCTCCCACCTCGGCCACGTCTTCCCCGACGGGCCGACCGAGACCGGCCAGCGCTACTGCGTCAACAGCCTGAGCCTGGATTTCGAGCCCGACGCCTGATCCCCGACACGACCAGCGGCGCCTCCCTTCGGAGGCNGGCGCCGCTTTTTTATCTCCCCCTGTCAGGTGCCGGGCTATGCCAGCGGCAGGTAGATGTCGGTGACCAGCTCATGGGTGGGCACCTCGTGTACAAAGTTGTGGTAGTGGAAGAAGAGCGGAAAATCCCGCAGCTCTTCGCCGCTGGCGGGCAGCCAGTCGCGGTAGAGCGCCCGGGCACAGTCGGCCAGGAGGTCGTGGGAGCCGTGGTGGCGCACCACGGCGCAGCGCCCGGCCGGGATGAAGGCATTCTTCACGCCCCACTCATTGTCCTCGGCGACGGGGGCCTCTACGCTGCCACAGAGGGTAAAGCGAAACGCCACACCCTCCGTCGTGGCGGGGTCGTCCGGCGCCAGGCCATAGGTCCGGCTGGTGGCGACCGGGGAGCCGCCCGTGGCCCTGCGCCACTGGATGAAGCGCGCCGCGGTGTCGTTGATGTGCTCGGGCAGGCCCTGATGGGTCAGGGCGGCGACGGCGGTCTGCGGGAACTGGATGATGTCGACTCGCATGGGGTCAATCCTCTTTGTGAGGGGCCGTGGCAGGCAGCGATGCCAGTTGGCCCAGTCCGGGTGATGTCTGAACTGGCTGGGCGTCAGGCCGAACGTCTGCTTGAAGGCGCGACTGAAAGATTCGCCATGCTGGAAGCCAGCATCGAGGGCGATATCAGTCACCTTGTCCAGAGGCGCGAATGCCAACCGGTAAGAGGCCCGCTTCAGCCGCAGCAGCTGGATGTAACGCCCCAGCGGCACGCCGCAGTAAGCGGCAAATTGCCGATGAAAGTGAAAGGGCGAAAAGTGCGCCACGGCGCTGAGCCGCTCCAGCGACAGGTCGTCGTCGAGATGGCGCTCGATGTGCTCGGTCACCGTTTGAAAGCGTCGGCGGTAGGCCTCTGTCTGGTTGTGATCCATGGTCTCTCCTCTGTGCTGCCCACTATCGGCCAACGGGCCCGAGCTGTCCTGACGGATCTTGCTCTCTTTGCCTCCCCTCGGGGAGAAGAGCCATGACCGACAGCCCGGCGGGCGCTGCCTGACTTGTCGCGGGTTCGTCAGGCCAGCAGCAGGGCTGCCCCCGTCAGCAGGGCGGCGAGGGGAAGAACGGGGAGCCGTGGCACCCGCAGCAGGTAGAAGCCGACGGCGGCCAGCGCCAGATCGGTGGGGGAGAGCACGGCGCTCTGCCACACCGGCTGATAGAGGGCCGCCAGCAGCAGCCCCACCACGGCGGCGTTGATACCGGCCACGGCCCCCGCCAGACGGGGGCGGGCCAGCCAGTGCTGCCAGCAGGGGCCCAGCGCCCAGAGCAGCAAGAAACCCGGCAGGAAGAGCGCCAGGGTCGCCAGCAGCGCTCCGATGAGGGGAGTGGCGGGCAGCAGCACGGCGCCCAGGTAGGTGGCCAGGGTGAACATGGGGCCGGGTACCAGCTGGGCCAGGCCGTAGCCGGTCAGGAACTGCTGCTCGCTCAGGTGGTGACCCAGGCTCTCCTGCAACAGGGGCAGCACCACGTGACCACCGCCAAACACCAGGCTGCCTACCCGGTAAAAGTCGGCCAGCAACTGGCTGACGGGGCCGCTCGCCACCAGGGGCAGGCCGACGAACAGCAGGGCGAACAGCAGCAGGGTCGGCCAGTGAGGCTGGCGAGCCGGAGTGGACGCGAGGCCCTGACTCCCCGGGGGCGGCTCGCGCAAGGCACAGAGCAGGGCCGCGCCGAGCAGCATGGCGACCTGGGTCAGAAGACCGGGGGCGCACCAGAGGGCGGCGGCTGTGGCCACCATGACCCCCTGTTGCAGCGCCGTCTTGCAGAACTGGCGGCTCATGGTGAGCACGGCATCCGCCACCACGACGAGCGCCAGCAGCTTGAGGCCGTGCAGGGCGGCGTCCAGCCAGAGGTTGCCCGCAAGCTGACCCAGACCGACGGCGGCCGCCAGCAACAGCAGGAAGGAGGGGAGGGTAAAGCCGACGAAGGCGGCCAGGGCGCCGCCGATGCCGGCACGGTGGCGGCCGATGGCAAAGCCGAGCTGGCTGGAGGCCGGACCCGGCAGCAGTTGGCACAGGGCCAGCAACTGGGCGAACTCCCCCTGGTTCAGCCAGCCCAGCCGCTGGACAAAGGTGCGCTGAAAATAGCCGATATGGGCGGCCGGCCCGCCAAAACTGATGCATCCCAGCCACAAGAACTGCATGAACACCTGTCCCATCTTCCCCTCCTCGTCATCATCCTGGCCCGGATAATATGACAAAAAAGTGACGGTTTGGTGACGGTACGCCCTCCCGCGCTGCCTGCCATCAACAGGGGCTGGCGGGGTGGCGGGTCGCCTCCGCCAGCAGACGAGAGGTGCCGGGGTGACGCGCGGCAGCCTGCCGGTGAGGGTCAGGGGGCAGGTTGTGGCTGGGGCAGGTAGCATTGTCCCGCCAGCCAGCAGGCGATGGACTGGCGACTGGCATCGAAGTGAGGCTCGGGCAGAGTGTGCGGGTCGCACCAGATCCAGCCCTCGCACTTTTCCGGCTCCAGCAGTTGCGGCTCCCCGTTCACCTCTGCCAGCAGGGTGACCGAGATGTAGTGCAGGCCGCTCTCTCGCCAGGTCTCCAGGTTGTTGGTGACGGCGATGACGCGAGGCTGGCAGATGACGAAGCCGGTCTCCTCCGCCACCTCCCGGATGGCTGCCGACTCGAAGGTCTCCCCCAATTCCAGATGGCCACCTGCGATGGACCAGTAGGGGGCATGGCTGCCCTTGCGCTTGCCAAGCAGTACCTGGCCCTGGCCATTGGTGAGAATGACGCCGACACCGACGCGGGGATAGGGGGTAGACATAGGGGAGGCTCCTTGCTGAGACGGCGGGGTGCACCAGGGAAAACGGGCCCACCTTAGGGGGGATGGGCCCGTTGTGCAAGCCGCCTGTTCAAGGGCGATCGGATGCCGATTTTCCATCGCTTAAACGGATGGGTCTGGCGACATTCTATCTGTTAAATAGATGGGGAATGCCCCCGGATCAGGGCAGTTTGACCAGCATCTTGCCGGTATTGCGGCCCTGGAACAGTCCGATAAAGGCTTGCGGCATGCTGGCCAGCCCCTCGCTGACGGTCTCCTCGGCCTGGAGGGTGCCCGCCTCGAAGGCCGGCATGGCCTCGGCCAGGAACGCCCCGTAGTGCTGCCAGTGATCGGAGACCAGCAACCCCTGCATGAGGATGCGCTTGCGGATCACCTGGGAGAGGTTGCGCGGGCCGCTGGCCTGGCCGTTGCTGTTGTACTGCTCGATGAGGCCGCACAGCACGATGCGCCCGTGCACCACCAGGTGGTTGAGGGCGGCATCCAGCATGGCGCCCCCCACGTTCTCGAAGTAGACGTGGATGCCTTCGGGGGCGAGGCGGGCCAGTTCGGCGTCGAGATCCGGGGTCTCCCGGTAATTGATCACCGCATCGGCTCCCAGGGTCTTGAGGTAGGCGACCTTGTCGGCCGAGCCGGTGGAGCCGATGACCCTGGCCCCCGCCTGCTTGGCGAGCTGGACCGCCATGGTGCCGACCGCCCCGGAGGCCGCCGAGACCAGCAGGGTTTCACCGGCCTTCAGGTGTGCCACCTTGTGCAGGCCCGCCCAGGCGGTCATGCCCGGCATGCCGAGGGCGCCGAGGAAGCGCTGGGGCGGCAGGGTGGTGTCGGGCAGGCGGGTGAGCTGGGCGGCGTTTGCCACGAAGGCATCCCGCCAGCCCAGCATGCTGCTCACCTTGTCCCCCACCTTGAAATCGGGATGGCGCGATGCCTGTACCGTGCCGATGGCGCCGCCGTCGAGGGGACCGTTGAGGGGGAAGGGGGGAACGTAGCTTTTTGCCTCGCTCATGCGGCCGCGCATGTAGGGGTCCACCGACAGCCACTGGTTGGCGACCTGCACCTCTCCCTCCTGCAGGGCGGGCAGGGGCACGTCCCGGAGGGTGAAGTCCTCCAGGGTGGGGAGACCGGTGGGGCGACGCAGCAGTTGGATTTGATGGCTGATGGCATTCATGGGCATTCTCCGGCAGTGGGGCCGCGCGTCGGGCGGCGGCCTGGTATTTTTGTTTGTGTGCAAACTAAAATCAGGGTAGTCCTGAACGCGGGGGCTGGCAACTGTTTTGTGTGCAAACTATTCAGCCCCGAAGTTGATGGGGTATACTGCCCCCCTTGTTGTCAGCGAGGTCCTCCATGAGCGAATTGAAAAAGCAGGTCTGTTTTGCCCTCTACAGCGCCTCCAATGCGGTGATGCGTGCCTATCGGCCGCTGCTGGACAAGCTGGATCTCACCTATACCCAGTACCTGGTGATGCTCTCGCTCTGGGCCCGGGACGAGGTCAGCCTCAAGGAGATAGGGCAGGAGACCGGGCTGGATGCGGGCACCCTGACCCCCATCGTCAAGCGGCTGGAGAGCAAGGGGTGGCTGACCCGCACCGTCTCCCACGAGGATGAGCGGCAAAAGTGCATCAGCCTGACCGAGGCGGGACGCCAGTTGCAGAAGGAGGTCAGGGAGTGCTGTCTGGCGGACAGCTTGCGCAATCAGGTGGATCTGGCCGATGCTGAGTTGGCCCAGCTCAAGCAGCTTTGCGATCGCGTGGCGGCGCAGCTGGGACGCTGATCCCTTTCCCCGTCAGGAGTGACCCGATGAAACCCATGCAATCCCTGCTGCCTCTGTTTGCCATCCTGCTGTGCGCCTGCGCCGATACCTCCTATCCCCGTTCCGAGCTGCAGATCGACGATGCCGATGCCTGGCAAGCCATCTGCAAGGACGGGGTCCGGGTGAGGGCGGTCACCGACGAGGGGATCTGTGCGGATCACCGCGGGGTGGCCATGTGGACAAATAAACCAAGGGCTGCACGGATGGCAGAAGAAGCGGCCAAGTAGTGTGACCTGTACGACATAAAATGACATGACCGGCCATGGGGCCGGTTTTTTTCGCGATCTTGCCAGCACTTTGGCACCTTGTTCATGGTGCACTCATTTTTCTCTTCCCATACTGGTCCTCAAGGTAGCGAACCAACAGGAGAGAGAGATGCAATCATCCATCGTCGGGCTCTCCATTCTGTGGGGGCTGGCCAGTTTTGGTGTTCAGGGGGATTTCATCGAGAGCCGTGATACCGCCTCCCCCTCCTGGCAGGCCGAGTCCAGAGTGGAGATGGAAGGGTACTTGATGGAGTCGTTGGGCGCCGATCGCTGGGTGTTCGACAACGGCAGCGAGAGCCTGGAAATATCTCTGCCCAAAGGGCAGTGGGTGTCGACCGGTGAGCGGCTGCGGCTGCGCGGCGAACCCTTGCAGGAGCAGAACGGCTGGTTGCTGCAGGTGCAGGACGTCAGCCAGGTCGAGGCATGACGAGGCGTTCGCCACCTGGCGGCGCGATGGCGCCCGGGGGCGGTGTTGACCGCGAATGCCCTTGATAGCAGAGACAAGAAGAGGAGGCCCTGGCCTCCTCTTGCTTTTGGTGCTCCCCGGATGCGGAGGGGTCAGCCCAGGTGGTTGAGGGGCAGGGCGGTCTTGTGCTTGATGCGGCGCAGCACGAAGCTCGAACGCACCCCGGTCACGCCGGAGATGTGGGTCAGCTTGTCCAGCAGGAAGTGCTGGTAGTGCTCCATGTCCCGCACCACCACCTTGAGCTGGTAATCCGCATCGTTGCCGGTGATGAGGTCGCACTCCAGCACTTCGGGCAGATCCTTGACGGCGCGATCGAAGTTCTCGAACCGCTCCGGAGTGTGTCTATCCATGGAGATGTGAATGTAGGCGGTGAGGGTCAGCCCCAGCTGGCGGGCATTGAGCAGGGTGACATGGGTATCGATGAGACCGGCATCCTCCAGCGCCTTGACCCGGCGCGAGCAGGGGGAGGGGGAGAGCCCGACCAGCTCGGCCAGCTCCAGGTTGCTGATGCGGCCATTTTCCTGCATCAGCTCCAGAATATGCCTGTCTATACGATCAAGTTTCAGCATTCTCCGTACCTCTTCGCAATTACTAATCCACTTTTCCTAGATTAAGGGTGAACTATTGCAAAAACAACTGAAAATACCTGCTACTTCACAACCACTCACCGCATCGCGGGGAGTACCATGATTACATCTTCCGGTGGCAAGACAGGCGCCCGACCAGGCACCTGTGGTGAAGGACCTTACCGGGTCAAGAGCCCCATCAGCCGTTCGACCTTATCGGGAAACAACGGGCTGGAACGAGAGCACCCCCTCCCCGAAGGCAACAAAGCAGGCATCCCGGCGCCTGCTTTGTTGTTTTTGCGTTCCGCCCGCTCAGGGGCGGGGCGGCCGGATGCGATAGAGGCAGCGGCTGTCCCCCTCTAGCAGATACTGCTCCCGCTCCACCTCGGCCGGCGCCAGCAACCGGCGAAACAGCGCCAGCTCGCTGCGGCAAAAGCCCCGACAGGCCCTGGCTGCACTGCAGATGGGGCAGTGACTCTCCCACCACAGCCAGCTGCCGTCCTCCTCCTGCGACATGTCCGCCATATACCCCTCCTGGGTGCGCAGCGCCTTGAGCGTCATCAGCCTGTCTGCCAGCGCCGGCTGGGTCAGCCTGGATTCATAGCGTGCCTGCATCTGCTGCTCCCGCCGCGCGATGAGCTGCTCCATGCCCGCGTCGCCAAACACCTGCCGGATGTCGTCGATCAGCTGCAGGGTCAGATCGCCATGGGTGTCGGGGAAGCGTTGCCAGGCCTGGTCGGTGAGGTGCCACAGGCGCACCGGGCGACCGCGGCCGCGGGCCTCGTCGCTAAACCCCACCCAGCCCTCGGACTCCAGGGCCATCAGGTGCTGGCGCGCCCCCATGGACGTCATCTGCAACTGGTCGCCGAGTTCGGCGGCGCTCTGGGGGCCGCGGGTTTTCAGCAGATAGAGGATCTTGTCGGTACTGGCGTTCATGGGGGCTCCGGTGGTGGGTATCGGTGCGGTGACCGCCTGGATGAGGTCATTATGGGTAGCAGGGAGATTTAAATCAACAATCTGCTTTACTTAATGGACGGCCCCTCACAATATAAATAAACCGATGACTTTATTTAATGAGGCGAAGATGGAAGGGATCAAGGGACAGGCGACCCTCTGGGTATTGGTGATGACGGTGACGCTGGCGGTGGCGGGGTTCAGCCTGCCTTCCCCCGTCCTGGCGCCGCTGCTGCTGGATCCGGCCCAGGGCATGCTGACGCCACAGGCGTCGGACTGGAGCCGCAAGGTGTGGCTTGGCGTCATCATGGGGCTCTATCCACTATTTCAACTGCTGGGGGCCCCCTTGCTTGGCCGTCTCTCCGATCGCCATGGGCGCAAGCCGGTGCTGACACTCTGTCTGGTGGGGGTGCTGGCGGGGTATGTGCTGATGGCCCTCGGCATCGCCTGGCGTTCCCTGCCGCTCTTGCTGCTGAGCCGTGTGGTGGAGGGCTTCTTCAACGGCGACATCGCGATCGTGCAGGCGATGGCGGCGGACATGAGCACGGCCAGGACCAAGGCACGCAACTTCGCCCGCATCAACATCGGCATGAACCTGGGCTGGGTGGTGGGCCCCATGATCGGAGGCTATGCGGCCGTGGTCTCGGGGGATTACAGCCTGGCGGCCTGGCTGGCGGTGGGGATGACGGTGATCAACCTGCTGCTGGTGCTCTGGCTGCTGCCCAATCGTCCCCCGGTGCCGGCGACCCGGGATGAGGTTCCTCTCTCGACCCGCCAACTGCTGCTGCAACCTCGTCTCCTGCCCTACTTTGCCCTGACCCTGGCAAGCTATGGGGCGGTACAGCTCTACTTCACCTACTTCAATGTCTGGCTGGTGGAGCGGCTGGCATGGGATCCGGTGCAACTGGCCCAGGCCGCCGTGCTGGTGAGCGTGCCCATGATGCTGGGCTCCTGGATCGGTGAGCAGTTGGCACGGCACTGGCGCGGCAGCTCCCTTGGCATCGTCGGCCACCTGGTGATGGCGGCGGGCATGCTGATGTTCATCCTGCCGACCCAGTGGTGGGGGCTCGCGCTCACCTTCATCCCGGCCGGCATCGGCATGAGTCTGGGGGAGCTGGCCACCTCGGTGGCGGTCTCCAACCGCAGCCATGCCAGCCAGCAGGGGCAGGCGATGGGGCTCTACCGCGGTCTGGCGGTGGGCAGCGAGATCCTGGCGGTGGTGCTGGGCAGCCTGGTGCTGCTGGCGGGGACCGAGTGGCCCTTCTACCTGGCCGGCCTCTGCGGCGTGATCTGTGCCTTCGGTTTCTACGGATTGCGCAGACGGGCGGACAGGCGAAACGCCGTGGCCGGGTGCGCCGAGGCGGGCTGACGAAGGGCGCGGGGATCACAGTTCGGCGACGGGGTGGCGGGCCGGACTTGCATCGCGGCGCCGAGTCTGGGACGGTATGGCTCTTTGCACCGCTTTTCCCGATCCCCCGGTGAGCGCGTCTCCCATCATGGACCTTGCCATGCCCAGTCCGCATTCCTGGCGGTGAGATGAGTCGTGGCACTGGCAACGGGATGGCGCCGCACCCGTCTCGACATTCCTGGAGGTGATATGAGTCGTTATCAGGCCATTGCATTGGACATGGACGGTACCCTGCTGAACCGGGATCACAAGATCTCGTCCGCTACCCGGGCGGCCCTGGCCCAGGCCCGGGCCCACGACATCAAGGTGCTGCTGGTGACGGGTCGCCACTTCATGACGGCCCGTCCCTTCCACCACGAGCTGGCCCTCGACACCCCCATCATCTGCAGCAACGGTGCCTACCTCTATGATCCGGTACAGGAGAGGATCCTCGCCGGGGATCCCCTGGCCGTGGCGCCCCTCACTGCCCTGCTGGAGGAGGTGCAAGCCCAGCAGATGGGGGCGCTGTTCCACCTGGGGGACGGCATCGGCTACCTGGGCTGCGAGGAGCACGTGGGCCGGATGCGGCGCTGGTCGGCAACCCAGCCGGATCACCTCAAGGTCTCCCTGCTGCCCGCCGAGGATATCAAATCCTGGTTGCAGTCCCCCATCTGGAAGCTGGAGTTGTTCAACCAGGACCCCGGCCGGTTGCACCGTTTCGTCGGGGAGGTGGTGGAGAGACTGCCCTTCACCCGTGACTGGGCGGCCCCCTATGCGGTGGAGCTGGTGCAGCCCGGTTGCAGCAAGGGCAACCGGCTGGCCCAATGGGCGGCGAGCGAGGGGATCGCCATGGAGAACCTGGTGGCCTTTGGCGACAACAACAACGACATCAGCATGTTCGAGCAGGTGGGGCTGGCGGTGGCCATGGGCAATGCGGCGCCCCAGATCCAGGCCCATGCAGACCGGGTCACCGCGGATCACAACGAGGATGGCATCGCCCTGGCGTTGCAGCGCTGGGTCCTGCCCGCCTGAGGGGAAAAACAGTCTGCGGCATAAACAGAAAGGGGCCATGTCGGCCCCTTTTTGTCAGCTCCCGAAGGAGAACTGGATCACCCGATCCGGGAAGCGCAGCCGGTTGTAGTCCCGGTACACCCCTTCGTAGTGACGGATGGCGCGCTCGCGCTGGGCACGATAGTAGTCGCGCTGGCGGCTGTCGCTCTCGCCCCGGATCTGCTGATCCAGCTGGTGGATGCTCCGCTCGGTGCGCTCCAGCTCCTGCTGCAATTCGCCGAGGCGCTGCTCCAGCAGGTACTCCTTGCGGCCGCGCTCGAACTGGGTGAGGAAGCTGGTGTCGTTGGGGCAGACCCCCAGGTATTCGCTCCCCTCTCGTCCCTTGCTGTAGGCAAGCTCGGGGATGCAATAGAGCTCCAGCCCCTTGGCGTAGCCGCGCTGCCACTCCGCCTCATCCACCTTGAGGCCGTACTCCCCACAGGTCTTCTGATAGTCGCGGGTGGCGCTCCGGGTCTTGCCCTGCTCCCCGTCCTGATAGCCCTGGTTGTACCAGCTCATGGCACGGCACTCCTCCTCCGAGAGGGAACTGCACCCGGCGAGCAGGAAGGGAAGGGTCAACAACAGGATCTTGGGGGACATGAGGGGGCTCCGACAGCAAAGGGGGTGGGGCATTCTAGAAGAGGAGGCCCGTCCGGGACAAGCACCGGGCGAGGGGGCCGTATCATGATGTTTTTATCAGTATTTTCAAGCCGTTGTAGACGGGCTTCCGGCAGCCTTTTCTTGCCGGGGGAGGCAGGGTAAACTGCGCCTACTTTTAACTGGCATGTAACATAAAAACAATGAAAGTCCTGACCGTCGATTATCGCTCCCCCGATGCGGCCGAGCGCTTCACCGAATCCCTGCGCACCACCGGCTTCGGAGTGCTGACTCACCACCCCATCCCGAAGGAGCTGGTGCAGTCCATCTATGACAACTGGTATCGCTTCTTCATGAGCGAACAGAAGCAGGATTTCCTGTTCAATCGCGAGACCCAGGACGGCTACTTCCCGCCCTCGGTGTCCGAGGTGGCCAAGGGCCACAGCCAGAAGGACATCAAGGAGTACTTCCACATCTATCCCTGGGGCCAGATGCCGGCAGAGCTGAAAGAGCAGGCGATGGAGTACTACCGCCTCGCCAACGATCTGGCCGCCGAGCTGCTGGGCTGGGTGGAGCAACACACCCCGGGGGACATCGCCGCCCACTACAGCTGCCCGCTCTCCTCCATGATCGAAGAGAGCCACAAGACCCTGCTGCGGGTGCTGCACTACCCGCCCTTCGACGGCACCGAGGAGCCGGGCGCCATCCGCGCCGCCGCCCATGAAGACATCAACCTGCTGACCATTCTGCCCGCCTCCAACGAGCCGGGCCTGCAGGTGAAAGGTTCAGACGGGGAGTGGATGGATGTGCCCTGCGATTTCGGCACCCTCATCATCAACATCGGTGACATGCTGCAGGAGGCCTCCCGCGGCTACTACCCCTCCACCACCCACAGGGTCATCAACCCGACCGGGGGCAGTGCCGCCAAGTCCCGCATCTCCTTGCCGCTCTTCCTGCACCCCCGTCCGGATGTGGTGCTCTCGGAGCGTCACACCGCCCACAGCTATCTGATGGAGCGGTTGCGGGAGCTGGGGGTGATCTAATCCCGCCAGACCCGGGCAGACAACAAACCGGAGCATCCCCGCTCCGGTTTTTACTTTGTGGCACGATTGGTGGGTTATCCGAATTTTATTGGTTAATGATGCTAAAAACTGAGTTTTATATCGGATATACGCCGAGTGATTGCGCGCCCGCGGGCGTACTCTGAGCGCCATTTCGGGCCTCGCTGGCAGGCCCTTCCCGTGGAGTTCTTATGAAGCAGTCCCAATGGTCATCCCGGCTCGGTTACATCCTGGCCGCCGCAGGTTCCGCGGTCGGTCTCGGCGCCATCTGGAAGTTCCCCTATGTCACCGCCGCCAACGGTGGCGGCGCCTTCCTGCTGGTCTTTCTGCTGTTCAGCTTCACCCTGGGGGTGGCGGTGCTGATGGGGGAGACCCTGATCGGCAGCCTGACCCGGCGCGGGGTGGTGGGCGCCTTTGGTGAACTGATGGGCAGGCGCTGGCGCTGGGTCGGTGCCATGGGCTTGCTGTGCAGCCTGCTCATCTTCTGCTTCTACAGCGTGGTGGGCGGCTGGACCCTGGGGTACACGGGCATGGCCCTGGCGGGGGAGCTGCAACAGGGGGACGGCGCGGCACTGACCGCCCGTTTCAACGACTACGTCGGTGATCCGCTCTGGCCGGTGCTGACCCACCTGCTGTTTGCCGGCTTGACCTGGTGGTTCGTGCGGGGCGGTGTGCAACAAGGGGTGGAGCGCACCCTGCGCTGGATGATGCCGGCCCTCTTCATCATGATCCTGCTGCTGGTGGCCTTCGGCCTCACCCTGCCGGGCGCCATGGCCGGGGTGCGCCACTTCCTGATGCCCGATTTCAGCAAGCTCGGCATGTCGGGTGTGCTGGACGCCATGGGGCTGGCCTTTTTCTCCCTCTCCATCGGCCTTGGCATCCACACCACCTATGGCGCCTACCTGCCTTCCAGCGAAGGGGTCGGTCGCTCCAGCCTCTGGGTGGTGCTGCTGGCGAGCGTCATCGCCGTGCTGGCGGGCCTGATGATCTTCCCGGTACTGGCGGCGACCGGCATTGACCCGGCCTCGGGCCCGGGCCTCACCTTCATGACCATGCCGGCGGTGTTCCAGCAACTGCCCTTCGGCCAGGGGCTGGCGGTGGTGTTCTTCTCCCTGCTGGTGGTGGCGGCGCTCTCCTCCTCCATCTCCCTGCTGGAGCACCTGCAGTGCTTCCTGTGCGAGAGCCTGGGCTGGTCCCGCCGCGCGGCGTGCAACCTGGTCATTGCCCTGGTGATGGCGGGTGGCATCCCGGTGAGTCTGTCGTTCGGTCCCTGGGCCACCCTGACCCTGTTCGGCAAGAACATCTTCGAGTTGCTGGACTTCATCACCTCCAACCTGATGATGCCCCTGTTCGGGCTGGCCCTGACGCTGCTGCTGGGCTGGCGGCTCGGTCGCCAGGCGCTGCCCGAAGGGCTGGCTCCCCATTGGCGGGCCCTGCTGATGGGCTGCTGGCGCTGGCTGGCTCCCCTGCTCATTGGTGGCATTCTGGTGCGCGGCCTGATGTAGGGAGGGTTGGTCATCTATGACACTCCCCGGCCGGGCTGGCTGGGGAGTGGCGTGGCAGGATTGACTCTTTATAAAAATCTGTAAATTAAAAATAAATAGAGCAACAGTCTGTTGTTTTGACATTTTATTTTTATTAAATCTGTTTTTGGTTCTGTTTTAGACTATTTCCTGTCAACTTCTCTTGCCATGGTTTAGGCTGTGGCTCCTTTTTACCGTGCAGGCGTTGCCCTCCCATGTCACCCCTTATCGCTCTCTGTGGCCGATTTAGCCCCTTTCTGGAGAGGTGACCTTGCAGGTATCGTTTGTCTGACTGTTCATTGCAAAGGTCGCCCTCAGGCGGCCTTTTTTGTTGCGGCGCACACCGCGTCTAGCCATGGAGTATCGAACTGATGTTGTCTTGCCCGGAGGTTGTATGAGCCAGGTTCAGTGGTCTTCCCGTATTGGTCATGTGCTGGCGGCCGCCGGCTCGGCGATCGGCCTTGGCGCCATCTGGAAGTTTCCCTATGTGACAGCCACCAACGGGGGCGGTGCCTTCCTGCTGGTGTTCCTGCTCTTCAGCTTCACCCTGGGGGTCGCGGTGCTGGTGGGGGAGACCCTGCTCGGCAGCCGCAGCCAGCGCGGCGTGCTCGGCGCCTTCCACAAGCTGGTGGGGCCGAACTGGCGCTGGATGGGTTACATGGGGATCCTGTGTGGCTTCTTCATCTACAGCTTCTACAGCGTGGTGGGGGGCTGGACCGTGGGCTATGCGGCCCTGGCCGTGGGCGGCGAGCTCAACCTGAGTGAGGCGAGCACCCTCACCGCACTCTTCACCGGTTATGTGAGCGATCCCCTCTGGCCGGCCCTCACCCATCTCGTTTTCGCCGGGCTCACCTGGTGGTTCGTGCAGGGAGGTCTGCAACAGGGGGTGGAGCGGGCGCTGCGCTGGATGATGCCGGCCCTGTTCGTGATGATGCTGCTCCTGGTGGTGACCGGGCTCTCCATGCCGGGGGCTATGGCCGGGGTACGCCAGTTCCTGATGCCCGACTTTTCCCACCTGACGGGGCAGGGGGTGCTCGACGCCCTGGGGCTGGCGTTCTTCTCCCTCTCCATTGGTCTCGGGGTACACACCACCTATGGCGCCTACCTGCCGAGCAGTGACGGGGCGCTGCGCTCCGGGGTCTGGGTGGTCACCCTGGCGAGCTGCATCTCGGTGCTGGCGGGGCTGATGATCTTCCCGGTGCTGGCCTCCACCGGCATCGATCCTGCCGCCGGCCCCGGCCTCACCTTCATGACCATGCCGGCGGTGTTCAACCACCTGCCGTTCGGTCAGGGGCTGGCGGTGATCTTCTTCCTGCTGCTGCTGGTGGCGGCGCTCTCCTCCTCCATCTCCATGCTGGAGCACCTGGTGCGCTTCACCACCGAGGAGTGGGGCTGGTCGCGCCGCAATGCCTGCCGGGTACTGACCCTGCTCATCATGGCCTGTGGCATTCCGGTCAGTCTGTCGTTCGGGCCCTGGGCGGACTACACCCTGTTTGGCAAGACCCTGTTCGATCTGCTGGATTACCTCACCTCCAACCTGATGATGCCCCTGTTCGGTCTGGTGCTGACCCTGCTGCTTGGCTGGAAGCTGGGGGACAGTATTGTGCCTGCGGATCTCTCGCCGCTGATGCGTGGTGCGCTGCTCTGGTGCTGGCGGCTGGTCGCCCCCCTGCTGATCGCGGGGATCCTGGTGCGGGGCTTGTTGTAACGCACCTGCCAGGGCGGCATGCACCGCCCTGGATGGCTATAGGCCCTGGTGGGGACCGAGGGGCGGCAGTTTGGGGGCCAGGTGGGATCTCACCTGTTGCAGGGTCTCCCGATAGGCGTTCCCATGGTGCTCCAGGAAGGCGGCACTGTGGTTGAGACGCTGCTCCAGCCTGTCCACCAGGCGGGCCACCGCCGGGGCCGCCATGCCGGCGGGCCAGCACTGGGTCAGCAATACCAGCAGTTGCCAGGCATCCCCCGCCTGGGCCGGGAATCGCTCCTGCAGGGTCAGTGCGCTCTGCACGGCGAGCTGGAACTGACCCGTGGTCATGGCCCGTTGCCGCTCCTCGCGCAGCTGGGTCAGCTGCTGCTCCCGCTGCGCCAGTTGCCGCGCCAGATCGTCGACCACCTGCAAAATGAGCCCCTGCAGCAGCGGGGTCTGTGCCACCGGCCCCTGATATTGGCCGAGCTGGGCCAGATAACGCTGGGCATGGTGGGGAAGCCCGCAGAACTGGCTGACGGCCACCCCGAGCAACTGATTGAGGTGATTGTCCCGCGCCGCCTCCGGCGGGTGCTTGGCCAGCAGCATCAAGGCGTCATCGAATCGATAATCCAGACCCAGCATCAGGGCGCTCAGCAGCCCCTCCTCGTGGGCTCGCAGGGTCACGGCCTGCTGGCCGAGCTCCTCCAGAGCCTGCTGCAGCCCATGAACTCTGGCCTCTCCCGGTGGATGCCAGAGCACCGCCAGGGTCGCATCCAGCAGGCAGCGTTCGACGGAGTGGCGAAACGTCTGTTTGGGGAAGTAGCGCAGGATGAAATCGCTGGCCTGCGCCAGCACCTGACCTTCATCCCTTCGCAGCAAGGCCAGCAAAATGGCCACCTGGCGCCACTGCGGCTGCCAGGGGCAGCGTTGCAGCAAGCCTGACAAGGTTTCCCAGGCCGGATCCCACTGCGCCTCGTGCAGTTGGCAGGCGAGAACCAGCGCCTGATGGATGACGGGGGGCAGTCGCTCCCGGTTGCGGGCCAGATCCTTGTGGGCGCTCTCCACCCGGTTCAGCCCGAGCAGAGCCTGGTTCAGTCCCTGGCGTGGCCACCAGGCATCGTGCTCCGTGGTGCAGATGGCGTAGTGCTGGGCGGCCTGCACCCGTTCCCCGGCTTGCAGCAGCATGTAGCCCTTTACCCTGTCCATCTGTGCTTCCAGCCCCTTGTGGCTGGCGTGCCGGTAAAGCAGATCCTCGCACTGGGCGCAGGCGCTGCGCCACTCCCTGAGCGCCATGGGGGTGGCCAGGGGGCGGGTCACTGTGGTCAGTGCCAGCAGCGCTTGCAGGCTGTGCGCCAGCTGCTCCGTGGTGAAGGGCACGGCCAGACGCAGGGCGAAATAGAGGTCGGAGGGGGGGAACTGGCCGGTGTCCTCGTCCTGCTCCAGCAGCAGGAGCACGCAGCCGGGCGCGAGCAGGCCCAGGTGGTGTGCTTCATGCAGCAGCCTGACTCCCTCGTGGGCCTGGTGGTGATACTGGCGGCAAAGAATGGCATCAAAGGCGTGCTGGCGCAGCAGGGCGGGCAGGCTTGCAATCTCTTTGCAGTGGAACAGCTCGGTGGGGGGCAGCCCCAGATCACTCAGTCCCTGGGTGAGGGTCGAGCCCATCATGGCATCGTCTTCGATGAGGAGGATCTGCATCTTTGACGCTCCTTCGCCGGTCGGGGGTGGCGAGGTTGGATTCAAAGTTAGCCTCCACTCTCCCGCGAGAGCCAGAGGGGGTCAATACCCCACCTGGGTCAGGAATGGCTCAGTGCCATCCTTGGGCAGGGCAAAGAAAGCATCACTGAAGGCCGGGCCCCCTGGCCGAGAAGGGGCAGTCCCGCTGGGGGACACGCAGCTCCCCGGCTCCCGCCTCTCCCTGCCAGGCGAGCTCGAGCTGGCCCAGGCGCCCGAGGCGGCGCAGCTCGAACTCGTAGCGCAGGCAGGGGTTGTCGGTGGGCAGCTGTGTCATTCCGGCGGGCAGCCGGTAGTCGTAGCGCAGCAGGGGGCCATCTTGCAGCCGGCTTTGCACGGGCACCAGTCCCTCCGCCGTCGGTGCGGGGGCCTTGAGATAGCGGCGCAGCGCCACCGGGGCGTCGATGGCTTTTTGATAGTGAAGGCCGTTCATGGCTGCCAACTCCTCCTCCAGCCGCGTCAGCTCCCCCTCCAGCCCGCTCAGGGCGGCGCCAAGCTGTTGATGGGCCGGGGAGGCGCAGCCTCCCAGCAGCAGGGTCGCGATCAGCAGGGCGGGACGGACGGCAGACATGAAGGTTCCTCGGGTGCCAGGGTCAATGACTATAGCAGGGGATTGGTGGGCGGCGTGCCCCTCAGCAGCCCGGCGAGGCGCTCCAGCCCTTCGGCGACGCGGGCGTCGGTGGCGGGCTGGCTCAGGCTGAGGCGTACTCCCTGCGGGGCGGCAAACTGGCCGGCGGCGAAGTGTTCTCCGCTGGCGACCCCCACGTCAAGGGCGTTGGCGGCCTCCGCAAACTCCTGGCTGCGCCAGGGCTCGGGCAGCGGCAGCCAGGCGTGCATGGACCCCGGCTGCCAGCGCGCTCCCGGCAACAGGTGGTGCAGGAGCTCACCCCGGCGCGCCAGGATTTTTCGCTGGTGTTCGATGAGCGGCATGATCTGGCGCTGGCTCACCAGCTTGCAGGCCAGCTCGATGAGCAGCGGACTCACCATCCAGCTCGACAGCCGCATCGCCTGGGCGAAGCCGTTGCGAAGGGCGGGAGGGGACAACACGAAGCCGACCCGCAGGCCGCCGCAGGCGATCTTGGCGAGACTGCCGAGGTAGATGACCCGCTCCGGTGCCAGGTTGACCAGGGGAGGGAGCGCACTTTCGGGCAGCAGGCCGTTGACGTCATCCTCGACGATCAGCAGATCGTGGCGACGGGCGATGGCGACGATGGCGTCGCGCCGCGCCAGGCTCATGGTGGCCGTGGTGGGGTTTTGCAGGGTGGGGGTGAGGTAGAGCAGCTTGGCCCGGCGGGTACGGCACGCGGCATCCAGCGCCTCTGGCAGCAGTCCCTCCTCATCCATCGCCAGTCCCACCACCTGATTCTTGAGCTGGCGTGCATTGCCCAGCATGCCGGGGTAGCTCAGGCCCTCGCAAAACAGGGTCTCTCCCACGCAGCCGGTGGCCAGCAGGGCCAGCATGATGCCGTGCTGGGCCCCATGGCTGAATAGCAGGCGATCTTCGCTCGCCGTGATGCCCTGCTCGGCGAGCCAGTCGACGAACAGCTGGCGTTGTGCGGGGCGTCCGGCCTCCTTGTCATAACCGAGCAGGCCGTTGAGATCCCCCTGCGCCAGCTCGGTGAGCAGGGGCCTGATGATGGCGCCCCTGTCCAGCTGGACCGGGAGGTTCTGCCACAGCTCGATGCGCTGGCTGTCTTCATTGCGGATCACCCATTCGTTGGCGGGATCCGCCGCTCCCCTGACCCAGGTGCCGTGCCCGACCCGGGCCGCCAGCAGGCCCCGTCGCTCCGCCTCGGTGTAGGCGCGGGTGACGGTGCCCACGGTGACCCCCAGCTTGTCTGCCAGAGCCCTGTGGGTCGGCAGCCGGGTCTCGGGTGAGAGGGTGCCGGTGGCGATGGCCTGCTCGATGGCTTTGACCAGTTTGAGGTAGAGGGGCCCCTCGAAAGGGGTGAGGTCGGGCGTCCAGATTGTCATGGTGACAATAAATCCATTGATCCAAGATTGTCCGCAATATAGCGTGATTATCAACCTATGTACAACCAACAAGCACACATTGTATCGGTACAATGTGGCGAGAAAGGAGTCTCCCCATGACCATCGAATGGTATGCCACCCTGTTTGGCTTCGCCCTGCTCACCTGCGGCACGCCCGGGCCGAACAACCTGATGTTGACGGCGTCCGGCGCCAACTTCGGCGTGCGGCGCACCCTGCCCCATCTCATCGGGGTGGCGGTGGGCCAGCCTGTGCTGCAACTGGTGCTGGCGCTCGGCTTCTATCCGCTGTTCGAGCGCTGGCCCCTGCTCAAGCTGAGCCTGCAGGTGCTGGGCAGCCTCTACCTGCTGTGGCTGGCGTGGCGCATCGCGGTGGCAGGCGCCCCCGGAGATCCCGCCAGCCGTGCCCGCCCCTTGACCCTGCTTGAAGGATTGGGCTTCCAGTTCCTCAATCCCAAGGCGTGGATGATGGGGATCTCGGCCATCAGTCTGTTCAGCCTGCCGGGGAGCGACTACTGGCCGAGCATGTGGGGCATCATGAGTGTCTTCCCCATGGCGGGGTTCCCGGTCTGCTTCGCCTGGGTGATGTTTGGCCATCAGCTCAGTCGCTGGATCAACTCGGACAAGGGGTGGCGTCGTCTCAACGGCAGCCTGGGTGCCTTGACCGCCCTGTGCGTGGTGATGCTCTGGTATTAACAGCGTCTTGATTATTCATGCAAAGAAAATGCATTGCTGACCTTGTCGTCAGGGCGTCGGCTCTGCATATTAGGAGGCTTGCCGTATCTGAACGAGGTTGAGATGGATCTGAACTGGTTGCTCCCCCTGGCGGGCTTTGCCCTTATCACCTGTGGCACGCCGGGCCCCAACAACATGCTGCTCACCAGTGCTGGGGCCGCCCAGGGGTTTCGCCGCTCCGTGCCTCTGCTGGTGGGGGTGGTGGGGGGCATCAACCTGATGATCCTGGCCACGGCCCTGGGGCTTGGGGTGGTGTTCGAGCGTCTGCCCCTGCTGCACGACGGCCTCAAGCTGGTGGGGTCGGCCTACCTGCTCTGGCTGGCCTGGAAGGTGGCCAACGCCAGTGGCCCGGCGGAGGGGAACCGGCCGCTCATCCCGGCCCATCAGGGGGCCATGCTGCAACTGCTCAATCCCAAAGCCTGGATGATGGCGCTCTCCGCCATCAGCGGCTTCACCCTGGCGGGGGAGGCTTACTGGCCGTCCGCGGGCTGGGTGCTCGGCATTTTCTTCGTGACCGGCCTCTATACTGGTGCCTTCTGGGTGCTGTTCGGTGCCCAGGTGCGCCGCCTCATCCGCACCGCCACCGGCTGGCGTCGTTTCAATCTGGGCATGGGGCTCGCCACGGCGGCCTGCGTGCTGATGATCTGGGTTTAGGCCTCGGCCTGAGCCTTTACCGGCTGTCTTGTTGGCCCTTCGGGGCCTTTTTTATTGCCGGGGCGGTGCGATCAAACGCGCCCCCTGAGGGATTGCAGCATTGGTTTGCACCATCGGGTTACATAAGGAGATCCCATGAAATGTATCGGTCTGCTGGGTGGCATGAGCTGGGAGTCCACCGTCAGCTATTACCAGGCCCTCAACCGGGGGGTACGCGAGCGGCTCGGCGGTCTGCACTCGGCGCGGGTGCTGCTGAGCAGCGTGGATTTTGCCGGGATAGAGCGGTTGCAGCACGCCGGTGACTGGCCCGCCACCGCCCGTCTGCTGGCGGCCGAGGCCAGGGCCATCCAGGCCGGTGGCGCCGATTTTCTGCTGATCGGGACCAACACCATGCACAAGGTGGCGCCGGAGATCGAGGCCGCCATCGACATTCCCCTGCTCCACATCGCCGATGCCACGGCCCATCGCCTCCAGGCCGACGGGGTGACCCGGGTAGGCTTGCTCGGCACCCGCTTCACCATGGAGCAGGATTTCTACAAGGGGCGGCTCCAGGAGCGCTTCGGGCTGGAGGTGCTGGTGCCTGATGACGTTGCACGGGAGCGGGTGCACCGCATCATCTATGACGAGCTCTGCCTCGGCGATATTCGCGAGTCGTCTCAGGCCGAGTATCTGGCCATCATCGCCGATCTGGCACAGGCCGGTGCCCAGGCGGTGATCCTGGGTTGCACCGAAATCGCCCTGCTGGTGGGGGCGTGCCAGGCCGCCGTGCCTCTCTATGACACCACCGCCATCCACGCCGAAGCCGCGGTGACGCTGGCCCTTGCCTGATGTGGTGCGGGCGGGGTGAGGGGGGCGCCCCTCTCGGCGCCCGCCTGTTTTTTCCTCCTTTCATAACTGTGAGTCAGCCTTCATTTCAGCAGGGCTGAAGCCGTTTTTATTGTCAATCGGCTCACATTTCCTCTTTTTGTCTCTTGAGTCCGGGGCGTCAGGCGCCTAGTTTTCGATAACTGAAACGATTCAGCTTTCACAAAAACAAGAGACACGAGGATAAATCCATGTTGAAGAAACTCTCCATTGCCGTGCTGCTCGCCCTGGGCGCCACCGCGGGTCACGCCGCCGAATTTCTGCTGACCGACTCCCAGCAAGGGCTGGATGTGGGCGACTGGAAGATCACCAGCGAGAAGCTCGGCATCAAGAGCCCGGTTCCCTTCACCATCGAGAAGAAACGCCTGCACGGCGGCCGCCAGGAAGGGGTGGATCTGCTCATCGTCGACAACGGCGTCATGAAAATCACCCTGGTGCCGACCCGCGGCATGGGGATCAAGGAGGTCAAGGCGGCGGATCTGCGCCTCGGCTGGGATTCACCGGTCAAGGAGGTGGTCAATCCCGCCTTCATCGATCTCGAGAGCCGTGGCGGCCTCGGCTGGCTCGACGGCTTCAACGAGATGCTGGTGCGCTGCGGCTACGAGTGGACGGGGCATCCCGGGGTGGATGACGACGGCCGCCTCAAGAGCCTGCATGGTCGGGTGCAGAACATCCCCGCCTCCGTGGTCAGCGTGACCGTGGACGACGAGCCGCCCTATGCCATCCACGTGCTGGGCCGGGTGGACGAACGCACCTTCAAGATGAGCGAATTGGTCACCTGGACCCAGCTGAGCGTGGTGCCCGGTCAGGCGGAGTTTGCCCTGCAGGACAAGCTGACCAACCACGCGGACTACGAGAACGAGTACCAGATCATCTATCACGGCAACTTCGGGGCCCCCATTCTGGAGGAGGGAGCCAGGGTGAGCACGCCGGTGAAGCAGATCTCCCCGTTCAATGACTACGCGAAGGCCGGACTCAAGGGCTGGCAAACCTATCTGGGGCCCACCAAGGGCTTCGACGAGATGGTGTTCAACCTGGTGCCCTACAGCGACGCCGACGGCAATACCCTGGCAGTGCTGAACAACCGGGCCGGCAACGCCGGAGTGGCGGTGGGCTACAACACCCGACAGCTGCCGGTGCTGACCCTGTGGAAGAACACCGACACCCGGGCCCAGGGCTATGTGACCGGCATCGAACCCGGTACCAGCTATGCCTACAGCACCAAGTACCAGCGCCCGCTCGGGCTGGTCCCCAAGATCCAGCCGGGGGAGACCAAGACCTTCGATCTGACCTATCGCCTGCTGCAAAATGCCGACGAGGTGAAGCAGGCCCTGGCCCAGGTGGAGAAGATCCAGGGCGGTCGGGCCACCGAGCTGCGCGAGCAACCCCTGGTCAAGCTGCCATAAGGGAGAGACGCCCAGCAAAAAGCCGCTCCATGAGCGGCTTTTCTATTCCCAGCGACATATCCTTATTATCGGATAGATCCTTTATTTTATAGTTCTAATGTTAACTGTAATAAATAAATTGGGTACAGTTACTTGCTGGCTACTATATTTCCATAGCTTACTGTATTACGGGCTTGTAAATGGGTTTGGCGTGTTAAAGTATAATTATATATAAATAATACTCTCGATGGCGGACTGAGATAACTGTGACTAGAACGCACCAGCAGAGCAGGTCAGTGGATTCTTTTGAGCTGGTGTTGTTATGAAAGTCCCTGAGAGGTCTGATTAAACTGTATGTAATGGTGGACGAGTAGATTGATATCAGCAACATTTATATTTAGAACTATACATTGAAAGGCACGATAGATACTTTATGTGACGAAATGAGCTACAAGGAGTTATCTGAAAATACTTAAGGTATGATATTGACGGATTATTATTGAAATCATTAGTAATAAAATCCAGTTTTTTGTAATTCAAGAATAGTTTTTCCTAAGTTCTGAAAATGCTTTACCTGTCAAAATCAAGTGTCCATATGGGTCTTTTTTTTGTGCATTGATAACATATACTTCCCATTTCACAATGAAATGGAAGATATGTTGTATGAAATTGTTCATGTTAGCTTTGTTAGTTCCGATAGGGGTTTCCGCTATTGAACAAGATTACCGAATGACAAAAGATGCTTGGGTTGATGGAAATATAGACAAGGAGACTGCATCATCAACAACGGTAATTGTGAATGTAAATGGTGACATCATCACTCCCGGAAGTAGTGGCGATAGTATAACTGGTAGTTTCGTTGAGAATAGAAAAATAATACAACTGAAGCAAGACATAAATCAAAACAAAACTTATTATCTTGGCAAGGTAATATCAGACCGGCAGTATCAAGGTACTTGGTATGATATTAATGGTAATGGTGGTGACTTCCGCATCGAGTGGGGTGATGAAGAAAGACCTGATTGCCGTTTGGCAACAGAAACCGGCTGGTATCACGGTTTATACTGTAATGTAGATATTGATGGTGGGGGCTGGAGATTAGTTGCAGTTAGGTATAATAAAGAGACTCATGTTCCTGTTGAACAATTGACTGAGTTAAATAGCAACCAGTATCTGAATCCAGGTGCATGGGGGCAATTGAAGGATGAATCAACGGAGATACTATTTTTACAACCCGACACAGAGATATGGGGGGTTATGAATATATCACAAGCGAGTAATCCAAAATTATGCTCACCATTGAATGAGAATTTAAGTAAAAAGGTTTTAGTCCATGCTGAAAAAGAGGGGTGTTCACTCGAAAACTTAGACTATACCGTAGTCGGCCATCCTGGTAGTTTGGATTATCAAGGTAACTTCTATCGGTATAAAAAAGGTGTTTGGACTGCTAATTATCCAGACTTATGGATTAGAACAAATTGGCCACAGCAGCAAGATGTCTCATATGGTAGTAGCCAACTAATGGTCTTTGTAAGATAAATAAAGGCCACCTCAGGGTGGCCATTATTTATCTGGTGCATGTCAAGCAATACAATTTCTTAAACATGGCTGTACATGGCTTCTATCTCGCGCTGGTACTTGGCCTCGATGATCTTGCGGCGCAGCTTCATGGTGGGGGTGATCTCCCCGAGCTCCATGGAGAAGGCGCTCGGCAGCAGGGTGAACTTCTTCACCTGCTCGAACTTGGCCAGCTCCTTTTGCAGATCCTGAATGCGGGCCTCGAAGAACTCCATCACTCGGGAGTGGCGCAGCAGCTCGGTCTTGCACTGGTACTGCAGGTTGATGGAGCGGGCGTACTCCTCCAGGGACTCGAAGCAGGGCACGATGAGCGCCGACACGAAGTGGCGGGCATCGGCGACGATGGCAATCTGCTCGATGAAGCGATCCTTGCCGAGGGTCCCCTCGACCAGTTGCGGCGCCACGTACTTGCCGTTGGAGGTCTTCATCAGCTCCTTCAAGCGCTCGGTGAAGTAGATGTTGCCCTCGTCATCCAGCTCGCCTGCATCGCCGGTGCGCAGGAAGCCATCCTCGGTCATCACCTCGGCGGTGGCCTCCGGCTTGTTGTAGTAGCCACGCATCACGGTGGGGGCGCGCACCAGCAGTTCATTGTTCTCGCCGAGTTTCACCTCGATGCCGTTTAGCGCCGTGCCGATGGAGCCCAGCCTGAACTGGGTGTCTTCATAGCAGCAGACGGTGGCGGTGGTCTCGGTCATGCCGTAGCCGTACTTGAGGTTGAGCCCCATGGCCTGGAAGAAGAGATTCACCTCGTCCGCGAGACGGGCGCCCGCCACCGGCAGGAAGCGGGTGCGACCGCCGAAACGGGCGCGCAGCTTGCGAAACACCAGGCGCTCGGCAAGCCAGAGCTGGCCATAGAGCAGGGGAGAGGCGGACTTGCCCGCCTGACGGGTGGCGACCATCTGCTTGCCCACCCGGGTGGCCCAGCCGAACAGGGCGCGGCGCAGGCGCGGCGCCTGGGCGACCTTGGCCTGGATCATGGCGTAGGCCTTCTCGTAGAGGCGGGGCACGGCGCACATCACGGTGGGCTTCACCTCGCCGATGACATCCATCACCTTCTGCGGGTCGCGAATGTAGACGTTCTCGGCGCCGCAATAGAGCACGTAGTAGCTCCAGGCACGCTCGAACACATGACTCAGCGGCAGCATGCAGAGGGAGACATCCTGCTCGCTGAGGTCGAGGCGAGCGTCATGCATCTCGAAGCAGGCGGCCATGTTGGCGAAATCGAGCATGACCCCCTTGGGTTCGCCCGTGGTGCCCGAGGTGTAGATGAGGGTCAGCAGGTCGTCCATGCGGTAGTGGCGCTCGCGCTCGCGCAGCACCAGCTCGCTGGGTTGGTGGTTGCCGGAGACGAGGAAGGTCTGGAAGTGGCTGGCCGAGGCGCAGCCGCGCAGATCGACGGTGCCGTCCAGGGCGACGATGTGGCTTATCTCGCCGCTGTCGATGAGGTGCAGCGCCTGATCGAACTGGGGCTGCTCCCCCACGAACAGCATCCTGATGCCGGCATCCCTGACGATGTAGCGCAGCTGATCGAGGGTGCTGGTGGGGTAGATGGGCACGCTGACGCCGCGGGCGGCCAGGATGCCGAGGTCGGCCTGGGTCCACTCGGGCATGTTGCGGGCATAGATGCCGACCATCTCGCCGGACTGGTGGCCCGCCCGGATCAGGCCCTGGGCGCAATAATCCATGGCCTGACCCAGGGTTCGCCAGCCGATGGCGCGCCACTGGCCATCCTGCTGGACGCGCAGGGCGGCCTTGTTGCCAAGGCGGGCAATACGCTCACGCATCACTCTAACCAGATGAAACTGCGACATCTCACGCATCCTCAAGTAACAGTTGTGCGCCCGCAGGGGCACCAAAATCGGGGCTGGAGTTTAAACTCTAACATTACAGCTTACAAGTGTGCGCCATTTGTCCTGGATCACAAAGTCGTCAACCAGATGAGAGTGAGGCATGATAGGGGGCAGGGATCGGATTCATTCAGGGAGTTGCACCATGAATATCGGGATCAAGAGCCTGTTCACCGGCGTGTTGCTGCTGTTGGCGGGGGCAGGCGCCCTCTGGTATCTGCTGGGGGGCGCGGGGGAGCAGGAGAATCCCTGGCTGAGCGGCGCCGAGGGCTATGAGCAGGCGCAGCGGCTGGCGCTGAGGGAAGGATACCCCTTGCTCTACGTGATCGAGCGCGCCAAGTGCCGACGCTGCAAGGCGCTGAATACCAGGCTGTGGCGTGCCCCCGAGATGCAATCCGCCCTGGCGGGGCTGGTGAAGGTGCGACTCAACCCGGATGCGGGGGATGGCAGCGAGCACATTCTGCGCCGCTTCCCCCAGGTTGCGACGGCCCCTGGCATCTATGTCCAGCGACCGGGTGAGCCGCTTCGCCCCATCAAGATCGCGGTGGATATCGAACAGATCTGGATGCCCGGCGTCACCTATGGTCGCGGCTTCTTCATGCCCCTCTCGGGAGCCGCCTTCGAGGCCGTGCTGAGGGTGACCCTGAGCCTGGAAGACCCCTCCATCGACAATGCGCCCCTGCCTTGAGGGGGGAAGCGAAGCGGGGGAGTCAGGGAGGTCAGAGGGGGGCGCCCGCTGACGGCGGTCTGCTGCGGGTTGTCAGCCGAAGTCGAACAGACGGGACATCAGCACGGCATCCTCCCTCTCCTGCCCGGTGCCATAGTAGTCGGCGCGGCGGCAATACTCGGCAAACCCCTCGCTCTCGTAGAGGTTGATGGCGGTGCGGTTGCCGGCCCTGACCTCCAGGAACCAGGCCTCGGCCTTGCCGGCCTTGCTGCGGGCCAGGTACTCCCTGAGCAGCGCTCGCCCCAGCCCCTTGCCCTGAAAATCGGGGTGCACGCAGAGATTCATCAGGGAGCTGTCTCCCGCCACCAGATCCGAGATGTAGAAACCGGCCGGTCGTCCGTCCACCAGCATCAGGCCGTTGAGATAGCGCGGCCCGAAGCAGGAGAGCAGGTTGGCCTGGCTCCAGGGCTCCTGGTGGGCGGCCTGCTCGATGGGGTAGATGGCTTCGAAGTCCGATTCGAGCAGGGGGCGAAAGTGGGGCAAGAGGTCAGACATGGTCACTCCGGACGGGATTCAGGCTTGCGATGGACACCATGGCCGTGCCATGGTCGTGAGCATCAAGGGGTGTGGCGCTGCCGGCACTGCTGCCAGAGGGCGCGCTTGTGCGCCCCATCGGGCTTGAGCGGGCAGACCAGTGCATCGGGCCAGCGAGGGTCCGGCGCCGTCAGCCAGAGCAGGGGCGAAGTGGCCCCCGCGGGCAGGGAAGGTATCTCGGACAGCAGGGAGACCTCGTCCGTGCCAAGGCCGAGCCAGCGGCAGATGTCCCCGAGCAGGGAGGGCGCGGGCAGCGTCTCTGCCAGCAGCCAGAGCTTGCCGGTCGGCAGAGGGGCAGTCTCCTGCGGGGCCAGCACCTCGTCGGCGGGCGTGTTTGCCGGCTGCGCGGCGCCGTCGAGGCTGGTGCCTCCCGCCAGGAGTCGGCCTCTTTGTTGCCAGAGGGGGATGCCCATGCGGGCCAGGATGCGCTGGCGCAGCGGGTCCAGCAGGGGATCTTGCATGGCGAAGGCTCACTCTTGATCTGCGTTGGGGTAAATAATGATGCGCAGAGTACACTCTCGCGGGATTTGCTGCACCCCGGACGTGCGCTTTTCGCCCTGTGGCGATGGCAAACGAGCGCCTCCCCGGGGGCAGAGATGACAGACAATGAGAGTGGGGCGGGGCCAGAGGCCGGACCCCGTCACCACGGATGACCTATCAGCTTCGGAACTGTGCCTATGCCGCCTTTAGCCCAGAATACTGTTCGTGCCACCCCCATTCATGAGCGCCTGCCACGGCTCCTTTCCGCCCTTGGCGAGGGACTGTATGAGCGCCAGGATGCCCTGCGGCTCGGCCTGCTGGCGGCCCTGAGTGGCGAGAGCGTCTTTCTGCTGGGCCCCCCGGGCATCGCCAAGAGCCTGATCGCGCGGCGCCTCAAGCTGGCGTTTCAGGATGCCCGCCATTTCGAATACCTGATGACCCGTTTCAGTACGCCGGAGGAGGTGTTCGGCCCCCTCTCCATCCAGGCGCTCAAGGAGGATGGCAAGTACCTGCGGTTGACCAGCGGCTACCTGCCGGAGGCCGAGGTGGTCTTCCTCGACGAGATCTGGAAGGCGGGCCCTGCCATCCTCAACACCTTGCTCACCGCCATCAACGAGCGCCAGTTTCGCAACGGCGACAGCCAGCACCCCATTCCCATGCGGCTGCTGGTCACCGCCTCGAACGAGCTGCCGGCCCCGGACAGCGGGCTGGAGGCGCTCTACGACCGCATGCTGGTGCGGGTCTGGATGGACAGGGTGCAGGAGAAATCCAACTTCCAGGCCATGCTGGCGAGCGATGGCCAGTCCCATCAGAACCTGACCCCCTCGGTGCAGATTCGGGGGGAAGAGTACGACGCCTGGCAGGATGCCATCGAGCAGGTGCGCCTGCCGGACGCCTGTTTCGAACTCATCTACCAGCTGCGCCAGCAGCTCGACAGTCAGCTCGGGCACGGCTGCTATGTCTCGGATCGGCGCTGGAAGAAGGCGGTGCGGCTCATCAAGGCGAGCGCCTTCTTCAATGGCCGCGACGAGGTGGCGCCCCTGGATCTGCTGCTGTTCAAGGATTGCCTCTGGCACGACGAGGCTTCCCGCACCGCGCTGCTGGAGATGATCGGCGAATTTTCCCGCCTCTACGGCTACCAGCAACTGGCGCTGACCCGGGAGCTGCTCTCCCTGCGCGAGCAGTTCAAGCAGTTGCAGGGGGCGGTCGCCCTGCGCATCGGCTGCAAGGCGGTCAAGCGCAAGCAGTGGTTCGGCCGCCGCGCCCGAGGCACCGAACTGCCGCTGGCCAACGCCAGGGCGTTCGGCAAGCTGGTGCATTTCCAGCTGCTCACTCCGGCGCCCCTGGATGGCAGCGATCCCGAGCGCCTCACCGGCACCCTCACCTTCGATCGCACCTTGCTCTCTCACTGGCACCCCACCGGGGAGGCGCTGGTGGGCTGGCCTCTCGGCAACCCCAAGGAGGGGCACTACGAGCTGGTGCTGGACGAGCAGTTGCGGCTGCACGTGCTGGATATCCAGCGCCAGCCCGTGCCCCTGATGCTGGTGGAGCGCACCCCCATCCCCGAGGTGGTGATGGCCCCCTGGCTGTCGGCCCTGGACGACCTGACGGGCCAGGTGAACCGGGTGCTGCAAAACCTCAAGGGCCAGCGCAACCTGTTCGACCGTCACCAGCCTCACCTGTTCGTGGGGGACAACTGGTTGCGTCAGGTGGAGGACAGCTTCTTCGTGCTGAGCCGGGACCTGGAGCGGCTGGGGGCCGAGCTGCAGCAGTGGCGGGATCGTCTGCCTCTTCTCGATGCACAGGGGTGACGTCGCGCCTGACGTGGGATTGGTGAAATAAACAGAATGAAAAACATGTTTAGTCAGCATGATATTCCATCACATCTCAACGCCCGGGGTGGCCCATGCTAGAGATCGGCATGATGGACCTGGGGCTGCTCATGGGGGAGGGGGAGCTGGCGGGGGAGATGGCGCTGCTGCTTGCCTCCACCCCCAAGATCTCCGAGTTCCTCAAGCGCTCGCCCCTGCAGGGGAAGCTGCTCAGAAAGCGCATCCAGACCTGGAGCGAACAGCTTGGGGAGGAGATGCGCCACAAGCCGGTGCCGGTGGCCCTCGAGCGGGAATACCTGCTCTATCAGGCCCACCGGCAACTGCCCCTGCCGGAGCTGGTGGGGCGACTGCCCGCCCTGCTGGAAGCCCTGGAGCAGCACAGCCCCTTCGCGGGGGATGCCCGCAGCCTGGTGCGCCAGATAGTGGCCCAGCCCACCGAGGGGCTGCGCCAGCTCTTCATCGAGAAGTGGCGCGCCAGCCTGGTGGGCAGCCTGTTGCAGTTGCAGCAGCAGATAGCGGAGGCGGAGCGGGAGAAGCAGCGCCAGGAGATAGAGGATCAACTGCTGGCCAACCGCACCCTGGCCGATGCCCTGGATCCGCACCAGATCTCCGCCGGTGGGCTCTGGGATCTGGCCCAGGGGAGCTGGCACAAGCGCAGCCTGGCGCTGGTGAAGCAGTACGCCCGCATGTTGCAGCAGGAGCCTCTGCTCGCGGAGATCGCCGCCCTGCTTGGACGCAGCGAGCGGGAGCGGCGCAGCGAGGACAGGACGCTGCCGCCGGTGCCTGTGCACGAGCTGGAGGAGGTGCAAAGTGACGATGTGCCCGACGATCTGGTGGGGGTGCACCCGGCCAGCGATCTGATGCGCCTCCTGCCGAGCGAGGCGGTGATGCTGGCGCTGCCGGAGCTGGAGCTGGAGTTCTATCGCCGTTATCTGGAGCGGCGCCTGCTGAGCTACCAGTCGCGGGGCACCCTGCCGCGCCAGCGTCTGATGCTGCGCTCCCCCGAGCAGGGAGGGCAGGAGGTGCAGCCGCGGGGCCCCTTCATCGTCTGCGTCGATACGTCAGGTTCCATGGGGGGCTATCCGGAGGAGTGTGCCAAGGCGCTGTTTCTCGCCCTGCTCAAGGGGGCGATGGAGGAGAAGCGGGGCTGCTATCTGATGCTCTTCTCCACCGAGGTGGCGACCCTGGAGATCACCGCCGACACCGGGCTTGAGAAGGCGGAGCGCTTTCTCTCCATGAGTTTTCACGGGGGGACCGATCTGGTGCCCTGCCTGGAGCAGGCCCTGACCCAGCTCGAACAACCTGCCTTTGCCAAGGCCGATGTGCTGGTGATCTCCGACTTCATCGCCCAGAACCTGCCCCACGCCCTGCTCGAGCGGATGAACCGGCGACGGGCGCAGCAGACACGCTTCCATGCGGTCGCCATGTCCCGCCACGCCAAGGCGGCCATTTTGCGGGTGTTCGACAACAGCTGGCTGCTCGATTGCGGCCTGCGTGGACGCCTGCTGCGGCGCTGGCAGCGCCATTGAGGGCACTCAGGCTCAGAGAGTGGGCCTGTGGTAGAGGCCCCGTTCGTTGACCTGCTCCTGATCCAGCAGCGGCTGACCGCTTGGCTGGGCAATATAAAAACCCCGCTTGCCGCTGCGCTTGACCCTGTACATGGCCTGATCCGCCCGGGCCAGCGCCGCGCCGAAATCATCCTGGGGCCGGATGGCCGCAATTCCCATGCTCAGCCCCACCGAGGCGTCCCCGTTGGGCAGCTCGAAGGGGGTGGCGATGGCATCGATGCACTGGCGGGCGAGGTGGCTGGTGCGGGGATCGTCGCACGCCCAGGGCAGCAGCAGCACGAACTCGTCCCCGCCGATGCGCCCCAGCCGTACCTCCTCGCCGCAGCAGTGGCGAAGGCGCTGGGCAAGGGAGACCAGCAGTTCGTCACCTGCCCGGTGGCCCAGGTTGTCGTTCACCAGCTTGAAGTCATCGAGATCGATGAAACAGATGGCCTGGTACTCCCCGGGAAAGTGGCGGTGCAGTGCGGTGCGGTTGAACAGGCCGGTGAGGGGATCCCGGTGGGCAAGCTGGGCGAGCTGCTGCTCGTACTCCTTCTCGTGGGTGATGTCGATGTGGGTGCCCATCACCCGGACGGGGTTGCCCTGATCATCCCGCTCCACCACCCGGCCCCGGTCCAGCACCCAGGTGGTCTTGCCATCCTTGGCGATCATGCGGTGCATCGCCTGATAAAACGGGCTCTTGCCCTCCAGATGATCGAAGAAGGCCTGCAGCACCTGCTCCCTGTCCTCCGGGTGCAGGTGGGCGCGCCAGACGTCGAAGTGGGCGGACAGCTCCTTGGGCTGGTAACCGAGCATGGAGCCCCAGCGCCGGTTGAAGATGATGAGTTTGCCGGTGGGCACATGGTTCTGCCAGATGCACAGGCCGGTGCCGTCCATGGCTGCGTCCAGCTTCTCCCGCGCGTCATCCGCGATGCGTTTGAGACGATCGTTCTCCAGCAACAACCTGTCGTAAGCCTCCCTCAGCTCCTCGTAGGTCATTCCTCATCCCTTCCCCTGTTCGAAAGCATATATAGTCGATGCACTCTCTCCTTCTGTAAAGAAGGGGATAGGGGAGGCTCTCGTCCAACATGAGGAGTTTTCTCACCCTCTGGCGGCTGTGCGCCCAGAGTCTGTGGGGATATGATGACAGCGGTGAGCGCGGCGTCCGGCCAGTGAAGAGGAGAAAATGTCCGCATGAAGATCCTGATGGGAGGTGGTCTGTTGCTGGGGGTTGCCCTGGCCCAGGCGACGCCACTGGCTGGGTACGAGTTGCAACTGGCGTTGCAGCGACTGGAAGAGTCGACGATGCCGGTGCAGGTGTTTCGCGAGCGCGTCGCCGCCCTGACTGCCGAACAGGCACACTATCCGCTCGAGGTGCAGGGCCGCCTTGCCCGGCTGCAGTGCTGGGCCCAGCCGAGTGAACGGGACGAGGAGTTTCGCCGCGCGGTGGCGTTTGCCGAGCAGGGGCTGGCGCAGGCCCGTGCCCGCAAGGACAGGGTCACCGAGGTGGGGTTGCTCGCCTGCCGCGGGTATCACCGGCAACTGCTCGGCAACATGGCCGGGGCCGGGGAGGATTACGACGCCGCCCTGACCCTGGCTCGCCGGCTGGGGGATGAGCGTCAGCGTGCCGACATCCTGAGCCTGCGGGGGGAGATGTACTCCTACCAGGGGGAGCTGGCGGAGGGGCTGATGGATCTCATCGATGCCCACCAGCGCTACGAGGCGCTCGGGCTGGAGGCCAAGGGGCGCGAGGTGCTCGCCAATATTGCCAATGCCTATCGCAGGATGGGGCTCTATGAGCGGGCCGAGAGCTATTTCAAGGAGCTGGAGCACGACTACCGGCAGCTCGGGGTCGAGGAGTACCTGGTGGACATTCACAGCCAGCAGGGGCTCCTCTACATCGACACCGAAGAGTACGACAAGGCGCAGCCCCTGATGGCCGAAGCGGAGCGTTACTATCTGGGGTCAAAGCAGGAAGGAGTCCTGGCCTGGAGCCGGATCGAGCTGGCCACCATCCTGCAGAAACAGGGCAAGCCGGACCAGGCCATGATCAAGCTCGATCAGGCGGCAGCCTCCCTTCATCAGGCGGAGGGGGCGGACAGCGTCACCCTGGGCCACTGGCACCTCGTCATGGCCGAGGTCCTCGAGGCCCTGAACCAACCCGGCGAGGCGCTGCGGCACCTGGACGAGGCCGAGCCCATCTTTACCCGGGAGCAGAACCTGCGCTTCCTCGCCCGGGTGCATGAGACGCGGGCCCGGGTGCTGGAGCGTCAGGGGCATATCCATTTGGCCCTAACCAGCCTCAAGACCTATGTCGAGACCCGCCAGGCCCTCGAGCTCAGATTGCGGGAACAGCGCTCCTTGCAGATGCGTTTCGAGTTCGATCTCGCCCGCAAGGAGCTGGAAAACCAGACCCTCAGGTCCCAGCAGCAGTTGCAGGCGGAGAAACTCAAGCAGTTGCAGGAGCGGCGCTACTGGCAATACCTGGTGGTGGCCCTGCTGCTGGTGGTGATGGGCACCCTGGTGGTGCACCAGCGCGGGCGCACCCGCAAGATGCAGCGTCTCGCCATGACGGACGAACTGACCGGCATCCACAACCGGCGCCAGATCCAGGCCAAGGGGCGCAAATGGTTCATCCAGGCGCGGGAGGAGGGCAACCCCCTGTGCGTGCTGCTGCTGGATGTGGATCACTTCAAGAAGGTGAACGACCAGCTGGGCCACCACGTGGGGGACAGGGTGCTCACCGCCGTGGCCCAGTGCATCGAGGAGCAGTTGCGCAGCCTCGACAGGGTGGGGCGCAACGGCGGCGAGGAGTTTCTGGTGCTGCTGCCGGATACCCTCCTGGGCGAGGCCGTCGAGGTGGCGGAGCGGATCCGCCTCGCCGTCGCCCGTCTCGAGATTGAGGGGGTGCCTGCGGATCACCCCATCCGCATCAGCATCGGCTGTGCCCAGTACAAACCCGAGGATGACAACCTGGGCGAGCTGGTACGCCGGGCCGACGAGGCCATGTACCAGGCCAAGCTGGCGGGGCGCAACCGGGTGATGACGGCCCGGTGAGGCCGACCCCGGGCCCCCGTGATAGCGGGCTGGGTATTTTTCACTCGCGCGGGTATAATGCCGCGCAATTTTGCTTTGATCCGGGGCCAGACCCATGTAATGCAACGCGCTTCTCCTGTCTCCACCGGCGGTCACTGACCCGCCCGCGTGGTGTCGTTGTCTGCATGGGCGCCCTGATTCCAAGGTGCTGTCCCGCATTTATTCCCACGGTGGCTCCAGGCCGCCGCTCAATAGAAGAACGTCGAATTATGTCAGCTGAATTTCTGAGTGAAGTCTCCAAGAGACGCACTTTTGCGATCATCTCGCACCCGGATGCGGGTAAAACCACCATCACCGAAAAGGTCCTGCTGTTCGGACAGGCCATTCAGCGCGCCGGTACCGTCAAGGGCCGTGGCTCGGGCCAGCACGCCAAATCCGACTGGATGGAGATGGAGAAGCAGCGCGGTATCTCCATCACCACTTCCGTGATGCAGTTCCCCTATGCCGACTGCCTGGTCAACCTGCTCGATACCCCGGGTCACGAGGACTTCTCCGAAGATACCTACCGTACCCTCACGGCGGTCGACTGCTGCCTGATGGTCATCGACGCCGCCAAGGGTGTTGAAGACCGGACCCGCAAGCTGATGGAAGTGACCCGGCTGCGCGACACCCCCATCCTCACCTTCATGAACAAGCTGGACCGCGAAGTGCGCGATCCGATGGAGGTCATGGACGAGGTGGAGCGCGAGCTCAACATCATGTGCGCCCCCATCACCTGGCCCATCGGCTGTGGCAAATCCTTCAAGGGTGTCTACCACCTCTACAAGGACGAGACCTACCTGTATCAGAGCGGTCAGGGCCACACCATCCAGGAGAAGCGGGTGGTCAAGGGGTTGAACAACCCCGAGCTGGATGCCGCCATCGGTGAAGATCTGGCTGCCCAACTGCGTGGCGAGCTGGAGCTGGTGCAGGGCGCCTCTCCCGAGTTCGACCACGATGCCTTCATCGCCGGCGAGATGACCCCGGTCTTCTTCGGGACCGCCCTTGGCAACTTCGGCGTTGACCACATGCTGGACGGCCTGACCGACTGGGCGCCAGCCCCCATGCCGCGCAAGGCCGAGAGCCGCGAAGTGGTGGCGACCGAGGAGAAGTTCTCCGGTTTCGTGTTCAAGATCCAGGCGAACATGGACCCGAAACACCGCGACCGTATCGCCTTTATGCGTATCGTGTCAGGTACTTACAGCAAGGGCATGAAGATGCGCCACGTGCGCATCGGCAAGGACGTGAACATCTCCGACGCCGTCACCTTCATGGCCGGTGACCGTGAACAGGCGGTCGAGGCCTGTGCCGGCGACATCATCGGTCTGCACAACCACGGCACCATCCAGATCGGCGACACCTTCACCCAGGGTGAAGATCTCAAGTTCACCGGCATCCCGAACTTCGCGCCGGAACTGTTCCGCCGCATCCGCCTGCGTGACCCCCTCAAGCAGAAGCAACTGCTAAAGGGGCTGGTGCAGCTCTCCGAAGAGGGCGCGGTGCAGGTGTTCCGTCCGCTCATCAGCAACGACCTCATCGTCGGTGCGGTCGGTGTGCTGCAGTTCGACGTGGTGGTTTCTCGTCTGAAGAGCGAGTACAACGTCGAGGCCATCTACGAGGCGGTCAACGTCGCCACCGCCCGCTGGGTGGAAGGGACCGACGTCAAGAAGTTCGAGGAGTTCAAGCGCAAGAACGAGGTCAACCTGGCCCTCGATGGGGGTGACAACCTCACCTACATCGCGCCGACCATGGTCAACCTGCGCCTGGCCCAGGAGCGTCACCCGGACGTTCACTTCCGCCAGACCCGCGAACACTGATCATCCCGCCCGCGCACAGCGGGTGGCTGATGACCAGAGAGACCCCGCTTCGGCGGGGTTTTTTGTTATGGGGCGTTTCATTGGAAGGGGCGTAGATCCCCATCCGGGGCTTGATGGTTGAATAAAAATACAGGATAAGTGATTTGAATTTCACCCATGGAGAGAGACATGTCCGTCACCCAACCCGTAGAGGCGCAGTTTGCCGCCTACAATGCCCACGACCTCGACGCCTTCGTGGCCTGCTTTGCCCCGGATTTCAAAGGTTATCGCATGCCGACCGAGACGCCGAGCACAGTCGGCAAGGGGGCGCTGCGGGCCTTCTATGCACAGCACAGATTCAACAACCCGCTGCTCAAGGCCGAGCTGTTGTCACGCACCATCTTAGGCAACAAGGTGTTTGATCACGAGCTGATCCACGGCCTCTCCCCCGAGCCCATCGAGAGCGTGGCGGTGTTCGAGGTGAAGGAGGGTCTTATCCAGACCGCCTGGTTCTATTTCCCTTCCTGAGCGCCGCTACACGGGCCTGCCGGCGACAAAGCTGGTATAAGAGAAAGTTCCCTGCGGGCATCCTCCGGTCAGCCCGCGTCTGGACAATAACAAGGAGTACATCATGCTTGGACGCATCACCCACCTCTTCCCGCTTTGGGCCCTGCTGTTTTCCCTGCTGGCCTACTGGCAGCCCGAGCCCTTCGTCGGCCTCAAGGGCCAGATAGTGCCGCTGCTGACCATCATCATGCTGGCCATGGGGCTGACCCTCAAACCCCAGAACTTCCTCGACGTGGTGCGCAACAAGAAGGCCATCGGCCTCGGGCTGGTATTGCAGTTCAGCGTGATGCCGCTGGCCGCTCTGCTGGTCAGCCTGTTGCTGGGCTTTGATGCCGAGTTGACCGTGGGCATGGTGCTGGTGGGCAGCGTCGCCGGTGGCACCTCTTCCAACGTGATGTGCTATCTGGCCAAGGGCGATGTGGCTCTCTCCATCACCATGACAGCTCTCTCCACCCTGCTCGGGGTGCTCGTCACCCCCCTGCTGGTGCAGCTGCTGGCTGGCAAGAGCGTCGACGTGCCGGTGCTGGACATGCTGCTGAGCCTGGTGAAGATAGTGCTGATCCCCGTGGTGTTCGGGGTGGTTGCCAATGTTTTCCTCCACTCCCTGACGGCACGTATCGAGCCCGTGCTGCCGCTCGTCTCCATGGCCGCCATCGTCATGATCATCGCCATCGTGGTCGCCCTCAACGCAGGGCAGTTCGCCAGCATCGGCCCCATCGTGGCGCTGGCGGTGATCCTGCACAACGGCATCGGCATTGCGGCGGGCTACTGGGTCAGTCGCTGGCTGGGCTTTGAGGAGCGGATCTGCCGCACCGTGGCCTTCGAAGTGGGGTTGCAGAATTCTGGCCTCGCCACGGCGCTGGCCATGAAATTCTTCACTCCCGCCTCGGCCATGGCTGGCACCCTCTTCTCGGTCTGGCACAACCTGTCCGGCTCTCTGCTGGCCGGGGTCTGGGCCAAGCGACCGCTTTCCCGGCCTGCTGGGACCCTGGAGCAGAGCGCTGGCTGATCAGGGGGCGAAAGATGAAACAACAAGGGGCCATGGGCCCCTTGTTGTTGTTTGAGCTAGTCGAGCGCCAGCACCATGCAGATCTCGCAGGCATCGTGGCCCGTGCAGCCAAGGGGCCCCGGCAGGTGTTCGAAGCCCAGGGATTCATAGAGGGCGGTGGCTTCCCGCAGCACGGCGGTGGTCTCCAGATAGCAGCGCTGGTAACCGAGGGCGCGAGCCTCGGCCAGCGCCTGCAACACCAGCCGCCGTCCTAGCCCCAGCCCCCGCAGGGCGGGCAGGAAGTACATCTTCTGCAGCTCGCACACATCCGCTGCCCCCGCCAGCGGCGCTATGCCACCCCCGCCAAGAATGGCGCCGTCCGGTCCCTCAATCACCCAGTAGCGGCAGCGCTCCCCCTGATAGGTCTCGTGGAGAAAATCGAGGTTGGGATCCGCCACCCCGTACCCCTTGTCGGCAGTGAGGCCGTATTCGGCGGAGACGGCGCGCACCACGGCGGCGATCCGGGGATTGTCAGCCGGGGTGATGGGGCGGATGACGAACCCCTGTTGGCGGCGGGCGCGGGAGAGGGCGCTGCGATAGAGCCGCATGCCCTCCCAGATCTGCTCGCACTCGGCGGGGGAGAGCTGGGCCAGGGCCCCCGCCATGGTCTCGTCCATCTGCCGGTGCAGCTCCTCAAGCTGTGCCTTGCCCAGCTCGGTGAGGCTCGCCTCCTTGCTGCGCCCGTCCGAGGGGTGGGGTTGCCAGGCGATCAGCTCCCGCTCGGCGAGGCGGGCCAGGGGGCGGCTGGCGTTGGACTTGTCGATGCGAAGGCGCTCGGCAAGCTGCTGGTTGGTGGCGGGACCGTTCTCCAGCTCGATGAGCAGGTGGGCCTCCAGGGGGCTCAGGGCCAGCGAGCCGCACTGCTGGGAGAGCATGCCGAGTTCGCGTACCAGTTCCCTCGACAGGGCGCGCAGGGGGCGGGGATCCATGGGGTTGTCTCCTAGTGATGGTATTTGGTTGTTGTACGCAACCAATAGCATCATTTGGTTGTTAGTGACAACCATTTACGTGAAAAAGGGCGAAAGACAGGCAGAAAAAAGGGCCCGGGAGAGGGCCCAAACATTGGAAACCCGCGCGGGGGCGCGGATCCCATCCTTGGTCTGGCAAGGCGCCGGCGAGGGTTAGACCAGTTCCGCCAGCATGGTGTCGGCATAGGGGGTCAGCGCCTCTCCCTGCTTCACCTTGGCGAGGTAGTCCGGGTTGGCGATGAGGGGGCGACCGATGGCGACGAGGTCGAAGCGGTCAGCCTCGATGGCCTCGAGCGCGGTCTCTGCGCTGTAGTTGCCCACCCCTACCAGGTGGCCGTCGTAGCGGGCACGCAGGTAGTCGGAGGCGCGGCCGTCCAGGTAGTCGAAGGTGAGGCTGTCATCGAAGATGCCCAGGTGCAGATAGGCCAGATTGCGTTGGTTCAGCTCGGCCAGCAGGTGGTCGAACACGGCGCGATCCCGGGCATCCCCTTCCAGGTGCACATAGGCGCCGGGGGAGAGACGAAGGCCGGTGCGATCCCCGCCAATGCGGGCGGCGATGGCATCCACTACCTCGAGGGCGAAGCGGCTCATGTTCTCGGGGCTGCCGCCGTAGTTGTCGGTGCGCAGGTTGCTGGCGTGGTGCAGGAACTGATCGATGAGGTAGCCGTTGGCACCGTGGATCTCCACCCCGTCAAAGCCCGCCTCGATGGCGTTGGCGGCGGCCTGGGCGTAATCCTCGACCAACTGGGCGATTTCGCGCTCGGTCAGGGCGCGCGGCACCTGATAGACCAGCTCGCGCATGCGCGGCACCGTGCCCTCATGGGCGACGGCGGAGGGGGCCAGCACTTCGGCGTGGTGGAAGAAGGGGTGGGAGAGACGGCCCACGTGCCACAGCTGGGCGAAGATCTTGCCACCGTTGGCATGCACGGCGCTGGTCACTTTCTTCCAGCCGGCGATCTGTTCGGCGCTGTAGAGCCCCGGGGTATTGGGGTAGCCCTGCCCGTCCGGACGGATAATGGTGGCTTCGGAGATGATGAGGCCGATGTCGGCGCGGCGGCCGTAGTAGGCGGCCATCTGTTCGGTGGGCACCAGACCCGGGCCCGCCATGCAGCGGGTGAGGGGGGCCATCATGAAACGGTTCGCGAGGGTGAGGGTGTCGTTGAGGCGATAGGGCTGAAACAGGGTATTCATGATCGTCTGTCCTGAGGGAGTGATTCTTGAACGGGCATTCAAGACGTTTTTTGGTTTGCGTGCAAGTATTTTTTGAGCAAGCATTCAACATGGATTGACGGGGGAGGCTGGGGTAAACTTGCCGCCCTGTTTTTTCCGTCCCGCGGGACCTTGCCACCGGAGACCCCATGCGCAGCGCCGAATACGATCGGGATGCCGTCTTGCGAAACGCCATGGAAGCCTTTCGCGCCAAAGGCTATGCCAAGACCACCATGCAGGAGCTGGTGGCCGCAACCGGCCTGCACCCGGGCAGCCTCTATGCCGCCTTTGGCAACAAGCGCGGTCTGCTGCTGGCGGCGGTCGATCACTATGTGGCAGAGAAGGGGGCCCTGCGCCGCCGCTGCCTGGCACAGCCCAGCCCGCTGGCGGGGCTGCACGCCTACCTCGAGCAGGTGGTGGACGATGCCCTGCAGGGCTCCTGCCTGCTGACCCGCACCCTGATGGAGCTGGCGGAGCAGGACGAGGAGCTGCACCTTCGCTTCAAGGCCATCTACGGCGAGCTGGAACAGGATCTGGCCGGGCAGCTGACCCTGGCAAAGGCGCAGGGAGAACTGGCAAAAGAGGGGGACATCCCCACCCTGACCGCCTTCTTGCAGGTCCATATCCAGGGACTGGTCACCTTCGCCCAGTGCCACCCCGACCGCCCTCTGCTGGTTGGTGTCGTCGCCCGGATGATGAGCGCCCTGCGGGCGTGATGGCGAGGATGGAAATAACAAAGGCTCCCGCGGGAGCCTTTGTTGTTGCTGGGAATGCCCCTCGCAGCAGGGGTTTTGCCCCCTTCTCCCACTTATTTACAAAAGAATGGGAGAAGGGCTGGGGATGAGGGGGAGGGCTCGTGCTCAGCGCAATGAGAGCCAAATATGGGCCAGTACGGCCTCCATCCGACTCAACACATCGTTATTCCACACCCTGATCACCCGAAAGCCTTGCTGATTGAGGTAGGCCGTTCTTGCTCCATCATATTGCCGCCCTGCCGGTTCGTTGTGCTGCGATCCATCGACCTCGATGATCAGCCTCTGCTCAAGAGAGATGAAATCGACAATGTAGGGCCCGATGGGCATCTGGCGACGGAATTTCACCCCGGCCAGACGGCGGTCGCGCAATTGCAGCCACAGTTTCTGTTCGGCAAGGGTGGCTTCTCGCCTCATGCGCCTGGCAAATGGATGGGTTCTCATGGTGCCTATCCAGAGCTGTTTGACCCTATTAGATATAGCCATTCCCCGGTCTGGTGACTGAGTGGGTGGCGTCCCCTCACCCTGGCCCTCTCCCAGAGGGAGAGGGGACAGATCGAGTGACAGTTGTCATTTGTTGGTCATCTCGGGGCCATCGTGGTGTGGTGTGACATTGAACTGATGAACTGATGAACTGATGAACTGATGAACTGATGAACTGATGAACTGATGAACTGATGAACTGATGAATCGATAGGTCGATGTGCTGGTGGGATGTATTCCGCCCTAGCAGACAGGTTGTTTGCGATGCTGCCAGTGGCGCAGATCCGCTCCCTTCTCCCCTTGCGGGAGAAGGGTTGGGGATGAGGGGGGGAGTCACACGCCGTCGGGTTATTCAGGAGTCACCAGCTCTTTCATCAGATGCTTGAGCCACACCTGGGCCGGCTGCTGCGCATGCTGCTTTGGTATGCCAGACGCTGCGGGTTTACGCGGGGCTGACCAGATCCTTCATCAACGCCTTCAACCAGATCAACGCCGGTTGCTGGGCGTGGACCGGGTGCCAGACGCAGTTGAGGTGATAGTCCGGCACGTCGTCGGGCAGGGGCAGGCTTTTCAGCGGCCAGTGGCTGGCGAGCAGCTCGGCCACCATGCTGGGCAGCACCAGCAGGTGATCGCTCTGGCTCACGATGGCGGCGGCGGACATATAGCTCTGGCTGTTGACCGAGATGGTGCGGCTATGGCCCAGGCTCTGCAAATAGCGGTCGAGGCTCGCCTCCGAGGTGCCGAGCGGCGAGTGGAACACATGGGGCATCTCGATTAGCTGGTCGAGGGTGATGCGCTCCTCCTCCAGCTCCAGGGTGGCACGCACCAGCCCGGCCAGGGGTTCGGTGAGCCAGGTCTCCTTGCCCAGATACCCCGGCACCTGCATGTACTCGTCAAACCCCAGCACGAGATCTATCTCGCCGCTCGCCAGCTCGGCTTCGGGCAGGGTATCGCGCAGGATGCGGATTTCGATGGTGACGCCCGGCGCCAGCTTCCTGAGGCGCTGGATAAGGGGCGGGATCAGCACGCACTCTACGTAATCCGTGGTGCAGAGCACGAAGCGGCGCTTCGACTGGCGCGGCGCGAACTCGTCCTCCTCCCAGAGTTGCTGCTCCAGCAGCCGTAGCGCCTGCTGCACCCCCAGATGCAGGCGCTGGGCCCGGGGAGTCGGCAACATCCCCTGGGGCGTGCGCACCAGCAGCGGGTCGCCGAGAAAGGCCCGCAACCGGCCGAGGGAGTGGCTCATGGCGGGCTGGCTGATAAAGAGCGATTCGGCGGCGCGGGTCACGCTCCCTTGCGTCATCAGGGCGTCAAAGGCGAGCAGCAGATTGAGGTCGAGCTGGTGCAGTTTCATGGGGGGATTATTCGCCGTGTTTATGGGACAATTAATCCTATTCATTTGATGGATGGGCGCGCAACTTCTTACACTGCGACCCACTCTTATTTTTTCAGGGTTCCCAGGCAAATCGGGGGCCTCAATCCATGCAAGGAGCCTTGCGATGAGCATCAAGACCATGAATTCCACGCCGGCCGCCGACGGCTTCACCATGCCCGCCGAGTGGGCTCACCAGCAGGCCGTCTGGATGATTTGGCCGTTCCGCCCGGACAACTGGCGGGAAGCCGGTCGCTTCGCCCAGGCCACCTTCGCCAAGGTGGCCGATGCCATCGGTGGCGCGACGCCGGTCTTTATGGGGGTGCCGGCCCAGTTTATGGAGCAGGCCCGTGGCATCATGCCCGCCCACGTTACCCTGGTGGAAATGGCCAGCGATGACTGCTGGGCCCGCGACACAGGCCCCACCATCGTCACCAACGCCGCAGGCGAGTGCCGTGGGGTGGACTGGGGCTTCAACGCCTGGGGCGGCCACAAGGGGGGTCTCTACTACCCGTGGAACCAGGATGAAGAGGTCGCAGCCCGGATGCTGGAACAGCACGGCATGGATCGTTACGATGCACCGCTCATTCTGGAAGGGGGCTCCATCCATGTGGATGGCGAAGGCACCTGCCTGACCACCGCCGAGTGCCTGCTCAACGAAAACCGCAACCCGCACCTGACCAAAGAGCAGATCGAAGCTCACCTGCGCGACTATCTGGGCGTCACCAGCTTTATCTGGCTGGACGAAGGCGTCTATATGGACGAAACCGACGGCCACATCGACAATATGTGCTGCTTCGTGCGCCCGGGTGAAGTGGCCCTGCACTGGACCGATGACGAGAACGATCCCCAGTACGCCCGCTCCCTGGCCGCCCTCAAGGTGCTGGAAGCGGCGGTCGACGCCAAGGGTCGCAAGCTGAAAGTGTGGAAGCTGCCCCAGCCGGGCCCGCTCTACTGCACCCAGGAAGAGTCCGCCGGCGTCGAGAGCGGCAGCGGTGTGCCGCGCGAGGCAGAGGGCCGTCTGGCCGGTTCCTACGTGAACTTCCTCATCACCAACGATCGCATCGTCTACCCGCTGCTGGATGCCGCCACCGACGGCGAAGCCCAGCGCATTCTGGAAGAGATCTTCCCGGAGCATAAGGTCGTCGGCGTACCGGCCCGGGAGATCCTGCTGGGGGGTGGCAATATCCACTGCATTACCCAGCAGATCCCTTCTGGGAAATAAGAACCGGATGACGATCCTGCTGCGAGGCCGTGATCAAGGCTCATGTGCTGCTCGCTTATGTGAAACCGAGGGCTCACGTATGTTTATACGCTCCGGTTCCTGTGCTGCTCTTCACTGAGCTTCCGGCCTCTCGCGACGGGTCGTAAACCGGTTCCGGTGAGTATTCAAAACCCCACGCCGTGGGGTTTTCTCTCTTGATGGTGTGATGGTCGCATGCGCTGATGCGGCGATCATCATGACAAACAGTCACCCTTTTACAGGAGATCCTAAATGATCGAAGTGACCGAGGTTTCCATTGCCGAGCTGCGTGCCGCGCTCGAATCAGGCCGCACCACCGCGGTCGAACTGGTCAAGGCCTATCTGGCCCGGATCGCCGCCTATGACGGCCCCGAGACAGCAACCCGCCTCAACGCCGTCGTGGTGCCCAATCCCGATGCCCTGAAAGAGGCCGAGGCTTCCGATGCCCGTCGCGCCCGTGGGGAAACCCTGGGGCCGCTCGACGGCATCCCCTACACCGCCAAGGACAGCTATCTGGTCAAGGGGCTGACCGCCGCCTCCGGCAGCCCGGCCTTCAAGGATCTGGTGGCCCAGCGCGATGCCTTTACCGTGGAGCGCCTGCGCGCCGCCGGTGCCATCTGCCTTGGCAAGACCAATATGCCGCCGATGGCCAATGGCGGCATGCAGCGCGGCGTCTATGGCCGTGCCGAGAGCCCATACAACGCCGACTACCTGACCGCGCCCTTTGCCTCCGGCTCCTCCAACGGTGCCGGTACCGCCACCGCCGCCAGTTTCGCTGCCTTTGGTCTGGCGGAAGAGACCTGGTCGAGCGGCCGGGGTCCTGCGTCCAACAACGGCCTGTGTGCCTACACCCCGTCCCGTGGCGTGATTTCGGTGCGCGGCAACTGGCCCCTGACCCCGACCATGGATGTCGTCGTGCCCTATGCCCGCACCATGGCCGATCTGCTGGAAGTGCTGGATGTGGTGGTCGCCGACGATGCCGACACTCGCGGTGATCTCTGGCGCATGCAGCCCTGGGTGCCGCTGCCCAAAGCCTCCGAAGTGCGTCCGGCTTCCTATCTGGAGCTGGCTGCCAAGGCCGATGCCCTCAAGGGCAAGCGCCTCGGCGTGCCGCGCATGTTTATCAACAAGGATGAACTGGCCGGCACCAGCGAAAACCCCGGTATCGGCGGCCCGACCGGTCAGCGCATCCATACCCGTCCGTCCGTGATTGCCCTCTGGGAAGATGCGCGCAAGGCGCTGGAGGCCGCTGGCGCAGAAGTCATCGAAGTGGACTTCCCGCTGGTCTCCAACTGCGAAGGGGACAGACCCGGTGCGCCGACCGTGTTCAATCGCGGCATCGTGAGCCCGGAGTTTCTCAACGACGAGCTGTGGGAGCTCTCCGGCTGGGCGTTCGACGACTTCCTGCGCGCCAACGGCGATCCCAAGCTCAATAAGCTGGCCGATGTCGATGGCCCCAAGATCTTCCCCCACGATCCGGGCACCCTGCCGAACCGCGAGGGCGATCTGGCGGCGGGCATGGACGAGTACGTCAATATGGCCAAGCGCGGCATCAAGCGCTTTGACGAGATCCCCACAGTGCCGGATGGCCTGCGCGGTCTGGAGAAGACTCGCAAGCTGGATCTCGAGGACTGGATGGACGGGCTCAAGCTCGACGCCGTGCTGTTCCCCACCGTCGCCGACGTCGCCCCGGCTGATGCGGATGTGAATCCGGCCTCCGCCGATATCGCCTGGAGCAACGGCATCTGGGTTGCCAACGGTAACCTCGCCATTCGCCACCTCGGTGTGCCGACCGTCACCGTCTCCATGGGCGTCATGGCCGATATCGGTATGCCGGTGGGCCTGACCTTCGCCGGTCGCGCCTATGACGACAACAACCTGCTGCGCTTTGCCTCGGCCTTCGAGTCCACCGGCAGCAAGCGCCAAGTGCCGCCGCGGACGCCGCCGTTGGGGTGAGTGGTATTGTGAGTTAAATATCTCGGATTAGTCTGGTGATAATAGAAGTAAGCCCACCCGTTATACGGATGGGCTTACTTAAAGATCAAGCATACAACAACAGGTTATTATTTAATGACTGTTGATAAATTATTATCTACCATCCCCATTTCAATCTGTCATAGAAGGCAGCTAATTTCCTAAAACTACTAGCGTAGTTTGATACGTCATTATTGAATTTTTCTTGATTCTCAACCAAGAATGCATGTAACACATCAAGGCTAATTTTATCCTTGCTTAGAAATGGAATATATGCACAAGCATTTTGTGGAGTGCAATTATCTATTATTTCTTGCATGGTCATATGACGATAATGCCTAAAAAAAGGTTTGCTATAAGTTTTCATTCTGTAGTTTTTAATATCTTTCAATACAATCTTATCTAATTTGTATTTACTGGCTTTGTATTCTTCTAGACTGTTAATGTTAAGCTCTCGCAAATATTTAAAAACAGGCACGTAAGGAGTATGCTTGCATGTCCTAGGTGCAACTAAGCCCAGTATTTGATCGCAGTCAAAGCTCTTGTTTTCATGCAGTATATCTTCTAGAAGTTCAGATATTCCTATGCTTGCGTAACCAACCGGTGAAGGACCAATAATTTCTTGTTGAGCAACACCAACACCTACCAAGAACTCCACATCATCTTTGGTATCAATTTCATCAATGTCTACAACACATATTTTCTTTTCAGGTTCAGCTGATTTTACCAGCTCATATAGTTGCTCTTTGCAATATCGTAATACGCGAGCTGGGATTTTTCTTTTTGTAGCGTGAATAGCTTTATAAACAGGTATGAAATCATCAGTCTTAACCAATACAAGAGGTATCTGAATACCTTCTATTGTAATGTAAGTATCAGATATATTGGGTTCTTCATTTTCAGAAAGTCGTTGGATAAATATAAGGTTTTTTCTTAATTGTTCTATGTTACCTCGACCAATACAGGCGGAAATCGCTCTTAGTAAACTACTAATGTTTTCATCCGATATAGAATATCCAATGAATACGATTGGATGCTCAACAAATAGGGTTATTAGTTTTGCTGCTAGATAAGTGTTTTTTTCATTGAATTTATTGTAGTCAGAATCTGTCAATACAATGGACTGAGAATTTGTTGAGCATCCGTGAATTTTATATATTTCACCAATCTCCTGTGGATTGGAAAATAGTAGTTCTTCTTGACCTATGTAAGGCTTGTAGTCTGGGAATAGCTGTTCAATAAAGACATCCCAGTTTGTTGTTATAATACCATCCACATTTAGATTAGCTAGCAACTTAACTTCATCTACGAATGGAGAATCTTTTGCTTTAGACTGATCAAGAGTGGAAAGATAGTTACAAATTTCAATTCTAAGGGCAGATGTCTCATCAACAATTTTAGATTTATACCTATTTACATGTTCTTGGTATTCTGGTGCCGACCACCAATATTCATTAAAATCTTTGGCGAGTAATGATGCAATTTTAGGATAGCTTCCATTAGCTGAAGATAAGTAATATTCAAAAGGCTTGCCTGTCACACAGAATTTACTTAAAAGTCCTCTCCAATCCTCTAGCCCTATATATCGCCGCGAAAAACCTGAACCTAAGAACAAAAAAGGCCCAGCGGCTCTGCTTTTAAAAATTTCGACTAGCTTTGATTCAATTTCCATTGGCTATTCTCTTATTCTTAGGAGGTTTAATATTAATAATATGTACAATATGCGGATTCGCTTGTGTTTTCAACAGGGTAGTAGGTTCGAATAGCGAAGCGTATTCGGACAATCGCGAACAGGTCGTGGCCTAGAAGCCGCTGATATCCAGAGTTTCCTGTTGGTCTTGCCATTACTCGATGCGTGGCGATAAGCGGACGATTACGCTGCGCTAATCGACCCTACATGATGGGACTTATTGTTACCTACCCCTCATCCCCGGCCCTTCTCCCGCAAGGGGAGAAGGGGGCGAAATGGATTCCGCTGGCTGTGTTTTGGCTCTGTGGTGCGGGTGAATATGTGTGGCTTGGAATTGGCACGAACCATCCTCTCTCCCTTGGGAGAGGGTTAGTGTAAGGGGTCGCTATCTGTGTTGTAGGTTCGATTAGCGAAGCGTACTCGGACGTTCGCGATTAGGAGGTCGCTGCTGATTTCTCACGGCTTTCCCCCGACTTCACCTTGGCTTCACACAACCTCATTTTCCCCTCACAAATCCCCCGTATTTTCTGCCCACTGATAAATGGGCCTGCTTGCCGCAAGGTGGCGAGGGCCAACGAGAGGGGAGCAAGACGATGAAATCCTGGATCAAATACGGGTTGGCCGGGGCATTGATACTGGTGGCGAGCTTCTGGGGCGGCAGCGTGCGGGCGGCGCAGATGCCCCTTGGCCGGGATGCTGCCCTGCCGGTACAGATAACCGGGCAAGATGCGGCGGTTCTGACGGTGGCCTCTTTCCTGTCGCTCGGGGAATAGCCATCGGTTGCTGCCGGGCTCAGCACCTCAGGGCAGGGATTGGGGCTTGTTTATCCGGACCTGGGCGGTGAGGGCGCGGCATATGGCGTATCAACACAGGCCGGGTGGCCTACCGCGTCTGGTATTGGGCATCCAGCCAGGCGATGGCCTCTTGGGGGTCGTTGAATGCCTGGATATGGCCCGGGTGGGTGAGGGAGAGGCAGGAGAGGGCGATATGATGGAGCACCTTGGCCGAATAGAGGGAGGCGATGGCCACCAGATTCTTCTGTGTCAGCCACTGATAGGTCTCCTGCAGATGGGGCAGGGCGGATAGCACCACCCCCTGATGCTGGCGATGGTCCACCAGGGCGCAGAAACGCTTACCGTCCAGGCTGTTCACCACGGACTTTATCTGTGCAATCCACGCCAGCATACCCTCTTCATTGAAAGGGCCGATCAGCTCGCAGGTGACCAGGTGTTCCTGCACATTGAAGATGAACTCACCGTGTTTTTTATCAAAGGACATACAACATTCTTATCCATGACCAGGGGCGGCAAGATGATGCTTATTCATTCCGTATGCATCAATACCCGAATGAGGGTTTTGGTCATGGCGTCGTATTGCTGCGTTGACGCCGATGAGGGAAGGGGTCTGCCTCTGGTACCGAAGCGAACCATGGGGAGCGTCACTTCGGGCACAAGACCCTGTTGAGGATAGTCAGCCCATGGCGAAAATGACCCGAAAAGGCCGGTGAAGCAGTGCCCGGCCTGTGTCTTCTCAGTTGCAGTGCCATTTCATCGGTGGCGTTTCACCGTTTTTGGCGTGGGCAATTGACCTGCTCAGGCGGCCAACGGCAGGTAGACATGCTGGTAGGCCAGGGCGATGGCGCTGTAGAGCAGCAGGGCGGCCATCAGCAGGTTGAAGTACCTGAACCAGCGAGGATGTTGAAGATGACGTCCGATGAGGCTGCCAGCCATCGAGTAGCTGCCGGGGGCACCGGCGGCCAGCAGGCCGAGCAGCAGGGACCAGGGCAGCAGGCTCCAGCCGTGGATCTGGGCTGCCGGGAACTGGATGCTGGTGATGGGCAGGGTGGCGATCATCGCCTTGGGGTTGAGCAGCTGGATGACGAAGCCGCTGCGCACCCCCAGAGGGCGGGCAGGCGCCTCGTTGGCACCGAGGTTGCCGCTGTCGCTGGCGATCTTGATGGCGAGATAGGCGATATAGAGGCACCCCACCAGGCTGACATAGATCAGGGTATCTTCCCGTACCAGGCGGGTGCCCGCCCAGCCAAACAGCAGCAGGAGCACGAACATCGCGATGCCAACCCCGAGGAAGAAGCCAAGGGAGGCGCGGGTGCGGCCGCCCAGACCTGCATTGAGGCCGATGAGGTTGACGGGGCCAGGGGTATACATGATGCCGATGGCATAGGCGAGGAGCTCAATCATGGGGGCGTTCCTTGGGCTCAGCGGATCAGGCTGGCGCTGTATTGGGTGGGGGTCATGCCATAGATGCGCTTGAAGCGACGGTTGAGGTGACTGAGATCGGTGAAACCGAAGCGGTACACCAGATCCTGCGCCGACTCTCCGGCGGCCAGGGCGCGCCGGGCGGCATTGATGCGGCAGTTGATCACGTATTGATGGGGAGTGATGCCAAGCTGCTGGCGAAACAGCCGCAGGAAGTGGTACTTGGAGATGTTGGCCGCCGCGCTGATGTCGGCCAGGGAGATATCCTGCTGGAAGTGGGCGTGGATAAAGTCCCTGGCCTGCAACAGAAGGCGATCGATGCGGCTCACCCGGCCATTGGGCTCAAAACGTCCCGCCTGCTGCATCACCCGGGTAGCGAGGCGATAGAGGGCAAACTCCTGCTCTATGCTGTCGGCCTGGCCGCGCACCGCCTGGGCCAGCTCGAGGATGCAGGCGCTCAGCGCCTCATCGCGCACCAGGGGCTGCAACAACCGGTAGGTCCCCATTGCCCGCTCGCCCGCAGCATCGGCAAACAGCGGGTTGAGTTCGTGGGGCGGAATGTAGAGCATGGTGTAGTCGAGGCTGGCGTTGTCACCGGCATGACCGTCGTGGACATCCCCGGGATTGAACTGGATGACGCTGCCTGCCGGGCTGGAGTGGGCTCCACCGTGGCAGAAGAAGTTCTGCCGCCCGGCCAGAGTGACCCCGAAGGAGTACTCCTCGTGGGCGTGACGGTCGTAGCGAAATTCCGTCATGTTGACCCGCAGCGCAGTCAGGCTCGCCAGGTGCTGACTGTGTGCGAATATGAACTGGTTGTCCTGCGCCATCTTTCCCTCCTGTACCAGACTGCCCCCCTAATCTAGCCCCAAGGGTGTGCCTCTCGCTTGGACAATCTTGCTGTTTGCCGGCCCGCCTGCGCCCCGCACCGAGAAAAACGGCGCTGCCGATGGCTGGCTGCGCCGGCTGGCCCGTCAGCGAAAGCGGAACAGCTCCCGGTGCAGCGGGGTGGCCAGATGGGCATCCAGGGTGTGGGCCATGGGCTCGGGGCCGCAGAACCACACCGGGGTGTGCTGGCACTCGCCCAGGGCGGCAAGATCCAGTCGGCCGCGCTCGGATTCCAGGTGCAGCCGGTAGTCGATCCCGACCCGGCGGCACAGCTCGGCCAGCCGACTGTGATAGGGGGCGGCCTCGGCGGTGGGGGCGCATTGCAGCAAGGTGGTGCCGGGGCGTTGTTCACCACGGCGTACCAGGGCCTCCAGCCAGGCGACGAAGGGGGTGATGCCGATACCGGCGCCCACCCAGAGCGCGGGGGCCGAGTCTGGCAGGGCGAAGGCGCCATAGGGGCCGGTCACGGTGACGACATCCCCCACCTTGAGGTGGCGGTGCAGCCAGCGGGTGTGATCCCCGAGGGCGCGTACCGCCAGGGTCAGGGTGCGGCCATCCGCCGAGACATCGACCAGGGTGTAGGGGTGGGGCTCGCCGCGCCCGGCAAAATCGAAGAAGGCGAACTGCCCCGGGCGATAGCCGTGCAGGGGCGCGGTGAGGCCAATCCGGATCTCCAGGGTGCGCTCGTCCAGAGGGGTGAGGGCGCTGACCGTCCCCTGGCGGCGTGCGTCCCGCCCCACCCGGCCAAACAGGGAGTAGAGCGCCCCCAGAGCACCCAGCCCGCCGCCGATAAGCAGGGTCAGGCCGACCGGGGTCAGGACGCCGATGCGCGGCAGCAGGCAGAGCCCGTGCAGCCAGCCCATCAGATAGATGACCGGGGCCAGCCGGTGAACCACCTTGAAGCGCTCGTAGCGCACCACCGCCAGCAGGCTTACCACCACCAGCGCCACCAGCAGATAGAAACTCCATTCCCCCAGGGTATTGCCGAGGCTGTGCCAGAGGGCATCGTTGCCAGCACCAGCACCAGCACCAGCACCAGCACCAGCACCAGCACCAGCACCGCGGCGCGCCGGCCGGGTCAGCCAGTCGGCGGCGACGGCCCACTTGGGGGCTTCCACCAGCAGCCAGTGGGCCACCAGGGTGCCGGTGGCCCAGAGGGCGTTGCTGCGGTGCAGGTGCAACATACGATCCAGCCCGCCGCACCAGGCTTCGAGCCTGGGCAGGCGCAGGGCCAGCAGCAAAGAGAGGGTCATGGCGCCAAGGCCAATCAGACCGGTCAGGATCAGCAGTTCGTGGCGCCAGGGCCAGACGCTGGCGGGCCACTGGGTGAGGCCAGCGAGCCAGAGCAGGGTGAGGGTCAGGGGCAGGGCCCAGACGAGGGATGCGGGTTTCATGATGTCCTCCTTGTCCATGCCTCCATTGCACGCCTGCTTTGTGGCGAAAGTGTGCCCCCTGACTACCTCTTTTGTAGCAGAGTGTGGCAAAGGGTTGCCGGGTCAGGGCAAGCGGACTGAGGAGGAGGGCGCGGAGTAGAACAGGGGGGCAGGAAAGCGGTTGGCGTCACCCCACAGGCCTGGGTCTGGAGAGGGGTGATGCTGGGGCAGGCGCATGGCTGTCCCAGCAAACAGTCGTGTCAGGATTTTCGTCCCTTGCCGCCCTTGTTACCCGCGAGGGCCTGCTTTCTGGCCTTCTGCTTCTGGGCGCCCTTGCTGGCGCGGCGCGGCTCGGGGTCGAAGCGGGTGAGATCCGGCTCAAAGCCCGGGAACCACTGCTGGGGCAGACGGGTGTCGAGCACTGCCTCCACCTTCTCTAGAAGCGGCGCATCTTCCGGGCTGAACAGGGTGATGGCGAGCCCCTTGTTGCCGGCGCGACCGGTGCGCCCGATGCGGTGGACGTAATCCTCGGGCTGATGGGGGAACTCCAGATTGATCACATGGTTGAGATCGCTGATATCGAGGCCGCGGGCCGCCACGTCGGTGGCCACCAGCGCCTGCAAGGTGCCGGCGCGAAACGCCAGCAGCACGTTTTCCCGCGCGCTCTGTGACAGATCCCCGTGGAAGGCCAGCGCATTGATGCCCCCCTTGCCAAGCTGCTGGGCCAGCTTGTCGGCCCCCTGGCGAGTGCGGCTGAAGATCAGCGCCGGTGCCCAGCCCTTCACGGTCAGCATGTGCTCGACCAGCGCCACCTTGCGATCGCTGTCCACCGCATAGACCCGCTGCTCCACCTCGGCCGCCGTGGTGTTGCGCGGTGCCACTTCCACCAGCGCCGGGTCGCGCAGCAGTACCTTGCAGAGCGCAAACAGGTTGTCGTCGCAGGTGGCCGAGAACAGCAGGGTCTGGCGATCCGCCGGGATTTGCTTCAACAGCGCCTGGATCTCGTCCATAAAGCCCATGTCGAGCATCCTGTCCGCCTCGTCAAACACCAGATGGCGCAGGGCTGCGAGCGTGAGCGCCCCCTGCCGCAGATGGTCGAGCAGCCGTCCCGGCGTGGCGATGAGGATATCCACCCCGGCGTTCAGCGCCTCCACCTGCGCGGCAATGCTCACCCCGCCGTAGACCAGCGTGCTGGTGAGAGTGGTGCCCCTGGCGTAGCGTGTGACGCTCTCGGCAACTTGCACCGCCAGCTCGCGGGTCGGCACCAGCACCAGGGCGCGGATGGGGCGAGGGCCATCGCTCGTCGGGTGTTGCAGCAACTGCTCCAGCAGGGGCAGCACGAAGGCGGCGGTCTTGCCGGTGCCGGTCTGGGCGCCCGCCATCAGATCCCGCCCCGCGAGGATCAGGGGGATGGCGCTGGCCTGCACCGGGGTGGGGGCGGCGTAGCCAAGCTCGGTCAGGGTTTGCTGCAAGCGGGGGGAGAGGGCCAGTTCGGCGAAAGAGGCAATGGACATAGGGCACCAGTATGGGGTTATCCCGCCCCATGGCCGGGACGGAAACAATCAGCGTGGCCGGGATGGTAACAGATAGCAGGGGAGCGGCAGAAGCCGGGCCGCTCAGGGGGCTGAATTGGCACCCGGATCGCGGACAAGGCGGATGGTCTGCCCCTGGTAATAGGCGATATTGCGCTTGCCGTGCTGCTTGACGTGATAGAGCAGGTCGTCGGCCAGTTGCACCGCCTCGGCCACCGTCAGGTAATCGCGAATGCGGGTCACTCCGGCAGAGAAGGTGATGGGGGCGGGCAGCTCGGGGATGCGCAATGGCCGCTCCAGCAGGCGGGCGGCGGAGTGATGCATCATGTTGTCATCGTCCATCCCCTTGAACAGCACGATGAACTCTTCCCCGCCCCAGCGAATGGCGACATCTCCCTTGCGGGTATTGGTCTTGAGGTGATTGGCGAAGGCGACGAGCGCCAGGTCACCCACCCCGTGCCCATGGGTGTCGTTGACGGACTTGAAGTTGTCGATGTCGAGGATCATCAGGTAGTCGTGCTCCCGCAGCAGCGCCTGATTGAGGATGTCACGGCGTGGCAGCCGGGTCAGCGCGTCGGTCTGTGCCTGAGTGCGTACACGAGTGATGATGCTTCGCCCCGTCAGCATCAGCAGCAGCAGGGCGATGAGATAAATCTTGAAGGCCGGTCCGAAGAGGACGGCCCGGGCAAAATCGCCGTAGCTGTATGACCACTTGAGGTAGAGGTCGCTGTCCGCCTTGGTGCGCATCAGCGGCGTGCTCAGGCAGAGGTGGAACGGACGGCAGGGCTCGACCTCTTCGAAGGAGAGGACGGTCCGGGTCGGATTGAGGCTCTCGAAGGGGCGCAGCACCTCCTTGAACGCCCGGTCGACGGCGATGTCGATACCCTTGAGTCCATAGCGGTAGTCCTTGATGGCTGGCTCGTAATAGACGAAGGGGAAGTAGAGGGTGATGGCCTGCAACCCGGTGAATGTGTCGACATAGAGACCGGAGACCCAGGCTTCATCCGTGCTGCAGGGGACATGGGTGGAGGCGAAGAAGGCGCAACCGAAATAGTGGGTCCAGGGCTCGATGTCATTGAGGTCGGTGTTGACCGGGAGCAGCTGGCTCGGCAGCATCCCCTTGTTGGCGACCATGCCAAGCATGCGGCGATCATCATAGAAGGCGTAGAGGTTGAGGACCTCGGGGTTGGAGATGACGTACTGGTAGGCGAGGAGCATCTGGTTGGCCGGGGGCAACACGGGAATGACCGCCAGACGCTTCAGGGTGGGGAGATCATAGCCGTAGGCATAGGCCGTCGCATCCCCGTTGTCGCTGAAGATGGGCATCTTGATGCTGCTGTTGTCGATGAAATCAGCCAGTTTCTCTGGCGCCAGGATGCGGGCCCGCTGATAGAACACCTCGAACAGGTTGGGTTGCTTGGCGGTAATGAGCGCCATGTCGTGCCTGATACGGAGGTAGGTGTAGTTGGATACCAGCCCCAGTCCCGCTATCGCCAGGCAAAGCAGTCCCAATCGATTCAGCCACGAGCGGGGGACGATATGCCTCAGTGAACCAGCCATGCAGTGAACGCTCCCGTGGTGACAGAGGCCATTCTTGTAACTGATTTCGCCGGGCATCACCAGATGAAGTTGGTGGGGCGTCACCCGGCATGCGCAAGAATGAGCCAACAATATCAAAAAGATAGACGATGAGGCGTCATGCGATGTCAGGCAGGGAAAAGGGATGGCGACTGAAACAAGAGGGCATGGCGCCCTCTTGTGTGGACTGTGACGGGCGCCTTAGCGAGCCTGGTATTTCGGCGAGCGGGGGCCATGGAGGATGCCGTTGGGCATGTCGGCACTGAGCAGCCTGACGCTGGTGATGCCGGCGATTTCATGACCTTTGTCGGTCAGGGTGTTGGCAATCTGATTGACCACCGCCACCACCAGCATGCCGATGAGGCCGCCCCCCGAATTGCCCTGCTGCTCGGCACTGCTGGCGCTGGCACTGCCTTCCCACAGCAGCTTGCCGGTGCGCAGATCCACCAGGCGGGCACTGGCGGTGACCACTGTCTCGCTGGAGATGACCAGATAGCTGGTGCCGTACTCCTTGATGTCGAGGTAGAGGGCGGTATCGGCTCCGTAGATCTCGTGGAGCTTCTTGATGGGCAGCGCCTGGATGTCGGCGGGCTCGGTCACGCCGTTCTGCCGGAACGTCTCGTTGGTGACCGCCACCGGCAGCACGTAATAGCCTGATTCGGCGAGCGGATAGGTGATCTGGGATTGCAGGCTGGCGCCCGCCTTGATGTCCGGCGAGTGATTCACCGGCGGCAGCACCAGAATGGAGGTCGGTCTGCTCTCCTTGAAGTTGCTGTAGTCGTAACCGGGGCCCTGTGCACAGCCGCCCAGGAGGAGGGCGCCCAGCGTGAGGGCAAGGAGGGTGCGCAGGGTCATTGGGTCTCTCCCTTCTTGTTGGACATCAGGAAGTTCATGAAGGGGGCCGATTCGGGGAAGAGGCGCTTCTCGGTTTCGAACTGCTCGCGAGTCTGGGCATCCTTGCCGAGCTGGGCGTACAGCATGCCGAGGTGAGCGTGAAAGCCCGGTGGCACAGCCTGCCCCTTGGCACTCGCTTCTTGCTGGTTTTTCTCCAGCGCATCGATCTGCGCTTCGACCCCGGTGTCGTCACCCTGCATGTGCTGGTAAACCACTCCCTGATATTGATCCCAGTTGTAGAGCGTCTGCGGCCCCTGGGCGCAGGCGCTCAGCAGCAGGCCGCTGGCCAGCAGCAGGGAAGGACGGAACCGCGTCATCTCGTCTCTCCTCATTGGGCCGGGCGCCAGGCACCGGTCTCGATGCCGTTCACCAGATTGTTGACGGCCTCGCGGATGGCGAGATCCAGCACCTTGCTGTTCAGGGTGGAGTCGTAGCTGGCGGTGCCGCCGAAGCCGACGATCTCGCGGTTGGAGAGTTCGTACTCCCCGGCACCCTGGGAAGAGAAGACCACTTCCGAGGTGGTGACGTTGACGATGTTCAGGTTGACCTTGGCATAGGCGATCTGTGATTTGCCGCGACCCAGGATGCCAAACAGCTGATGATCACCGACTTCCTTGCGACCAAACTCGGTGACGTCGCCGGTGACCACGTAGTCGGCGCCCTTGAGTTGCTGAGCCTGTTGCTTGATCCCGGCTTCGGCCTGGATCTCCGCCATGTTGTCGCGATCCAGCACGCTGAAGCGGCCGGTCTGCTGCAGGTGGGTGATCAGCACGGTTTTCGCCTGGTTGCCCAGCCGGTCCACGCCGTCGGAGAAGATGCCACGCATGTAGCTGGAACGGTTGTCGAACTTGCCGACGGCGATGGGGCTGCGTGCGCCCTGATAGTGGCTCTGATAGGAGGCAACCTTGGGTACCTCCAGGGTGCGCGACGACTCACTCGCACAGGCTGTCAGCAAGCCCGCCATCAGGATGACACTGGATGAAACAACAAACTTCTTCATGTAAGGCCCCGTTATCAAAGGAAAAAACAGCGGCGGACTCTAACATGGTTCGTTGCGAAGAAAGTGCCCCGTATGGGGGGCATACCCGCTCAATCCCTGTGCGTTTGACAGGGGAGAGCGGAGGGCCGGGTCTGTTGCAGGGGCTGGAACACCTCCTCCAGGGCTGCCACCAGTGCGCGCATTCGGCCCGTCTTCTGCACATCCGGGTGCAGCACCATCCAGATATCGATGGGATCGTGCTGGTCAGGCAGCAGGCGCACCAGGGCGGGATCCTCCTCGGCGAGGAAGGTGGAGAGCAGGGCGATGCCGAGCCCCTGCCGGGCGGCCGCCATCAGCACCAGCTGGGCATTGCTCTGCAGGACCACGTTGGGTTCGTGGAGCGGTTCGCCGCACAGACTCAGCCAGTGACGGGCCACCAGCTCTCTGGGAAAGAGCAGCAGGTCGTGCTCTTGCAGTGCCTGACCCGAGCGGGGCGTGCCCCGCCTGGCCAGGTAGTCGGGAGAGGCGTAGAGCCCCATCTTGATGGTGGCGAGCCGTTTGACCACGAGATCTCCCTGCTCGGGGCGCACGCTGCGAATGGCGAGATCCGCCTCCTGATTGGGGATGTCGCTCACGCTGACGGCGGTCAGCAACTTGAGGCGGATGCCGGGGTAGCGCTGGCGCAGCAGGCTGAACGCGGGCAGCACGAAGCCCTGGGCCAGGGTATCCGTGGTGGCGATGCAAAGCTCCCCTTCCAGCTCCCCCAGGCTCGCGGTGCGCATCATGGCCAGGGCCGCCTGCGCCATGGCCTCGGCCTGGGGCAGCAGCGCTTCCCCCAGGGGGCTGGGGCGATAGTGTCTGGGGGTGCGGATAAACAGCTTGGCCCCCAGCTGCTGCTCGAGCAGGGTGATCCGCCGCCCGACGGTGGCCTGATCCACCCCGAGCTCGAGTCCGGCCTGCCGCAGGCTGCCCCGCCGTGCCAGGGCCAGGAAGAAGCGGGCATCGTCCCAGTTGATCATGCTTGCTCCTCACTCAAGCAGAACGCCCGATTGGCGCCGCAATATTAGATGCCAGCGGGGATGGCAGCACAAGGGGATAGACCGGGTCCGGTGCGTGCCTGCGGCTCCCCGGCCAAGGGCGCGCGCCACCCCGACGTGATGCAGGATTGAGTCGGCGTGATGCAGAACTGCCGCAGTCCGGGGTGGGCGGGATCGCTATGATGTCGCTCCCGATTGCGGTTTCATTCGTCTGCCACTGGAGTGTCCATGTCTGTCTCAAGCGTCCCGGCTTGCGAGCCAGGTCAGGTTGTCCATCCTCGTCTGCGCTGGTTTCTCTCCCTTGCCCTGATGTCGGCCCTGCTCAACAGCAGCGTGCCTACCCCGCTCTATCCCCATTACCAGGCGGCGCTGGCGCTGAGCGATCTCGGCCTCAGCCTCATCTATGGCGGCTATGCGGGGGGCGTGCTCATCGCTTTATTCGGGGTGGGCCACCTGGCAGGACGCGTGGCGGATCTGCGTACCCTGATCCTGCCTGCCCTGGTGGCGGTCGGGGGCGGGGCCCTGCTCTTCTCCCTGGCCGACAGCTTCTGGGCCCTTTTGCTGGCGCGGCTGCTGGCCGGGATTGGCACGGGCAGCCTGACCGGCGCCGCCAATGTGGCGCTGCTGCGTTTTGGCCCCAGGGATGGGGGCAAGCGGGCGGCCCTGAGCGCCACATTGTCTTTCACCGCCGGGCTGGCCCTTGGCCCCGTGTTCAGCGGGCTGGCGCTGCAGCAGGATCTCTACCCGACCACGCTGCCGTTTTTGCTGATCCTGGGGATGGCGGCCTGCGCCATCGGGGGGCTGGTGTTGAGCTGGCCCAAAGGGGTGAGGGCGACGGAGGCCGCCCCGAGCGGGCAGGGTGGCGGCTCCCTGGGAGAGGGGCTCAGGGCTACGGGGGCCGGGTTCTTCCTTTGCGCCCTGGCGCTCTTCACCGCCTGGGCGGTGGCGGCCAGCTTGCTGGCCATGGGTCCCAAGGTGGTGAGCGAGATGCTGGGCATGACGGATCTGGGGCTGTTCGGTTATCTCGTCGCGGCCTATCTGGTCTTCTCCGGGCTTTGCCAGCTCTGGGCCCGTCGCCTCGATGCCCGCCATACCCTGCAAAGCGGCGTGCTGGCCCTGGCGCTGTGCGTGCTGCTCTTTGCCGGGGCCGTTCACGGCCTGCCCAGCTGGCTGGCGGGACTCGGGCTGCTGGTGGCGGGCTATGCCCAGGGGGCCGTGTTCGTGGGCAGTGCAACCCTGATCAATCGCATCGCGCCCCCGGCCAGCCACGCGCGGCTGCTCTCCCTCTTCTATGTGATCGCCTATGTGGCGAACTGGGTACCCGTGTTGCTGGGCTGGGTGAGCGACGGGGCCGGTCTTGGCGTCGCGCTGGATCTGCTCTTCGTCGGCAGCACCCTGACAAGCCTGGGGTTGGCCTGGGCGGTGTCACGGCGGCGCTTCGAACCCGCTGTGTGACAAGGCATCACCCATCGACCAGGACGACGCTCCCGGCATCCAGGTGGTGCATCCACTCCCGCAGGATCAGCAGGGCGGCGGCGATGCGCCTCTCCCTCGGCAACTGGGCCGATGCCAGGGGATCCCCCTCCACCATGGCGGCAAGCTGGCCGAACAACCGCTCAATGTTTTCCCGGCTCTGCACCCGGTTGCCGAGCACCTCGGTCAGGGGCTCCGGGCTTTGCAGGTGCAGCACGGGGTGGGGCGGGATCCGTGCCGCGAGGGGCATCAGCACATCCTCCACCACCATGATGGCCTGCTCAAGTTCCAGGGGCGTCGGTGGATCCTGGCGAAAGGGTCCCGGGGTCAGGGCATCGAGCCCCAGTGTCAATGCAAATGTCTGGCTGGTGCCATCGGCCGCGGTGAGCGCGACCTGGCTTCGGGTATTGCCCAGGCTCAGCAAAATGGTGTCGTGATGCTCTCTGGTCATCTGGTGTGCTCCCGGCGTTGGATGCCCCATGGATACACCCGCACGGGGCGGATTGGCGAGTCATTTCACCCCCCATTCGGGCATCAGGGGTTGCAAAGATTGCCATGATTGGCAATCTGGACGTCCAAACGTCTTTAAAGGAGCCCTGACATGGATATTCGTATCGTCCCCCGCGCCCTCGTACTCGCTCTCTCTCTGGTGGGGGCGAGTGCCCTTGCCAACGAGGCCCTGGTGTTCCAGACCGACTTCGGTCTCAAGGATGGCGCCGTCTCGGCCATGAAGGGGGTCGCCTTCGGGGTGGACCGCACCCTGCCGCTCCATGACCTGACCCATGAGATCCCGGCCTACAACATCTGGGAAGCCTCCTACCGCCTCTATCAGACCCTGCAATACTGGCCCGCGGGTACCGTCTTCGTCAGCGTGGTGGACCCCGGTGTCGGCACCGAACGCAAGTCGGTGGTACTCAAGACCAGGAGCGGCCACTACATCGTCAGCCCGGACAACGGCACCCTGACCCTGGTGGCGGAGCACTTCGGCATCGAGGCGGTGCGCCAGATCGACGAAAAGACCAACCGCCTCAAGGGCTCCGAGAAGTCCTACACCTTCCACGGCCGCGACGTCTACGCCTACACCGGCGCGCGCCTCGCCTCCGGTGCCATCAGCTTCGAGCAGGTGGGGCCCCTGCTGCCCGCCGAGGTGGTGACCATCCCCTATCAGCCCGCGGTGGCCGAGCAAGACGGTACCCTCAAGGGCACCATTCCGATCCTGGACGTGCAGTACGGCAACGTCTGGACCAATATCGACGACAGCCTGCTGACCAAGGCGGGTATCCACAAGGGGGACAACGCCTGCATCAGGATAAGCGAAGGGGATGCGCTGAAATACGAGGGCAAGGCCCCCTACGTCAGCAGCTTTGGCGATGTGCCGGAGGGCCAGCCCCTGGTCTACCTCAACAGCCTGTTGCAGGTGTCGGTGGCGCTGAACATGGACAGCTTCGCCGCCAAACATCAGGTGCAATCCGGCGCCAACTGGCATATCAGCCTGAAGAAGTGCAACTAGACGCTGCCAGTGGGTGCTATCCGGTACAAACGGGCATAGCAGTCTGAAGAAGTGCAACTAGACGTTGCCAGCGGGTGCTATCCGGCACAAACGGGCATAGCAGTCTGAAGACGTGCGGCTAGATAGAGGGGAGAGCTTCTGTCGGCGATGTGTCTCTTGGGGCGGTGGGACTGGTGTCCACCGCCCCTTGTCGTTGGCGGTGGCGTCTTGCCGGGCCAGCCGGTTATCTCATCATTTGTCATCCTCGCTTAATAAAGCGCTGCCATGCTGTGGCCGGACGCCGTGATGACGCAATGATTGCGCCGAGATAACAAGGAAAAGCCGATGAGCCGTTTTGACGAGAGAGACAGTGCCAACCACCCCCGCGAGCAGGAGCCGGCGTTCAACCGCCTCATCGAGGCGGATCTCAGCCGCCGTGGCTTCCTCAAAGGGGTGGGCGCCGCCAGCATGGTGGCCTTCTTTGCCGCGAGCCCCGTGGCCCAGGCCGTGGCCGCCGCCACCCGGCCGCTGCTTGGCTTCCAGGCCGTGCCCGCCTCGGTGGCCGACACCATAGTGGTGCCGCCCGGCTACAAGGCCGAGGTGCTGATCGCCTGGGGAGATGCCCTCTTCCCCGATGCCCCCGCCTTTGCCCAAAGCAACGACGCCAAGGCCCAGGCCCGCCAGTTTGGCGACAACAACGACGGCATGAGCTTCTTCTCCCTGGGCCCGGATCGCGCCCTGCTCGCCGTCAACAACGAATACACCAACTACGAATACCTGTTTGAAGATGGTGGCAAGACCCTCAATGCAGAGGCTGTCGCCAAGGCCCAGGCGGCCCACGGGGTCTCCCTGGTGGAGCTGGTGCGCATTGATGGCAAGTGGCAGGCCAACCCCAAGGGGGCCCTCAACCGCCGCATCACCGCCACGACCCCCATGACCCTGAGCGGCCCGGCGGCGGGCCATGCTCTGCTCAAGACCCAGGCCGATCCCGAGGGGCGCACCGCCCTTGGCACCTTCAACAACTGCGCCAATGGCCAGACCCCCTGGGGCACCTACCTCACCTGCGAGGAGAACTTCAACGGCTACTTCGGCAGCGAGGGCAAGCCGGCGCTGGACCAGCGCGCCGCCCGCTACGGCCTGGCCGCCGAGGATGCGGGCTTTGGCTGGCACAGGTTCGACGAGCGCTTCGATCTCGCGAAGCATCCCCAGGAGCCGCACCGCTTCGGCTGGGTGGTGGAAATCGATCCCCGCGACCCCGCCTCCACCCCGAAGAAGCGTACCGCCCTTGGCCGCTTCAAGCATGAGAATGCGGCCTTCACCGTCAACCAGGATGGCCGCGCCGTGGTCTACCTCGGCGATGACGAGCGGGGGGAGCACATCTACCGCTTCGTCTCGAAGAACAGGGTGGCGCCGGGCAATGACCCCGCCAACCGGGATCTGCTGGACGAGGGCACCCTCTATGTGGCCCGCTTCGACGCCAGGGAGGGGGAGCTCAAGGGTACTGGCCAGTGGCTGCCCCTGGTGCACGGCGAGCACGGCCTGACCCGGGAGAACGGCTTCGCCGATCAGGGGGAGGTGCTCATCTTCGCCCGGGAGGCGGCGACCCGGCTCGGCGCCACCACCATGGACAGGCCCGAGTGGGTGGCCGTGCATCCCCACAGAGCCGAGGTCTACTGCACCCTGACCAACAACAAGAACCGCGGCCTCAAGGAGAACCAACCTCTCGATGGCGCCAACCCCAGGGCCGAGAACCCCTATGGCCAGATCATCCGCTGGCGCCCGATGGGGGACGATCACGGGAGCGACAGCTTCGAGTGGGATCTCTTCCTGCTGGCGGGCAACCCCGGCGTGCACAAGGAGGGGCTGATGGCGGGCAGTGCCAACATCCATCCGGACAACATGTTCAACAGCCCGGACGGCATCGGCTTCGACGAGGCGGGGCGGCTCTGGATCCAGACCGACGGCGACTACTCCAACGAGAAGCAGTTTGCCGGCATGGGCAACAACCAGATGCTGTGCGCCGATCCCGCGAGCGGCGAGGTGCGCCGCTTCCTGACCGGCCCCGTGGCCTGCGAAATAACGGGCCTCACCTTCAGCCCGGACTGGCGCACCCTGTTCGTCGGGGTGCAGCACCCTGGAGAGGAGGGGGCACCCTCCCATTTCCCGGACGGCGGCACCGCCATTCCCCGCTCCGCTGTGTTGCGGATCACCCGGGACGATGGCGGTATCATCGGCGCCTGATGGCCCGGAATCACCGCCTGGCCCGTGATGACAAGAGCCGCCTTCGGGCGGCTCTGTCGTAGGCGTGGCGGGCGGGAGACAAAAAAAGACCGGGTACGGGACCCGGTCAAAGAACCCGCGCATTCAGGGAAGAAGTGCGGGCGTTCAGGCTTGGTGGCGGGGCCGGGCATCGGCCCCCGATCCGGTGTCGGGGAGAGTGGCGTCACCCCGGCGTCAATGCGGGCTATTCGCGCTCCAGTGCGTGGATGGGATCCAGCCTGGCGGCCCGGCGGGCCGGGGCGAAGCCGAATATTACCCCGATCAGGCTGGCGCAAAGGCAGGCCACCCCCATGGCGGCAAGGGAGTAGCTCATCCGGACGCCGCTGCTGAAGTGGTCGAACAGTTGGCCCAGCACCAGGGAGAGGGCGATGCCGAGCACGCCCCCCAGCAGGCAGATCAGCACGGCTTCAATGAGGAACTGCTGCTGGATGTCCCGGGTCCGGGCGCCGACCGCCATCCGCACCCCTATCTCCCGGGTGCGCTCGGTGACCGAGACCAGCATGATGTTCATCACCCCTATGCCCCCGACGATCAGGGAAATGAGGGCGATGAGGGCGATCAGCGTGGTCAGGGTGGCGCTGGTCTGGCTGATGGTCTGGCGGATGCTGTCGGTGTTGAGCAGGAAGAAGTCCTGGCTGCCGTGGCGCAGGGTGAGCAGGCGGCTGATGCCGTCTTGGGCAGCGTCCAGGCTCACCTCGTCCCGCACCCGCACGCTGATGCTGCGCAGATGGCTCTGCCCCAGCAGGCGGCTCATGGCGGTGGTATGAGGGATCCAGACGTTGAGGGTCTCGTCGCTGCCAAAGCCGCTCTGGTTCTTGATGGCGACCCCGATCACCCGGCAGGGCAGATCCCCCAGCAGGATCACCTGGCCCAGGGGGGACTGGGTCGGGGCGAACAGCTTGTCCCGGGTGTGCTCGTCGATCACCACCTCCTGGGCCAGGCTCTCCTCGCTCTGGCGATCGAAGCCCATGCCCTGGGCCAGGCGATAGCCCCTGACCTGGAAGAACTGGGCGCCGACGCCGTTGATGGTGCCGGAGACGGCGGTGCTGCCAAGGCGCAGGGTGGCGCTGGTGCTGAGGCTGGGGGTGACGCTGTGCACGTAGTCCAGCCGGGCGATGGCCTCGGCGTCCCCGATCCGCAACGTCTGTATGGTAGCGGAGCGCATGTCCCCGAAGCCGCGGCCGGGGAACACCTCCAGGGTGCTGGTGCCCATGGCGTTGATGTTCTCCAGCACTCGCTCCCGGGAGCCCTGCCCGAGGGCCACCACGGTCACCACCGAGGCGATACCTATGATGATGCCGAGCATGGTGAGAAAGGTGCGCAGACGCTGGGCAACCATGGCCTTGAGGGCCATCTGCAGGGCATTCCCGAGCCCCGCCATCAGCGGGGTCTTCCCCCTGGCGGACGTCTTGGTGGCGGCCTGGGTCGCCTGGGGAAGGGCCTGTGGTTCGCGCGTGCGGCGATCGGCGATCACCCGGCCATCTTTCAGTTCGATGATCCGCTCGGCGTGGCGGGCGATGTCCATGTCGTGGGTGACGATCACCAGGGTGTGGCCCTGGCGATGCAGAGCTTGAAGGCTCGCCATCACCTCGGCGCCGCTCTGGCTGTCGAGGGCCCCGGTCGGCTCGTCGGCCAGGATCACCTCGCCGCCGTTGATGAGGGCGCGGGCGATGCTGACCCGCTGCTGCTGGCCGCCGGAGAGCTGGCTTGGCTTGTGTTCGAGCCGGCTGGCGAGGCCGAAGCGGGTCAGCAGGGCCTCGGCCCGCTGGCGTCGCTCGGCCGGATCCAGACCGGCGTAGAGGGCGGGCACTTCCACATTGGTGCGGGCATCGAGATCCGCCAGCAGGTGATAACGCTGGAAAATGAAGCCGAAGTGCTCCCGGCGCAGGGCGGCGAGCTCGTCCCGGCTGAGGGTGGCAGTATCGCGCCCGGCCACCAGATAGGCCCCCTCGCTCGGCTGATCCAGGCAGCCCAGCAGGTTCATCAGGGTGGATTTGCCGGAGCCCGAAGCGCCGACGATGGCCACCATCTCTCCACGGGCGATCGCCAGATCGATGCCATCGAGCACGGTGACGGTGCGCTCACACTCTCCGAAGTGGCGGCGGATGCCCCGCAGTTGCAACAAGGCGCCCATGGTCACATCCCCATGGGGGGCGGCATGCCCCCGGCGGCGTTGCTCTGGCCTGCGTTCACTTCGCTGACGATGACCCGCTCACCGGTGCTCAGGCCCGACAGGATCTGGGCATCCACCTTGTTGTTCAGGCCGACCTTGACCCGGCGCAGGCTGATCCGGCCTCCGTCGTCGATCACCCTGACCTGATCCCCCTGCAGGGCGATGGCCGGGATCACCAGCGCATCTTTGAGCCGGGCGGCCACCAGATAGACCTGGGCCGTCATGCTGATCCTGAGCTGACCATCCTGGTTGGGCACCTCGAACAGGCCGTGATAATAGATGGCGCTGCTGTCGCTGCTGCTGGTGGTATCGTCGTCATTGATGGTGTCGGGGGCGGGCTCGATGGCCCGCAGGGATCCCTCGAAGCGGCGCTGGCTGTTGCCAAGAATGGTGAAATAGACCGGCATGCCGACCCGGACGTTGATGACGTCGGCCTCGGAGATCCTGGCCTCCACCGTCATGGTGTCGAGCTGGGCAATCTTGAGCAGGGTAGGGGTGCTCTGGCTGGCGTTGAGGGTCTGCCCCTCCTCCACCGGCATGGCCACCACGGTACCGGAGAGGGGGGCCAGGATCCGGGTATACCCCAGGTTGACCCGGGCTGTGTCCACCGCGATCTCGGCCTGCACCCGCTGGGCGTTGAGGGCCCGGATATCGGCCAGGGTCTCGTCCAGGGTCGCCTTGGCGCTGTCATGGTCGGCCGTGCTGCCAAGACCTCTTGCGACGATCTGCCGCTGGCGCTGGTATGCCAGGCGGGCATTGCGAAGGGTGGCCTCTTTGGAATCCAGCTGGGCCTGGAGGTTGTCGCGCTGGGCCAGGGCATCCTTGAGGGCGTTCTGCTGGGGCAGATCGTCTATCTCGACCAGCAGCTCCCCCTGTTTGACCTCCTGCCCCAGAGTCACGTGCAGTTTCTTGATCTGGCCCGACACCTGGGCGCCCACGCTCACCTGCTTGCGCGCCTTCAGGGTGCCGTCCGCCATGATGAGCTGCTCCAGATCCCGGGTCTCGGTACTGGCGGTGATGTAGTCGCTGGCGGGTGCCTTGGCTTGGGGGCGCCAGGCCAGCAACAGGGCGAGGGCGCACAGAGGCAGCAGCCAGAAGAGACGAGGGGAGAACGTGGGCATGACAACCTGTATCCTGAATGACGATCACGGCGGCACTCTACCCCAGAGCCGGGTTAAGGCTCTTTGCGCCAAGCGTAAGGGTTTCGTAAAAATGGCTGCCAAGTGCGTGGCAAGCGGCGAAAATGGCCGCCGACAAGGGAGACCGCATATGAAGATCCTGCTGGTGGATGACGATGCCGAACTGGGCGCCATGTTGAGTGAATACCTGGGGGGAGAGGGGTTTGATACCACCCAGGTGCTGACCGGAGGGGAAGGTGTTCACCATGCCCTCTCCGGCCGTTACAGCGCCCTGCTGCTGGATGTGATGCTGCCCGACTTGAGCGGCACCGAGGTGCTGCGCCAGGTGCGCCAGCGCAGCCGCCTGCCGATCATCATGCTGACCGCCAAGGGGGACAACGTGGATCGAGTGGTGGGACTGGAGATGGGGGCCGATGACTATGTGCCCAAACCCTGCTACCCCAGGGAGCTGGTGGCCCGGCTGCGGGCCGTTCTGCGGCGGGTCAACGAGGGGGGGAGCGCAACCCCCTCGCCGGATGCCCTCATCCTGGGGGATCTGACGGTCACCCCGGCCAACCGGGTCTGTCTCTGGCAGGGGGAGCCGCTGGAGCTGACCGCCACCGAGTTCAACATGCTGGTGTTGCTGGTGCGAGCACCGGAGCAGGTGGTCACCAAGGACACCCTCTCCCTGCAAGGGGTAGGGCGCCCGAGGGAGGCCTATGATCGCAGCGTCGATGTGCACATCTGCAACCTGAGGCAGAAACTGCAGCAAAAAGCGGGGGAGGCCGTCACCATAGAGACGGTGCGCAGCATAGGGTACAAGATACGGTGATCCTCAAGGGACGTTTGTTCTGGAAGATTCTGCTGGGGTTCTGGCTGGCCATCGTGCTGGTCAGCCAACTGCTCTGGCTCGGTTTTCGTGCCGAGCGTGACCCCCCGGAAGAGCACCTGGCCCAGCAGTTGGCGAACCAGCATCTGGAGATGGCGGCAGCCGTGCTGGCAAAGGGGGGAATCGAGGCTGCGACGGCATTGAGCCAGGCCATGTCGCCGCCGTTGCTGCAGATAACACTCCTCGATGTCTCCGATGCGCCTCCCCGGCCAGCGCCCAGGGCATCCAGGTTGACAGCCTCCGGGGAACCTGGCCCGGGCAGCGTGCTGACACGCACCGTGATTGCCAGCGACGGGCAGACCTATCTGCTGCAGACCAGAGTGGACCCGCGCGTCCTCCCCGGCGGGCCTGCTCCCGGTCCCCTCTCCTGGCTCAACATTCCCCCGCCCATGCTCTGGATTGGCGGCCTGGGGGGACTCTTGTTCAGCATTCTGTTCGCCTGGCACCTGACCCGGCCCATGAACGCCCTGCGGCGCAGCTTCGATCGGGTAGCCAGGGGGGATTTGGGGGTCAGACTCTGGCCCGCTCTGCGCTGGCGCCGGGACGAGCTGACGGAGGTGGCGAAGGAGTTCGATCTCATGGTGGAGCGGTTGCAGCAACTGGTCGAGGGGCGCGAGCAACTGCTTCACGACGTCTCCCACGAGCTGCGATCCCCCCTGGCCCGCATCCAGATGGCCATCGGCCTGGCGGAGCAGCGCCCGGAGAAGGCGAGCGACGCCCTGGCGCGGATCCGGCTCGAGACGGAGCGGATGGACAGGATGATAGGGGAGCTGCTGACCCTCTCCCGTGCCGAGCAGGGCCACGGGCTTGAGCAGAGCCACTACGACCTGCTGGCGCTGGTGGAGACCGTCGTCCAGGATGCCAGGTTCGAAGCCCAGCAATCCGGGGTCGAGATAGCGCTTGAGGCGGCGCTGGGGGAGGGTTGCCTCCTGCTGGGGCATGCCGAGCTGGTGCGCCGCGCCGTGGAGAACGTGGTGCGCAACGCCCTGCGTTTCTCGCAGTCGGGCCAGATGGTGAATGTTCGCTTGCTGCGCCTGGGCCAGGAGGTGCAGCTCTCCATCGCCGATCGGGGGCCCGGGGTGGAGGAGGGGAAGCTGGCGGGGATCTTCGACCCCTTCGTGCGCATCGGCTCACCCCGCATGGGCAAGGGCTACGGGCTCGGGCTCGCCATCGCCCGCAAGGCGGTGATTCTGCAGGGCGGTACCATCCAGGCGCGCAATCGCGCACAGGGGGGGCTGAGAGTGACCATGACGCTGCCCCTGCATGACCCGTCCTGAGGTACGCGGCTCAGACCCGAGTGGGGTAAACACCCCGGTAATGAAAGAGGGGGCCAAGGCCCCCTGCTCGTATCTGTTCCTCCGTGCGATTCAGTGCAGCGCCGCTGGCGGCTGCACCTCGGTGTAGCGCCCGTCTATTTCTCGCAGGTAGTAGTGACCCTCCCTGACGTAATAGCGGCGGCCATCCAGATCAAGAGGGATGAGCCCTGTCTCTGCCCCCACCAGGACCTGAGGAGGTGGGGAGACCACTACATAGTGGTTCTCCTGCCGGCGGTAGAAGATGCCGTCGAGCACATAGTAGGTGAGCCCGGCCAGCAGCAAGGTTTCCACCCCTCCCGGCAGCCGGTCGACGCGGTGGCCGAAGCCGGGACCAGCCCCATGGCCGTACTGCGGGGCAGGGCTCTCCCATCCGCCCGGTCTGCCCATGTTCCCCGGACCCGCCATGGCGGGCAGGGCGATGGCCATGGCAAGCAGCCAGAGTGAAGGGCGGTGCAGACTCATCTCACTGCCCCTTGAGCGGTGCACCGGCGGGCTGGGGTTTGAGTGGCTGGGGCGGCAGTTCGCGCACGCTGACCGTGACCTCGTAGCGGGTATCCGGCTTGGCGGCATCAATGTTTTTGGACAGCGCCTGGACCAGGACCTGGGGATCCGCACCCTGCTTGCTGGCGTGATAGAGCACTGAGGGGGGCGGTGTCATGGGGCCTCCCTGGCGGGCACCCATCGGGGGCGGCATCTCGCCGGCATGAAGGAGCGTGGTGCCCAGCAGAAGGGCAAGGGCGACAGGATAGCGTGACATTATGATGACTCCATTGATGGGAACGCCCCCATCAAACGCGACGCGTGCACTCGGCTCAACCACCTTTACACCCTCTTTTCGCCCTCTTTACAGTTGTGACAACGGGCGCCGTGGCGCCCGTTGTGTGTCGTGAACCGCTCGCCGGATCAAAACTCGTTGGAGAGCGCCTTGTAACCCCTGACCAGGTCGATGTTGGTGTGAGCCACATCCTCGGAGAACTCGGTGGCGTCCACGGTGACGCGCGGGATCTGCGCCAGATCGCTCTGCTGGTTGATGCGGGTGGTGGAGGGGACATAGAAGCCGGGGGGAATATCGCAGCCATCGACCACGGAGTTGTGGCGAACCACTGACCCTTCGCCGATGTGGCAGTTGAACAGCACGCTGTTGAAGCCGATGAAGACCCGGTTACCCACTTCGCAGGGCCCGTGGACGATGCTGCGGTGGGCGATGGAGCTGAACTCGCCGATGGTGACGGCAGCGCCGGATTTGGAGTGGATGACGACGCCATCCTGAATGTTGGAGTTGGCGCCGATGACGATGGGTTCCATGTCACCGCTCTCGTCCACTTCGTCTGCGCGGATCACGGCATAGGGGCCGACAAACACGTTCTCCTTGATGATCACCTTGCCACAGATGATGGCGGTCTTGTCGATATAGGCGGATTCGTCGATAACGGGCAGGTGACCTGAGGGATTCTTGCGGATCATGTTACGTCCTGTTGCTGATGAAATCGGGGAAACGTGGCGCGTCATGAAGGCCCGCCGGAGAGCCAGCTTACGCCTCTGATCCGGCAGGGGAAACCTTTTACTGGTCTGACCCACAGTGAGTAAGGCCATTTTGAGCGATTGTTCTTTGACTCCCTGTTATGGGAGCATGAGGGCGCAAAATGGGGCGCCACCGGGTGCAAAGAGATGAGGGGGAACGAGAGATGAAGCAGGTCATGGTATGGCTGGTGGGGTCGCTGTTGTGGATCTCCGCCGCCCAGGGCAAAGGCTATGCGGGGGAGTTTGACTATTACGCCATGGCACTCTCCTGGTCGCCCGAGCATTGCGCCATCAAGCCAGGGGATCGGGAGCAGTGCGCCCGCAAGCTGGGGTTCGTGCTGCATGGGCTCTGGCCCCAGTATCAGCGCGGCTACCCCGCCAGCTGTACCCGCGAGCGGCTGGATGCGGATATGGAGCAGCAGTTTGCCGGGCTCTACCCCAGCCGCTTCCTCTATCGCCATGAATGGGAGAAGCACGGCACCTGTTCCGGGCTGAGCCAGGAGGCATTTCACCAATTGGCCAGCGATCTGCGCCAGAAGGTGAAGATCCCGGCCGCCTATCAATCGCCGGAAGAGCCGCTGCGCAAAAACAGCTTCCAGCTCAAGGCCGATCTGGCGAGCGCCAACGAGTGGCTGGCCCCTGATAACATCACGGTGGCCTGCGCCGATGGGGGCCGTTTCCTGCGGGAGATCTACATCTGCATCAACAAGCAGGGGACGGATGCCGTTCCCTGCTCCGACGAGATGCAGAAGCGGGAGCGCCGCTCCTGTGGCCAGCCGGACTTCCTGCTGCGCAGCGTGCGTTGACACTTCACGTTCGGGCCCTTCGCGGGCCCGATGTGCCATGAACCTCAAGGAGCCTGATGGATGAAAGCCAAGACAGGATGTCTGGCCGGGAACTGGACAGGCGATATCGCCAGACGACGTGTCAGCACGTCAAGTGCGCTCTGCCGACTCAACCTTCCTCTGTTGCACAGGCAGACTCACCATCAGAAACAGGAAACCATCATATGACGCTCTTTGCCGAACTAGGGATGCGCTATCCCGTCATTCAGGCCCCCATGGCGGGCGTGCAGGACAGCGCCCTGGCGATGGCGGCGACCAGTGCGGGGGCACTGGGCTCCCTGCCTGCCGCCATGCTGAGTGGTGCCGAGCTGCGCCAGGAGCTGAGCCGCCTCGCCGCCAGCGGGCCGGGCCCATACAACATCAACTTTTTTTGCCATCGGCAGCACGAGCCGGAACCGGCAGCGGAGCAGCGCTGGCGCCAGGTACTGTTACCCTATTACGCCGAGTTCGGGGTGGATGCCGCTGCGCCGTCGCGAGCCCCCTCTCGGGCCCCCTTCAATGACGAGCATGCGGCCCTGCTTGCAGAGTTCAGACCTGCCGTGGTCAGTTTCCACTTCGGCTTGCCCGAGCCCGAATTGCTTGCCCAGGTAAAAGCCACAGGCGCAAAAGTGTTTGCCAGCGCCACCACGGTGGCAGAAGCGCAGTGGCTTGCTGACCACGGAGCCGATGCCGTCATCGCCCAGGGGCTGGAGGCGGGTGGCCATCGCGGTCACTTCCTGAGTGAGGATCTCAGCTTGCAGCAGGGCACCTTTACCCTTCTGCCACAGGTAGTGGCGGCAGTAGCGATCCCGGTCATCGCTGCAGGAGGCATCGTGGATGGAAAGGGCATCAGAGCCGCCCTTGCACTGGGGGCCAGCGCAGTCCAGGTGGGAACGGCGTTCCTCTGCTGCCACGAGGCGACGACCTCGCCCCTGCACCGTGCGGCGCTGCAGGGGAGGCATGGCCAACACACCGCACTGACCAATCTGTTCAGCGGCCGTCCGGCGCGGGGGATAGTCAACCGCTTGATGCGGGAACTCGGCCCTATTTCGGTGCTGCCGCCAGACTTCCCGTATGCCAGCGGCGCATTGGCTCCGTTGCGTGCCGCAGCCGAAAAGGCGGGTGACTGCGGTTTCTCGCCACTCTGGGCCGGGCAGAATATATCGGGCTGCCGCTCCATGGCGGCAGCCGAGCTGATCGCTGCCTGGGTTGCTGAGGCAGGACTGGTCTGAGCGTCACTTTGCGATTCTCTTCCTTTAAATACGGATTGATATGGTCAGCAACCCTTCGAACAGGAGACGGGCAGAGAGGAACGGGAGGTAATAGGGTGCAGAATGAGCCCTTTCCGGGTTTGCCCTGTGGGTAAGTCTGTATAAAAACTGTGTTTTGATATGAATAACTAAGAATTGGCATTTTTTTGCAATTTTATTGCGATGAGAGCTTGCCAATGTGATCTATGTCTCTATAATGCGCCTCCATCGACAGGGCAAGCGGCAACGCAAACAAGCCGGTCGGTAGCCTCGAAAAGCCGTTGAAAATAAGGCTTGACTCGAGAAGGCGGTTGAGTAGAATGCCACTCCCGCAGCAGCCAAAAGCTGCGTCGCTCTTTAACAATTTGAATCAAGC
>NZ_JBFOCZ010000016.1:0-2245 GCF_040908015.1 Aeromonas sp. R7-5 | reverse complement strand
GCCGACGTCGCCAAGCAGGCCAACGAGCAGGCCGATGCGGGGGCCCAGGTCGTCGCCCAGGCCCGTCACGGCATCGTCGGCCTCTCCGGTGAAATCGAACAGGTCGCCGGGGTCATCGAGTCCCTGGCGAGCCAGACCGACTCCATCGGCAGCATCCTCGACACCATCCGCAGCATTTCGGAGCAGACCAACCTGCTGGCCCTCAACGCCGCCATCGAGGCCGCCCGCGCCGGCGAGCAGGGCCGTGGCTTCGCCGTGGTGGCCGACGAGGTGCGCAACCTCGCCAGCCGCTCCGCCGCCTCCACCGCCGAGATCCAGGGCATGATCAACAGCCTCCAGGAGCAGAGCGCCCGCGCCGTCAGCGCCATGGCCCAGGGCCGCAACCAGAGCCTGCGGGTGGTGACCCAGGCCGACGAGGCCAACGGCGCCCTCGACCAGATCACCGGGCACATCACCCAGATCAGCGACATGAACATCCAGGTCGCCACCGCCACCGAAGAGCAGTCCAGCGTGGTCGGGGAGATCAACCGCAACGTGGAGGACATCAACCAGCTCACCATGGAGACCGCCGATATCGCCCACCAGCTGACCGAGTCCAGCCGCAGCCTGCAACAGCTCTCCGGCGAGCTCGACAAGCTGGTCGGCAACTTCCGGTTATAAGATGAAAGGGCGCTGCGGCGCCCTTTTTTCACCGGGTCGACAGGGAATACCGACCCCCATGACGGCGAACCGTCATGACAAGCCGCTACAGTAGCGACACAGCAACACACCAAGGAGTCAACATGCTGGCAGGCAACCTCACCATCAAAACCCAACTGATCCTGGCCGTCACCGTGCCCTGTCTCGCCCTGCTGCTGGTTGGCGCCGCCAGTCTGCGCAGCATGGACAACATCAGGCAGCAGGCCGAAGAGCTGTTCCAGAATACCGCCACCCCCATGCGGGCCATGGCGGAAGTGGCCTCCCGCATCCCGCGCATGCGCGTCGGCATCGACATGATGCTATTGCAGGACACCTCCCTGCGCGACGAAAAGGGGGTGCTGACCCGGGTCAAGGAGACCCGCGAGGAAGACATTCCCGAGATGCGCCAGGCCATGGAGCAGGCCGTCAAGGCCCAGGTCGATCCCGACGCCCGGGCCAGAGCCCAGACCCTGCTCGATCAATTCACCCGGGTGGAGCGGGAGGAGCTGACCCCCATGTTGCAGGCGCTCTCTGACAACAAGATGGACGAGGCACGCGCCATCTACCGGGATCGCTACAGCCAGAGCTACGGGGTCATGCGCAAAGGCGCCAATGAGCTGCTCGACGGGTTGATAGGTCAGGCCCAGCATCGCAACGACCTGAGCGAAAACAGCTATGACAGCGGTCGTACCCAGATGATCGCCATCATCGTCATCGCCATCGCCATCTCGCTGCTCGTCTCGACCCTCATCCTCATCGGGCTGCGCCGCCGGGTCTCCTTCCTGCAATCCCATATTGGCGAGGTGGCCCGCCACCTCGCCCTCGACAGCCGCGCCAGTCTTACCGGCAAGGACGAGCTGGCCGAGATTGCCCACAGCTTCAACCAGTTCGTGACCCGGATCCACGGGGCCATCGTGCAGGTGGCGAGCAACTCGCGCCAGGTGGCAGCCACCGCCAGCGAGGTGGCCGCCAAGGCCCAGCTCACCCAGCACAACTGCACCGCCCAGCGGGATCGCACCGTCCAGGTCGCCACCGCCATCCACGAGATGGGAGCCACCGTCACCGAGATCGCAGGGAATGCGTCTCTCGCCGCCGACGTCGCCAAGCAGGCCAACGAGCAGGCCGATGCGGGGGCCCAGGTCGTCGCCCAGGCCCGTCACGGCATCGTCGGCCTCTCCGGTGAAATCGAACAGGTCGCCGGGGTCATCGAGTCCCTGGCGAGCCAGACCGACTCCATCGGCAGCATCCTCGACACCATCCGCAGCATTTCGGAGCAGACCAACCTGCTGGCCCTCAACGCCGCCATCGAGGCCGCCCGCGCCGGCGAGCAGGGCCGTGGCTTCGCCGTGGTGGCCGACGAGGTGCGCAACCTCGCCAGCCGCTCCGCCGCCTCCACCGCCGAGATCCAGGGCATGATCAACAGCCTCCAGGAGCAGAGCGCCCGCGCCGTCAGCGCCATGGCCCAGGGCCGCAACCAGAGCCTGCGGGTGGTGACCCAGGCCGACGAGGCCAACGGCGCCCTCGACCAGATCACCGGGCACATCACCCAGATCAGCGACATGAACAT
>NZ_JBFOCZ010000015.1:0-116195 GCF_040908015.1 Aeromonas sp. R7-5 | reverse complement strand
ACCTGACCCCATGCCGAACTCAGAAGTGAAACGCTGTAGCGCCGATGGTAGTGTGGCATTCGCCATGCGAGAGTAGGACACTGCCAGGCACCCAACACGAAAAACCCCGCTCACTCGAGCGGGGTTTTTTATTGCCAGAAATTCAGCCCTCACTGGAGGGCAAGCGGGCACTATAGTGCTGTTCGTCGTTCACGTTCACTTGTTGCCCGTACCGGAAAAGTTGCGCCTGCTCTGGTCACATTGACCCCACATGTTGGCTCTCTCCGTTTTCATCATTTTTAGCGTAATACCCCAGTCGGGGCCGTTCTGTTTAAACCCGCCGCTAGCGCTGCGATTGGGGTTGTATCTGCATCATAACTCGGTAGAGTAAGGGGCATTCCGGGTTTGCCCGTGCCATGGTTTCGGTTTTTTTCTGGTATGGGACTCTCCGCCTGTTTTCATTCACCTTCACTCAGTGGTACCGATATGGAACAAGTAAACAAGTCAACCTTCAACGATGTGCTGGAATATGTGCGTATGTCCCGTCGTCAGAACAAGCTCAAGCGTGAAATTGCGGACAACGAGAAAAAGATCCGTGACAACCAGAAGCGGGTACTGTTGCTCGACAACCTGAGTGACTATATCAAGCCCGGCATGAGCATTGACGAGGTTCAGGCCATCATCGCCAACATGCGGACCGATTATGAAGAGCGCGTAGATGACCATATCATCAAAAATGCCGAGCTTTCCAAGGAGCGCAAGGAGCTGAGTACCAAGCTGAAGAGTATGAGCACCAGCAAGTAATACCGCCCCGCTCTCGTCAACACCGGCCTCTGGCCGGTGTTTCATTTTCATGCCGCAGCTCGGATCTCTTGCCGCGTTGCAACAATCGGCTCCCATTTTCACAATCGCCCTGTTAACATCGCTGCAAAGCGGTCAATAGATTTCAAGCCCTTGACTTGAAACGACTAAGCTTGATTGAAAGACAATAAATTGCGCAACCATGGTGGGGCTGATATGGGCGCATCAAAACAGACGGATTCAAATAAAGTGGCATCTCAGGATTCATCCGTACCTAATACGGACGGGCAACAACAGCGTAAACGCCGACCCTGGTGGCGCTGGTTGTTCTGTTTTATCTTTTTGCTTTGCCTGGCTGCCGCGATCGCCCTGGTGGGTTATGAAATGAAGACCTCCCGACTGCAGTCACAGGAGATCTCCCGCTATGCGGCCACCCTGACCTATCAGATCGAACCCGGCCCCAGCAAGCAAATTGCCTTCCCCGACGACGGCCCGTTCGACAAGCGACTCGGTTATGTGCTGATGCCCATGATCCAGGAACGTCTCGTTCAGCGTGGCTACCAGGTGAGCGAACAGGTCCGTTTTTCCGATGCGCTCTACAACTACGCCAGCCACGGTTTCTTCGTGCCTTATACCGAGAAGGTCCAGGCAGGATTGACACTCTATGACTGCCGTGCCGAGCCTTTCTACCAGTACAAGTATCCGACTCATTACTATCCGGATTTCAATGCCATACCGCCCTTGGTCATCCAGTCTCTGCTGTTTATCGAGAACCGTGAACTCCTGAGCAACAAGGAACCGCTGGCCAACCCGGCCGTAGACTGGCCGCGCTTTGCCAAGGCGGCGCTGTCTCAGGTGGGCAAGGCGCTGGATATGCAGGATCAATCTGCTGGCGGTAGCACCCTGGCGACCCAGGTGGAGAAGTATCGTCATTCTCCCGATGGACTGACCGTTTCGCCGACCGAGAAGATCCGCCAGATGGTCTCGGCCAGCGTTCGTGCCTATCGGCTGGGGCCCGAGACCCTGGAGGCCCGCAAGCTGGTTGCCTGGGCCTACCTCAACTCGGTCCCGCTCTCTGCGGCGCCCGGTTATGGCGAGGTGCACGGTCTCGGTGATGGCCTCTGGGTCTGGTTTGGCGCCAATGTCGATGAGGTGAATCGACTGCTGGATCCCGCTCGCAACCAGGATTCTACCCTGGCCGAGCAGGGCCTTGCCTTGCGCCAGGTTGTCTCCCTGATGATCGCCCACCGCCGTCCTTCCTATTACCTGGCGCAGGGTAGAGAAGCACTGTCGACACTGACAGACAGCTATCTGCGACTCTTCGTGCAGGAGGGAATGATCACGCCCCCCCTGATGGAGTCGGCTCTCAAGGCCAAGCTGGTCTTCCGCGATTTCCTGCAGGCACCTGCCATCACTCGAGTCAACAACAACAAGGGACTGCAGGTGGCTCGCACTCGTCTCAGTCGTCAGCTCGGGGTGCAGCTTTATGATCTGGACCGCATGGATCTGACGGCCAACACCACCCTCAACATGCCGCTGCAGAACGAGGTGTCACGGTATCTGCAGCAACTGGCAGACCCTGCATTCGCAGTCCAGGTGGGCCTGTTTGGTGAGCGCCTGCTCTCGCCGGAGAAGACGGGTGATGTGAAGTACAGCTTTACCCTGTTCGAGAAGACGCCGGAAGGGGTCAAGGTGAGGGTGCAGACCGACAACACGGACCAGCCGTTCGACATCAATGAGGGCAGCAAGCTTGAACTGGGATCCACCGCCAAGTTGCGGGTGCTGACGACCTATCTCGAGATTGTCACCGAGTTGCATGACAGCTACGGCAACATGCCGGTGGAGAGCCTGCGAAAGATCGAAGTGTCCGATCAGGACAACATCAGCCGCTGGGCCATCGCCTATCTGATGAGTGCCAAGGACAGAAGCCTGCCGGTGATGCTGGAGGCCGCACTGGACCGCAAGTATTCCGCGAGCCCCTATGAAGGCTTCTTTACCGGCGGTGGCATGCACACCTTCAACAACTTCCGCAAGGAAGACAACGGTCGCATCCCGCCCATTCGCGATGCGCTGCGGGAATCCATCAACCTGCCCTTCGTGCGCTTGATGCGGGACATCGTCCGCTACAGCCTCTACAAGGAGGGAAATCGTGCCCAGTTGTTGAAAGATGACAGGGATCCTCGCCGTACCGAGTACCTGGCCAAGTTTGCTGACAAAGAGGGCCAGACCTATCTGCTGAGGTTCTGGCGCAAATATCGTGGCAAGAGTGCAGAAGAGCAGCTCGATACCTTCCTCGATGGTCTCAAACCCAGCGCGGTGCGTCTCGCCGCCGTGCATCGCTATCTGATGCCGGAAGCCTCCCAGGCCGACTTTGCCGCTTTCCTGGCCAAGCGCCTGCCGCGGGAGAAATTGACCGAGAAGCGCATAGAGCAGCTCTATACCAATTACGGCCCTGGCAAATATTCTCTGCCGGATCAAGGTTATATCGCACGGGTGCATCCACTTGAGCTGTGGTTGCTTGCCTATCTCAAGGAGTTTGACAAGGCCACCTTTACCGATGCGGTAACCGCCAGCCGTGACGAGCGTCAGGAGGTCTACAGCTGGCTGTTCAAGACCCGTCATCGCAGTGCCCGGGATAGCCGGATCCGCACCATGCTGGAGGTTGAGGCCTTCCTCGACATCCATCAGCGCTGGGCTCGCCTGGGCTACCCGTTCGATCACCTGGTTCCGTCCCTGGCGACCGCACTGGGCAGCTCGGGCGATCGTCCTGCAGCGTTGGCCGAGCTGATGGGGATTATCCAGAACGGCGGCATTCGTGCGCCGACCCTGCGCATCGAGCACCTCTCCTTTGCCAAGGGGACCCCCTTCGCCACCGTCTTTGAGCCGGCGAACACCCAGGGGGAACGGGTGATGCCTGCCGAGGTGGCCAACGCCTTGCGCAATGCACTCTCCAAGGTGGTGGAAGGGGGGACGGCGCGGCGCATCGCCGGGGCCTTCGCCTTGCAGGATGGTACTGTCCTGGCCCTGGGGGGCAAGACGGGGACCGGGGACAACCGGATCGAGACGGTCGGTCGCTACGGTAATGTGACCAGTTCACTGGCTCGCAACCGGACTGCGACTTTCGTCTTCTACATCGGGGATGATCACTTCGGCACGCTGACGGCTTATGTGCCCGGCAGCCAGTCCGACAAGTTCCGCTTCACATCGGCGCTACCTGTACAGGTGCTCAAGGGGATGGCCCCCCTGCTGGTCCCCTATCTGCAACCCGCTACTCACACCCAGTGCATGGCGGGCAGCTGAGCGGAAATCGTATGAAAAAACGGGGCCATTTCGGCCCCGTTTGATTGTGTACTGCACGCCGCCATGAGGCGGACGTGAGTCATCACTTACAACAGATCTTCAATTTCACCGCGCAGGTACTGGTACATCTCGCGATAGGCTACCGGCGGCTTGTTCAGCTCCCGCTCCTTGTTGGCGGTGCGGATCAGCTGACGCAGCTTCTGGCGATCCAGCTCGTGGAACTGGGACATCAGCTCGTTGAGGGCGCTGTCGCCTTCGGTGATCAGCCGCTCGCGCCACTGTTCGAGGCGGTGCAGGCGGGCGTTCACGGTGGAGTGACGCATCTTGATGATGGAGAGGGCCTCTTCGATGGGGGCCACATCGCGGCTACGCATCAGACGGCCGATGAACTGGAGATGGCGACGGAAGGACTCATCCTTCTTCGGCTTGAGCTTGCGACCCAGCTCGACCGCTTCGGCGAGCTCTTCATCCAGGGGGATCTTCTCCAGCTCGCTGTGACTCAGGGAGACGATCTCTTCCCCCATCTTCTGCAAGGCCTCGGCATCACGCTTGAGCTGGCTCTTGCTGGGGCCCCAGTCTTCCCACTCGTTGTCGTCTTGATATTGACTCATCGGTCTCTGTATTCCTGTCATTCACGTTTGGCGGATATGTTACCAGCTTCTCCCGCTGGGCGCAGGGGTCTGATATGCTTAGCCCCTTTCCTTCCCTTCATACAGATGTGAGTTATGGACCAGCAAGATCAAATCCGCCAGGATCAATCCCATCTCGAGGCCGTGGTCGCCGAGGCCCTTGAGATAGCGAAAGGGCTGGGCGCCGGGCTTGCCGAAGTCTCCATCAGCAAACAGACAGGCCTCTCGGTGAACACCCGGGGTTGCGAGCTGGAAAGCATCGAATTCAACAAGGATGGCGCACTCGGTATCGCCGTCTATCGCGACGGATGCAAGGGGTCCTCCTCCACCACGGATCTGACCAAGCCGGCCATTCGCGCCGCCGTGGAAGCGGCCATGGAGATCGCCCGCCACACCTCTCCCGATGACTGCGCCGGTCTTGCGGATGCGGATCTGCTGGCCTGGGATGCCCCGGACCTGCAACTGTGCCACCAAATCGAGCTGGATCCCCAGCGTGGTATCGCGCTGGCCATCGAGTGCGAGCGGCTGGCCCTGGGGCGGGATGCCCGCATCAAGCACTCCGACGGAGCCAGTTTCTCCAGCCACCTGGGTGTCAAGGTCTATGGCAACAGCCACGGCTTCGTCAAAGGCTATGCAGCGTCCCGCAACTCCCTGAGCTGCGTACTGATCGGCGAGCAGGATGGCGACATGCAGCGCGACTACGGCTACTCCTCCAGCCGCTCCCTGGACGGGCTGTGGAGCCCCCAACGTATCGCTGACGAGGCGGTGGAGCGCACTGTTTCCCGCCTGGGGGCTCGCAAGATCAGCACCCGCCATGCCCCTGTGCTGTTCCACCCCGATACCGCTGCCGGTCTGTGGGGCCATCTGGTGATGGCCATCAGTGGGGGGAACCTCTATCGCAAGTCGAGCTTCCTGCTGGACAAACTGGGCAAGCAGATCCTGCCCGAGTGGCTCACCATCCAGGAGTTCCCCCACTTGCCGGGAGGACTTGCCAGCACCCCGTTCGACGGGGAAGGGGTTCGCACCCGCGACATGGACATCGTCCGCAGCGGCGAGCTGATGAGCTGGCTGCTCACCTCCTACTCCGCCCGCAAACTGGGCCTGACCACCACGGGCCACGCCGGGGGCATCCATAACTGGCAGGTCTCCAATACCGGCCAGGACTTCCAGGGCATGCTCAAAGAGATGGGCACCGGGCTGCTGGTGACCGAGCTGATGGGGCAGGGGGTCAACATCGTCAATGGTGATTACTCCCGCGGCGCAGCCGGTTTCTGGGTTGAAAATGGCGAGATCCTCTATCCGGTGGAGGAGATCACCATTGCAGGCAATCTGGCCGACATGTTCAGCCATATCGTGGCGGTGGGCAGTGATGAGGATGAGCGTTCCAGTCTCAAGACCGGCTCCGTACTGGTCGAGCAGATGAAACTGGCGGGGCACTGATCCCCCTCCGTCCGATCTGGTACACGGCCATGAAAAAGGCCCCCTCGCCTGGCGAGGGGGCCTTTTTATCGTCGGCTCATGGTGAAGCCAGCTTATTCCTTGATGCGCTCGATGCGACCACCCAGGCCTTGCAGCTTGTGCTCGATGTCTTCGTAGCCACGGTCGATGTGATAGATGCGATCGACGATGGTGGCCCCTTCGGCCACGAAGCCGGCCAGCACCAGGCTGGCGGAGGCGCGCAGATCGGTCGCCATCACCTGGGCACCCTTGAGCTGCTGGGTGTCGCGGCAGATGGCCACATTGCCCTGCAGTTCGATGTCGGCACCCATCCGTACCAGCTCGGGCACGTGCATGAAGCGGTTCTCGAAGATGGTCTCGGTGACCATGCCGGTGCCCTGGGCGACCGCGTTCAGCACGGTGAACTGTGCCTGCATGTCGGTCGGGAACGCCGGGTAGGGGGCGGTCTTGATGGTGACAGGTTTCAGGGTGCGACCTGTCATGTCGAGGGTGATCCAGTCGTTACCCTTTTCAATCAGGGCGCCAGCCTCTTCCAGTTTGACCAGTACGGCTTCCAGCAGGCTGGGGTCGGTGTTGCGGCAGGTGATCTTGCCACCGGTCACGGCGGCGCCTACCAGGAAGGTGCCGGTCTCGATGCGATCGGGCTGCACGCTGTAGCTGCCACCGTGCAGACGTTCTACGCCGTCGATGGTCAGGGTATCGGTGCCGGCGCCCTGAATGTTAGCTCCGAGCGCGTTGAGGAAGTTGGCCAGATCGACCACCTCCGGCTCACGGGCGGCGTTTTCGATCACGGTGCGACCGTCAGCCAGGGTGGCGGCCATCATCAGGTTCTCGGTACCGGTCACGGAAACCATGTCCATCAGGATGTGGGCACCTTTCAGGCGGCCGTCGACGCGGGCTTTGATGTAACCCTCTTCGATGACGATCTTCGCGCCCATCAGCTCCAGGCCGTGGACATGCAGGTTGACCGGGCGGGCACCGATGGCACAGCCGCCGGGCAGGGAGACGTCTGCTGCACCGAAGCGGGCTGCCAGCGGGCCCAGGGCCAGGATGGAGGCTCGCATGGTCTTCACCAGCTCGTAGGGGGCGACATGATTGTTTACCGCGCCGGTCAGCACGGTCACGTTGCCGTTGACCTTGGTGGTGGCGCCCAGCATCTCCAGCAGCTTGAGGGTGGTACCCACGTCTTTCAGGCGCGGTACGTTGGAGAGTTGAACCTCTTCGTCACACAGCAGGGTGGCAAACAGGATGGGCAGGGCGGCATTCTTGGCGCCGGAGATGGTCACTTCACCGGAGAGGGTGCAGGGGCCGGTGATCTTGAATTTGTCCATGGTTTACTTCTTTACCAAATCAGGAGGGCAGCTGGAATTTACGCTCGCGTTTCCACTCGGCGTCGGTATAGGCCTTGATGGAGAGAGCGTGGATCTCGTTGGTGGCGATCTTGTCCATCAGCGGGGCATAGATGGCCTGTTGTTTCTTGACCCGGCTCATGCCGTCAAACATGTCGCCGACGGCGATCACCTGGTAGTGACTGCCGTCCCCTTTGACATGGACTTCGGACAATGGCAAAGCCTCGAGGAGTATCGCTTCAATTTCAGAGACTTGCATTATGAGTCCTCAGTTGTGAGCGGGGTTGAATGAAAGAGGCTGGCCACCCCGTAGAGGTTGGCCAGCGTATGGAAATCGTTGGAGGCACCCACCAGTGTCGGAGTGGCACCCCGTGCCAGTGCCGCCTTGGCCCACTTGACCAGCAGGGCAAGGCCGGCGGAATCCAGGGTAGTGACTGCACCGAGTTCGAGCCGGTCGTCCTGCCACCAGTCGGCGCGGCGTTGCCACAGATCGTTGACCTGCGGGGCCTGCAAGTCACCGCTCAGGATCATGACTTGATCACCAGCGGCTTGGCGTTGTGTTCACGCAGTTGGGCTATCACCGCATCGATGCCGTTCTGGCGAATGAGGCCGCCCAGCTCGTTCTGCTTGGCAGAGAGCAGGCTGATCCCTTCGGCAACCATGTCGAAGGCTTTCCACTCGCCGGTCTTGTTGTTCTTGCGCAGCTTGAACTCGAGGAAGATGTCCGGCTTGCCGGCCTCTTTCACGCTGACGTTGACGGCGGTGATGTTGCTCTCGGCGGCTTTACCGGGCTGGACCTTGACGGTCTGCTTGTCAAAGTGTGCCAAGGCGTCGGCGTAGGAGCTCACCATGTACTCGGTGAAGACGTCGACAAAGGCGTCACGCTGGGCAGGGGTCGTCTGTTTGATCTGGTTGCCGAGCACCTTGTAGGCGGCGAAGCGGTTGTCCACGTAGGGCAGCAGCTCCTCGCGGATGATGACGCGCAGGTGATCGGGGTTGCTCTTCACCTGGGCCTGATCGGCTTTCAGGCGGGCAAAGGTCTGCTGAGCGGCCTGATCCACGAGGGCATAGGGGTCCGAAGTATTGACATCCGCACGGGCGACGAGGGAGAACAGCATGCTGGTCATAAGACCCAGCATCAGGGCGATCTTCTTGAACATGGTTACTCCTTGGTTGCGGGTGTGTTGGCCGGGGAGGACTGGCTGTAGAGGAACTTGCCAATCAGGTCTTCCAGCACGATGGCGGACTTGGTGTCTTCGATCATGTCGCCATCCTTGAGCATGTTGGTGCCCATCTCCTCATCGCTGAACCCCGGTGCCAGACCGATGTACTGCTCACCGAGCAGGCCAGAAGTCAGGATGGAGAGGGTGCTGGTCTCGGAGAACTCGCCGGCACTCTTCTGCATCTGCAGGGAAACAATGGGGACCTGGCTCTTGGGATCCAGGGTGATGTCGCTGACACGACCGACGACGACGCCGCCGACCTTGACCGGCGAGCGTACTTTCAGGCCGCCGATATTATCGAAATGGGCGCGCAGGGTATAGGTTTCTCCTTCCGGTTTGAAACTCAATCCCGCCACTTGCAGTGCCAATGCCAGAATGGCCGCGATGCCAGCCAGCATGAAGGCGCCAACCAGAAATTCTACTTTGCTGAACTTCATCTTTCCCTTATCCAAACATGACTGCGGTGAGTATAAAATCCAGACCGAGCACGGCCAGGGATGAGTGAACCACGGTACGGGTCGTCGCCTGACTGATCCCGGCCGAGGTCGGTTTGGCATCATAGCCGTTGAAGAGCGCTATCCAGGTCACCACCAGGGCGAAGATCAGGCTCTTGATGGCGCCCTGCATGATGTCGTCCTGCCAGTCGACGGAGGCCTGCATGGCGGACCAGAAACTGCCTTCGTCCACCCCCAGCCAGTCGACACCAACCAGCTTGCCGCCAAAGATGCCGATCAGGCTGAACATGAAGGCCAGCAGCGGCATGCTGATGACCCCGGCCCAGAAGCGGGGCGCCACGACCCGACGCAGCGGATCGACCGCCATCATCTCCAGGCTGGAGAGCTGCTCGGTGGCCTTCATCAGGCCGATCTCGGCGGTGAGGGCGGAGCCTGCACGACCGGCGAACAACAGGGCTGTGACCACAGGGCCCAGCTCACGGAGCAGGGAGAGGGAAACCAGAGGCCCCAGGCTCTGCTCTGCGCCGAAATCCTTCAATACGTTGTAACCCTGCAGGGAGAGCACCATGCCGATGAAGAGGCCGGACACCAGTATGATGGCGACGGATTGCACTCCCACCACATACAGTTGCTGCACCAGTAGCGGGAAGTGCTTGCGTGGCTGGGGTCGTCCTGCCAGTGCATGAAACAGCATGATGGTTGCCCGGCCGACGGCGTTGATGAAACGCACACCGCTGCGGCCCAGCTTGCTTATCTGACTTGTCAACATCACAGATCCTGTAGCAGGTCGCCTGCCGGAAAATGAAACGGAACAGGACCGTCGGGCAATCCCTTGAGGAACTGCTCGACTTCGGGATTGTGCTCCTCGCGCAGCTGCTCCGGTGTGCCGTGTGCCACTACCTTGCGGTTGGCGATGATGTAGGCGTAGTCGGCGATGCTCAGCACCTCCTTCACGTCGTGGGTGACGATGACGGAGGTGATGCCGAGGGCATCGTTGAGCTCCTTGATGAGCTTCACCAGCACCGCCATGGTGATGGGGTCCTGCCCCACGAAGGGCTCGTCATACATGATGAGATCCGGATCCAGCGCGATGGATCTCGCCAGGGCCGCGCGACGCGCCATGCCACCGGAGAGCTCGGACGGCATCAGCTTGGCCGCCCCGCGCAGACCGACAGCCTGCAGTTTCATCATGACGATGGTGCGGATCAGCTCTTCCGGCAGGCCGGAGTGCTCCCGCAGCGGGAAGGCCACGTTGTCGAAGACGGTCATGCCGGTGAACAATGCGCCACTCTGGAACAGCATGCTCATCCGTTTCCGCACTTCATACAGGCGCGAACGGGAGAGCGTGGGAACGTCTTCCCCGTCAAACAGGATGTGACCGGACTCAGGCTTGAGCTGGCCCCCGATCAGGCGCAGCAAGGTGGTCTTGCCGATCCCGCTCGGACCCATGACGGCGGTGACCTTGCCACGGGGAATGGTCAGGTTGATCCTGTCGTACAGCAGCCGATCCCCGTGACTGAAGGTCAGGTCGGAGATGGTGATCAGGTCATCGTTCAAACAATTGTCCATCCGGTATAAATGAAGAGCGAATTTTATGGGCTAGTCTAGGTCTAAGCAACAGCGAGGAACAACTATTGAGCGGGTTTCCCCCCCAAGTACGCGACAGTTTTATGTAACAACCTGCGTCAATGACCGCCCATTCCGCATCCGATTCGCTTATCTCGGCAGACTTTTTTATAATCCCGCAGCAAATTTCGGCCCGGAGCTGTGCCTTTATGTCTGTAAAGCCTGAAAAAGTGTCTGAATTGTTCGATTTCCGTCGCAGCGCCCGAGCGGTGCTGGACATAGAAAAACAAGCCATTGATGGACTCTACCAGTACCTTGACGAGGCGTTCGAGCGCGCCTGCGAGATGGTGCTGCGCTGTGGCGGCAAGATAGTGGTGACCGGCATGGGCAAGTCGGGTCATATCGGCAACAAGATTGCCGCGACCCTGGCCAGCACGGGAACGCCCGCCTTCTTCCTGCACCCGGGCGAGGCCAGCCACGGGGATCTCGGCATGATCTCAGCCGGGGATCTCATCATCGCCATTTCCAACTCCGGCGAGAGCGACGAGATCCTGGCCCTGCTGCCGGTGCTCAAGCGCCGCGGTATTCCACTCATCTGCATGACAGGCAATCCTGCTTCCACCATGGCGAAAGAGGCCAACGTGCACCTGTGCATCAAGGTGGAGAAAGAGGCCTGCCCCCTCGGTCTGGCCCCGACATCCAGCACTACCGCCACCCTGGTGATGGGGGACGCGCTGGCCGTGGCCCTGCTGGAGGCCCGTGGCTTCACCGCCGATGACTTTGCGCTGTCGCACCCGGGCGGGTCCCTCGGCAAGCGGTTGCTGCTGCGAGTGGGCGATCTGATGCACAGCGGCGAGCTGTTGCCCAAGGTGGGGATAGATGCCACCATCAGCCAGGCGCTGCTGGAAGTGAGCCGCAAGGGGCTCGGCATGACGGCGGTGGTGGACGATCAAGGGCTGCTTGCCGGTCTGTTCACCGATGGTGACCTGCGCCGCATTCTGGACCTGCAGGTGGACATCCATCACACCCCCATCAGCCGCGTCATGACGGTGAACTGTGTTACCGTAGGGCCTGAGATGATGGCGGCCGAGGCCGTCAAGCTGATGGAAACCAGGAAAATCAACGGGTTGTTGGTCGTGGATGGGGAGAGACACCCGCTGGGTGCCTTCAACATGCATGACCTGCTGAAAGCCGGAGTAATTTGATGCAAGACGTACCGACCCTCTATGGTCCGGTGACGCGCAGCCAGTACGAGAAGGCGGCGCAGATCCGCCTGCTGGTGTGCGATGTGGATGGGGTGCTCTCCAACGGCCTCATCTATATGGGCAATAACGGCGAAGAGCTGAAGACTTTCTGCACCCGTGACGGTGCCGGCATGCGTGCCCTGCTCAATGCGGGCATCGAGATTGCCATCATCACGGGGCGAAACTCCCGCATCGTCAGCGATCGCATGAAGAGTCTGGGAGTCCAGCACCTGGTGCAGGGGGCAGACAAAAAGCTGCCCCACTTCGAGGCCTTGCTGACCAAGCTCGGGCTGGATGCATCGCAAGCCGCCTATATGGGAGATGACACCATCGATCTGCCGGTGATGCAGGCTTGCGGCCTGGGTATCGCCGTTGCCGATGCCCATCCGCTTGTGCTGGCGAAGGCGGATCTGGTGACGCGGCTTGGCGGTGGCGTCGGGGCCGTGCGCGAGGTGTGCGACCTGATCTTGCAGGCCCAGGGATTGGCTGACTATCAACCCGAGGCGTCGCGATGAACAAACAGACTGTGCTGTTCGGCCTGCTGTTTCTGGCTGCGCTGGCGGCCTGGCAGCTGGGGGAGATCGAGCTGGTCCCCGAGCCGACCACCAAGACGGAAAATTTTCAACCGGACTTCACCGCCAGAGAGTTGGTGACGACCCGCTTCAACGAGCAGGGCAAGCGCACCGAGCGGCTGGAATCCGAATATGCGGAGTACTACCAGGTGCTCGAGCAGGCCACTTTCACCAAGCCGGTGGTCTACATGTTCGATGACAAGGGCGCGGCCGAATGGAAGCTGACGGCCGAAACCGGGGTGCTCAACACCGATGACAATGTGATCCTCCGTGACAAGGTGCATCTGGACGGTCTGCTGCCCGCTTCCTTCATCTCCACGCTGGATACCTCCTATCTGGAGCTGGATCTGGTGACGCAGGGGATGAGAAGCAACCAGCACATCAGCATCGTGGGCCAGGAGTTCCAGACCGAGGGCGTTGGCCTCAAGGGTCACCTGGAACGTAAATATTTCGAGTTACTGGATAAAGGCCATGCCACTTATTTCAATGAAAAACGTTAATCTGGCCCTCACGGCCCTGTTGCTGTGCGGTTCTCTGAATGCCAAAGAGTCCGACTTTGCCGAGAAGGTCTATGTGGATGCTGTCAAGCAGGTGGCCGAGATGCAGGACAACCGCATCACCTTCAGCGAGGATGTCATCATCACCCAGGGCACCATCAAGATTAAGGCCGACAAGGTGGTGGTGATCCGCTCCGGCGACAAGGGCGCCGAGGTCATGACCGCGTATGGCAACCCAGCCACTTTCTTCCAGGTGCTGGACAACGGCAAACCGGTCAATGCCCATGGCAACAGCATCCGCTACGAGCTTAAGAACCGGCTGGTGACCATCACCGGCAATGGCCAGCTCAAGCAGGAAGACAGCCAGGTGACCGGCGATCTCATTCGCTACGACATCGTCAAGCAGAAGATGATTGCCGAGAGCAAGGGGCCCACCCAGCGCGTCAAGACGGTGTTCCTGCCGGATCAGGTGGAGAACTTCGACAAACCCGCCGATCAGAAGAAGTAGGAAACAACAGCCATGGCAGTGTTAAAAGCAACGGGTCTGCAAAAGAGCTACAAGCGCCGCATGGTGGTCAGCGATGTGAGCCTCGAGGTGGGAACGGGCCAGATCGTGGGTCTGCTGGGTCCGAACGGCGCGGGCAAGACGACCTCCTTCTACATGATCGTGGGCCTGGTGCTGCGGGATGCCGGCCTCATCACCATCGACGAGCAGGACATCAGCCTGCAGCCCATGCATATCCGTGCCCGCAATGGCATCGGCTATCTGCCCCAGGAGGCCTCCATCTTCCGGCGCCTGTCGGTGTTCGACAACTTGATGGGGGTCATGCAGACCCGCAAGGGGTTGAGCCGCGAAGAGCGGGAGGATAAGGTCGAACAGTTGCTGGAAGAGTTCAATATCACCCATATCCGTGACAGCCTGGGCCAGAGCCTCTCGGGTGGGGAGCGGCGCCGGGTGGAAATCGCCCGGGCGCTGGCGGCAGAGCCGAGATTCATTCTGCTCGATGAGCCCTTCGCAGGTGTTGATCCTATTTCAGTCATCGATATCAAAAAGATCATCCAGCATCTGAAAGAACGCGGGTTGGGTGTGCTGATAACGGACCACAACGTCAGAGAGACGCTGGATGTGTGCGAGAAGGCCTACATCGTCAGCCACGGCAAGATGATTGCCGAGGGCGCGCCGGCCGATATCCTCGCCGATGAGCAGGTCAAGCGCGTCTATTTGGGCGATCAATTCAGTCTATAGTAAGGGGGCACCCCTCATTTTTTGTTAGGTGACTGCCTCGCTGAACATAAGGATATCCCGACGTAGATGAAGCCGACATTACAGTTGCGTCTCGGTCAGTCCCTGACCATGACGCCACAATTACAACAAGCGATTCGTCTGCTCCAGCTCTCCACCCTGGAACTCCAGCAGGAAATTCAGCAAGCGCTCGACAACAACCCCTTGCTGGAGCAAGAGGAGAACGAGGCGCAGGAAACCAGTCAGACAGAGACACAGGACGCCAGTCAACTCGACTCCAGCGATGCCATGGCCCAGGAGAGCATGCCGGATGAACTGCCGGTGGACACCACCTGGGACGAGGTCTACTCGGCCGGTACAGCTCAGAGTGCAGGCCCCATCCATGACGGGGAAGACAGCGTCTATCAGGGGGAGACCACCGAGAACCTGCAGGACTACCTGCTGTGGCAGATGCGGCTCACCCCGTTCAGTGATGTGGATGCTGCCATCGCGCTTGCCATCATCGATGCCATCGACGAATCCGGGTATCTGACTGCCACCCTCGAGGATATTCAGGCTGCAGTCAGCAGCGAGGAGGTAGAAGTCGAACTGGATGAGATCGAAGCCGTGCTCAAGCGGGTGCAGCATTTCGATCCGGTCGGCATCGCCGCCCGTTCGGTGCAAGAGTGTCTGCTGATCCAGCTCGGCCAGTATTCGCCGGACCTGCCCTGGCTCGACGAAGCCAGAGAGGTGATCCGCGAACACATGGACCTGCTCGGCAATCGCGACTACCGCACCCTGGCTCGCAAGACCCGCCTCAAGGAGAGCGATCTCAAGGAGGTGCTGGATCTCATCCAGCAACTGGAGCCCAGACCCGGCAACGGCATCATCCAGAGTGAATCCCAGTACGTGATCCCGGATGTGTCCGTGGTCAAGAAGGGCAGCAAGTGGGTGGTTGAACTCAATCCGGATTCTGCTCCGCGCATCCGTGTCAACGAGGCCTATGCGGCCATGGCGCGCAATGCCCGCAGCAGCACGGATACCCAGTTCATCCGTTCCCATTTGCAGGAGGCCAAGTGGTTCATCAAGAGCCTGGAGAGTCGTAACGACACCCTGCTCAAGGTGGCCAGCTGCATCGTCGAGCAGCAGCAGGGCTTTTTCGAGTACGGCGAAGAGGCCATGAAACCCATGGTACTCAACGACATCGCGGAAGCGGTGGAGATGCATGAGTCGACCATTTCACGGGTCACGACCCAGAAGTACATGCATACGCCCCGCGGCATTTTTGAACTGAAGTTTTTTTTCTCCAGTCACGTCAATACGGAGGGAGGAGGAGAGTGCTCATCGACCGCTATTCGCGCCCTGATCAAGAAGCTGGTGACGGCGGAAAACCCCGCCAAGCCGCTTAGTGATAGCAAGATCGCGGATTTGCTGGCCGAACAGGGTATTATGGTGGCGAGACGCACGATCGCAAAGTACCGTGAATCCTTGTTGATCCCGCCATCCAATCAGCGCAAACGCCTGGTTTAGGCAAACAAAAGGAAGACGTTATGCAAATTAACCTGACCGGACACCATGTCGAGATTACCGAAGCTCTGCGTGATTATGTGAACAACAAATTTGCCAAACTCGAGCGTCACTTTGACCATATCAACAACGTACACGTGGTGTTGAGCGTCGAAAAACTGAACCAGATCGCCGAAGCCAAGCTGCATGTCAGCGGGGGAGAGGTGTTCGCCAATTCGCAGCATGCCGACATGTATGCGGCGATTGATACCCTGCTGGATAAACTGGATCGGCAGATCATCAAGCACAAAGATAAGTTAAATCAAAAATAACTATGCAACTTGAACACATACTGAGTCGGGACTGCACCAAGAGTGCGGTCCCTTGTACCAGCAAGAAACGCGCGCTCGAGATCATCAGTGAACTGGCCGCAGAGCGCCTCGGCGCTTCCCGCCAGGTCCTGTTTGAAAGCCTGCTGGCGCGAGAAAAGATGGGCAGTACCGGGATCGGAGCCGGTATCGCCATCCCCCACGGCCGGATTGACGACGCCTTCGCGCCGACCGCCGTGTTGATGACCTTCTCCGAGCCCATCCCTTTCGATTCTATCGACAATCAACCGGTTGACCTGCTCTTTGCATTGCTGGTGCCGGAAAGCGAGTGCAAGCAGCACCTCAAGACTCTTTCCCTGATGGCATCCAAACTGGGTGACAAGGCCGTCTGCCGCCAGTTGCGCCAGGCGACCAGCGACGAAGAACTCTATCAGATCATGACGTCGGCCTGAGGCCGGGTCTGACACAGCCACGTTGGCGTGAGGGGACAAGATGCAGTTAATAGTAGTAAGCGGTCGTTCGGGCTCCGGCAAGACGGTGGCCTTGAGGGTGCTCGAGGATCTCGGGTACTACTGCGTGGACAACCTGCCGGTCAACCTGCTGCCCCAGTTGATCGTGTCGGTGGAGAGCCAGTATGACAAGCTGGCTGTCAGCATCGACGTGCGCAACCTGCCTGCCCAGGCAGACAGGCTGGAGAACCTGCTGAGCCAGGTGCGCAACGAGGGGCGAGTCAAGTTTTCGAGCTTCTTCTTCGATGCGGACAACGCGACCCTGCTCAAACGCTACGGTGAGAGCCGCCGTCTGCACCCTCTGTCCCGCAACAAGCTTTCGCTGGACGAGGCGATCCGGGAAGAGACCCACCTGCTGGCACCGCTCTCCTCGACCGCCGACCTGCGCATCGACACCACCAACCTCAGCATTCACGATCTCAGCGAGCTCATCAAAACCCGGGTGCTTGGCAAGAAAGAGAACGAGCTGGTGCTGGTGTTCGAGTCATTCGGTTTCAAGTACGGCATTCCCAAGGATGCGGACTTCGTGTTCGACGCCCGTTTCCTGCCCAACCCGCACTGGATCCCGGAGCTCAAGCCCTTCACCGGCAAGGATGAGCCCGTGGCCAACTACCTCTCCAGCCAGCCGGATGTCATGCTGTTCATCCAGCAGATCGAGAATATGCTGGGGACCTGGTTACCCCACCTGGAGCGCAACAATCGCAGCTATGTGACCGTCGGGATCGGCTGTACCGGCGGACAACACCGCTCGGTGTTCATCGCCGAGCGGCTGGCCAGCGCATTCCGGTTGCTTGGCAAGAACGTGCAGATCCGCCATCGCACGTTGGACAAGCGTTCAAACCCCGCCTGACAGATCCACAGGATGCTCAGATGACCGTTTCCGCCTCGGTAGAAGTCAAAAACAAGTTAGGCATTCACGCGCGACCGGCCATGATGCTGTTCGAGCTGGTGCAGGGGTTCGATGCCCACGTGTTGCTGCGCAACGAAGAGGGGGTCGAGGCCGACGCCGACAGCGTGATCGGCCTGCTGATGCTGGACTCCGCCCAGGGCAAACAGGTGGAGGTGCAGGTGGAGGGCCCCGAAGAGGTGGAGGCCCTGGCCGCCGTGGTGGCGCTGTTCACCTCGGGCTTCAATGAGGAGTAATACGCCTCGGCGTGCTCAAGGTGCGCTGCGAGCCAGCGCCTTGAAAGCGGCAAAATCCCGACAAGCCAGCAGACTTCTGCTGGCTTTTTCGTTCATCAGTGCCAGAAACAGATCATAAAGTCCCATGGCTTCCTCATAATCCGCCTTGGCGATGGCCAGCACGAAGATGAGGGTAGCGCTCTCGCCGTTGCCCCAGTCGATCCCCTGGGGGGCCTGCACGGTATAGACCAGGGTGCGGCGCGCCAGCAGGCCGAGGGAGTGGGGCAGAGCGATGCCGTCCCCCAGCATGGTTGAGACGATTCGCTCCCGCTCCTGCAAGGATCCCCGGAATCCGCTCTCCACCAGATCCTCCGCCTCAAGCTGGCTGCAGATGCGATCAAACAGCGCCCCCTGGCTGATGGGTTCATCAAGCATCATGAAGTGGTCGGCATCGAAATACTTGTCGAGCAGATAGGGACGGGTGCGATCGACGAGCACCAGCTTGCCGAGCTGCTCCAGCTGGTATTGGGTCGGGAAGGGGGAGACCTGTACCACGGGAGCATTCTTCTCGCTCACCTTGAGGGTGCTGATGACGAAATCCTGCTCGATCCGCGCAAGCCCTTCGTAATCCCGTACCGACTCCAGCGTGGTCAGCTGCAGTTGGGGGTATTCCCGCCGGATGCGTGCTTCCAGTACCCGGAAGGTGGCGTTGCCCGCATCGCACAGCAGCAGCGCCTGGGGGCGCCGGGTGTAACCGATGTCGTAGTGGCGCTCCAGGCCGACCCCGATGTGGATCACCAGGTAGCCGATCTCGTGGTGGGTCAACCGGTAGGGGGTCTGCCTGATCCACTCAGAGATGGCCGCCAGGGTGATGTCGTAGGCTAGGGGGTAATACTGCTTGATGTGGTCCGCCAGGGGATTGTGGCTGCCAATCTGGTATTTGACCCGCAGCAGCATGGCGCCGATGTGGGTCTGCAGGTCGGCTCGCAATTGCGGGTCGCCGCGCAGGTCATAGGGGTAGTGCTGGTGGATGTAACCCAGCAGGTGCGCAGTCAGCTGCTCGCTCTCGGCCGCCATGGCCGGGCTGAGCAGGGGCGTCTCTGCAGTGAGGCGAGCCTGGATCTGGATGGCGAGACAGGCGATCTCTTCCTGCCCCGGTGAAGTCAGGGTCGGCAGCTCGGCATAGATGTCGCGGGCCACCACTGCCAGGGGCGGGGTGATGTCGTCGCTGGCAAACTGGCGCAACTCGTGGCCAGACGCCTGGCGAAGCAGGGCGACGGCACAGTAGACGGTGACTTGCTGCAGGCTCTCGTCGGCCAGGCGCAGCTGATGGCGACCGAGTTGCTCGTGAATGTGGTTGCCCACTACCTCCAGCGTCTTGCTGGGGCAGAGGGTGGGCAACAGGCTCTGGAGCGGATGCTGGTGCAGCAGCTCCTGGCAGAGCAGTTGGGTGAGGCAGGCGCGGATCGCCATCTCGCTTCCCGCAATGCGCATCCCCACTCTGGGTTTGCTGTCGATGGTGAGCCCGAAGTGGGCGAGCCGCTCCCGCACCTCCGTCATGTCCCCTTGCAAAGCCGCCCGGCTGAGATACCAGGTGTCCGCCAGCTCGTCGAGCTTGATCCCCTGTTCCGCCGTCAGCAGCAAGACCTGGAGGTGCAGCACCCGCTCGCGGCTGGTGCGAGGCAGGGGGCTCTCCTGCCCTTGGGCGGCCAGCAGCGCATCGAACAGTCCCTGATTGTAGATCTTGAGCTGGTAGCCGCTGCCCCGCTGATGGATCAGGTGGGCGCCCCGGGTGGCAATGAGCTCGTTCAGGGTCGCCACGTCGGTACGCACCGTGCGGGTGGAAACATTGAGACGGCGGGCCAGCTCCTCCTGTGGCAGAGGCTCGGCGTGAAGCAGGGCGAGCAGTTGCTGGAGTCTGGGGTGGGGCAGCTTGGTCATGAGGGGGTGAGGACTCCTGTCGCGGATGGTAGGTCGATGTTAACAAGGGGGTCATTAACAAGCCAGGCACCGCCCAGTGATCGGACCGGTGCCTGTGGGGTTGCTATGCCAGCAGTGCCTTCACCATGGCGAGGAGGGTACGCACATCCTCCGGCCGGGTCTGGCCGCTCTCGCTGTCGATGATGGAGCTGTAGACATGGGGGATCACCTTCTCGACTCCTGCCTCCAGCGCGATCCGCACTATCTCCTCGAAGTTCTCAAGATCGATGCCGCCGGTGGGCTCCAGCCAGAAGCCGTGGCGGGCACAGGCCTCGGCCACTGCCTGATACTCGGCGCGGCAGGCGAGTCCCCCCATGGGGAAGAATTTGACCGAGCTGCCCCCCATGTCCTTGAGCAGGGCAATGGCGGTATCGATGGGTACTATGCCATCGGGCTGCTGACTACTGAGGGGGCCGGTGGAGATCTTCACCATGCCGGGGGTGCCGGTGGGGGAGACAAGGCCATTGACGAGGGTGTCAGCTTGACCGAGCTGCGTCCGGCTGGCCCCGACCCCGGTGAACACCTGATTGACATGCTGAGGCTGCAACTGGCGGGCCAGCTCGGCCACCATGGCGGACTGGCGCGGATCACCTGCTCCCAGCCCTATGGAGAGGGCGTTGTCGATAAGCTTGGCGTAGGCCTGCATGTCGGCGACGGCAGAGGGAATGTCCGGGTAGTTCTTGGAGAGCACGCCGACCAGCACATGACCCTCGGCTGCCTCATAAATGTCGACGGCATTCTCTTTGGAACCTGCCAGCACGTTGAGGCAGACCCGATCGCGGTAGTAATTGGGGGTAAGAGACATCAGTTGTTCTCCTGAACGAGGTGGGCAATGGCGGAGTGGATCTGGTCGAGCTGGGGCAGGGTGACGCTGCGCACGTCTATCTCGATGTGCCCCTCGTTGGCCTTGTAGCCGCGGCAGTAGATGGCGGGGGTACCCTGTTGCAGACGGGAGACCACTTCCACCGTGGTCATGCCGATCTGCTGGTGGTCGAAGGCGATGTCGGTACGGGCGATGTCGCGCCCCGCGCTGTCCCACACCACCTTGGCGGTGACGCCGGGCAGCTGGTTGAGGTGCTCGATGAAGGGGGTCATCTTGGCAACCATGGCGGCGCCGCTCTCCTTCTCTTTGGCCAGGTAGCGCTCGATGGCGTGGGTCAGGCCGAGGATCCCCTCCTTGCCCACCTTCATGGCACGGCCGATGCCGCCAGCCTGCTGCTTGACCCACTCCACATACTGACGTCTGCCGAGTACCAGGCCGCTGGTGGGCCCTTCGATGGCCTTGGCGCCGCTGTAGATGACCAGATCCGCACCCTGGTTGTAGTAGAGACGCAGATCCTCTTCGGCCGCTGCATCGACGATGAGCGGGATCCCGTGGGCCTTGGCCACCTCGGCCGCCTCGGTCACCGACAGAATGCTCTTCTGTACGCAGTGGTGGGACTTGATGTAGAGGATGGCGGCGGTATTGGCATGGATGGCGGCGGCCAGTTGGGCGGGTGAGCACTCGTTGGCGTAGCCTGCCTCCACCACCCTGCCGCCCCCCAGGTTGACCATGGTGCCGACGGGGGCACCAAAGTTCACGTTGTGGCCCTTGGGCAGCACGATGTCGCTCGGCACGTCGTGGGCATGAGCATGCAACTGCTCGAGGCGATAGGGGTCGCCGCGCACGATCACGGCGGCCACCGACTGGGCGATGCCGGCGCTGGCGCAGGAGACCACAACCGCATCTTCAACGCCCAGCAGTTCGGCCAGGTAGGCACCGGTCTTGTTGACCAGATCCTTCACCTCGAAGTAGTGGCCGAGGCCGAAGTTGACCGCGTCGACCACCTCCTGCTCGGGAGTGGATACGCCGAGGATGGTCATGCGCCCGGAGGCGTTGATCACCGGTTTGAGCCGGTATTTCTCATACACAGAAGACATGGTGTGATTTCCCGTAGTGAGTCAGAACCAGTTCGCCGCCTACCAAGGCGGCGAGAGGGAGCAGTTGCCGGTCACCGCTGCGGGCGCCGGCCTCGGTATCGGTAAAGAGAGTGGGGCCGCAGCTCACCTCGAACAGGGTGATGTCTGCATCGGCGCCCATCTCGAGTCGCCCCTTGCCAGGCAGGCGCAGGGCATCGGCGGCCTGGTGAGTGACGCAGGCGAGCACCTGCTCCAGGGTCATGCCGATGGCGAAGAACTTCGACATCACGTGGGCAAGGCTGTAGACGGGCCCCTTGATGCGGTTCTTGCAGTAGATGTCTGAACTGATGGTGTGGGGCAGGATCCCCTGGGCAATGGCCAGCTCTGCCACCTCGAAGCTGAAGCTGGCACCGCCATGGCCGATGTCGAGCAAGAGTCCCCGCCGCATCGCCTCGCGCACCGCCTGGCGCAGTTCACCCGCCGGGGTCAGGATGCGGTTGGGCTTGCCGTTGAAGCAGTGGGTCAGCAGATCGCCCTCCCCCAGCAGGGCGACGATCTCGTCCAGATCCGGCGGCGTGTTGCCCACGTGCACCATCAGTGGCAGGTTGCCATTGGCCTGCTGGATCTGCTTGGCCATGCGCAGGGGTTGCAGACCGCTTTCACCCACCACGCTGCCGCTCATGCGCGCCTTGATGCCGACGATGAAGTCGGGATGGCGCCGGATGGCCGCCTGGGCGAGGGCGGGATCTATGTCTGCCGGATCCGCCAGCTCGTTCTGGCGCAGCAGGCCGATGCGGGAGATGTTGAGCAGGGCGTGCACCCGGGTCTTGCAGGTGGCGGCGAGACGCTGGAAGTCGTCCACGTCGTCGGCCCCGGTACTGCCGGCGTCGATGACGGTGGTGACACCGGACGCCACCCCCACCTTGTCCGGCTCATCGTGATAGAGGGGGGAGGCGGGGTAGCAGTGGGTGTGGCCGTCAATCCAGCCGGCGCTCACATGGACCTGCCCGCCCAGAGTGAGGGTTTGCTTCGCCTCCAAGCTTTCTGGCAGCGAACCCAGCGCCGCTATCTTGCCATGCTTGATGGCGACGTCGACGAGCTGCCCGTTTCCCAGGCGTCCCGCCCTGATGATCATGTCGTACATGCTGATATCCCTCTTGGAACCTGCTTGCGCTCTTACTGCGAGGCCGCTTCCAAGGCTCATGTGTTGCTCTTCACCTTGCTGACGACCTCTCGCGACAGAGCGCAAACGGGTTCTTGAATGCCGCCCAAGAGACGGCCTTGGATTAAGCCAGGGCGATGGGGAAGAAGGTCCCGAACAGCATGGCCCCCAGAATGGCGCCACCCGTGATGGGCTTCTCCCAGATGTAAAACAGCAGGGCACCCAGCAGGGAGCCTATCCCGATGGGAATGGAGGCGCCCATGGCGGAGAGGATGATGAGGGGACCGAGGAAGCGGCCCGAGCTGTTGCCAGCCCCCATCATGACGTCTGCGCCGTAGGTGGAGTTGCTCTGGTTGATGGTGAACTTGCGCGCCAGGATGATCACGTAGCCGATGGCCATCCCAATCCCCATGCCGGTGATCAGGGAAGCGGTGAAATTTTCCACCGGATAGACGATGCCGGCCCCCAGCAGCAGGGCGGGCACTCCGAGGCCGACTCCGGTCTGGATGGCGCCGCCGATGTCGAGGATCCCCACCAGGGAGCCCTCGATGATGCGGGCGAACAGGAAGCTGGCACCGAAGGCGGCGACTGCACCATAGGCCCCCGTGTCCATGCCGGCCTTGAGCATGGCAACGAAGGCCACCTCGTTGAAAGCGCCGACCCCGTAGAGGTAGAACATGTGGGTACCGGCGAAGACGCCGGAAGAGAGCAGGCCGACAAAGATGGGGAAGGACCAGTCGGCATACCAGAAGTTGTTTCTCAGTTTCTCATCCATGGTGTGCTTCCTTATTTTCCGCTCATGAGGTTGTGGACGTTTTCCAGCCACAAGGGAACGCCCAGGTGGAAGGATTCAATGAGTTTCATGTCAAAGCCGCGGAAGAAGCCGCTCAGCACGAACAGCAGGACGATGGCACTCATCATCACCTTGGTGACGTGGTTCCAGCCGCTCTCTTCCACCCCCTTGCCGATCAGGATGCCAAGCACCAGGCCTGGTACCGCGTTGCCCATGATGAGCTGGGCCAGACCGCCGAAGATGGTGGCCCAGAAGCCGGACTTCTTGCCTGCCTCGATGGCGGCCAGCCAGAAGATCACCGGCATGACGGTGTTGACCAGCAGGTTGGCGGCGGGCACCAGCACCTTGACCGCGGTCACCTGCAGGGCGGCAGGTACGGCGGCGGCCGTGCTGTTGAGGAAGGCGACTACGATGGCACCAATGATGCCGCAGGCGATGGCCATCTTTTTGGGATCATGGAGGGTGGTGGCGAGATCCCGGTTCTTGATCATCAGGGCCGCTGCACCCCAGTTCGGCAGGATGCGGTGATCCACGTCCTGAGTGAAGGCGCCGGCCGCGACCGTGGAGGCCCAGGCGTTGAAGAAGAAGCCCAGACCGAACGAGAAGTGGGAGGCGGGGTCCCCTTCGCAGGAGTTGAGCTCGCCCAGGGTACGGAACGCGCCCATCCCCTGCACGGTCGGGGCGTGGAACATCCGCGCCGCGCCAGCACCCACCCCGACGCCTACCAGGCCGCCGATGATGAGTGACTTCATCAAAATGATTAGAAACATCCAACTTGTCCTTTTGGTTGTGGGGTCAGGCCCGGGTGAAATCCACCTTGTCGACATCCAGGCTGGTGACCTTGACGGTGATCGCCAGCCGGACCCGGAACTCGTGGCGCTGGCGTGGCAGGAAGAAGAACAGGAACTTCTCCACCCGTACCGACTCCTCGGCCTCGAGCACCTCGACCTCGAGGGGTTCGATGCGCAGCATCACCTTGGGGCTCTCCTTGAGCAGGCTGGGTTGCACCTGGCTGAGGGCGGCGGCGAACGCCTGCTGGCGAGTCGCCCCCTTGCCGTTGACCGTGATCCGGGTGGTGAAGTGCTCTTTCATCAGGCGCGTCCGTGTTTCTTGGCGAAGGCTTCGATCAGCTTCTGGCCCAGCTCTTCCTTGTCCATGAAGCCGAAGCCCAGTACCACGCACCCCTCGTTGATGGCGGTGACACCCTCTTCGATGGATCGCATGCCGTAGCGGCACTTGTAGCCGTACTTGGTCTGGGCCGTGATTGCGCCCGCGCCACCGCTGCCGCAGAAGGAGATGCCAAGGTCGGCCTGCTCCTTGTTCATCACATCACCGAGTTTCATGTCGGCGGCCATGCCGGGGATGACGGTCACGGTGGCGCCGGCGGCTTCTGCGCCTGCTCCCACTTTCTGACCCTTGCCGAGACGATCTCCAATCACGAGTTTGATGGCAGTCATTTAGCTTTCTCCTTTTACTGAGCTGAGTTCGTTTTCTTTGGCCACTTCAAAATGGACGGACAAGAGGTGCGCCTCCTCGTAGGCGAGGCGGTCGAGCCAGGCGACGACCTGCTCTGCCAGGCGCAGGGAGAGGGGGGAGATCTCCTCGAACAGGCTGAGGTCGACCTCCGGCAGGGATTCCCCGCTGTAGGAGCGCCACACCATGGCCTTGACGTGGGAGGCCAGCATCTGTTGCTGCACGTCGTTGGGGCGTATGCCCTGATCCGCCAGCAGGTTATGAATGCGGGCCAGGGTCAGGTCGGTCTTGCGCAGCAGTGCCGGGCTGTCCGGGGTCAGGGGGGCGTCATGGGTGTCGGTGTTCAAGGTCTGCTCTCCAGGCTGGCAGAAAGGATGGGATCACCATAAAGCGGAGGAGAGTGCGGGAGGAGGCAGGTTTTTTCCGATTCGAAGTGGAAATCCGGAGGGAAAGGCATCAAAAGAAGCCCTTTTGGCGATCAAGAAGAGGAAAGGAGCGGACTGGCGGCAAGGGAGTGTGATCGGTGGCGGGTTTTGACGGCACCTTCGCCCGATCGTTTATTGGCGCAATGTGTGAGCTGTCTCACGCACAAGCGGGCCGGAGGAAAGCGGGCACGAAAAAGGGCCCTGTCGGGCCCTGCGAGGATCCGCCTCTCAGGTGGCGGGTGCCGCACTGCTGGTCGGCAGGGTCTGATTCTGGTAGCGCAGGTCCTCTTCGATGATGACATCGACGTCCAGCGGCTTGCCGTTGCGGATCACCGAGATGGTGAGCTTGGTGCCGGGGCGGCTCTCGACGATCTTGTCCATGACGGGACGCACGCCGGTGATGGCCTCTCCGTTGATCTTGAGCAGCACATCCCCACGTTTGAGACCGGCCTTGGTGGCTGGGCCATTGGGATCCAGGCTCTCCACCACCAACCCCTGCAAGTCCCCCAGGTTCAGCATGCGCGCGACGATGGGATTGATCTCGACGCTGGAGATGCCGAGGTAGCCGCGGATGACCCGACCGTTGGCGATCAGCTCGTCCATGATGCGCTTGGCCAGCTTGTAGGGGATGGCAAAACTGATGCCATAGCTCTCCTGATTGCCGTTGAGGTGGTAGGCGGCGGTATTGATACCCACCAGATCGCCACGGCCATTGACCAGGGCGCCTCCGGAGTTGCCCTCGTTGATGGCGGCATCGGTTTGCAGCAGATCCTGTCTGCCATTGCTGTCCGGCCCCATGCTGGAGAGGCCGATACGCCCGGTGGCGCTGATGATGCCCTGGGTGATGGTCTGGCCGACGTTGTAGGGGTTGCCGATGGCGAGCACCACGTCTCCCACGTCCGGCAGACGATCCGGGTCCTGAGGGATCACCGGCAGGTTGTCCGATTCGATGTAGAGCACCGCCAGATCGGTCAGTTTGTCGGTGCCGACCAGCTCTGCACTGAATACCCGGCCATCTTGCAGGGCGACGATGATCTGGTCCGCATCGGCGATGACGTGATAGTTGGTGAGCACGTGACCGCGCTGGTTCATGATGACGCCGGACCCCAGCCCCTGGGGTCTGAGTTCGGCTTTTTCACCGCGATTGCCGGCGAAGCTGCGGGTGTAGATGTTGACGACGGCAGGGCCGGCACGATGGGCCGCGTAGGAGAAGCTCAGCTCGCGGGCATTGGTGATGAGGCCCGGCAGGGGGGCGCCGCCGCGAAAATTGGGAAACACCAGCAACAAAAGCGCAGCCATGGCGAGGCCAAAGCCGACGGACTTGCCCAAGTAGCTGATCAGAGGTGGGATTTTCATGTCTTTCTCGTCCGTACAGGCTGCGGGCAGAGAATAACATTATCGATGGATAAAAATCACCCGCGGCGGTTGCCGCGGGTGTGAGGGGCTTAACGGATCACCAAATAGAGCGAGGAGTCACCGCGCTGGATGTTCAGCGCCAGGACTTCCGGCTTGTTTTTCAACACCTTGGTCAGTTCACCCATGGAGTTGATGCGCTGGCGGTTGACCCCGATGATGATGTCGCCCTTTTGCAGGCCGGAGGCGGCTGCCGGTGAGCGGGGATCGATGTCGGAGACGGCCACGCCGGTCACGGGGTCCGTGGTGGTGCTCAGCTTGGCCCCTTCCAGTGCCGGATGCAGGGCGCTGGCCAGGATCTCGCTGTCATCCGCTTTCTTCAGGGTGACCTTGACGGTCTGCTCCTTGCCGTCACGGATGAGGCCGAGCGAGACCTGCTTGTCGGCCCCCATGGTGGCGATTTTGGCACGCAGCTCGCCGAAGGAGCGGATGGGCTTGCCATCGATGCTGATGATGATGTCGCCTGCCTTGATGCCTGCCTTGGCGGCAGCGGAGTCAGGCATGACCTGGTTGACGAAGGCACCGTCCTTCTTGTTGTAGCCGAAGGTCTTGGCGATTTCGCTGGTGAGCTCGGTGCCGGTAATCCCCAGCTGGCCACGGCGCACTTCGCCGTATTTCACGATCTGCTCGGAGAGATCGCGCACCATGTTGGACGGGATGGCAAAGCCGATGCCGATGTTGCCGCCGTTGGGGCCCAGGATGGCGGTGTTGATGCCGATCAGCTCCCCGCGCAGGTTGAGCAGGGCGCCGCCCGAGTTGCCGGAGTTGATGGCCGCATCGGTCTGGATGAAGTTCTCCAGATTTTCGATGTTGAGGCCGCTGCGACCCAGGGCGCTGACAATGCCGGAGGTGACGGTCTGGCCCAGGCCGAACGGGTTGCCGATGGCCAGCGCGTAGTCACCGACTCTCAGCTCGTCGGAGTCGGCGAACTTGATCTGCACCAGATCCTCGGCCTTGATTTGCAGCAGGGCGATATCCGACTGTTTGTCTTCCCCTATTTTCTTGGCTGCATACTCACGGCCATCCTTCAGGTTGACCTTGATTTCGTCCGCCTCGTGGACCACGTGGGCGTTGGTGATCACGTAGCCTTTCTTGGCATCGATGATGACGCCGGAACCAAGCGCCTGGAAGGGCTGCTCGCTCACCTGCTCGTCAGGCATGTTGGGGCCGAAGAAGAAGCGGAATTGTTCCGGCAGGCGCTGGCGGGTGATCTTCTTGCCAGAGACGGAGATGTTGACCACGGCAGGGGTCACCTGCTCGAGGACGGGGGCCAGGCTCGGCATCTCCTGGTTGTTCGCCATCAGGGGCAGTGCGGCCTGCGCCGGTGCTGAGGACATGGCGATACCGACACTGAGGGCTAAGACACTGAATACAGAAAGAGATTTACGCATATGAGAAACAGCTCCCAGAAAAAGTTGCAGTGCAATCGTCAAGGTCTGACCACGATAAAGCGTAATTAGTTCAACCGACAATCAGCCCGGCTGCTTGAGCAGGCCGGACGCACCGGCGTAATCGCGGGGAGGAAGGCCCGGCTCCTCGCTGTTGGCGGCATCGCCTGTTTCTTCCACTTCGGGTTCGCGGAACAGTGGTTCCTGTACCTTGGCCAGGAACTTGCTCTGTTCCGCCATGTGGCGATAAAGGGTCTGGTACTGTTCGGCCAGTTGCTCCATCAGGGCGGCGCTGTCGGCGAAGTGGGTGGTGATCTGCCCCTGGTAGCTTTCCAGCTCCTTGTGGGCTTTTTTCAGCTCCTGTTCCAGGCGTCCGGCATCCCGGCTACGGACAGAGAAGCGGCCGATCAGCACGCCGATGATCAGGGCGGCGATCGCCAGCAGGATCCCGTTAAACAGAGTCATAGAAGCTCCTTGTTACAGCTAACACGATGAATTTGAAGCGGTCGGATGGACCGCAACGCCTCGTTGGCACTATACCGTGCCCCCCGAGAGCGTGATACCATTTTGTCCCTCATTCAGGGACTTGGAGGCGGTTTACAGGATGACCCCGCAGCAAAAATATCAGCAGGATTTGCAGCGCCCCGGTTTTGTGGCCGATCCGGCCCAGGCCATGGCAGTCGCCCGCCTGGAGCGACTCTATCAGGATCTGTGCGCAAGCCCGACTCCGACCAGATCCCGTGGCCTGCTGGGTTGGCTGCAAAAGCCGAAAACCCGTGACCCCGTCCAGGGGTTATATATGTGGGGCGGTGTGGGCAGAGGCAAGACCTGGCTGATGGATACTTTTTTTGAGAGCCTGCCGGGGGAGCGCAAACTGCGCATCCACTTCCACCGTTTCATGCACCGTGTGCACGGCGAGCTCAGAGGGCTGACCGGTCAGTCCGATCCGCTCAAGCTGATCGCCCGCAAGCTGACCGACGAGACCGACGTCATCTGTTTCGACGAGTTTTTCGTCTCGGATATCACGGATGCCATGCTGCTCGGCACTCTGTTCCAGGAACTCTTTGGCCATGGCGTGGTGCTGGTGGCCACATCCAACATTCCCCCTCAGGATCTCTACCGCAACGGGTTGCAGCGTGCTCGCTTCCTGCCTGCCATCGCGCTTATCGAGCGCCACTGCGAGGTGATCAATGTCGATGGCGGTGTCGATTACCGGCTGCGAACCCTGGAACAGGCAGAGATCTATCACTTCCCGCTGGATGATCAGGCCAGGAGCAACCTGGATCGTTATTTCAGCCAGTTGACCGGGATTGGGCAGGTGACTGCCGCCGCACTGGAAGTCAACCATCGCCAACTGAGTGCACTGGGCGTGGGGGAAGGGGTGCTTTATATGGAGTTTGAACAGCTGTGCTGTACTCCACGCTCCCAGGGCGACTACATCGAACTGGCCCGTGAGTTCCACACTGTCCTGCTGGCCAATGTGCAACCCATGGGCAGCGGCACGGATGACGCGGCCCGCCGCTTCATCGCCATGGTGGATGAGTTTTATGAGCGGCATGTAAAGCTCATCATATCGGCGGCGGTCCCCATGACCGGGCTCTATGGCGAAGGCTTGCTGAATTTCGAATTCAAGCGTTGCCTTTCACGGCTTCAGGAGATGCAATCGCACGAATACCTTGCCAGAGTGCACCTTCCTTAGTCACAATACCGCGCCTGCCAGTCGGATGGGCATCTGCGGCAGGTAGGGCCGGGCGACATTTGCTAGCTTCATGGCAGTGAAATTAGCAGGTGATATTTAAGGCAACTTCACTTATAATCGCCCGGCCCACGTTACAGCTGTCGATAAGACAGCAACACTTTAAGCTTTACTTGTATTCGAAGGGGTACAGGTAGGCCATCGTTTGTTGTTTGTGGGAGAGCCCCCATAAGCAATTGGGTCTGTAACAGGTAATTGGGTTTAACTTAATGAAAACTTTCGTTGCCAAGCCAGAAACCGTAAAACGTGACTGGTACATTGTGGACGCAGAAGGTAAAACTCTGGGTCGTATCGCAACCGAGATCGCTGCTCGTCTGCGTGGTAAGCACAAAGCCGAGTACACTCCGCACGTTGACACCGGTGACTACATCATCGTTGTAAACGCTGAGAAGGTACACGTAACCGGTAAGAAATTTACCGACAAAATGTACCACGCTCACTCCGGTTTCCCGGGTGGTATCAAGTCCATCAGCTTCGACAAGCTGATTCAGCGTAAGCCGGAAATGGTAATCGAAGCTGCCGTCAAGGGCATGCTGCCGAAGGGTCCGCTGGGCCGTGCCATGTTCCGTAAGCTGAAAGTTTACGCAGGCGCAGAGCACGCTCATGCTGCTCAGCAACCTCAAGTACTGGATATCTAACGGGAACTGGCAACATGGCAGAAAATCAATACTACGGTACCGGCCGTCGCAAAAGCTCCACTGCTCGCGTATTCATCAAAGCGGGTAGCGGTAAAATCGTAATCAACCAGCGCTCCCTGGAGCAATACTTCGGCCGTCCGACTGCCCGCATGGTAGTTCGTCAGCCGCTGGAACTGGTCGAGATGACCGAGAAACTGGATCTGTACATCACCGTTAACGGTGGTGGCATCTCCGGTCAAGCTGGTGCGATCCGCCACGGTATCACTCGTGCTCTGATGCAGTACGACGAGACCCTGCGTTCCGAACTGCGTAAAGCTGGCTTTGTTACTCGTGATGCCCGCAAGGTTGAGCGTAAGAAAGTCGGTCTGCACAAAGCGCGTAAGCGTCCGCAGTACTCCAAGCGTTAATTCGCTTTTGGTACGCACTCTCAGGAGTGTCAAAAAAGCCTGGCAATTTGCCAGGCTTTTTTTATTGGTAATGTTACATGTGACAATGCTAAGCATACGTCACAAAAGACAAAAAATTGTGTATTTATTGTTTTTGCCCATCGACTCCCTTTCTTGTCAAATTGTTATCTTTTCTTTAAAATTTCCATGGTCTTTCTGTGTCAATTGCCACTCCGCTTCCATTGCAGTTGTCAGAGGGAGAGGAGAAGTAAACAGGGACACTATAAGAATGAGCGGAGTCCACATGGGAGAGTTTTTGGATGAGCAATGCGCCAGTTGATACCGGTCGCCGCAGATTTCTTACCTGGTCAACGGTTGCCGTTGGCGGTGTAGGAGCTGCTTTTACCGCAGTGCCGTTTATTAAGTCATGGAATCCGAGTGCCAAAGCCAAGGCGGCAGGCGCCCCGGTTGAAGTGGATATCAGCAAGCTGGAGCCGGGTCAGCTAATCCGCGTCGAGTGGCGTGGTAAACCGGTCTGGGTGGTGAAGCGTACCAAGCAGACGCTGGATGCTCTGGCTGCACACGATGACAAGCTGCGGGATCCTGCGTCAGACGAGCCACAGCAACCGGACTATGCCCACAATGGCTACAGATCCATCAAACCGGAAATCTTCGTGGCCGTTGGCATCTGCACTCATCTGGGATGCTCCCCTTCCTATCTGCCCGACAGCTTCGGCGAGCAGGTTCAAGGGGTAACTTCCGGCTTCTTCTGCCCCTGCCATGGCTCCAAATTCGACATGGCTGGTCGAGTGTTCCAGGGCGTCCCCGCACCGCTGAACCTGGTCATTCCGCCATATCAATTTCTTAGCGACACCACCATTCTGGTCGGTGCCGATGGCAAGGAGGCCTGACCATGTTTGCCAAACTCATGGGCTGGATCGATGATCGTTTCCCGCTCACGGCCATGTACAACGACCATATGGCCAAGTATCCGGCGCCCAAGAACCTGAACTTCTGGTACTTCTTCGGCTCGCTTGCCATGTTGGTGCTGGTCAACCAGATCATCACCGGCATCTGGCTGACCATGAACTACAACCCCTCGGCGGAAGGTGCCTTCGCTTCCGTGGAATACATCATGCGGGATGTGAATTACGGCTGGCTGCTGCGTTACATGCACTCAACCGGGGCATCCGCCTTCTTCATCGTGGTCTACCTGCACATGTTCCGCGGCATGATCTACGGCTCTTACCAGAAGCCAAGGGAACTGCTGTGGATCTTCGGCATGCTGATCTTCCTGGTACTGATGGCCGAGGCCTTCATGGGTTACCTGCTGCCCTGGGGGCAGATGTCGTTCTGGGGGGCCCAAGTCATCATCTCGCTGTTCGGTGCCATCCCCGTTATCGGTGACGATCTGACCCTGTGGATCCGGGGGGACTATGTCATCTCGGGTGCAACCCTGAACCGCTTCTTTGCCCTGCACGTCATCGCTCTGCCGCTGGTGCTGGTGATGCTGGTGGCCATGCATATCCTGGCGCTGCACGAGGTGGGCTCCAACAACCCCGATGGTATCGACATCAAGAAGCACAAGGACGAGAACGGCTGGCCACTGGATGCGGTCGCGTTCCACCCCTATTTCACCGTGAAGGACATGATCGGGGTAGCCGGTTTCCTGTTCTTCTTCTGTGCCATCATCTTCTTCAAGCCGGATATGTGGGGCTATTTCCTCGAGAAACCGAACTTTGAGGTGGCCAATGGCCTGAAGACACCGGCGCATATCGCTCCGGTCTGGTACTTCACACCCTTCTACGCCATCCTGCGTGCGGTGCCGGACAAGCTGCTGGGGGTCATCATGATGGGCCTCTCCATCGTGGTGCTGTTCCTGTTGCCCTGGCTGGATCGTTGCAAGGTGCGCTCGGTGCGTTACCGCAGCACCCTGCACAAGCTGAACATCGCCCAGTTCGTGGTCTGCTTCATTATTCTGGGGGTGCTGGGCGTGCTGCCATCAACCCCGACCCTGACGCTGATTGCACAGCTCTGTACTCTGGGTTATTTCGGGTTCTTCGTCCTGTTGTTCTTCTACAGCAAGAATGAAAACACCAAGCCGCTGCCGGAGAGGGTGACATTCAAATGAAAAGAATAATTTTTGCAGTGCTGGCCCTGCTGCCTGGTCTGGTGTTGGCCTCTGGCGGTGGCTTCCCCCTCGACAAGGCGGAGTACGATCTGAGTGACAAGGTATCCCTGCAACGGGGGGCCACCACCTTCATGAACTACTGTGCCGGCTGTCACTCCACCCAGTACCAACGTTATAACCGGGTGGCGGCCGACATCGGCATTCCGGACGATCTGATGAAGGAGAACCTGGTCTTCACCGGCGCCAAGATCGGCGATCTGATGAAGAGCGCCATGTCCGAGAAGGATGCTGCGCGCTGGTTCGGCGCGCCGCCCCCCGACCTGACCCTGGTTGCCCGGGTGCGTGGTGCAGACTGGATCTACACCTATCTGCGTTCCTTCTACGTGGACGAAACCCGTCCATTCGGGGTGAACAACGCCGTCTTCCCGTCCGTGGGTATGCCCCATGTGCTGGAGCCGTTGCAGGGGACGCCCCGCGCCGAGTTCGAGACGCACACCCTGGATGGCGTGGAGATGCAGCAAGTCGTCAGCATCAAATCTGACGGCAACGGTGAAATGAACAACGAAGAATATGATCAGACGGTACTGGATCTGGTAAACTTCTTGGTCTACTCAGCTGAGCCGGTGCAGCAGGAGCGCGAACGCATGGGCTTCTGGGTACTCGGATTCATCGCTATCTTCTTCATCTTAACTGTGCTGTTGAAGAAGGAATTCTGGCGCGACGTTCACTAAGCGACCAGATCGGAGTAATATGACGCACGGCAATGAAGACAGACATGCTTCATTGCCGTTTCTGCTTTTTAATGACGGGAGGGTTCAATGGCTGTAGCTGCCAATAAGCGTTCGGTAATGACGCTGTTTTCCGGTGCCAACGATATGTTCAGCCATCAGGTGCGTATTGTCCTGGCGGAGAAGGGTGTTAGCGTGGATATCTGCCAGGTTGATCCTGCCAACCTGCCGGATGAGCTGGCCGAGCTGAACCCGTACAACACTGTACCGACTCTGGTGGATCGCGAGCTGGCGTTGTACACCTCGCGCATCATCATGGAGTATCTGGACGAGCGTTTCCCGCATCCGCCCCTGATGCCGGTTTATCCAGTCGCGCGCGGCAACAGCCGTTTGATGATGCACCGCATCGAGCTGGACTGGTACTCTCTGGCCGACAAGATCATGGCGGGCACCGATACCGAAGCCGCCCGTGCCGAGCTGCGTGACAACCTGCTGGCCATCGCCCCCATCTTCGGCGAGATGCCCTATTTCATGAGCGAAGAGTTTGGGCTGGTCGACTGCTACATGGCGCCGTTGCTGTGGCGTCTGCCGAGCCTGGGCATCGATTTCACCGGCCGTGGCGCCAAAGAGCTGAAGGCTTACATGGTTCGCCTGTTCGAGCGTGAATCCTTCCAGGCTTCCCTGACCGAGGCCGAGCGCGAGATCCGTGCCGGCGTATGAGCATGGAACCGACAATGACACCCAGTCGCCCGTATCTGCTGCGGGCGTTTTTTGACTGGTTGCTGGATAACGATCTGACTCCCCATCTTGTGGTCAATGCCAACATTCCCCATGTGATGGTACCGATGCAGTTCGTGCAGGATGGCCAGATTGTTCTGAACATCGCCCCCCGGGCCGTGGGCCAGTTCCACATGGACAATGACGCTGTCAGCTTCAGCGCCCGTTTCGGTGGCGTATCGCAGCAGGTCTATATCCCCATGGCGGCCGTACTGGCCATCCATGCCAGGGAGAACGGAGTGGGGACCCTGTTCCCGCCTGAGCCCGGGTATGACCTCTGGCTGGAACAGGCACAGACACCCACGTCGGTTGACCCCGAGCCGGAACCACCGCGCCCGAGCGGTCGCCCGACCCTGAAAGTCATCAAATAAAAAACGCAGCCTGAAGGCTGCGTTTTTTCATCCTGCCAGATGGTCAATTCTGGGCAAACTCGAAGGCTTTGATCACCTGCTTAACGCCGCTGACGTGGCGGGCGATTTCCACGGCCTGATCCCCTTCCTGGCGGGTGACCAACCCAATGAGGAACACCTCGCCATTCTCGGTGACAACCTTCACCTTGGCGCTATCGAAGTTCTTGGTGCCCAGCATGTCGGCCCGCACCTTGGAGGTGATCCAGGTGTCATTGCTGCGCACGCCGATACTGACTGGTTTGCCAAGGCGCAGCTCGTTGTAGACATGGCGAACCCCTTCAATCCGGCTCACGATTCTACCCGCTTCCTGTTTATAAGCGTCAGAGGGTGTCTGACCCACCAGCAGCACACGGCCGTTGTTGCTGTAGACACTGATCTTGCTGGCGGCGCTCAGGGGCTTGTTGTCGGCCAACAGGTTGGCGGCTTTCAGCTCTATGGTCTGATCGTCCCACTGGGCACCCAGGGTGCGGCGATCGCCGCTCGCCTTGGCGGTGCCAGCCGCGCCACCGACCACCACGGCAGCACAGCCTTGCAGCAGCAGGACGCCGGTCAGCAGGGCAAGAGCGAGAATAGGCTTCTTCATGGTTTCAGTCTTCCTGTTGCGGGAAAAGTGTCTGGTCGATGAGATCACAGAGACAGTGCAGGGTCAACAGGTTCACTTCCAGAATACGAGGACGGCGAGCGGAAGGAACGCGGATCTCCACGTCATTGGGGCCCAGCAGACCGGCGATCTCTCCCCCGTCTCCGCCACCGAGAACAATGATGGTCATGTCGCGGGAGAGGGCGGCCTCCGCAGCCTTGATGAGGCTGCGGCTGTTGCCTGTCGTGGTGATGACCACCAGGATGTCGCCTGGTTGTCCCAGAGCACGTATCTGTTTGGCATAGACCTCTTCGAAACCGTGATCCGTGGCGATGGCGCTGATGGTCGCCATGTCGGGCGTCAGGGCGAGACCGGGCAGGGAGGGGCGAGGCGTTTCATAGCAGTTCACCAGTTCGGAAATGAACAGCTGTGCCAATGCCGAGGAAGGACCATTGCCACATGCCATCACCTTGTGGCCATTGAGCAGGCAGATGGTCAGCATCTGGGCTGCCGTATGGATGGCATCCGGCAGAGCTTCGGCGGCAGCTATCTTGGTCTGGATGCTTTCGGTGTAATTCTCTTTGATGGGATCAGTCATGGGGTCCTCTTAAAACGCGTTCTGGATCCAGTCCGGCTGGTCGCCCTCGAACGCGATCACATCGAATCGACAGGCCTGGTTGGCCTCATTGATGGCATGTTGCTTGAAATAGTGGCGCGCGGCCAGCACGATCTTGTGCTGTTTGCGCCGGGTGACCGAGCTGGCTGCACCGCCATGGGTGGCGTTGGCGCGATATCTCACTTCAACGAACACCAGGGTCTCTCCCTGGCGCATGATGAGATCGATCTCGCCGCCACGGCAGCGGTAGTTGCGGGTCACGGGTTGCAGGCCGCGGGCCTGCAACCAGCGTTCCGCTATTTGCTCAAAGTGTTGTCCCTTGCTCGTCGCTGCCGACGGCAACAGGTTCAACCACTGCTGGTGAAGTTGTGTCAGTAGCCTCTTCATGAGTCGCATCCTCCAGCTGGGGGGCGGCGCTGTCGCTGACCAGCTTGCCATTCTGGTAGGTGGCCCAGTCCAGCATGCGCACTATGTTGCCCTGGGGATCCACGCTCAGCTGGCCACTCATGCCGGGTTGCTGCATGGCATTGACCTTGCGCATTTGCGGCAGGTTGCCTGCCAGGCTGACGGCATCGTAACCGAGGGCGAACAGGCGCAGCAGGTCGCCCTTGGTCTGGGGCCAGAGCAGGGCAATCTGTTCACGCTGCGTCTCGAAGCCACCCAGCAGCAGTGGCATGTCGGAGATATGCATGCCGTTGAGCTCGGAGGCTACCTCGGTCGTCCCGCCGTCGTATCCCCGAGAGCTGCTGTAGATGGGCAGGCTGCCCATGGGGTTGACCGAGATGTCCACATAGGGCTTGATCATCCGGGTCTCCAGGCTGTTGGCCACCACATAGACGGCGTCGATGCTGCGCGGCGCGGCATCGGACAGCTGGACAATCTCCCCGGCTCGTGCCGTGGAACGGCCGCTCAGAGCGTTCTTGACCATGCCCTGCACTTCGTTGCGCGCCCCGAAGGTGGCAACCACGGGTTTCTCCTGGCTGACGCCGGCCCAGGCCTGCTCAAACGCCTTGATACTGCTGTAGCCAATCCGGCCTTGTGCCGCGATCAGCAGCGGCTTGCGATAGCCCTGACCATAGAGGTACTGGGCCGCCTGGCTCGCATCGGCAGCGGCGGAGAGCGAGAAATAGAAGGTGTTGTCGTTGACGATCGGCTTGTCCAGCTCGTTGAGCGCCAGCACCGGCACGGTCGGATTCGACTTGAGCAGCTCCTCCACCTGATCCTTGAGCAGGGGGCCGATGATCATGTTGGCCCCTTCCTGAATCGCCTGCTTGTAGAGATCCCCCATCGCCTTGCCCTGGGTATCGTAGAAGTTCAGGGTGAACTGGCTCTGATTTTCCTTGTAGGACATCAGCATGCCGTTGCGGATGGCGGCGCCCTGGGCTTCCAGGTTGCCGGAGAGCGGCAGGAAGACGGCGATCTGCTGCAGCGAACCGTTGTCCGTGATAGCGAGATCCCCAAGGCCGGCCGGCATGTCGCTCTGGGCCGGGTGGTTAGGGAAGCTCTGCTTCCAGCCGGCAAGCTGGCGGGCCAGCTGGCTCGGCTGTGCCCCGAATTCGTTCACCAGCGCAGCAAGACGCAGCCAGCCGGTGGTCACATCGGGAGCTGGCTCCTCTTCGAGCGCTTGCAGGGTGGAGGGGGTCATGCTTTTCAGCAGTGACCAGATCTGCTGGTGATTGGTGGCCAGCTCATTGTTGGCCAGATAAGGTTCCAGCAGGATCAGCGACTTGGCCGCACCAAACTTGTTGTTGATGTCGAGCTGCAGCACCACACGCTGGCGGTACCAGTCCTTCTGGGTATCGGCATCCAGCACCACATCCGGCTTGCCTTCCAGCAGGATCAGCGCCTGGTTGGCGTTGCCCTGGGCGAGCAGCAGGTGTGCCTGCAGCAGTTGCAACTGCGCCTGCTGCTCCGGGCTCTTCGCCTGCTTCTGCAACTGCTGATACAGGGCGGCAGCCGGTTTGGCCTGGCCGAGCGCCAGATAGCTGCGCGCCGCCATCATCTGCCACACGAAGGCCTCTGCCGGTTTGGCGGGATCCACCTGCTCCAGATACCACTGGGCATTCTTGGTCAGATCCGAGAAGGCTGACGGCATGCCGGGTTGTCCGGAAGATTGATTGGGCTCCGACGCACAGGCGGCGAGCAGGACTGCCGCGAGTAGGATGCCGAAGAGTCGTGATACACTTAGCTGCTTTATAACCCGGTTCAAGTTCATTCCCCGACCAGTGTTGAAATTCTCCATAGTGTAAACGGGCCAATATGGCGACACAATTGTCGGGACACTCGGAGCTCCCATGAGTGACATCCCAACCCTGTATATAGTCCCCACTCCGATCGGCAATCTGGCCGACATCACCCAGCGAGCACTGGACGTGCTGCGCAGCGTCGATCTGGTGGCCGCCGAGGATACCCGGCATACCGGGATCCTGCTCAGCCACTACCAGATCTCGGTACCGACCTTTGCCCTGCACGATCACAACGAGCAGCAAAAGGCGGATGTGCTGATCGCCCGCATCAAGGAGGGCAAGAGCGTGGCCCTGGTCTCCGATGCGGGGACGCCGCTCATCAGCGACCCCGGTTATCACCTGGTCACCCGTTGTCGCGAAGCCGGGGTCAAGGTGGTGCCGCTGCCCGGTCCCTGCGCTGCCATCACGGCGCTGTCCGCCGCCGGGCTGCCCACCGACCGCTTCGCCTTCGAGGGTTTCCTGCCGGCCAAGGCCAAGGGGCGGGATGATCGCCTGCAAGCCGTCATCGAAGACACCCGCTCTCTGGTGTTCTACGAATCGCCGCGCCGGGTGCAGGATACCGTGGAAGCGATTGCTCGCATCCTTGGCGAGCGCCAGGTGGTGGTGTGCCGCGAGCTGACCAAGACCTTCGAGTCCATCCACGGTCTGCCCGCCTCCGAGATGCTGGCCTGGCTCGGAGAGGACGATAATCGTTGCCGCGGGGAGATCGTGCTGGTGGTCGCCGGTGCCAGCAAGGTGGATGACGAGTTGCCTGCGGAGGCGATCCGCACCCTGGGCCTGCTGGTCAGCGAGCTGCCCCTCAAGAAGGCTGCAGCCCTCACCGCCGAGATCCACGGGGTGAAGAAGAACGCCCTCTACAAATACGGTCTTGAGCACTATTAATTGCCGTAAACCGGAATTGACGGTTTACCCCGTCCGTCTCGCGAGGCTATAATCCGCGCCTCGGAGTTGGCTGGGCAATCGCTGCTTCGTCGTTGTGTCCCTCGGGACAGACGGGCGGAGGGGAGGAAAGTCCGGGCTTCACAGGGCAGGGTGCCAGGTAACGCCTGGGGGGCGCGAGCCTACGACCAGTGCAACAGAGAGCAGACCGCCGATGGCCCGCAAGGGATCAGGTAAGGGTGAAAGGGTGCGGTAAGAGCGCACCGCGCGACTGGCAACAGTTCGTGGCACGGTAAACTCCACCCGAAGCAAGACCAAATAGGCCCCTATTGGCGCGGCCCGCGTTGGGGGCGGGTAGGTTGCTTGAGCCAGCGAGCGATTGCTGGCCTAGAGGAATGATTGCTACCCGGGGCAACCCGGTACAGAACCCGGCTTACAGGCCGACTCCGACCTCTTTCTGGTAAGTGATTACCTCGAAATCCCGGCACCTTTTGGTGCCGGGATTTTTATTTTCGGCTGGTCACGCGGTCGCGTGGCGCCTTTTGGGGTTTTGTAATAAAGTTCTCGCCCCTTTCGGTCGCTCTGTGTCGTCTGGGCTATCGGTATCGATCATGGAGCCGGCATGTCTCCATGCAGCAGGACGAGATGAAAATGGCAAAGGTGGATTTGTAATGTCATCAAGCGGCGTAATGCACACCCCTTCCCGGTTGATCTGTGCCGAGCGGGGCAGAGCCCTGCCTCAATATGACTTGCTGGGGGTCGAGAGGGCCAATCAGGCCCGTCTCAGGCAACTCAACACCCAACTGAGCGTCTTTTCCCAGCAGGCGTCGGGCTGCATGGCCCAGTTGTTCAATGCGGCGGATTGCGATCTGGGTTACCAGGACTTTTCTTCTGCGTTGCCGCAAGAGGAGGATGATCATCAGGTCTGGGTCGAAGCCCGTACTCCTCTGGATGCCCAGCGTGTCGCCTTTTTCTCCATCTCTCCTGCGGTCATCTATCGGCTTGCCGTGCTGTTTTTCGGCGGCACTCTGCAACACAAGGGGGCCACGGCACCCCATGGCAGGGGGTTGACCGACACCGAACAGCGACTGCTGTTGCGGCTGTGCCAGTACCAGGTGGAAATCTGGTCGACCTGTCAAGGTCAGGGAGACCTCTCCTGGCAGTTGAATCTGATCTCCCGGGAGGCCCTGCCCGCAGGCCCACTCTGGAAGGCGCAGGCCAGTATGCTGGCCGGTGGCAGCCAGCACGATTGGCAGTTCTGGCTGGCGCCCCCCGAAGAGGCGCCCGGTATCGCTGAAGGTCAGCGTGTGCAGGTGGCGCAACTGGAAGAGGCGCTGATCCAGGTGCCGGTGCGGCTGCGGGTAGTCATGGGGCAGATGTCCATGACGCTGGCGGATCTCGAATGCCTCAAGGTGGGAGATGTGCTCTCGCTGGATTTACCCGAGGTGGTGCCGGCCCTGATCGGCCAGCGCCCCTGTTTCAATGGACGCATTGCCGAACATAAAGGCAGCCTGGTGTACCAGGTCGCAACAGTGGTAGAGGAGTAGTCGAATCGTGAACGAGCACAACATGAATGACCCGCTGGATCTGGATGGCCTGGATCAGCTGTTTGGGGACGACATCAGCATGCCGAGTGCGGCCGACTACATGGCGCCGACCAGCAGTACCAAGCAGCGGGATCTCTCCTTCTTTCACCACATTCCGGTCAAGGTGACGCTGGAAGTGGCCAGCACCGAGGTGGCGCTGGGCGAGCTGATGAAGGTGGAAGAGGGGGCCGTCATCGAGCTGGACAAGCTGGCGGGCGAGCCGCTGGATGTCCGCGTCAACGGGCGCCTGCTGGCCAGGGGCGAGGTGGTGGTGGTCAACGGCAAATACGGGCTGCGGCTGGTGGACGTCGTGGACACCAAATTGCTGGGCGGCATGAACGACTGATGCGTTATCTGCTGGTTGCCCTGCTCCTGCTGGCGTTGCCGAGCTGGGGCGCGGACATGACGCTGTTCTCGGTATCGCCGAGCGAAGCAGGGGGAGAGGACTACAGTGTCAAGCTGCAGATCCTCTTCTTCATGACCCTGCTGGGTCTGCTGCCGACCCTACTGCTGATGATGACCAGTTTTACCCGGATCATCATAGTGCTGGCCATCCTGCGTCAGGCCCTGGGATTGCAGCAGAGCCCACCCAACCGGGTGCTGATCGGCATCAGCCTGATCCTGACCCTGGTGATAATGAGGCCGGTCTGGACCGAGATGTACCAGAACGCCTTCGTGCCATACGACCAGAACGAAATCACGTTGACGGAGGGGCTGGCCCGCGCCGAAAAACCGCTGCGCCAATTCATGCTGGCCCAGACCCGGGAGCCGGATCTCGAGCAGATGCTGCGCATCTCCGGAGAGCCGACCACCCTCGCCAAGAGCGAGGTGCCGTTCGGCGTGCTGTTGCCGGCCTTCGTGCTGAGCGAGCTGAACACCGCCTTCCAGATAGGTTTCATGCTGTTCATCCCCTTTCTGGTCATCGATCTGGTGGTCGCCAGCGTGTTGATGGCCATGGGGATGATGATGCTCTCCCCTCTCATCATCTCGCTGCCATTCAAGTTGATGGTCTTCGTGCTGGTGGATGGCTGGTCCATGACGGTCGGTACCCTGGCGGCCAGTTTCGGCGGGGGAGGCTGACGTGACCCCCGAGCAGAGTGTGGCCCTGGTGGGCGGGGCCGTGAACCTGGTGGTCATCATGGTCTCGGTGCTGATCGTGCCCGGTCTCATCGTCGGGCTGGTGGTCAGCATCTTCCAGGCGGCGACCCAGATCCAGGAACAGACACTGAGCTTCCTGCCCCGTTTCATCGTGACCCTGCTGACCCTCATCTTCACGGGAAACTGGCTGCTGTCGCAGATCACCACCCTGTTCGCCGACCTGTTCCAGAAGATCCCCGGGCTTATCGGATGAACTCCCTGCTGTCGTTCAGTGCGGCCGAGCTGACCGCCTGGCTGGGACAGTGGTGGTGGCCCTTCATTCGCATTGCGGCCGCCTTCTGGGTGATGCCGGTATTCGGCGACGGCCGGGTGCCTGCACAGGTTCGCATCCTGCTGGCCTTCGTCATCAGTCTGCTGATCGCCCCCATGATGAAAGGCATGCCGGCGCTGGATCCCCTCAGTGCCGGCATGATGGTGCTGACCCTGGAGCAGTTGCTGTTCGGTCTGCTGTTCGGGCTCTGCATACAGATGCTGTTCATGGTGATGACCATGGCGGGGCAGATCCTCTCCATGCAGATGGGGTTGGGGATGGCGGTGATGAACGATCCTTCCAACGGAGACACGGCGCCCATCGTCAGCCAGATCATGCTGGTCTTCTGCTCCCTGTTGTTCCTCGGTCTGAACGGCCATCTGGTGACTTTGGACGTCCTGGTGCAGAGCCTGCGCACCTGGCCGCCGGGAACCTCGCTCTACGTCCTCGATCTGAAGGGGGTCATCGGCCTGTTTGGCTGGAGCATCGGAGCTGCCCTCATCCTGACCCTGCCTGCCGTGGTGGCCATGCTGATGGTGAACCTCACCTTTGGGGTGCTCAATCGTACGGCCCCTTCCCTGAACATCTTCTCTCTGGGCTTCCCCATGACGTTGCTGCTGGGGCTGCTCACCATGGCCATCTCCATCAGCGGCGTCCCGGCCCGCTATCTGGATCTGGTCGGTTACGTGCTGACCCAGCTCAGGGCATTGACGCCGACATGAGCCAGCACAGCGCCCAGGACAAAACCGAAGAGGCCTCTTCCCAGAAACGGCGCAAGGCGCGGGAAGAGGGCCAGATTGCACGTTCCAGGGAGTTGAGCTCGGCCGGCCTGCTGCTCGTCGGCGGTCTGGTCATGCAGTGGATGGTGCCGAGTTTCGGGCTCTTCTTTGCCGAGCTGATGAAGCAGCCCCAGCGTTTCAACTGGCAGGGGGCACGGGATCCCCAGATGATGATCCAGTGGACCGCGGACGCCCTGATCGGGATGCTGTGGGTGCTGCTGCCTCTGTTCGGCGTGCTGGCCCTGCTGCTGGTGCTGCTCAGTAGCGTGCCTGGCGGCATGGTGCTGGTCTGGAAGAAGCTGATGCCAAGCGGGGAGAAGCTCAACCCGCTCAAGGGGCTCAAGCGGATGTTCTCCACTCACAGTCTGATGGAACTCCTGAAATCCCTGCTCAAGGTGCTGCTGATCGGCGGCACCCTGGCCATGATGCTCCAGCACCAGTGGCCCACCCTGATGATGATGAACCGTATGCCACCCCAGGCAGCCATGGAACAGGCGCTGCGGATCCTCTCCCAGGCATTCATCTTGCTAGGCAGTGTGCAGATGCTCATCGCGGTGCTGGATGTGCCCTACCAGCGCTGGTCCTTGAACAAGCAGTTGAAGATGACCAAGCAGGAGGTCAAGGACGAGCACAAGAACAGCGAGGGACGTCCGGAGATCAAGGCGAGGATCCGCCAGGTGCAGGGGATGCTGGCCAGGGCCCGTATCGAACAGCGGGTGCCCCAGGCCGATGTCATCATAGTGAACCCGACCCATTATGCGGTGGCCATCAAGTACGATCCCGAGCGGGCCAACGCCCCCTATGTGATTGCCAAAGGGGTGGACGGCATGGCGGAGCGGATCCGCGAGGTGGCCAAAGCCCATGACAAGCGGGTGATGAGCCTGCCCGAGCTGACCCGGGCCATCTACTACTCCACCCGGGTGGATCAGGAAGTGCCGGCGGGTCTGTACACCGCGGTCGCCTATGTATTGAACCATGTATTGCAGCTACGGGCCTATGAGGCTGGCAAGGGCAGGAAACCGAATCCCCTTGCCCCCCTGCACGTACCGCCCGAATTACGTCAACCTGAGAGGTAAGTTGTGAACTGGCGTGTCTTTACCCAATCCTATACAGCCATCCCCATGATGCTGCTGGCCATCCTGGCGATGATGATACTGCCTCTGCCAGGCTGGCTGCTGGATGCCCTGTTCACCTTCAACATCGTGCTGGCGGTGCTGGTGCTGCTGGTCTCCGTCTCGGCCCGCCGGCCCCTCGACTTCTCCGTCTTCCCGACCGTGCTGCTGGTGGCCACCCTGATGCGGCTCTCCCTCAACGTCGCCTCCACCCGGGTGGTGCTGCTGCACGGCCATGAAGGCAACGAAGCGGCCGGCAAGGTGATCCAGGCCTTCGGCGAAGTGGTCATCGGTGGCAACTACGTGGTGGGTCTGGTGGTCTTCGTCATTCTGATGATCATCAACTTCGTGGTGATCACCAAGGGGGGCGAGCGGATCTCGGAAGTGTCCGCCCGCTTCACCCTGGACGCCATGCCGGGCAAGCAGATGGCCATCGACGCCGACCTCAATGCAGGGACCCTGGATCAGCACCAGGCACGGGCAAGGCGGGAGGAGATCGCCAGGGAAGCGGACTTCTACGGGGCTATGGACGGGGCCTCCAAGTTCGTGCGTGGTGACGCCATCGCCGGTCTGCTGGTGCTCATCATCAACCTGGTAGGGGGCCTGGCCATCGGCATCTTCCAGCACTCGCTGCCGGTTTCCGATGCCTTCCGCATCTATGCCCTGCTCACCATAGGTGACGGTCTGGTCGCCCAGATCCCCTCCCTGCTGATGTCCACGGCGGCAGCCATCATCGTCACCCGCGTGAGTGACGAAGGGGAGATGTCGGATCAGGTTGGCCAGCAGATCCTGGCCTCTCCTCGGGTGATCTACACGGCGGCGACCGTCATGCTGATCCTGGGGCTGGTTCCCGGCATGCCCATGCTGGCCTTCCTCAGCTTTGCGGCCGTGCTGGCCTGGACCGGCTGGAGCGTCAGCAAGCGCCGGGTGCAGGATCCCGCGCTGGATGCGGCCGAGGCGCTGACGCGCCAGATGGTGCAGCCGGAGCCTCAGGGACTGGAGTGGCAGGACCTGCCCCCGGTGGATGCGGTCGCCATCGAACTGGGTTATAGACTGGTACCGCTGGCGGAGGCGGACAAGGGGGCCGAGCTGCTGGCCCGGGTGCGCGGTATTCGCAAGACACTCTCCGAGCAGTACGGCTTCCTGCTGCCCGAGATCCGGGTGAGGGACAACCTGCAATTGCAGCCGGATCAGTACCGCATCAAGCTCTCCGGCATCCCTTTGGCCTCGGGCAATGTGGATTGCCAGCGGTTGATGGCCATCAGCAGCGGTGAGACCTATGGCGCCCTGGATGGCGAGCTGACACAGGATCCTGCCTATGGCATGAGTGCGGTCTGGATTTCGCCGGACAACAAGGCCAAGGCCCTCAATCTGGGCTACTCGGTGGTGGATTCCGCCACCGTCATCGCGACTCACGCCAGCAAGCTGCTCAGGGAGCAGCTCGACGGCCTGTTTGGTCATGACGAGGTGGGCAAGCTGGGTCAGCATCTGGCGGCCCAGTCCCCCCGTCTTGCGGAAGAGCTCAATCTGGCCCTGACCCAGATGCAGCAGCTGCGGGTCTTCCGCCAGTTGCTCAAGGAGCAGATCAGCCTCACCGACATCCGCACCATCGCCACCACCTTGCTGGATGCGAGCGAGCTGACCAAAGATCCCGTCCTGCTGGCGTCCGATGTGCGCTGCGCACTGAAGCGCCAGATCGTCAGACAGGCGATAGGGTCCCGCGACGTGCTGGCGGCCTTCACCCTGGATGACCGGCTGGAGCAGACCCTGCTGACGGCCATGAGCCAGTCACAGCAGCAGGGCAAAATCCAGCTGGACAGCTTCCCGGTGGATCCCCAGTTGCTGGCGCAGTTGCAGCAGAACATGCCGCTGGTGAAGGAGCAACTGCAGCAACAGGGATATGCGCCCGTGCTGGTGGTGATGCCCCAGCTCAGACCGCTGATAGCCCGTTATGCCCGTTCCTTCTCGAAAGGCCTCAAGGTGCTCTCCTATAACGAGATACCGGAAGATTTGCGAGTCGAAGTCATCGGGACTCTGGGCTGAAGTGGAATTGCCTTGGCGTCACAGGGACAGGAAGCGCCTATTCCGCATATCTGCTTGAATTGTCATATAAAGCCGCTATCATGTGACGACTTTTGACGCGATACATACTGACAGCAAAGAAAAAATAGAAATAGTCGGATGTATCACATGGCTTCAGGGACAATGTAGCCATGCCATCCAAATACGGGTCGTCGCATGATAAAGGCAAACTGAACTGAAAAGTCAGGACGCAAAGCCTCCGGTCTAACAGCATTGATGCTAATGATAGCGGGGTTACCAAGGCCATGATTTCCCGCCTTGTTTTTATACCGATATAGACCATTCGCTCAATAACGGGTGCAGTCTCTATTTGTGTGTCTTTATTTTTCACGCATCAGTTCTGTTGATTGATTCATGTGCAATCACAGGTTCGGGATATATGTTTTCTGATTTATCTAGCAAGGAAAATTCAATACCGACCGGTATTGAAACGCATGCTCATTTATTATTAGTTTCCGCTTCGTTATCAAATGGAAACGATGTTGATCGTATATTGCTCAGTGCCGGTTATCGTGTTTCCTGTGTCGATTCCGTGTCGCTGGCCAAGCAATTTCTCTCGAACCATGCGGTCGATCTCATTTTGCTCGACATGGCGGTCATGACCGAGGCCGGGCCCGCCATGGTGCAGACGCTGGCAGGGACCGACTGCGTCATTCTGGTCAACGAGCATCAGGCCTACCTGGCGGCGGAAGCCATGCGGGCCGGCGCCATCGACTACATCATCAAGCCCTTCAGCCAGCGCCAGATCCTCGATGTGGTGAGAGGGGCCCTGCGCCTGCGCCAGGCCATTCCCAATCTGATCGCCACGTCTCCCCAGAGCCTGCAGGTGTTGCAGCTTGCCCGGCGGGCAGCCAAGACATCGGCCACCATCCTCATCGGTGGCGAATCCGGGACAGGCAAGGAGCGACTGGCTCGCTACATCCACGAGATGTCCAGCCGGGCCGGCAAGCCTTTCGTGGCCATCAACTGTGCGGCCATCCCGGAAGCCATGCTCGAATCCATCCTGTTCGGACACAGCAAGGGGGCCTTCACCGGGGCAACCGCCAACCAGCAGGGAAAATTCGAGCTGGCCCAGGGCGGTACTCTGCTGCTCGACGAGATCTCCGAACTGCCGCTGGCGCTGCAGGCCAAGTTGCTGCGGGTGTTGCAGGAGAAAGAGGTGGAACGCCTCGGCAGTCATCAGGTGATCGCGCTGGATGTGCGGATCATCGCCGCCAGCAACCGGGACCTGAGGGAGCTGGTGCTGCAGGGCGCGTTTCGCGAGGACCTTTTCTACCGGCTCGACGTGCTTCCCATGAGCTGGCCGGCATTGCGAGAGAGGCGGGATGACATCCTGCCTCTGGCGGAATACTTCATCGAACGCTACGCCGCACAGCAGGGGTATCGCCTCGGCGAGAGTGCCCGTCAGCAACTGCTCTCCTATGACTGGCCTGGCAATGTGCGTGAGTTGGACAACGTGATTCAGCGAGCGCTAATTATGGCTCGCGGCTTGCATATTCAGGCCGTCGATCTGATGTTGCCCCATTACGCCGCCGAAGCCGACACCCCGCAACCGCAGGCGCTTGCGGCCCCCGAGGGGCTCAGCGAGACCAAGCGGCATGCTGAATTTCAATTCGTCCTTGAGACGTTGCGCCGTTTCCGTGGTCACCGGACACGCACGGCCGAAGCCCTCGGAATGACGACCCGGGCACTTAGATACAAGCTGGCTGCCATGCGCGAGCAGGGCATCGATGTCGAGCAGCAGATACAAAACTAAGGGATAACCGAGTGAAGATTGAGATCATGTCATCACAGGTGACGCTCCTGCAGCAGATGCAGGAAATGCAGCGAGTCGCCAGTCAACCCCCTTCCATCGAACCGAACGAGGCGTCAGGCGTCTCGTTCAGCGACGCCATGCGCGACGTCGTCGGCCGCGTCAACGAGCAGCAGAACATCGCCTCCCGATTGATGACCGCCGTCGATGCGGGTCAGAGCGACGATCTGGTGGGGGCCATGGTGGCCAGCCAGAAGGCCGGTCTCAGTTTTTCCGCCCTGATGCAGGTGCGCAACAAACTGATGACGGGTTTTGATGACATCATGCGCATGCCGCTCTGAGGTTGATCATGACTGAACTGGTATCCTCCGCACCGGGGGCGTCGGGCTCCCTGCTGGCCCGGGTGCAGGACGGGGTGCGCAACTGGCGTACCCTGTCTCGCGACAACAAATCCATTCTGACCATCGCGCTGCTGGCCGCCGTGGTTGCCGCCACCATAGTGGTCATCCTCTGGACCTCCAGCAAGAATTACGTGCCCCTCTACGGCAAGCAGGAGCTTTACGACACCGCCAACATCATGGAGATGCTGGAGAAGGAGCAGGTACCCTTCCGGCTGGAGAAAAGTTCCGGCCAGATCCTGGTGCCTGAAAGCCAGTTGGCCCACATCCGCATGGCGCTGGCCGCGCGGGGCGTGAGGGCGGCCATGCCGTCCGGCCTGGAGGGGCTCGACAACGTCACCGGCCTTGGCACCAGCGAATTCATGGAAGGGGCGCGCTACCGCCATGCCCTGGAAGGGGAGCTGGCCAGAACCATCATCTCCCTGGATGCGGTGCGCAGTGCCCGGGTGCATCTGGCCATTCCGAAGCGGACCCTGTTCGTGGGGCGCGACGAGGAGAAACCCAGCGCGTCCGTGATGCTGGATCTGCAACCGGGCCAGACCATGGAGCCGGGCCAGGTCGAGGCGATTGCCAACCTGGTGGCGGGCAGTATCTCCGGCATGAAGCCCGGGGCCGTCACCGTGGTGGATCAAAGCGGCCAGCTGCTGAGTGCCGAGCTCGGCGACAAGGCCGGTTTCGGCAAGCAGAGCGTCCAGCAGATGGAATATGTGCGCAAGCTGGAGCAGTACATTCGCCAGCGTGCCAGCGACATGCTTTCCCCCATGCTGGGCACGGGCAACTACCGGGTGCAGATCGCCGCGGACGTCAATTTCAATGCGGTGGAAGAGACCCAGCAACAGCTCGATCCCAATGCCGTGGTGACCAGGGAGTCCAACAAATCGGACAAGACCATCGATGCCCTGGCCCTCGGTATCCCCGGTGCGCTCTCCAATCGACCGCCCGAAACCGCTCCCAAGACCGATCAGGCCGCCACCGAGGGGAATGCTGCCCAGGAGCCTGCCAAGAACGATACCCGCACCGAGCGGCAGGAAGTCAGCAGGCAGTATGAAAGCAGCCGCACCATAGTGCATACCCGATATCAGCAGGGACGACTGGAGAAAATGAACGTCTCCATCCTGCTCAATCAGCAGAGCGCCCCCAAGGAGGGGTGGAGCCCGGAACAGCTCGAGCAGATCCGCCAGATGGTGGAGCGTTCGGTGGGCTTTGACGGCTCCCGTGGCGACCAGATCAGCCTGCAGGTCTTCGATTTCACCGGTGCGGTGCCGGTGGAGCCGCCAGCGTCGAGTTGGCTGGAAACCCCTTACTGGCAAGACTCCCTGCGTTACCTGGTGGGTGGTTTGCTGGGGCTGACCCTGGTGTTCTTCGGCATCCGTCCTCTGGTGAAGCACCTGGTGCGTACCCAGCAATATCCCGACACTGATGCCGCACAGGAGCCGAACGAGGAGCATGAGCCGACCATGGGCCTCTCCATGCGCCGGGAAGGGGATGGGGAACTGGAAGAGTCTGCGACGGGCAAGAGCCTGTCCCAGTCTCAGTCCGAGTTCCGGCTCGAGCCCCAGTTCTCCTCCCTGGATCTGGAGGCGCTGCCCGAACCGGGTTCCGAGCTGGAAGTCCAGCTCAAACACCTGCAACTGCTGGTAGACAAGGACACGGCCCGTGTGGCGGAAGTGGTCAGACAATGGGTGAGTGGCAATGAGCAACGTTAATCTGAATCAGAACGCGGTCGACATCGACATCGACAATCTGGAAAAAGCCGCGATCCTGCTGCTGAGCATGGGCACCGAGGCGGCGGCCAAGGTGATGCAGAAGTTGTCCCGCGACGAAGTGCAGCGCCTCATCTCCAAGATGGCCAGCCTCTCCGGCGTGAGTTCGATAGAAGCCAAGTGGACGCTGCAGCAGTTCTTCAACCAGTATCGCGAGCAGAGCGGCATCGGCAGCGCCTCCCGGGAATATCTGGAACAGACCTTGGATCTGGCGCTGGGCCAGCGGCTTTCCCGCAGCCTGCTCGACAGCCTCTATGGCGATGCGATGAGCCAGGACATCCAGCGCCTGCAATGGGTGCCGGCGGATGTGCTGGCCCGCTTCTTCCGCAATGAGCATCCCCAGATGCAGGCTGTCTTGCTCGCCTTCCTGCCCCCCCAGACCGCCTCTGCCGTGCTCGATGCCCTGCCGGGGTCGGTGCACGACGATCTACTGGTGCGGGTTGCGAGCCTCAGCTCGGTCAGCGAACACGTGCTGGGGGAGCTGCGGCTCACCCTGGATCGCTGCCTCGCCTATGTGGCCGATCAGTCCGGCGCCAAGGTCAACGGGGTGCGCCAGGTGGCCGATATCCTCAATCGCTATCAGGGAAACAAGGAGCAGATGCTCACTCTGCTGCGGGAGCACGATGGTGAGCTGGCCCTCGAAATCGAGAAGAACATGTTCGACTTCATGGCCCTGCGTCGCCAGAGCGACGATACCCTGCAACGTCTGGTGCAGGAGCTGCCGGCGGATCTGCTGGCCCTGGCCCTGAAGAACACCGATGCCGGTTTCCGCAAGGTGGTGCTTGGCGCCATGCCCAAACGGATGGCACAGGCACTGGAGGCCCAGATCCAGGATCAGGGCAGCGTCTCCCTGCGCAAGGTGGAGCAGGCCCGGGAAGAGGCCATGAAGCTGGTGCGCGAGCTGGTGGAGCAGGGCGAGATCGAGTTCCAGCTGTTCGAAGAGCCCACCGTCAGTTAACAGGAGACAGGCATGAGTCAGCATGTGCGCAAACTGGCGGCAGGTGCCACCCGTCTCTACCGCTTCCCGGCGCTGGGCCAGAGCGGGGAAGAGGCCAGAAGCCAGCAGGAAGAGTTCGAATACGGCTACCAGCAGGGGCTGGAGCAGGGGCAGGCAGAAGGGTATCAGGCCGGCTACCAGCAGGGGCTGGCCAGTGGCCTGTTCGAGGGGGAAGCCAAGGGGCTGCAACAGGGACAGGTGCGTGGTCTGGCCCAGGGGCTGGCCGAGGGACGTGCCGCCTTCGATGAGGCCATGGTGCCCTTTGCAACGCTGCAGCAGCAGTGGGAATCCCTGACCCGGGCCCGGATGCTGGAACAGAAGGCCCTGGTCGCCCAGCTGGTGGCCCAGGTGGCCAAGCGCGTGATCCAGGCCGAGTTCACCCTCAATCCCCAGCAGGTGCTCCAGCAGGTGGAGCAGGCCATGGCCAGCCTGCCGAGCGAGTCGGAAGAGCTGGTGATCTACCTCAACGAAGGAGACCGGCAGCGCCTGGCCGAGCAGGGGGTGACCCGCTGCGAGAAGTGGCCGTTGCAGGTGGACCCGGCACTGGCCGTGGGGGACGCCCGCATCGAGACACGGGCCGCGGTGGTCGAGATCAACACGGGGGAGCGCCTCGGCCGCTGCATAGAACAACTCAACCAGACCCTGGAACTCTCTTCGGATGCATGATGCGCTGCAACAGGCGCTGACCTGTGCCCTCGATAGCCTGGAGGAGGTGCCCGGCTATCGTCGTTATGGCAGGTTGGTGCGCGTGACCGGCCTGACTCTGGAAGTCGTGGGGTGCCAGCTCATCATGGGGCAGCGCTGCGAGGTGGAGACCGCCACCGGCGCCGCCCTGCTGGCGGAAGTGGTCGGCTTCAACCGGGACATTTCCTACCTGATGCCGCTCCAGCCCATGAGCGGTCTCTATGCCGGCGCCCGGGTGCTGCCCGTCGACGGAGAGGAGACCATCCGGGTCGGCGAGCATCTGCTTGGCAGGGTCGTGGATGGCCTGCTGCAACCGCTGGACGGCCGTCCCCTGAAAGAGGAAGGGGAACGGGTTCCCCTGTTTTCCTCCCCTCCCAATCCCCTGTTGCGCACCCCGGTGCGCGAGCCGCTCGACGTGGGCATCCGGGCCATCAATGGCCTGCTGACGGTGGGCAAGGGCCAGCGTCTGGGACTGTTTGCCGGTTCCGGTGTGGGCAAGAGCATGCTGCTCGGCATGATGACCCGCAATACCAGCGCCCGCATCGTGGTGGTGGGGCTCATCGGCGAGCGTGGCCGGGAGGTGAGGGAGTTCATCGAACACAGCCTGGGCAGCGAGGGGCTTGCCCGCGCCGTGGTGATCGCGGCACCGGCGGATCAATCCCCCCTGATGCGGCTGCGCGCCGCCCAGCTATGCCACCGCATCGCCGAATATTTCCGCGATCAGGGTCAGGATGTGTTGCTGCTGATGGATTCTCTGACCCGCTACGCCCAGGCCCAGCGGGAAATCGCGCTGGCCATCGGCGAACCTCCTGCGACCCGCGGCTATCCGCCCTCGGTGTTCAGCCTGCTCACCCAGCTGGTGGAGCGGGCGGGCAACGGCACGCACCCCGAGGGCAGCCTGAGCGCCTTCTATACCGTGCTGGCGGAAGGGGATGACCAGCAGGATCCCGTGGTGGATTCCGCCAGGGCCATTCTCGATGGTCACATCGTGCTGACCCGCCGTCTGGCGGAGGAGGGGCACTATCCCGCCATCGACATCGGTGCCTCGGTGAGCCGGGTGATGCCTCAGGTGGTCTCTCCCGAATGGCAGGGGCTGGCGGTGAATCTGCGCCAGCTCTGGGGCCGTTACCAGCAGGTGCGTGAGCTGCTGCCCCTGGGGGGTTATCAGCCCGGGGCGGATCCCCAGATGGACGAGGCGGTCCAGCGCTATCCTGCCATCGCCAGCTTCCTGCAGCAGGGCATTCAGGAAGAGACGCCCATCACCCAGGTGCTGGGCGGTCTCAAGCATGTGCTCGGCAGGGCGTAAGGAGGCGGCATGCTGAAATCCTATCTCGGTCTGCAGCAGGATGCCCTGGAGGCCATGGGCAAGGAGCGGCAGCGTCTGCGCGAGGTGGCGATGAAGGAGGAGCACCGAGCCCTCAGGCTGCAGGAGGTCATCGAGACGATGCATCCGGGCTCGTCGAGCTTTCATCCCCTGCTGTGGCAGAACAAGCAGCAGATGCAGGGGCAGCTTCGCCACCTGCTGACCCACCAGTTGCAGCAGTGTGCGCTCGCCAGCCAGGATCTGGCTCATCACGAGGGGCAGCTCGTCAGGCAGTTCGGTCGGGTCAAGGGGCTGGAGCTGTTGCTGGACAAGCGGGCCCTGGCGGCCCGCCAGCGTCAGGAGTCAGGTGAGCAGCGGCAGCTCGACGAACTCGCCGCACTGGGCCATCGTGCCCGGCAGGGAACGTAAAGGGTCAGTCGGGGAAGTGCTCCTGCCTGCCATAGGATGACTCCTGGCCCAGCAGGGTGTGGATGGTCTCTATCTGGCCTGCCAGCAGGCGGCCGTTCTGCTCGTTCTGGCGACGGCACTGCAGCAGCAACTGCTCCAGCCGCTGCCACTGCTCGTCCACTTGCTGGCGCAGCGGGGAGGGGAGCTTGCCGATGAGGATGGCCATGCCCCGTTCGTCAGGCTTGAGCCCCAGTGCCTGGAGATGTTCGCAGCGCAGCCTGACCTGGTGCTGGATCTCGCCCATGAGCCGGGTCTGTTGCCGGTTGTGTTCCGTGAGCCCTGCCACGTCGTGGCTTGCCAGCAGACGGTACTGATTGAGCAGCAACTGCAGCAGGTCGGCGTAGCGGCCACAATCCTGCCGGATGCCGATGATCAACTGCTGGATCCGTTGTTTGGGAGGCAGACTCATCGGCGATGCATGTCCAGAATGGCCTGGCTCAGGGCATCCATGTCCAGTTCGAGCCGACCCTCGCTGATGGCCTGGCGGATCTGGTTGACCTTCTCCATGTCCACATCAGAGGTGGAGGCCAGCTCGACCCTCGCCTGATTGATGGTCTGGGCGGTGGCGCTGATCCTGGCTTCCCCCTGGCTGGCCTGGGGCTGGGGTGCCGGTGTGGCTCCCGCCTTGCGCTGAGACTGGGGTTGAACGTAGACAGGGTCGGTGCGTGTGATTTTCATAACGTGAATTCCTGGTGGTCTCTCTTGTGACAGGCGACCCTGAGGTGGCCGAACTTGAATCAAACTCGCCATTTCTGCGCTAAAAGCGGGTTTCGACTTCCCCCTTGTCAACCACCCAGGCCTGGATCTCTTTGCCGGAGCCGAGATTCCTGACCCTCACCCCTTCACCGATGGCGCCGTTTGACAAGGCCGTTCCACGGGTCGTGGCGGAAAAGCCCGGTTGCCCGGCCCGGATCAGCACCCCTTCCCCTGCCCGGACGGCCCAGGCCTGTTGCAGATCGAGTTCACCGACCAGTTGCCCCATCCTCAGATGGCGAAGGCTCTTGCTGCCTGCCAGGGGCTGCGAGCTGTGGGTGAAGCCCCGCTGCAACCGGCTGGCATCGAGGGATTTCTCCAGCAGATCCTCCGGGGCGATGACATGTCCCTTGGGGATGTCCCGTGCCGCCACCCAGACCGGCAACATCAGGGTGACCTCCACCCGGGCCCGCAACTGCCAGGCGGGCTCGGTACATTCCACCAGATAGGGGCGCCGCCCCCAGGGCTGGCGATACTGCCCGCCAGCCAGGAAGCGAACCGCCTGACGACATGCCGGCAGGTGGGCCACGGCGGGGGAGAGCCAGACCTGATAGTCGGCCCGGGTCTCTGGCCAGCCTTGCTGGCGCTGATACTCCCCCAGGGCCGTTTCGGCATCCGCCCTCAGACCGTCGGTCAACTGCTGCGACAGCGACGAAGTGGCCGCCCACGAGGGGAGTGCCAGGAGCAGCAGGGCAAGGAGACCTGCTCGCTTCCCTATGGGAAACAATGCTTCCCCTTTTGTCACTCTTGTCAGCCAGGGGTGATGGCCTGACCAGCGGAAACAACGGTTTTTCATGATTGGCATGAGTCTTGATAAAGGATGCACCGGTCTGACTGGTTCACAAGAAGGATGAAGCATGAGTATCTCATTTGACAGTGCGCTTGGCGTACACCCCTATGCCCTCGATGTGCGGGCAGACAGGGCTCGTATTCTGGCAGGGAACTTGGCCAATGTGGATACCCCGGGCTATCTGGCACGGGATGTGGATTACAAGGCCATCCTCGGCCGGGTCGCCCGGCAGGTGGAGGCAGGAGAGCCGGGCAGCACCATCAGTGAGGGCACCATGGGCAATGACATGCAACATCCCCTCTACCGCATACCCTATCAGGTCTCCATGGATGGCAACACCGCCGAGCTCAGCGTGGAGCAGAGCAAGTTTGCCAGCAATGCCACCGACTTCCAGACCAGTCTCACCTTCCTGAATATGAAAATCACCGGGATCGCCAAGGCGATCGAGGGCCGTTAATCATGTCGTTCAATCGCATCTATGACATCGCCGGCAGCGCCATGCGGGCGCAGACCGTCCGCCTTGACACCGTGGCTTCCAACCTCGCCAACGTCGACAGCGCCGCCGGCAGCGAAGAGGCCGCCTTCCGCGCCATCAAGCCCGTCTTCTCCACCCTCTATCAGCGGGTGCAGGAGGCCGAGGGGCTGGGGGCCGCCCAGGTGCAGATCGCCGGTATCGTCCAGTCTGACCGCCAGGTGGAGAAACGTCTGGAGCCGACCAATCCCCTGGCCGACGGGGATGGCTTCGTTTATTACTCCAACGTCAATGCGGTGGAAGAGATGGCGGACATGATGAGCGCCTCCCGGGGATTCGAGACCTCGGTCGAGGTGATCAACCGCATCAACAGCATGCAGCAAGGGCTGCTGCGTCTTGGTCAGGGGGTGTAAATGAGCCTGCCTCAAGTCAGCAGCCTGGATACCGCCCGCAGCGCCAGCCAGCGCGCCGCCACCCCTGAGATCGCCGCCAACGGCACTTCCGAGGGGCAGGGGGTCCAGCTTCGCAACGAATTTCTCCAGATGATGGTGGCCCAGATCCAGAACCAGGATCCCACCAACCCCCTGGATGGTGCCCAGTACGTTACCCAGCTGGCCCAGTTCAGCATGGTGGAAGGGGTCGAGAGCCTGAAAGTGCTGCAGCAGAAGTCCATCAACATGATGGACACCCAGCAGGTGCTCCAGAGCACGGATCTCATCGACAAGGAAGTGATGGTGCCGAGCCAGACCCTTGGCCAGGAGCAGGAGAAGGCGATCCGCGGTCAGGTGGAGCTGGGCGGCGCGGCCGACACGGTCGAGCTCAAGGTCTATGACAAGCACGGCACCCTGGTCGCCACCAAGAACTGGGGCGAGAGCAAGGCGGGGGCGCTGGATTACGAATTGCCGGTACTGCCCGTTGGCGAATACAGCTTCGAGGTGAAGGCTTCCCTGGGGGGAGTCGCCACCACCACCCGCAATTATGTAGCCAGCCAGGTGGAGCGCGTCAGCTTGCCGGGCACGGGCGAGATCATGCTGCAAGTGGCAGGCGTGGGGGAGGTTCCCCTGTTCAGCGCCGTCCAGTTTGGCAAGTCGGCGTAACCAGATAGGAGCGAAACATGTCTTTTAATATCGGACTGAGTGGCCTGCGCGCCGTCAACCAGGAATTGAGCGTCATCAGCAACAACGTGGCCAACGCCAGCACCGCCGGTTTCAAGTCCAGCCGTGCCGAGTTTGCCGCCATCTACGGTGGCGGCCAGGCCGGCGGCGTGGAGATGAGCAACGTCTCCCAGAACTTCGATCGCAACGGGGATGTGACCCGTACCGGGCGGGGCCTGGATCTGGCCATCTCCGGCAATGGCTTCTTCGTGCTCAAGGATGACAACGGTCAGACCTCCTATACCCGAGCCGGCCTGTTCCAGCGTGATGCCAGCAACTACCTGATCACCGCCAGCGGCAACCGTCTGCAGGGTTATGTGACCAATGATGCGGGTGAGCTGCAATCCGGCGTGGTGGGTGACATTCAGGTCAAGGCGGGCAGCCTGGCGGCCAAGCCGTCCGACACCCTGGAGTTCGTGGCGAACCTCAAGGCGGACGCCAGTGTCATCGATCAGGGGCTGCACCCCTTCGATCCCGCCAAGGCGGACAGCTTCAGCTACTCCCAGTCCAGCAAGGTGTATGACTCTCTCGGGGTCGAGCACACCGTCACCCAGTATTTCGTAAAGACCGGCGAGAACACCTGGCAGGTCAACTATGCCTTCAACGGGACCCAGACAGGTGCGCCGGTGACCATGGAGTTCAACACCAACGGCACCCTGAAGTCGCCGACCACGGCCCCCGTGCTGAACCTGGCCCCCGCCGGTGCCGAGCCCATCACCCTCACCGCCGATCTGGCCCGGGTCAGCCAGTACGCCTCCGATTTCAACGCCACGCGCAACCAGTCCAACGGCTATACCGCCGGGGATCTGACCGGGGTCAGGGTGGATGCGGACGGTGGCGTCTACGCCACCTTCACCAACGGCCAGAGCCTGCTCCAGGGTCAGGTGGTGATGGCGAACTTCGCCAATCCCCAGGGCCTGCTGCAAGCCAACAACACCACCTGGCAGCAGTCGTTCAGCTCGGGCCAGCCCGTGCTGGGGGCACCGGGCAGCGGGACCCTGGGCGGCCTGACGGCGGGAGCCTACGAGGCATCCAACGTCGACTTGACCGGGGAACTGGTCAGCCTGATGACCTCCCAGCGCAACTACCAGGCCAACGCCAAGACCATCAGCTCGGCGGACAAGATGACCCAGGTCCTGTTCAACTCCTTCTAAGGCGTGATCCGTGGAAAAGCTTATCTATACCGCCATGTCGGGGGCGCAACACACCCTCATGGCCCAGCAGATCCGGGCCAACAACCTGGCCAACGTGAATACCGCCGGTTTTCGTGCCGACTTCGAGCGGGCGTCCGCCTATGCCCTGACCGGCGATGGCTACCAGAGCCGGGTCATGGCCAGGGAAGAGCAGGCGGGAACCGACTTTCGGGCGGGTGCCCTGATGCAGACCGGCCGCAAGCTGGACGTGGCGATCCGCGGCGACGGTTTTCTCACCGTGCAGACAGCAGACGGCAAGGAGGCCTACACCCGTGCCGGCAACCTGGAGGTGGACGGGGAGGGGTTGCTGACCCTCAACGGCCGTCCCGTGCTCGGGGATGGCGGCGAGATGGTGCTGCCCGCCTATCGGGATCTGAGCTTTGGCAAGGATGGCTCCCTCAGCATCACCCCGCCGGGGGGCGGTGCCCGTCTGGACGTGGGCCGGCTCAAGCTGGTGAACCCGGATCCGGCCGAGCTGGTCAAGGGGGCTGACGGCCTGTTTCGCCAGCGCCAGGGCGGGGATGCGGAGATCAGCGAGCAGGTGGTGCTGGCGTCCGGTTTCCTCGAGGGGGCCAACGTGAACGCGGTGGACGAGCTGATCGGCAGCATGTCCCTGACCCGCAATTTCGAGTTGCAGGTCAAGTTGATGAAGACGGCGGACGAGCAGGCTAGGCAGGGTGCCAGGCTGATCTCTGGCCAGGGCTGACGGTCGGCCATGGCGGCCGGGAATGAATACTGACGGGATGCACCCCGTTCGAACGAATCAGGTGGAGAAACGAAGATGCATGCAGCGCTGTGGGTGAGCAAGACGGGTCTGTCGGCACAGGATGCCAAGATGGCCAGCATTTCCAACAACCTGGCCAACGTCAACACGGTCGGTTTCAAGCGTGATCGGGTGGCGTTCGAGGATCTGTTCTATCAGGTTCAGCGCCAGCCCGGTGCCCAGCAGGATCAGCAGAACCTGTCTCCCATCGGCATCCAGATGGGTAACGGTGTGCGGGTGGTCGGCACCCAGAAGGTATTCACGCCAGGGCAGTTCCAGAACACCAACCAGGAGCTGGACATGGCGGTGGTGGGGGCCGGCTTCTTCAGCGTCGAGCGCCCGGATGGCGAGACGGCCTATACCCGCAACGGTCAATGGCACCGCAATGCGGAAGGGCTGTTGGTCAATGCCGACGGCCTGCCCATGCTGCCGCAGATCCAGATCCCGGACAACGCCACCAAGATCGCCATCGGCACCGACGGCACCGTGAGCGCCACCCTGCCGGGACAGCAGGAGAACGTGGAGCTGGGGCGCATCACCCTGACCAACTTCTCCAACCCGGCCGGTCTGGAAGCCCTGGGGGGCAACCTCTACCGGGCGACCGGTGCCTCCGGTGAAGCCATCGAAGGGGTCCCGGGTGAAGAGGCCATGGGGGCCATCAAGCAGTTCACCCTGGAGAGTTCCAACGTGAACGTGGTGGAAGAGATGGTGGACATGATCACCACCCAGCGCGCCTACGAGATGAATGCCAAGGTGGTCTCCTCCGCCGATCAGATGCTCAAGTTCGTGACCCAGGCGCTGTGATGATGAAGCCGGTGTGGTATTGCGTCGTGCTCGTCCTGCTGCTGGGGGGCTGCTCCACCTATGAGTTGCAGGCCCCCGAGCCCGGTGACGAGAAGTGGGCCCCTTCCCGCTCCGAGTTGACGAAAGCCGGGGTGGGGGAGGATGGCAGCCTCTACCGTAACGACTACATGATGACCCTATTCCAGGATCGCCGTGCCTACCGGGTCGGCGACATCCTGACCGTCATGCTGGAGGAGCGCACCCAGTCCAGCAAGAAGGCCAACACCAGCATGAACAAGAACAGCAATCTGAGCGTGCCTGTGCCTTCCATCGGTGGTGTTTCCCGACCGGACTGGAGCGCCTCTATCAAGGCGGATCGCGACTTCGACGGCGGGGCGACCTCCAGCCAGCAGAATACCCTGGCGGGGGCCATCACGGTCACCGTGGCCGAAGTGATGCCCAACGGGGTGCTGGGGATCCGGGGGGAGAAGTGGATCCGCCTCAATCAGGGGGATGAGTACATCCGTCTGGGAGGCATGGTGAGGGTCGAGGACATCGACCAGAGCAATCGCATCTCGTCCCAGCGCATCGCCGATGCCCGCATCACCTATGCCGGTCGTGGCGCCCTGGCCGACAGCAACCAGATGGGCTGGCTGTCGCGCTTCTTCAGTTCCGCCTTCTCCCCCTTGTGAGGATTTCGATGAACAGATGGTATATCGCCCTGCTCTGCCTGGCGCTGTCGGGCGTGGCCGGCGCCGCTGCCCCCGCCAAACGGGCCCTGCTGGACATTGCCGACGTGCAGGGGATGAGAGCCAACCAGCTGGTGGGCTATGGCCTGGTGGTCGGCCTCTCCGGCACCGGGGATCGCAGCCAGGTCAAATTCACCGGCCAGTCCATGACCAACATGCTCAAGCAGTTCGGGGTACAACTGCCTGATGACATCGATCCCAAGCTCAAGAACGTGGCAGCCGTCTCCGTGCAGGCGACGCTGCCCGCCCTCGCCGGCAAGGGTCAGCAGATGGACGTGACCGTGACCTCCATCGGCGATGCCAAGAGCCTGAGAGGCGGCTCGCTGCTGCTCACTCCCCTGCGCGGCATCGACGGTGAAGTCTATGCGGTCGCCCAGGGCAACCTGGTGGTGGCAGGGGTCAAGGCGGAGGGGCAATCCGGCTCCTCCGTGACCATCAACGTGCCGACGGCCGGCATCATCCCGAACGGTGCCATCATCGAGCGGGAGGTGGCCAGCAACTTCTCGGACAAGCCGGAAGTGACGCTCAACCTGCACCAGCCCAACTTCAAGACGGCCCGCAACGTGGAGCGGGAGATCAACCGCCAGCTCGGCCCCGTGGCCAAGGCGGTCAGCGCCGGTCGCATCCAGATTGCGGCCCCCCGCGATGAGAGCCAGCGCATCTCCTTCATGGCCCTGTTGCAGGACATCCAGGTGGACATGGGCAAGGAGCGGCCGCGAGTCGTTTTCAACAGCCGTACCGGCACCGTGGTCATGGGGCAGGGGGTCAAGGTGCACAAGGCGGCGGTCAGCCATGGCAGCCTGACGGTGACCATAGGTGAGAGCCAGACGGTGAGCCAGCCCAACGCCTTCTCCAACGGGCGGACCACCACGACGCCCAACTCCCAGATCCAGGTTGACCGGGAGCGCAACAACATGTTTGTCTGGCCGGATGGCACCTCCCTGGAGGTGATCGTCAAGGCGGTGAATTCCCTGGGGGCGACCCCGGATGATGTCATGGCCATCCTGCAAGCCCTCGACGAGGCGGGAGCCCTCGAAGGCGAGCTGGTGGTCATCTAAGGATCTCTATGACCAGAATTACCTCGGAGCCTGGTTTCTATCAGGATCTCAATGAACTGCAGCAGATAAAGAGCAACCCGGATCAGCGCGCGGCCCTGGAGGCGGCGGCCGGCCAGTTCGAGGTGAGCTTCCTGCAGACGGTGCTCAAGCACATGCGTTCGGCGTCCGACGCCATGCAGGATGAAGAGGACAGGCTTATCAAGGGGGAGTCCCTCTACCGCGACATGTACGACAGCCAGCTCGCGATGAGCCTGGTCAAGCGCGGCGGCATGGGGCTCAAGGAGCAGATGGTCAATCAACTGGCCCCCACATTAAAGAATGCCGAGCCGGTGGTCGCTTCAGACTCCCAGACCCTGGCTGCCTTCAGTCAGCCTCTGAATTCGGCAAAAATGAGGAAAGTTGACTGATGTCGCTGCTCAGTATCGGTTTTAGCGGACTCAATGCATCGCAGATCGCATTGAACATCTCTGCCCAGAATATCGCCAACGTCAATACCATCGGGTACAGCCGCCAGGAGGCCATGATGGGCAGCCTGTCGGGCTTTGGCCGGATGGACAACGGCATGGGGGTCGAGGTGACCGGGGTTCGCAGGATCACCGATGACTATCTGGTCTCACAGCACTGGCGCAGCCGCTCTGCGACCGGCTCCTCCTATGCTTTTCACCAGTACATCAATACGACAGAGCAGTTGCTCGGCAGCGAGTCGATGAACATCACCAAGGGGCTGGACAGTTTCTTTGCGTCCCTGAGCGCCGCTCTCGACAGCCCGGAAACACCGGCGCAGCGCAGCCAGATCGTCAGCTCGGCCGGTGCCCTGGCCAACCGCTTCGGCCAGTTGAACGAGAGCCTGCTGACCCAGGAGAAGCAGATCGACGATCAGCTGGGCAGCACCATTACCCAGGTGAACAGCTATCTCAAGCAGGTGGCGGAGCTCAACACCCAGATCGGCGAGCAGGCTTCCAAGGGGGTCAACACCTCGGCGCTGGAAGACAGCCGCGAGCAGATAGTGCGCGAGCTGTCGACCTTCATGGAGGTGCGGGTCAACCGTCAGAGCGACGGCTCCTTCTCCCTGAGCCTGCCCCAGGGCCAGCCCCTGGTGCTGGCCGGCAGCAGCAGCACCCTCTCTCTGGCCGGTGACACCCTGAGCCTGAGCTTCGGGCCGCAATCCTTTGAGGTCCCCAGGCTTCAGGGCGGCACCCTGGCGGGCGTGCTGGAGTATCGCACCACAGTGCTGCGCCCCCTGCGCGACGAGCTGAACCAGATCGCGAAGAAGCTGGCGGATGACTTCAACGCCAAGCAGGCGGGTGGCGTCGATCTGAACGGCGATCCCGGCAAACCCCTGTTCAGCTACGACCCCCTCAATCCCTCCGGCACCCTCAAGGTGGCCGACGGCTTTACCGGGGATCACCTCGCCTTCGCCAAGGCGGGGGGCGGCAACGGCGACAACCGCAACCTGCAGGAGCTGCTGACCATCAAGGATGATCAGTACGATGCCTACAGCGCCCTGCTTGGCAAGATGGCGGTGCAGAGCGGTCAGGCCAAGGCGACCATGGAGGCCGATGCCAACATGGAGAAACAGCTCGCCACCAAGCTCAGCAGCGTGAGCGGCGTCAACCTCGATGAGGAAGGGGTCAAGGTGATGGCCTACACCAAGGCGTATCAGGCCAATGCCAAGGTGATCAGCACCTCGGATCAACTCTTCAATTCCATTCTCAACATGTTCTGACGGAGTCCGCATGCGCATCAGCACCAACCAGATCCAGCTCAGCATGCTCGACAACCTGCAGCGGGGCTTTGGCGACTACGCCCGGCTGGATCGCCAGATCTCCTCCAACAAGCGGATCCTGCAGCCTTCGGACGATCCCGTGGGCAGCGTGCAACTGCTCGGTCTGAAGAAAGAGCAGGTGGCTATGGCCCAGTACCAGAAGAACATCGCCAATGCCAAGAGCCAGCTATCCCAGGGGGAGCTGCAGTTCGAGACCATGACCAACATGCTGAGCCGGTTGCGGGAGCTGACCCAGACGGCGGCCAACGGTTCCCTCTCCGAGGACGATCGCCGGGCGGTGTCCAGCGAGGCGGCCATCATCAAGGAGGGACTGCTGGATCTCGCCAATGCCCGCAACGAGAACGGTTCAAGCCTGTTCAGCGGCAGCCAGGTGGACAAGACCCCCATCGTCCAGGGGCCGGGTGGCGGCTATCTCTATCAGGGGGATGCCCTGGTGCGGGAGGTGGAGATTGCCCGGGGGGTGACGGTGTCCCTCAACCAGACCGCAGACAGCCTGTTCATCCAGAACGGGGATTTCTTCAAGCAGCTGGACGACATGGTGGCGGCCTTCGATTCCGGCGCACCGGATGCGGCGGATCAGGCCAGAGCCATGCTGGATCGCAGCAAGACCCTGCAGGATGACATCAGCCAGATGGTGAGCACCATAGGGGCACGCATCAATCTGCTGGATCAGGTGGACGAGGGTCATGCCGAGAAGAGCACCTATAGCAAGGAAGTGAGCAATCAGATAGAGTCCCTCGACTATGCGGGGGCCGTGACCCAGCAGGCGCATGTGCTGATGGCTCTGCAGGTGCAACAGCAGGCCTTCGCCAAGGTGAATGGCCTGAGCCTGTTCAACTACATGCCCTAAATCTGTCTAAGGAGCCAGGATGCAGATTCAACAAACCCGTCCGGGGAGCGTGGTCGAAACGCCGGCCCAACCCAGGTTGCAAGGTCGTTCGACTGCCCAGGCTACTTCTCCCCAGACTCCTCGCAATGAACGCCAGCCCAATGTCATCCGGCTCGATCGCTGGGCCCTGATCGGCACGGCGCAGCAGCGCATCGCCCATGCCCAGGGGGGCGAGCAGGCCCTGAGCCAGGTATGGGGCGAGCTGAAGCGCCTGGAGCAGCAGCTCGGCCAGCAGAAGGCGGCGAGCGGGGATCTGGTCTCCCGTCTCAAGGTGCTGGAAGAGAAGCTGACCCAGCCGCAGGCGCCACTGACGAGCGAGCTCAGGCCACGTCTGCTGGCCTCGGCCACGGACAGCAGGGTGCACTACAGCGCGGAGCGGCTCGATCTGTTGAGCCCAAGGGCGAGTGCCGAGCGTCTCGTCTTCTCCTTCCCTCAGACCAGCAGCGCCGTCGAGGTGCTGCTGCCCGCCGATGCCAGTGAATCGGAAGCTGCCTCACGCCTGGATCGCGCACTGCGCAAGGAGCATATCCAGGCGCGCCTGAACGAGCTGGGCAAGCTGGAGCTGAGCGTGCCGGATCAGCACAGGCGCAAGCTGGATGAACCCGTGCTGCTGAGCGGTGAGGGCATCCGCATTCCCGCCGGGAACCCGGTACCCGTGCAGTTCAAGCCAAAGGCGGGGCAGTTGACCCAGCTCGGCGAGGGGCTCGACAAAGGGGAGATCAAACAGGAACAGCAACGGCTGAAGCGACTGCTCGGGGAGATAGAGCAGTCGGTGCGCGAGCTCAAGCAGTTTCGCCAGCGGATGGTGAAGCAGCTCGATCGGGTGAAGTCACGCAGCCAGAACCTGCAGCAGGAGGAGCTGGTCCAGTTGCAGGGCAAGCTCAGCCTCCAGCTCAAGGAAGGGGGCTTCATGGGGACCATGTCCGGTCTGCTTGCCCAGGCCAACGTCTCGCGCCAGAACGTGGTGGCGCTGCTCACCTAGGGTGCCAGGTCCCGTTCACGACTGAAAACCGCCATGCAGCTCGCTGGCGGTTTTCTGTTTTCAGGGCTTGAGCAGGGCGTACAGGGAGATGTCCGACGCGAAGCCTGAGTCGTTGAGCCCCTGTTCTATGGTCTTGATAAAACTCGCATTGTGCTGGCGTATAGTGTGGTAGCTGTAGAAGAGGTTGACCACGTCCTTCTCGTCCAGCTCCTTGTCCATGGCCAGCAGGCAGAGGTAGTTGCGCAGCAGGAAGTAGTCGACCACCAGCAGTTGATAGGCCTGGCACTTGTCGCCCTGCTGCAACGGGAAGTTGTGGTGATAGACGTAGTAGAGCAGGTAGTTGTCCAGGATCTGGGGATGGCTGGCCAGGAAGGGGGCGACCCTGTCGTGCCAGACTTGCTGCAGGTGTGCAAGCTTGTCCTCGTCGTAGGTTCCCTCCAGTACCTCGTTGATCTTGTCGAGGCAGACCTGCATGGTCTGCCGCCCCCGTCTCCCCTGGGAATAGGCCAGCAACTGGTGGGTCATGGTTCTGAGGCCCCACCACTGCAGTCTGGGCAGGGCGGGCAACTGCTCGAACATGGTGTTGAGCTCCCCTCGTTCGGCCAGTACCGCCACCTGATCGAGGAAGGCCTCGTGGGAGAGTTGCGCAGGATCCCGGTGGATCAGCATGCCGACCAGCCATAGCCGAATCGCCACGGGGATATCCGTGGCGGCCAGCACGTGAATGCTCAGGCTGTGCAACGTCGCCATGGCGTTGGAGGGGGGCGGAGCGAAGGGCAGGGGCTGGGTGAGCTCGGTGACCTCGGTCTGCATCGCCAGGGGGTCAAGCAACAACTGGCGGCACACCTGGGGGCAGGAGAGCATCAGGGACCTCTTGAGCTGGTTGCCGATGCGGGTCTGGGCTCTGGGGTAGGTCTTGCAGGTGTGACTCAGGGCATCCGGACCCGCCTTGCTGTGGATCTGGCACAGGCGGTTTTCATCGAGGAAGGGGCAGGCGCCCTGTTCGTCGAGCTTTATCTCCCCCCAGCGCTCGTTGCTCTGCTTCACCTTGATGATGTGCAGCTTGCTCAGGGATTTGACCGTGGGGTCGGGGTGGCGTTCATAGCTGCGGAAGGTCTGCTTGTCGATGCTGATGGTCCAGCTGTGGCAGCAGTTGTCCTCGCAGCGATCGCCGATGCACTGGAAATGTTGAACGAAATGCGGTGTGTAGAGCGAAGCAGCCATGTCGCCATCCGGTAGTGAGAGAGGACGTTTTAAAAGCAATAAGCATGCCGGATGGGGGAGGCGGCGAGCACCCGGGATACCGGAATGCCCGGGAGGGGGCCAGAAGAAAAATATGCGGAGGGAAGATTACATTTCTGCACGAAAGGGGTCGCCTCTATCTGATGTCAACCTAACGGGCTGCTGTGCAGCGTTTAACTCGAGGAATACATCATGGGCTTGTCCATCCATACCAACTTCGCCTCCCTGACCACCCAGAACCAGCTGAACAACACCAACAAGATGCTGGGCACCGCCATGCAGCGCCTGGGTACCGGTCTTCGCATCAACTCCGCCGCCGACGACGCGGCCGGTCTGCAGATGGCTACCCGCCTGCAAGCCCAGTCCAACGGCCAGAAGGTCGGTATGCGCAACGCCCAGGATGCCATCTCCATGATGCAGACCGCCGAAGGCGCCATGGATGAGATGACCAACATCGTGCAGCGCATGAAGGACCTGGCCACCCAGGGTGCGAACGGCACTACCAGCGCCGATGACTATACCGCCCTGAACGCCGAGTTCGGCGAACTGACCAAGGAGTTGGGTAATATTGTTAATAACACCAGCTTTGGTGGCCAGAAGCTGTTGAAAGGCGGGTCGTTTGAGGTCGCCACTGGTGTGACTTTCCAGATTGGTGGCTCTAGCACTGAAACATTGAAGGTTGATGTAGCTACCGCGATGAAGGACCTTACTGGCACTACAGCAACTAGTGGTATTGCAGGCGCAGAGATTGTCGCGGGTATTGGTGATCAAACCAAAGCCAGTGACGCGATTACCGCCACAAGTGACCTGCTTGATCAAATTGGTGCTGTCCGTTCTTCCTTCGGTGCCAACATCAACCGTCTGGAGCACACCGTCAACAACCTCTCCAACATGAAAGAGAACACCGACATGGCGAACGGTCGCATCATGGATGCCGACTTCGCCCAGGAGAGCACCAACATGACCAAGAACCAGATGCTGATGCAGGCTGGCATGTCCGTGCTGTCCAATTCCAACCAGATGACCGGCATGGTGACTTCCCTGCTGCGTTGATGCTGGCGGCACCCATCCCCTTGGTGGGTGCCTTTTTCCCGTTTCCCCTCCCAGCTCCTCCTGCGCCCTCTTTTTTCATCATATTTTTCACCCGCAGCTCAAGTCTTGCCTCGCACCTGTCGCTTCTCTCCTTCGTACGGTTATCCGCTGCGGTAGCAGCCTTCTTCGAGGAATAGATCATGGGTTTGTCCATTCATACCAATTTCGCTTCTCTGACCACTCAGAACCAGCTGAACAACACCAACAAGATGCTGGGCACCGCCATGCAGCGCCTGGGTACCGGTCTGCGCATCAACTCCGCCGCCGATGATGCCGCCGGTCTGCAGATGGCTACCCGCCTGCAAGCCCAGTCCAACGGCCAGAAGGTCGGCATGCGCAACGCCCAGGACGCCGTCTCCATGATGCAGACCGCCGAAGGTGCCATGGACGAGATGACCAACATCGTTCAGCGCATGAAAGACCTGGCCACCCAGGGCGCCAACGGCACCGCGAGCGCGGAAGACCGTCTGGCCATGGGCACCGAAATGAAAGAGCTGTCTGCCGAGCTGAAGAACATCAGCGACAACACCAAGTTTGGTGGTCAGGCTCTGATCAGCGATGCGGGCAAGTTCGGTGCCGCGGCCGTGACCTTCCAGATCGGTGGTTCCGCCGCCGAGAAGCTGGATGTGGATGCCAGCACCAATGTTCAGGCCGTCAACGCAGCCATTGATACCGCGCAAACCGATTTTGCCACCGCCGATGTGGCGGCCACTGCCCTGGCCTCCACTGCCTTCAATGCGCAGATCACCAAGATGGAAGACGCCCTGGATGCCATCGGTACCGCCCGTTCCCAGTTCGGTGCCAACATCAACCGTCTGGAGCACACCGTCAACAACCTCTCCAACATGAAAGAGAACACCGACATGGCGAACGGCCGCATCATGGATGCCGACTTCGCCCAGGAGAGCACCAACATGACCAAGAACCAGATGCTGATGCAGGCTGGCATGTCCGTGCTGTCCAACTCCAACCAGATGACCGGCATGGTGACTTCCCTGCTGCGTTGATGGTTTGTCGGGCCGCCCCGAGAGGGGCGGCTCTTGTTTGACAACCGCTTGCCGGTTGGAAAGGGCCGAGCCGGTCTTTTCCAACGGGCATGCCACCGAATAAGGGGATAAAGATGCAAATAGATCCGGCCAGCACGGCGATGCAACTGGTTGCCGTCGAGCGCCAGAACATGGACAAGCTGCTGAAGAAGCAACTGGACAGCGTCAAGGCGCAGCAGAGCGCCATCAGCAGCCTCACCACCAAGCTGTCGAGTTTCCAGACCCTGCTCAAGGATCTGAACAAGGCGAGCAGCCTGCAGGCTCAGAAGGCCACCCTGTCCCAGGAAGGGCTCATGACGGTGACGAGCAATGGCAAGGCCAGCTCGGGTCAGTACAGCTTCTTCGTGGAGCAGCTTGCCCAGTCCCATCAGGTCGGCTTGCAGCTTGACAGTGACACGGCACCGCTGCCAGCAGACGGCGTCTTCTCCCTGACGGTCAAGGGCAAGACCCTGGACATCGACCTGGCCTCCCTCCCGGCTGGCGCCACCGTCAAGGATCTGGTCTCCCAGATCAACAATGCCAAGGACAACCCGGGGGTGAAGGCGACCCTGGTACGCACCGACGGCAAGGTCAGCATGGTACTGACCAGCAAGGAGAGCGGCGTGGAGAACGCCATCACCCTGGGGTACAGCGGGGATGGCGCCAATGCCATCGGGGTGGCGATGGCCGGCAAGACGGACATCACCCAGGCGCAGGACGCCAAGCTGCGCATGGGGGGGGACAACCCTCTCACCATCACCTCTGCCAGCAACAAGATAGAGAACGTGGTGGATGGCCTGACGTTCCAGCTGACCAAGGCGCAAAAGGCGGATGACGCTCCGCTGCTGGTCACGGTGGATCAGGACAAGGAGGCGGTTACCGGCTCCCTCAAGAAGTTTGTCGACAGTTACAACGAGCTGGTGGACGAGCTGGCCAAGATGACCTCCAGCGATCCCAAGGCACCGGGAGCCCTCTCCTCCGACAGCGGGGTTCGCAGCCTCAAGAGCGTGATTGCCCGCAGCGTGCGGGAGCTGCCCGATGATCTGACCCTGGGGAGCCTGGGGATCAAGACCGACAAGGCGGGCAAGCTCTCCTTCAACGAGACCGACTTCAACAAGGCGCTGGAGAAGGATCCCGAGCTGCTCGGCAAGGCACTCATGGGCGACGACGGTCTGCTCAAGCGGATGGGTAATGCCCTGGATCCCTATACCAAGCGGGACGGTGCACTCAAGGGGCGCAAGACAGGTCTTGAAGCGAACGAGAAACGGGTGAACGAGCGGATGGAGGCGCTGGATCGGCGCATGGATTCCGCGTATAAGCGCTACCTCAATCAGTTCACCACCATGAACCAGATGTTGCAGACCATGGGCGGCTTGTGAGACGGCTAGCCCGTAACACTTTGAATAAGCGAGTTTTTCATGTTTGAACCCCAAGAAGGCTATGACGCCTACCAGTTCGCCGCCACCCAGGCCAAGGCAGCGAGCGCCGATCCGCACCAGCTGGTGCTGATGTTGATGGATGGCCTGCTCGACGAAATAGCCAGGGCCGAGGGCCACATTCTGGCCAGGCAGTACGAGCGCAAGGGGCAGTCCATCAACAAGTGTCTGCAGATCCTGGGAGGGCTCGACAGTGCCCTCGATATGGACAAGGGCGGGGAGCTGGCCAGCAACCTGCACCGTCTCTACGACTACTGCGGCCAGCGGCTGTTCGAGATCAGTGTGGCCAACGATGTCGCGGGCTTTGCAGAGGTGCGTCGCATCCTGCTGGAGCTGAAAGAGGGTTGGGAAGCGATGGCCCGCCATCCCCGTTGATGCGGAAATCCACCTTCCTCATGGGGCAAAGGTTGGAGCTAACGTATTGAAATATGATGTATATATATTTGGCCTGCTCCTTGCTTGCCCGCAAGGTCGTCCTATTTTGAGGCCATCATCATGTCCATGACAGGAGCCGTGCCCCCCGGTGCGGAACGCGAGACCCGTCAGCGCCAGCTCCTGGGGCTCGGGCGTCTTATCTTGCAGCAGGCCCGCGCCGGACAGTGGGATGCGGTGCGGCTGGCGGACCAGCGTCTGGCCCAGCTGGTGGCGCATCTGAACAGCCAGCCTGCATTGTGGCAATCCCTGATGCCGGCCCGGGATCAGGTGCGCCACTGGCATCGGGAAGCCTTCGCGCTCTGTGAGCAGGAAACGGCGCTGCGCAAGCAGGAGTGGGACAGCCTCTCCCGCAAACGGGAAGGATTGCAGGCCTACGACGAGGCGCAGACATGGGCATGATCCCTCTCCCCGTGGCAGAGACACTGCCCGCTTCCCCATCCGGTGGTTTTACCCGCCTCTCCCGCCAGCCTGACGGTCAGGGGGAAGAGTACCAGCCTCTGGATCTTCCGCAGGAGGCGATGCTTCCTCCGTCCACCGCCCCTTCCGCCCCCGTCGACGAGACGGAGCAGGCGGAGAGCGTCGAAGTGGCTGCGGATGTCGCCGAGCAACTCGCCGCCTTTAACCAGATGCCACCACCTTTTGTCCGACAGGAGGAGGGACGCCTTCCTCCTGCCCGTTTGTCATCGAATTGCGGCCTTGCCCCCGTCGGGGAGGTGCAACCCGCCTCCTCGCCTGTGCTGCGCGCCCTCAGCGGGTTCGAGCGAATGGAAGGGGAGCGGATGCCGGTGCCGCCGGTTTCCGTTGGCAAAGAGAGCCTCCCTCAACCCGCCGGAGAGCTGGCCATGCGAATGCTCCAGCCGACCACCCAGGGCGAGCTGCCTGCGACCCGGAGTGCGGCAGTGGTGGTGCCTCTTCCCGGGGAGCCCGCCCCGGAGCGGGAGGCCAGCGTCACCGAATTCAAGGCAATGGCGGGGTTGTCGCCCACGCTCTCTGCTGCCAGGCCTGCGGAATACCAGTGGGCGCCGGCGCGTCTTGCCGCAAGCGAGGCCCAGTGGGGCCAGCAACTGGTCGATGTGCTCAAAGACAGGGTCGAGCTGCAGGTGAACCATAGCATCAAGCAGGCCCATATCCGCCTCGATCCCCCCGAGCTGGGTCGCCTCGAACTGACCGTGAGGATGGAAGGGGATCGGCTCAACGTGCAGCTCAACGTGACCAACCCGGCGGTGCGTGAAGCCCTGATCCAGTCGATGGAGCGGCTTCGCATGAGTTTGGCTCCCCACCATGCCGGTGGTGTCGAAGTGAACGTGGGCCAGGGGGGAGAGCAGGAGCGGGGGGATCGCTGGCAGCAGGAGAAGATCCTGGCAGGTCGACGACAGTGGCAGGAAGAACAGGACGCATCGGGCAGTGCTGGCCAGGATTGGCTCAACACCCTGGTGTGACATTTCAAGATCTGGCAATAGCGAGAGTGATTTCAAATTATGCGGCGTGTCATGAAGTGGTTGATGGTGATAATGATGGCGCTGTGCCTGCTGGCGGCGCTGGCCTATGGCGCTTATCTCAAGCGGGATACGGTTGCCGTCTGGCTGGGCCTGGCAGAGGCCAAGCCCGAGCTGAGCAAGACGCCGCTGTTCAAACCGATGGAGCGTTTCGTCATCAGCCTGGAGGGGGACAGGGAGCCCCACTATCTGGTGCTGGAGCTGGCGCTGGTCACCCACAATCCCCAGCAACTGGAGACGCTCAACGAGCTGACCCCCCTGATCCGCAATGCCATGGTGCAATATTTCAGCCATCGCTCCCATGAAGCGGTGAAGCAGGAGCTGCAGAACATCTCGGCCCTTCAGACCTCTCTGCTCGGCAAACTGGTGGGAACCCTGGAGGGGTATGGCTACAAGCCCTATCTGGATGAAGTGCTGGTCACCAAGGTCCTGGTGCAGTAGCGAACATGATGGACGCTGGTTGGGATACTCCCTGCGAACTGACCGCCTCCGCTCCCCGTACCGGTGAGCAGGTGATCCTGAGCCGTTATCTGCCTCTGGTGAAGCGGGCAGCCACTCACCTGCGCAGTCAGGTGAGCGCCAGCTTCGATCAGGAGGACATGGAGCAGGTCGGCATGATGGGGCTGCTGGAAGCCTGGCGTCGCTATGGGGGTGAACCGGATGCCCAGTTCGAGAGCTATGCCTTCAAGCGGGTGCGGGGAGCCATGCTGGACGAGCTGCGGCGCCTCGACTGGCGACCCCGTCAGCTGCGCCAGCAGGTCCACGGTCACAACCAGGTACAGCGGGAGCTGTTCAACCGTCTGGGGCGCAACCCGACCGAGCAGGAGCTGGCACAGGCGCTTTCCTGCACCGTCGAGGAGGTGCGCCAGCTCGCCTATGCGAGCCAGGCCGAGGCGTTGCAGAGTCTGGAGGAGTGGCTGGAGAACGGGGGCAGGGCGCCCGCATCCGAGTCTGACGATCAGGATCTGGCCATGACCCTGGGCAAGGTGCTCGGTACCCTGGACAAGCGTGAACAGCTGCTGCTTTCCCTCTATTACCAGCAGGAATTGAACATGAAGGAGATTGCACTGGTGCTCGGGCTGACCGAGTCGCGGGTGTGTCAGCTCCACAAGCAGTGCGTCCTTCAGCTCAAGCAGCGATTGGTCGACTCCATATAGTTATGCCTCTCCCCGCGGGGGGAGTCTTGTTGATTTCTGCGGGAGCATCCATGCAAAAACAGATTGGTCTTGGTGTCATTTTCGTATGTGTGATCGGCGGCTTCATGATGGCCGGGGGGCGCCCCATCGCCCTGTGGCAGCCTGCCGAACTCATCATCATCATAGGGGCGGCGGTCGGCTCCATGTTCCTTGGCAATTCCAAGGAGGTGATGCATGAAATGTGGCGCCAGATGAAGCTTTGCTTCAAGTCCAACAAGGACGAGAAGGAGATCTATCGCGAACTGCTGACCCTGATGCACCAACTGCTGGAAGAGACCCGCAACAAGGGGATGAAGGCGTTGGACGAGCACGTGGAGAATCCGCAGCAGAGCTCCGTCTTCCTCATGTATCCCCAGGTATCGGAAGATCCGCAACTGCTGGGCTTCATCATCGACAACCTGCGTCTGCTGGGTATGGGCAAGATCACGCCCCATGAGCTCGACACCATACTGGAGCAGGAGATCATGGCCATCGAGGAGGACATGCTCAAGCCCGCCCATGCGCTGCACAAGACAGGGGAGGCCTGCCCCGGCTTCGGGATCCTGGCGGCGGTGATGGGGATCATCATCACCATGCAGCAGCTCGACGGCCCCCTCAGCAACATAGGCGTGCACGTGGCGGCCGCCCTGGTGGGCACCTTCATCGGCATCTTCCTCTGTTATTGCCTGCTGGAGCCCATCAGCAATGCCATGGAAGAGATGGTCAAGCGTCGTATCGGCATGCTGATGTGCATCAAGTCGATTTTGATCGCTCAGCTGCGGGGCAAGACGCCGCTGCTCTCCGTCGATTCCGGCCGCAAGATGCTGGAACCTGACGTGAAACCCAGCTTCCTCGAACTGGAAGACTGGGTGACCAACAGGGCCATGTGATGCGCAACCACGAGCAGATCGTCATCAAGCGCCAGCAGCGGCGCAGCAGCGCTCCCAAGGGGGGCGGTGCATGGAAGGTGGCCTTCGCCGACTTCACCCTGGCCATGATGGCCTTCTTCATGGTGCTCTGGATCCTGGCCGTCTCCAGCCAGGAGGAGCGTGATGTGGTGGCAAGCCGTCTGCGCGACTACAGCATCATGGACAGCGAGGCAAACCCGTTCGACATCAGCAACAGCCCCTATCCGGTGGATCTTGGCGGCAACCCCTCGGTACTGGAGGAGTTGAGTCCCCAGTTCGTGGAGGAGGGGCAGCGTATGCCCAGACACATGGAGCGGGATCGCAGCATCTTTACCGATGACGCCAAGGGAGGCTATGAGAGCCTGCTGGTGGGCAAGATTGAGGGAGAGAAGCAGATGGCGCAGTTGGCCGGTTTCATCGGATCCATGGCGGATCAGATGCAGGCCAGAAACAACCTGGAGCTGCAACTGGTGCCCCAGGGTCTGCGGATCCTGATCCGCGACGATGACGAGCGCGAGATGTACAGCCGTGGCAGCGCCCGCATCAGCCCCTATTTCCGTCACCTGCTGATGGCTCTGGCCCCTGTTTTCCAGCGAGTGGAGAACCGGGTCATGATCTCGGGTCACACCGACAGCACCCCCTTTGCCGGTGACAACTACAGCAACTGGGAGCTCTCCTCCGATCGCGCCATGATGGCGAGGCGTGTCCTGCTTGCCGGTGGCATGCCCCCCGAGCGGGTGGGTCAGGTGGTCGCCATGTCGGATACCATGCTGGACAACACCGCCGATCCCAAAGGCAGCGAGAACCGCCGCATCGAGCTGCTGGTGATGACGACCCAGGCGGAAAAGAGCCTGGAGCAGCTGTTCAGTGCCCAAACCCAAGCCGCCACCCGGACAGCCAAGGACGCCGTTGCCCATGGAAACCCCTGACGCCGATCTCCCCCCCGTGACACCGTTCAAGGATCCCAGGCGCAAGCTGCCGCGCTGGTATCTCCATGACGGGACCACGCCCCTGGAATCCCAGAGTTGCGGCATCGCGGCCCGGCTCATGGTGTCCGGCCTGCTGTTCGACAAGCGCATCGGACGGGCGGTCATCAAGGATATCGGACCGGGTGGGGTCGGTTTCCTCGCCCCCGCCCGTTTTACCTTGCCCGATAACGTCAGCCTGTCGTTGTCACCGCGGATCGTGCTGGCGTGTCATATCACCCATCGCAGGGCCATAGGCCAGTACCTCAGCTTCTACGGCGCGCGATGGATCGATCCTGACTCGGTGGATCTCGCGCCTGTTCTGAGCCACTGGCGCCACTGTTTCATGGCGCCAGCAGAGGGCGAGCCTGTTCCAATCCCAGTGGATCCGGCAACCGCTCAAGAGTGAGGCCTCCCCGCCCCATGTCCAGTCCCCGTGCAGGCAGTAACAGCAGGGGATCGTGCAGGCTTTCCAGGGACACGGCCCGCACCAGCTGCGGGCGTGTCTCTTGATGACGCGGGGCAGGAGGGGCCTTGCCCCCGCCATAAATGATGGGGCAGTCACTCACCTCCCGGGGATCGGGCAATCGCCAGGCGGGATTCCACCGGCTTGCCTCGTTCATGGCAACCCCCCGTTCCATGGCCCACTCCAGCAATGAGCAGCCCCCCGGCTGCCGCCATACCCGGATATTTTCTCCCGCCTGCCAGGGCGGCAGGACAAACCCGTGCTGCGCCGCTCTGTCCAGCAATTGGGAGAGCGCGAGGAAGCGCGCCACATAGAGGCGCGTTTCGGTAGGCAACTGCAACTCCCACACATTGCGTGTCCCGCCGTTGAGCACCGCCTTCAGTACTCTTCCCTCTCCCGCGTTGTAGGCCGCCAGTGCCAGCAACCAGTCCTGCCCGAAGAATTGATGCAGCCACCCGAGGTAGGAGAGCGCCGCCTCCGTCGCCAATGGCAGGGAATAGCGGCCATCGAAGCCGTTCGTCATGGGGACGGAGAAGCGGGCTGCGGTATCCGGCATCAACTGCCAGGGCCCGGCGGCGCCCGCCGAGGAGATCACGTCAAGCCGGTAGCTGCTCTCGATCAGGGGCAGCAGTGCCAGCATGGGTGGGAGTTTTCGCGTCTGAACCTGCTCCGTGACCCAGCGGATCATGGGCTGGGACTCGGCGAGCCTCGTTTGCAGGTGGCTGCGCTGGCGCAGCAGAAAGCGGGTCTGCTCGTTGACCAGTTCGGCACCCGGGCCGACAACGGGGGTAGGAAAACCCGCCTGCCAGTGATAATGATCATAGGAGTAACAAACGGCACTGCTCAGTAGCGAGAGCCCGGGGAGAAGGCGCAGGGATATTTTGGCAACAGCGGACAGAGCCTGGCGGGAAAATGATAAAAACACGATGTATCTCAACAGTTTTTGACAATATCTGTCGACTGTTCATGTGGTATCCAGGACGTGATAAGCATGATAACACGAGTAAAAAAGACCCCAAAGGCGGGCAGGGCGATTCAGAAATTTCTGCTTTATCTGATCCTCGTTAATTTTGGTTTGATGTGGCTCTATATCATGTATGCCGACGAGCTGACATTGGGCGCCAATCTACTGCTGACTTTTCTTCTCATCGTCTATAACCTGCTGCTCTGCCAGCTGGTGGTGCTGCGAGCCCGTCGGGTAGGGGATGGCTATATCATCTATCCCGTGGTGGGCGTCAGCATTATCCTGTGCGCCGTCGTGCTGTTCCGTTTCATCATTTCCCCGTGAAATCGATTAATTACGAGGCGCACTTCGCCGGGATGATTTAATTCCCCCATGAATAACTTGTGGAAAATCAATTCATTTAATCGGTAGTCCCATCACGCTGCGTCAATATGTTCCCCATGCCCGAGATCCTTGCTTGAAAAGCCCCCTGCTCGTCCTTAAACTTCATGGTGGAGAAAAGTGGATCAAAGTGGTTTTATTGGGCATCTAGCCCCCATAACTCACCTTCGGGGACTGCAATTTGTTGCGTGGCGCTCACGCCATCAGCCTGGACAGCAAGGGGCGGTTGGCGATTCCGACCAAATTTCGTGATTGGCTGCGCGACGAGTGCGACGGCCAGCTGGTCTGCACCATCGACATCGCCCATCCCTGTCTGCTGCTTTATCCCCTGAATGAATGGGAAGAGGTGGAGCGCAAGCTGAAGACACTTTCCAGCACCAACCCGGCGGAGCGCCGCCTGCAACGTCTGCTGCTCGGCCACGCGGCCGAATGCGAACTGGATGGCAATGGCCGTCTGCTGCTCAGCCAGCCGCTGCGCAGCCATGCCGGGCTGGACAAGAAAGTCATGCTGGTGGGCCAGCTCAACAAATTCGAGCTGTGGGATGAAGCCCGCTGGCAACAACAGATCAACGACGACATCCTGGGCCTGCCCGAGGACGACTGGGCAAGTTCACCACGACTACAGGATTTTTCTTTATAAATGACCCAAGCCGCTGAACACATCACAGTGCTGTTGCACGAAGCCGTCGAAGGGCTGGCCATCAAGCCGGACGGTATCTACGTCGACGGTACCTTTGGCCGGGGGGGTCACTCTCGTCTCATTCTCCAGCATCTGGGCCCCAATGGCCGTCTGATCGCCATCGACCGGGATCCCCAGGCCATTGCCGAGGCGGCCAAGATCCAGGATCCCCGTTTCGAGATCGTGCACGGTCCCTTCTCCGGCATCACCCGCTATCTGACCGAGCGCGGCCTGCTGGGCAAGGTCGATGGCTTCCTGCTGGATCTCGGTGTCTCCTCCCCCCAGCTTGACGATGCCGAGCGTGGCTTCAGCTTCATGAAGGACGGCCCGCTCGACATGAGAATGGATCCCACCTCTGGTCAGAGTGCCGCCGAGTGGCTGGCCCGTGCCGATGTGGATGACATCGCCTGGGTGCTGAAAACCTTCGGTGAGGAGCGCTTCGCCAAGAAGATTGCTCGCGCCATCGTGCACGATCGGGTGACCGAGCCCTATGTGCGCACCCGCCAGCTGGCGGAGATGATTGCCCGGGTCAACCCGAGCAAGGAGAAGGGCAAGCACGCGGCGACCCGCAGCTTCCAGGCCATCCGCATCTACATCAACAGCGAGCTGGACGAAATTGAAACCGCCCTCAACGGCGCGCTGGACGTGTTGGCTCCTCACGGTCGTCTCTCCGTCATCAGCTTCCACTCTCTGGAAGATCGGCTGGTGAAGCATTTCATTCGAAAGCATGAGAAAGGTCCGGAAGTACCCCACGGGATCCCTCTGACCGAAGCCCAGCTGGCCGGTGGTCGCAAGCTGAAGTCGATCGGCAAGGCGCTCAAGCCTTCCGACCACGAGGTCAATGAAAACACCCGGTCCCGCAGCTCGGTGCTGCGGGTCGCAGAGCGTCTTGCGGAGTAAACGATGAGCGATGTGCGCGTTCACCTCGCCAGGGAGATCGTTGCGGATCTCTGGCGCCACAAGTTGCAGGTCCTGTTGACCGTCGCCGTGCTGGTCACCGCCTTTGCGGTGATCCTGGTGACCAACATGACCCGGGGTCTGACGGCCAAGCAGAACGATCTGATGGCGGAGGAGGACAGGCTCAACATCGAGTGGCGCCACCTCTTGCTGGAACAGGGCACACTGGCTGAGCATTCCCGGGTGGCGAGTCTGGCCATGGACAAGTTGCAGATGGCTCGTCCCCTGGTGACCACTGAAAAGGTAATTACACAACCATGACACGCAAGGCCGCCACCAAGGCTCCGGCAAAGGACAAAGCCAAGGCGAAAGCACCCTCACTCTACCCGTGGCGCTTTCGTACCCTGGTTTTCTTCATCGGCATCGCGTTTGCGGGGCTGATCCTGCGGCTGGCCTGGATCCAGGTGATCGATCCGGACAGACTGCGCCAGGAGGGGGACATGCGCTCCCTGCGCACCACCTCCACCCAGGCGGTGCGCGGCATGATCACGGACCGCAATGGCGAACAGTTGGCGGTATCCGTGCCGGTCGAAGCGGTCTGGGCCGATCCCAAGACGGTGCACGAGTCCGGTGCCATCCACAACGAGCGTGCCTGGCTGGCACTCTCCGCCGTGCTCAAGCTCGACATCAACACCCTCAAGCATCGCATCGCCAACCCGAGCAAGCGCTTCGTCTATCTGCAGCGGCAGGTGACGCCTGCGGTGGCCGAGTACATCAAGGGGTTGAAGCTGGGGGGCATCTATCTGCGCCCCGAGGCGCGCCGTTTCTACCCGACCGGCGAGATAAGCTCCCACCTGGTGGGGGTGACCAACATCGATGGCAGCGGCATCGAGGGGATTGAGCGCAGCTACAACGAGTGGCTGACCGCAACCCCTGGCGAGATGCGGGTGCGCAAGGACAGGCAGGGCCGCGTCATCGAGCGCCTGGGCCTGGTGAAAGAGGGCAAGCACGCCAACGATCTGCAACTGAGCATCGATCAGCGGGTGCAGGCGCTGGCCTATCGCGCCCTCAAACGGGCTACCGACGAGAACAAGGCCACCTCCGGCTCCATGGTGATGCTGGATGTGAAGACCGGCGAGGTGCTCGCCATGGTCAACACCCCTTCCTACAATCCGAACAACCGTGGCCAATACCAGAGTTTCCGGGTGCGAAACCGGGTGGTGACCGATACCTATGAGCCGGGCTCCACGGTCAAGCCATTGATTTTGCTTAGTGCCTTGCAAGCCGGTGTCACCAGCTGGAAGGACTTCATCCCGGGCGGCCCCCTCTTCATCGGGGCCAAGCAGATCCGTGACGTGAGTATCCACAAGGCGACCAACCTTTACGACATCCTGCGCTACTCCTCCAACATCGGCATGTCGCGCATCGCGCTGCGGATGCCGGCCCAGGAGATGATCAACACCCTGAGCATGGTGGGCTTCGGCATGGACACCGGCAGCGGCCTGATGGGGGAGAGCAGCGGCATGCTGCCCCAGCGTCGCCGCTGGTCCGACATCGAGCGAGCCACCCTGTCGTTCGGTTATGGTCTGCGAGTGACCCCGCTGCAGCTGGCCTCCGCCTACGCCACCCTGGCCAACAAGGGCAAGCGGGTTCCGCTCTCCATCATCAAGGTGACCAAGCCGCCCAAGGGTGAGCAGGTCATCGATCACAACAACGCCGCTGCCATGTTGCAGGCGCTGGAGTACGTGGTCAGCAATGCCATTCCCAAGGCCCAGATCCCCGGTTATCGGGTCGGTGGCAAGAGTGGTACCGCCAAGGTGGCCGTGGCTGGGGGCTATGGCAAGGACTACATGGCCTGGTTTGCCGGTTTCGCGCCTGCCAGCAATCCCCGTTTCGTCATGGTGGTGGTGATCAACGAACCCAAGGGGGATGCCTACTACGGCGGTGCCGTGGCGACCCCGCCCTTTGCGGAGGCCATGGGAGGCGTGTTGCAGCTCTTCAACATCCGTCCCGATGCGATCCCGCCCGAGGTACCCGCCAAGCTTGCCCGCACGGAGGCCAACAATGGCGCACCGCGTACTTGACGGGCATACGGCTTTTTCCATCGACCCCGCTGCTGTCGGGGCGTTTTCCATGGCGTGTACGAGCGCCCGCATTCCCGCATTTTCGGAGGCTTCCCATGCCGCCCCGCACACTTGATCAACTGATGAGCCGCTTCGGCATCGATGCCCCTGCGCTTTCCCTCACCGATCTCCAGCTCGACAGCCGGCGGGTCGGTCCCGGCTCGCTCTTCGTGGCGATTCGTGGCCATCAGGTGGATGGCAGGCGCTTCATCGAACAGGCGGTGGCTCAGGGAGCGACCGCCGTGCTGTTTGAGGAGGACGGAGAATTCGTCCCTCCGGCGACCCAGATCCCCTGCATCGGCATGAGGGATCTTCCCGCTCGTCTCTCCGAGCTGGCCGGTCATTTCTACGGTCACCCTGCGCAAAAGCTGCAACTGGTGGGCATCACGGGCACCAACGGCAAGAGCACCACGGCCCTGCTGGTGGCCAACTGGCGCACCCTGCTGGGGGGCAAGGCCGGGGTCATGGGCACCATAGGCAACGGTCTGTTTGGCGAGCTCATCGAAGCAGAGAACACTACGGGCAGCGCGGTCCAGGTGCAGGCCAATCTGGCCGCCTTGCAGCAGCAGGGGGCCGATCTGGTGGCGATGGAGGTCTCCAGCCACGGTCTGGTGCAGCATCGCGTGGCGGCCCTGCCGTTTGCCGCGGCAGTCTTCACCAACCTGAGCCGGGATCATCTGGACTATCACGGCACCATGGAGGCCTATGCCGCCGCCAAGGAGGAGCTGCTGAAGCTGGTGGATGAGCCTTGCGCCGTCATCAACGCCGATGACCATCTGGGACGGCAATGGCTGGCGACCTATCCCGGTGCAGTGGCCGTCGGGGTTCATGGTCCGATTGAAAACCATGCCGGACGACAACTGACGGCGCAGGATCCCCATTTCCACCAACAAGGTTTTGATACGCGCATTAACTCCAGCTGGGGGAATGGTGTATTATCCGCCCCCTTGCTCGGCCGCTTCAACGTCAGCAACGTGCTGGGCGCCATGGGTGCCATGCTGGTGCTCGGCTACGACTTCGATGACCTGCTGGCGACGGCCCCCAGACTGCAACCGGTGACCGGTCGCATGGAGTGCTTCGGCGGTGGCAATGCGCCGCTCGCCGTGGTCGATTACGCCCACACCCCGGATGCGCTGGAGAAGGCCTTGCAGGCCCTGCGGGTGCACTGTGAAGGGCGGCTCTGGTGCCTGGTGGGTTGTGGTGGCGACAGGGATCGCGGCAAGCGTCCCATGATGGCTGCCATGGCGGAGCAGCATGCTGACTGCGTGATCCTGACCGACGACAATCCCCGTACCGAGGAGCCGGCCCGGATCATGGCCGACATGGTGGCGGGTCTTCGCGATCCCGGCGCCGTGCAGATCGAGCACGACAGGACCAAGGCAATCCAGCTGGCACTGAGCCAAGCGAGCAAAGAGGACATCATCCTGGTGGCCGGCAAAGGCCACGAGGATTATCAGATCATTGGAACCGACAAGCGGCACTACAGCGATCGGGAAACCGTCGCAGCCGCCTTGCACACATTAATGGAGTCATTCAAATGATGACCCTCAGGCTTGCCGACCTGGCGCAGGTGCTCGATGCCCGTCTGATCGGGGGCGACCATGAGATCACGGCGGTCAGCACCGACACCCGGACCCTGGGCGCGGGGGCGCTGTTCGTGGCCCTGCGCGGCGAGCGTTTCGACGCACACGATTTCTGCGACCAGGCGGTTGCCGCCGGCGCCAGTGCCCTGCTGGTGGAGCGCGAATTGCCGCTGGCCATTCCACAACTGGTGGTGGGCGACACCCTCAAGGGGCTTGGGCGTCTGGGCAGGCTGGTGCGCGAGCGCATCAATCCGAAAGTGCTCGCCATCACCGGCAGCTGCGGCAAGACCACGGTGAAGGAGATGGCGACGGCCATCCTGCGTTGTGAAGGGGAGGTGCTGGCCACCGCCGGCAACTTCAACAACGAGGTGGGGGTGCCGCTGACCCTGCTGCGCCTCGAGCCGCAACACCAGTTCGCGGTGATGGAGCTGGGAGCCAACCACCCGGGCGAGATCGCCTGGACCACCTCGCTGGCCAAACCCGATGCCGCCATCATCAACAACGTGGCGGCCGCCCACCTGGAGGGTTTCGGCTCGCTGGAAGGGGTATTCCATGCCAAGAGCGAAATCTTCGAAGGGCTAGGCGAGGGCGGCACCGCCATCGTCAATGCCGACAACGAGTTCTGGCCGAAGTGGCGTGAAAAGGGCATCCACTGCGCCTTCTCCCTCGAGGATCGGCGTCAGCCGTTCCACGCCCGCGACATCGTGCTCAACGAGCAGGGTTGTGCCGGGTTCGTGATGGTGACGCCCCAGGGAGAGGTGAACCTGACCCTGGCCATTCCGGGTCGCCACAACGTGGCCAACGCCCTGGCTGCTGCCGCCGGGACCCTGGCCCTGGGCGCATCGCTTGCGTCCGTCAAGGCGGGGCTGGAGCAGATGGCGCCGGTCAAGGGCCGTTTCTGCGTGCAACGCTGGGGTGGCCTCACCCTGGTGGATGACACCTACAACGCCAGCGTGGAGTCCGTGCTGGCGGGTATCGATGCCCTGACCGCCATGAACGGTTACAAGGTGCTGGTATTCGGTGACATGAAGGAGTTGGGTGAGGAGTCCGCCGCGCAGCATGCCCGGGTCGGACACCACGCCCGTGAGCAGGGCCTCGATGCCGTGCTGACCGTAGGGGAACAGAGTCGCCACACCGCAGATGCCGCGGCTGGCCGACATTTCGATAACAAGGCGTCGTTGTTTGAAGTGCTTGCGCAAATGATAAAGACACATCAGGAAATTTCGATTCTGGTCAAGGGCGCCCGTGGCTCCCGCATGGAAGATATCGTCGAGATGGTCAAGGGCCATCAGGAGTCAGCCACATGCTAGTCTGGCTGGCGGAACTGCTCACCCCGCACTTCACCTTCTTCAACGTCTTCTCCTACCTGACGTTTCGCGCCATCCTGTCGATCATCACCGGTCTGGTGGTGGCGCTCTGGATGGGGCCGCGCCTCATCCGTCGCCTGCAGATCATGAAGTTCGGCCAGGTGATCCGCAACGACGGTCCCGAATCCCACCTCAGCAAGAAGGGCACCCCGACCATGGGCGGCCTGATGATCATTGCCGCCATCTTCACTTCTGTGCTGCTCTGGTGCCGCCTCGACAACCCCTATGTCTGGCTGGTGCTGTTCGTGCTGGGGGCCTATGGCGCCATCGGTTTTGCCGATGACTATCTCAAGGTGGTGCGCAAGAACACCGACGGCCTCATCGCCCGCTGGAAGTACTTCTGGCAGTCCGCGGTCGCGCTGGGTGTGGCGGTCTTCCTCTACGCCACGGCCACCCACGATGGCCAGACCCAGCTGGTGGTCCCCTTCCTCAAGGATGTGATGCCCCAGCTCGGCCTGATGTTCATCCTGCTGACCTACTTCGTCATCGTCGGTACCTCCAACGCGGTCAACCTGACCGATGGCCTGGATGGCCTCGCCATCATGCCCACCGTGATGGTGGCGGGAGGCTTCGCCCTGATCGCCTGGGCGACCGGCAACGTCAACTTCGCGAACTACCTGCACATTCCCTACGTGCCCTACACCTCCGAACTGGTGATCGTCTGTACCGCCATCGTGGGCGCGGGCCTGGGCTTCCTCTGGTTCAACACCTACCCGGCCCAGGTCTTCATGGGGGACGTGGGTTCCCTGGCCCTGGGCGGCGCGCTCGGTACCATAGCCGTGCTGGTGCGCCAGGAGTTCCTGCTGGTGATCATGGGGGGCGTCTTCGTGATGGAGACCGTCTCGGTGATCCTGCAGGTCGGATCCTACAAACTGCGCGGCGTGCGGATCTTCCGCATGGCCCCCATCCATCACCACTATGAGAAGAAGGGCTGGCCGGAGCCGCGCGTCATCGTGCGCTTCTGGATCATCACCCTCATGCTGGTGCTGCTTGGCCTCGCCACCCTGAAGGTGAGGTAAGCAATGGTCATCATCATCGGACTCGGCAAAACCGGACTCTCCTGCGTCGATTACTTCCTCGACCGCGGCGTCACGCCGCTGGTGATGGACACCCGTGCCAATCCGCCGGGCAAGGACGAGCTTCCCCCCGAGGTGGAGCTCATCCACGGGCTGGACGCGGAGCGGCTCAAGCAGGCGCACATGATAGTGGCGAGCCCGGGCATCGCCCTGGCGACTCCGGAGTTGAAGGCCGCCGCCGAGTTCGGGGTGCGCATCGTCGGTGACATCGAACTGTTCGTGCGTGAAACCCAGACGCCCGTCATCGCCATCACCGGCTCCAACGGCAAGAGCACGGTCACCACCCTGGTGGGTGAGATGATCGCCGAGGCGGGACTCAAGGTCGGTGTGGGGGGCAATATCGGCACCCCGGCGCTGTCGCTCCTCAAGCAGCCCATGGATCTCTGCGTGCTGGAACTCTCCAGCTTCCAGCTCGAGACCACCTACAGCCTGCGGGCCGCAGCCTCCGTGGTCCTGAACCTCAGTGAAGATCATATGGATCGCTATGCCGGCATGGCGGATTACCGCGCCGCCAAGATGGAGATCCATCAGCACTCCCAGCACATCCTGATCAATCGCGACGATCCCCAGACCCTGCCCGATGTGGGTCAGGTGTGGCAGAGTTTCGGCCTCGACTGCAACGGCTACGGTCGCTGCGAGCTGGAGGGCCGTCACTGGCTGACTTTGCACGGCGAGCCGCTCCTTGCGGTGGACGAGATGAAGATAGTGGGTGCCCACAACCAGGCCAATGCCCTGGCGGCCATGGCCCTGTGCGATGCGGTGGGCATTCCCCGCGAGGCACAACTTGCCGCGCTGCGCCGCTTTGAAGGCCTGCCTCACCGTGCCCGCTTCGTGCGGGAGGTAAATGGGGTGCGCTGGATCAACGACTCCAAGGCCACTAACGTGGGGGCGACCCTGGCCGCCGTGGCCGGGGTGCGTGAAGCGGTCAAGGGCCGCCTGCTGCTGCTGGCCGGTGGCCAGGGCAAGGGGCAGGACTTCGGCCCGGTGCAGGCGCTGCTCGGCAGCCAGATCGATCACATGTACTGCTTTGGTCAGGATGCCGAGGTGCTGCTGGCCCTGGGCGAACAGACCGAGCGGGTTGCCGATCTTGACGCTGCTGTCGCCAAGGCGGCGGTCGATGCCAGGCCCGGTGACTGGGTGCTGCTGGCGCCGGCCTGTGCGAGCCTGGATCAGTTCAAATCCTTTGAAGCGCGCGGCGATCGCTTCACCGAACTGGTGATGGGCTTATGAACGCCCTGCGCGTGGTTGCGGGATTCTTGCAGCGCTGGTTGCTACCGGCGCGCCCCGCCGGTCTCTACGATCGGCAGCTGGTGGTACTGGCTCTCGCCCTGATGGGCGTCGGGCTGGTGATAGTGGCGTCAGCTTCCATTCCTGAGGGGATCGCCATCAACAACGATCCCTTCATGTTCGTGAAGCGCCACGGCATGTTCCTGGTGATGGCGCTGGGTATCTCCTGGTTCGTGTTGCAGGTACCCATGGCACGCTGGCAGCACTACAACGGCCCCATGTTGTTGCTGGCCATCGTGCTGCTGGTGATGGTGTTGCTGGTGGGCCGCAGCGTCAACGGTTCGGTACGCTGGCTGCCGCTTGGCCCCTTCAACTTGCAGCCGGCTGAGTTCGGCAAGCTGGCGCTGTTCGTCTATCTGGCGGGCTATCTGGTGCGCCGCCAGAGCGAGGTGCGCGAACGCTTCATCGGCTTCATGAAACCCATGGCGGTGCTGTTCGTGGTGGCCATCCTGCTGCTGGCCCAGCCGGATCTCGGGTCAGTGGTGGTGATGTTCGTCACCTCCCTCGGGATGCTGTTCCTGGCCGGTGCCCGGCTGGTGCAGTTCATCGGTCTCATCCTGGTGGGGGTGAGCGCAGTGGTGACCCTGATCATCGCGGAGCCCTACCGGATGCGGCGGGTGACCTCCTTCCTCGACCCCTGGGCCGATCCCTTTGGCAGCGGCTATCAGCTGACCCAGTCCCTGATGGCCTTTGGTCGGGGGAGCTGGTTTGGCGAGGGGCTCGGCAACTCCATCCAGAAGATGGAGTACCTGCCGGAGGCCCACACCGACTTCGTGTTCGCCATTCTGGGCGAAGAGCTGGGCTACGTGGGGGTGCTTGGCGCACTCTTCCTGATTTTTGCGCTGGCGGTGAAGGCGCTCAAGCTGGGTCACCAGGCGCTGGTGGCCGAGCGGCTCTATGAAGGTTATCTGGCCATCGGCATCGGCATCTGGTTCAGCTTCCAGACTTTCGTCAACGTCGGTGCCGCCAGCGGCATGATGCCTACCAAGGGGCTGACCCTGCCGCTGGTCAGTTATGGCGGCTCCAGTCTCATCATCATGATGGTGGCGGTGAGCATGTTGATTCGTATCGATTTCGAGTTACGCCAGGCGAGTGCCCAGGCGCGCGTGCGGGAGGTTGTGTGAGCAAGACGTTACTGGTGATGGCGGGTGGTACCGGGGGCCATGTGTTCCCCGGCCTGGCCGTCGCCGATCGCCTCAAGGCCCAGGGCTGGACCATCCACTGGCTCGGCACTGCCGACCGGATGGAGGCGGAGCTGGTGCCTGCCCATGGTTATCCCATCTCCTTCATCGACATCCAGGGGGTGCGTGGCAACGGCATCAAGCGTCTGCTCGCGGCGCCCTACCGTGTCATCAAATCCGTGCTTCAGGCCCGCCAGGTGCTCAAGACCATCCAGCCCGATGTGGTGCTGGGCATGGGGGGCTTTGCCTCCGGCCCGGGTGGCGTGGCCGCCTGGCTGTCCGGCATTCCGCTACTGCTTCACGAGCAGAATGCCGCCGCTGGCCTGACCAACAAGCTGCTGGCCCGTATTGCCAGGCGGGTACTGATGGCCTTCCCCGGTGCCTTCGCCCCCAATGCCCGCACCGCCGTGGTGGGCAACCCGGTGCGCCCCGAGGTGGTGGCGCTGCCGGATCCCCAACTGCGTAGCAGCAGCGATCCTCTGCGCCTGCTTGTGGTTGGTGGCAGCCTGGGGGCCCGGGTCCTCAACGAGCAGGTGCCTCCTGCGGTTGCAGCTGCCGGTGTGCCCATCGAGGTGCGTCACCAATGCGGCAAGGGTAACGGGGAGGCCGTGGCTGCTTCCTATGCCGGGCTGGGGGTCGAGGCCGAGGTGAGTGAATTTATCAAGGACATGGCGGATGCCTATGCCTGGGCGGACCTGGTAGTGTGCCGCGCCGGCGCATTGACCGTCTCCGAAGTGGCCGCCGCCGGTGTGGCCGCCATCTTCGTGCCCCTGCCCCATGCGGTGGACGATCACCAGACCCGCAACGCCCTGACCCTGGTCGACGGCGGTGCGGCCGAGTTCCTGCCCCAGTCCGAGCTGACGCCGGCGGCGCTGGCGTCGCGCCTATCCTGGCTCGCCGGGCGCAGGGAAACTCTGTTGAACATGGCCCAGGCCGCGCGCCGGGTCGCCATCATCGATGCTGCCGAACGGGTTGCCGATGAGTGCAAACGGCTCGCCACCGGCTGAGCCAAACGAGATGGAAGGCCAAGATGTGCCGCCAAGGCCCCGCTTCTGTCTTCGAACTGATGAATGTCGCCGAATGAAAATGGCCTGTGGCCGCGAATTGAGAAAGAACTATGACCAAGGTTGAACTGGCAAAACTGCGTACCGTTATCCCCGAAATGCGCCGCGTGCGTCGCATCCACTTCATCGGCATCGGTGGCGCCGGTATGGGCGGTATTGCGGAAGTGCTTGCCAATGAAGGGTATCAGGTGACCGGCTCGGATCTGGCCCGCAACGGGGTGACCGAACGCCTGGCCTCTTTGGGCGCACACATCTTTGTCGGTCACAGTGCCGAGCATGTGGACGGTGCCAGCGTGGTGGTGGTTTCCACCGCCATCAAGCAGGACAACCCCGAGCTGCTGGCTGCCCGCGAGCTGCGTATTCCCGTGGTGCGCCGCGCCGAAATGCTGGCTGAGCTGATGCGCTTCCGTCACGGCATCGCCATCGCCGGGACCCACGGCAAGACCACCACCACCAGTCTGGTGGCGAGCATCTATGCCGAGGCGGATCGCGACCCCACCTTCGTCATCGGCGGTCTGCTCAACAGCGCCGGCACCAATGCCCGCCTGGGCAGCAGCCGTTATCTGATTGCCGAGGCGGACGAGAGCGACGCCTCCTTCCTGCATCTGCAACCCATGGTCTCCATCGTGACCAATATCGAAGCGGATCACATGGACACCTATGGTGGCGATTTCTCCAGGTTGAAGGCCACCTTCATCGATTTCCTGCACAACCTGCCGTTCTACGGCCTGGCCGTGGTGTGCGTGGATGACCCCGTGATCCGCGGCATGCTGCCGGAGATCGCCCGTCCTACCCTCACCTACGGTCTGAGCGATGATGCCGATGTGCAGGTGCTGGACTTCGTGCAGACCAGCAATCGCAGCCGCTTCCGGGTGCGCCGTGCAGGGGCGGGTGAGCTGGAGGTGACCCTGAATCTGCCGGGCATCCACAACGCCCTCAACGCCGCCGCCGCCATCGCGGTGGCAACCGAAGACGGCATCGGCGACGAGGCCATCATCCAGGCACTTTCCAAGTTTGAAGGGGTGGGGCGCCGCTTCCAGCAATATGGCGAGTTTGAAACCGGCCGTGGCAAGGCCATGCTGGTGGACGATTACGGTCATCACCCGAGTGAAGTGAAGGTGACCATCAACGCCGCTCGCGCCGGCTGGCCCGAGAAGCGGCTGGTGATGGTGTTCCAGCCGCACCGCTACAGCCGGACCAGGGATCTCTACGAAGATTTCGCGGATGTGCTTTCCAAGGTGGACGTGCTGGTGATGCTGGAGGTCTATGCCGCCGGTGAGGAGCCCATTCCCGGTGCCGATGGCCGTGCCTTGTGCCGTTCCATCCGCTCCCGCGGCACCCTGGAGCCCATCTTTGTCGCAACGCCGGACGATGTGCCCGCGGTGCTGGCCGACCTGATTGGTGAGGGGGATCTGGTATTGACCCAGGGGGCGGGTAACGTCGGTGCGCTGGCCCGTCGTCTCGGCGAGATGAAATTGAGCGTGGATAGCATGAAATCCGGTGCCTGAGGGCCCAATGAGTATTTTGACCGCCAAGCCGAGGCCTATATAATGGCGAACCGGTCTGCAAGTGGCCGGCATGGCGCGTTTTACGGGGATCGATCGGGTGGAGGCAAGGGCACAAGGGCGCACCAAGGGGGGCTTCATCGCCGGGGTGGCATTTTTCATCCTGGTCATGTGGGGGCTCTACCAGACTGCGCTGGATGTTAAAGACTGGCTGACGGATGCCAGTCGGTTGCCCATGAGCGAGCTGTTGCTGCAGGGGCAACACGAATATTTGAAGGCCGATGAGTTGCGTGCTGCCGTGCTGGATGGTGCCGAACTTCGCAACTTCTTCGAGCTGGATGTGAACGAATTGCAGGCGCGTCTGAACGCTCTGCCCTGGGTGGCCCAGGTCTCGGTACGAAAGAAGTGGCCGAACAAGATCAAGGTCTATCTCACGGAACAGGATGTGGCGGCTCGCTGGAACGGCAACCGCTTCGTCAACACCAAGGGTGAGGTGTTCAGTGCCCCGGACAGGGTGAAGAAGCCCCTGATGCAGTTGTCCGGGCCCGATGATCAGGCCGCCAAGGTGCTGGAAGCCAGCCATCAGTACGAAACGCTGCTGGCGGCCAAGGGATACAAGTTGCTGGGGGTGAATCTGACCCCCCGCCATGCCTGGGAACTGACCCTGGATGGCAACATTCAGCTGTTTGTGGGGCGCTCGGATATCGCGCTTCGTCTGCAGCGGTTTATCGATGCCTTTCCGGTCATCGAGCCCCGTGAGCGGGTTGCTTACGTGGATCTTCGATACGACACCGGGATGGCAGTTGGCTGGAAGAAAAGCGAAGAGAAAGTGAATGACCAACACCGCAGATAGAAATTTGATTGTCGGACTGGATATCGGCACGACCAAGGTGGCGGTACTGGTTGGCGAAGTATTGCCTGATGGCGAACTCAATGTCATCGGCATGGGCAGCCACGCTTCTCGCGGGATGGAGAAGGGCGGGGTCAATGACCTCGACTCCGTGGTCAAGTCCCTGCGCCGCGCGGTGGAAGAGGCCGAGATGATGGCAGACTGCCAGATCAGTTCCGTCTATCTGGGGCTGTCCGGCAAGCACATCGATTGCCGCAACGAGACCGGCATGGTGCCCATCTCCGACGAAGAGGTGACCCAGGAGGATGTGGACAACGTCATCCACACCGCCAAGTCGGTGCGGTTGTCTGACGAGCTGCGGGTGCTGCACGTGCTGCCCCAGGAGTTCGCCATCGACTATCAGGAAGGGATCAAGAACCCGGTCGGCCTCTCCGGCGTGCGGATGGCAGCCAAGGTGCATCTCATCACCTGCCACAACGACATGGCGCGCAACATCGAGAAGTGTGTGGAGAAGGTGGGTCTGCGGGTGGATCAGTTGATCTTCTCCGCCCTGGCCTCCAGCTACGCCGTGTTGACCGAAGACGAGAAGGAGCTGGGTGTCTGCGTGGTGGACATCGGTGGCGGCACCATGGACATGTCGCTCTTTACCGGCGGCGCCCTGCGTCACACCAAGGTGATTCCCTATGCCGGCAGCACGGTGACCAGCGACATCGCCTATGCCTTCGGCACGCCGCCGCTGGATGCGGAGGCGATCAAGGTGCGCTACGGCTGCGCCCTCGGCCGCCTGGTCAGCAAGGAAGACAATATCGAAGTGCCCAGTGTCGGCGGTCGCCCGGCGCGCAGCCTGCAACGGCAGACACTGGCGGAAGTGATTGAACCCCGTTACACCGAGTTGCTCTCCATGGTGAATGACGAGCTGGTGCGGGTGCAGAGCGAATTGAAGGCACAGGGGGTCAAGCATCAGCTGGCCGCCGGTGTGGTCTTGACCGGTGGCGCGGCCCAGATCGAAGGCATTGTGGAGTGCGCAGAGCAGATCTTCCAGAGCCAGGTCCGGGTGGGCGAGCCCATGAATATCCGGGGATTGAGTGACTACGTACAGGCACCGGTGTACTCGACTGCGGTCGGGTTGTTGCAGTACGGCCGCACCAACCAATCCACCGGCAGTAACAAGGAATATGCCGCCAAGGCAAGCGTAGGTGGGCTGGTCAAACGGGTCAGCAACTGGTTGCGTGGCGAGTTCTAAAGATTTTGCTGAGTCAGGCAAATAAAGCGGAGAGACAACATGTTTGAATTTATGGATAGCCACACTGACGAAGCCGTCATCAAGGTGATAGGTGTGGGTGGCGGCGGCGGCAACGCAGTCGAGCACATGGTTCGTCAAAACATCGAGGGTGTCGAGTTCATCACCGTGAACACCGACGCCCAGGCACTGCGCAACTCCAGTGCCAATACCACCTTGCAGATCGGCGGTGGCATCACCAAGGGTCTGGGTGCCGGGGCCAACCCGGAAGTGGGTCGTGACGCCGCCATGGAAGACAGGGAAGCGCTGCGCGAGCTGCTGACCGGTTCCGACATGGTGTTCATCGCTGCCGGCATGGGTGGTGGTACCGGTACCGGTGCTGCACCGATCGTGGCCGAAGTTGCCCGCGAGATGGGTATCCTGACCGTTGCCGTCGTGACCAAACCGTTCTCCTTCGAAGGGAAGAAGCGGATGGGCTTCGCCGCTCACGGCATCGAAGAGCTCTCCAAGAACGTCGACTCCCTGATCACCATCCCCAACGACAAGTTGCTGAAGGTGCTGGGTCGCGGCATCTCCCTGCTGGACGCCTTCAAGGCGGCCAACGACGTGCTGCTGGGTGCAGTACAGGGCATCGCCGAGCTGATCACCCGCCCGGGCCTCATCAACGTCGACTTCGCGGACGTGCGTACCGTGATGCGCGAGATGGGTACCGCCATGATGGGTACCGGCTCCGCCTCCGGTGACGACCGTGCCGAAGAAGCGGCCGAGAAGGCCATCTCCAGCCCGTTGCTGGAAGACGTGGATCTGGCCGGTGCCCGCGGCATCCTGGTCAACATCACTGCCGGCATGGACATGACCATCGAAGAGTTCGAGACCGTGGGTAACGCGGTCAAGGCCTTCGCGTCCGAGAACGCCACCGTGGTGGTGGGTACCGTAATCGACCCGGAAATGCACGACGAACTGCGCGTTACCGTAGTGGCGACCGGTATCGGTGCCGAGCGCAAGCCCGACATCACCCTGGTCAAGAACAACATGGTTCAAGAGCGTCCGGCCCGTCAGCCCCTGATCAGCGAAGCCCTGCAGTCTCGCGTGATGGAAGAGGCCCCGGCCAAGGTGGTGAACGCCGAGCCGCAAGCTCGTCGCGAACCTGATTATCTCGATATTCCTGCGTTCCTGCGCAAGCAGGCAGACTAAGCCTCTGATGGCTCTGGTTTGTTTGTTGCTTAAGGATTGTGCTAAGATGGCCCGGCAACGACCATCTGGTCAGGAATTTGAGCTGTTAAAGCGGATACGCCCATGATTAGACAAAGAACCTTGAAAACGAGTGTCCAGGCCACCGGTGTGGGCCTGCATTCGGGCCGGAAAGTCACTATGACGTTCCGTCCGGCGCCTGTTAACACAGGGATCGTTTACTTGCGTACCGATCTGAATCCTGTGGTCGCGCTGCCAGCCAACGCCGATCAGGTGCGTGATACCGTGCTTTGTACCGCTCTGGTGAACGAAGCCGGTGTTCGCGTGTCGACCATCGAACATCTGTCTGCCGCTCTGGCCGGGATGGGGATCGACAACCTCTATGTCGAGGTTGATGCCCCCGAGATCCCGGTAATGGACGGCAGTGCGCATCCGTTCATCTATCTGCTGCAGGAAGTGGGTATTCGTGAACAGAACGCGCCCAAGCAGTTCGTGCGGATCAAGCAGAGCATCCGGGTTGAAGACGGCGACAAGTGGGCGGAATTCCACCCCTATCGCAACGGCTTCAAGATGGATCTCGAGATCGATTTCCAGCATCCGGTGTTTGAAGGCCGCAACCAGCGTTGCGTGCTGGACTTCTCCGGCAGCTCCTTCGTGAAAGAGATCAGCCGTGCCCGTACCTTCGGCTTCATGCGTGACATCGAGTACCTGCGTTCCCAGAACCTGGCACTGGGCGGCAGCCTGGAAAACGCCGTGGTGCTGGATGACTACCGGGTGCTGAACGAAGATGGTCTGCGCTACGAAGACGAGTTCGTGAAGCACAAGATGCTGGATGCCATCGGCGATCTGTACATGTGCAATCGCAGTATCATCGGTGAATTCCGTGCCTACAAGACGGGCCATGCCCTGAACAACAAGCTGCTGCGTGCCCTGTTGGCCCAGCAGGAGGCCTGGGAACTGGTGACCTTCGAGGGTGAGGGCGACAAAGCGCCTATCGCTTACTACGACAACGGTCTGGTTCTGGCCTGATAGCTGTGCAACAGGACGTCGGTCCTCTCTCCGCACCGACGTCCTGTCATTTGTTTATTCCATCCTTTAATACCGATTATCTCCCGGTTTTATTGCCCGTGCAGGCCCTTGGCCTCACCTGACCGAGAAGACAGATTTCTATGAGCATTACCCTGATCCTCCACGGTAAGCAGCGCCGCAGGTTGCACTTACCCAAACAACGTCTGGCCTGGGTCGGCGGTATTCTCTTCACTGTATTGGCCTTGGGGGGCGGCTGGCTCTGGCAGAGCTGGCAGCAGAAAATGGAGGCGCTGGAAGTGGCGCTGACCCTGGCGCAGCAGCAAAAATCCACGCAAGGGGCCGATGAAGCCCGCGAACAGCTTGCCATGCTGGCCGCCCAGGTGGGCACCATGCAGGGACAACTGGGTCGCCTCAACGCCCTCGGCGAGCGCCTGACCGAGAAGGCGGACCTCGATCCCGAGGAGTTCAACTTCAAGGAGCTGCCCCCCATGGGCGGCCCTTCCTACGATGCAGACCTGGAAGTCAGCCTGGGTGAACTGCAAGATTCCATGGAACACCTCAGCCGTCAGCTCAGCAGCCGCGAAGAACAGCTGTCGGTACTTGAATCCTTCATCATGAACCACCATATCACCGATGCGGGTTTCATCCCCGGCTCACCGGTCAAGCAGGAGCGTGTCTGGATCTCCTCCGGTTTCGGTGGGCGGGTCGATCCGTTCAACGGTCGCGCCAAGATGCACAAAGGGGTGGATTTCCGCGGCAGGCCCGGCACCCCCATCCTGGCGACAGGCAAGGGGATTGTCAGCTGGGCGGGGCGCCATCCGGAGTTTGGCAACATGGTGGAGATTGACCATGGCAATGGTCTGGTCACCCGCTATGCCCACAATTCCAAGTTGCTGGTGGATGTGGGCACCCTGGTCGATGAGGGCCAGAAGATTGCCCTGATGGGGCGAACCGGTCGTGCAACCGGAGTTCATTTGCATTACGAAGTGTTGAAAGATGGTCGTCAGGTCAACCCCGCGCGCTTTCTGAATGCCAGACGGGGTTAGGTTTTTTCTTCAGGTTCCAGTGACGGAACGCTTATATAACCAAAACAGTTGGTACCCATGATTAGCACACTGCTCACCAAGATTATCGGCAGCCGGAACGACAGAACGCTCAAGGCTTTGCGCAAAATTGTAAAACAAATCAATGCGATGGAGCCTCAGTTCGAGGCACTGTCCGATCAGGAACTGCAGGCGAAGACCGCCGAGTACCGTCAACGTCTGGAGCAGGGCGAAACACTGGAGCAGTTGCTGCCGGAAGCGTTCGCCACCGTCCGTGAAGCCTCCCGCCGTGTGTTCGGCATGCGTCACTTCGACGTCCAGCTGATCGGCGGCATGGTGCTGAACTCCAACCGCATCGCAGAAATGAAGACAGGTGAAGGTAAAACCCTGACGGCCACCCTGCCGGCCTACCTGAACGCCCTGACCGGCCGCGGTGTGCACGTCGTGACGGTGAACGACTATCTGGCCAAGCGTGATGCGGAAGCCAACCGCCCGCTGTTCGCCTTCCTCGGCATGACGGTGGACTGCAACGTGCCCGGTATGGATGCGTCCCAGAAGCGCGATGCCTACGCTGCCGACATTACCTACGGTACCAACAACGAATTCGGTTTCGACTACCTGCGCGACAACATGGCATTCTCGCCGGAGCAGCGCGTACAGCGTCCGCTCAACTACGCGCTGGTGGATGAGGTGGACTCGGTGCTCATCGATGAAGCCCGCACCCCGCTCATCATCTCCGGTCCGGCGGAAGACAGCTCCGCCATGTACACCCAGATCAACAAGTTGATCCCGCTGCTGGTCAAGCAGGACAAGGAAGACTCCGAGGAGTACACCGGCGACGGCCACTACACGGTGGACGAGAAGAACCGCCAGGCGCTGCTGACCGAAAACGGCCAGATCTTCGTGGAAGAGCTGCTCAAGAAAGAGGGACTGCTGGCCGAGGATGACTCCCTGTTCTCCGCCACCAACATCAGCCTGCTGCATCACGTCAATGCCGGCCTGCGCGCGCACACCCTGTTCGAGCGCAACGTCGACTACATCGTCCAGAAGGACGAGATCGTCATCGTCGACGAGCACACCGGCCGCACCATGCCGGGTCGTCGCTGGTCAGACGGTCTGCACCAGGCGGTCGAGGCGAAGGAAGGGGTCAAGATCCAGAACGAGAACCAGACCCTGGCCTCCATCACCTTCCAGAACTACTTCCGTCTGTACGACAAGCTGGCGGGCATGACCGGTACTGCGGATACCGAAGCCTTTGAATTCCAGCAGATCTATGGCCTGGATACCGTGGTCATCCCGACCAACAAGCCGATGGTGCGCAAGGACATGGGCGATCTCGTCTACCTGACCGCCCAGGAGAAATACGCGGCCATTGTGCAGGACATTCGCGAGTGCGTGAAGCGCGGCCAGCCCGTGCTGGTCGGTACCGTCTCCATCGAGAACTCCGAGCTGCTCTCCGGCATCCTGACCAAGGAAAATATCCCGCACAAGGTACTGAACGCCAAGTTCCATGCCATGGAAGCGGAGATCGTCGCCCAGGCCGGCCAGACCGGCGCCGTCACCATCGCCACCAACATGGCCGGTCGTGGTACCGACATCGTGCTGGGCGGCAACTGGCAGGCGGAGATCGCCCAGCTGGAAAACCCGTCAAGCGAGCAGATTGCCGAGCTGAAAGCGGCCTGGCAGGTGCGTCATGACGAAGTACTGGCGGCCGGTGGCCTGCACATCATCGGTACCGAGCGTCACGAATCCCGCCGTATCGACAACCAGCTGCGCGGCCGTTCCGGTCGTCAGGGTGATCCGGGTTCCTCCCGCTTCTACCTCTCCATGGAAGATACCCTGATGCGGATCTTCGCCTCCGATCGCGTGACCGGCATGATGAAGAAGCTGGGCATGGAAGAGGGCGAAGCCATCGAGCATCCCTGGGTGACCAAGGCCATCGAGAATGCCCAGCGCAAGGTGGAAGGTCGCAACTTCGACATCCGTAAAAACCTGCTCGAGTTCGACGACGTGGCCAACGATCAGCGCAAGGTGGTCTACGAGCAGCGCAACGAACTGCTGGACACCAACGACATCTCCGAGACCATTCACGTCATCCGTGACGACGTCTACGGCGCCATCATCGATGAGTACATCCCGCCCCAGTCCTTGGAAGAGATGTGGGACGTGCCTGGTCTGGAAGCGCGTCTGAAGTCCGATTTCGCCCTGGATCTGCCGCTGCAGCAGTGGCTGGCGGAAGACGACAAGCTGTATGAAGAGAAGCTGCGCGAACGCATCCTGGATGAAGCCACCAAGCTCTATGCCCACAAGGAAGAGCTGGTCGGCAAGGAGGTGCTGCGCAACTTCGAGAAGGCGGTGATGCTGCAAACGCTTGATGGTCTGTGGAAGGAGCACCTGGCGGCCATGGATCACCTGCGCCAGGGCATCCATCTGCGCGGTTACGCCCAGAAGAACCCCAAGCAGGAGTACAAGCGCGAATCCTTCGATCTGTTCACCCAGATGCTGGAGACCCTCAAGCGCGACGTGGTCAGCATCCTGAGCCGGGTACAAGTGCAGGAGCGGGATGTGGAGGCGATGGAAGAGCAGCAGCGCCAACAGGCCGAAGCCGCTCCCCGTACCTACACCCATGCCACGGCCGAAAACCAGCTGGCCGACGAGGAAACGGGTGGGGCCGAGGGCCATACCACCTTCGTGCGCGACGAGCAGAAGATCGGGCGCAACGATCCCTGCCCCTGTGGTTCGGGTAAAAAATACAAGCACTGTCACGGTCAGCTGACCTGACACCCTGCCATGATGAATACACCGCCTCCGGGCGGTGTATTCATTTTCGGACCAAGGAGGGGACGATGAGCAGATTGCCGGCGGGATGGGATGGGGAGGCACATGGGCACTGGCTGCAGGAGAAGCGCCAGGAGGCGATCCGTCGTGTGCTGAACAGGCTGAACGCAGAGACGAACAAATCCGTTCCCCTGCAACTGCAGTTTGCCTATTACCTCTTTTTGTCCGGCGATCCCGCCTCGGCGGCACAGGTGCTGACGCTGGCGTACCGGTCTGCGCCCGATAACACTGAGGTGCTGCGCAATCTCTGTGTCTGCCTCTCGCGCTCCGATCAGCATGAGCGGGCCGTGACGCACCTGGCCGAACTGGTGCGGTGCGAGCCGGATGATTATCTGGTCCATGACGGGCTTTGCACTTCCCTTGCCAAGCTAGGACGCCATGAAGAAGCGGCGAAAGCGGGAACCCGTGCCCTGACTCTCAAGGATGAGGCCGTCTCGCAGCCCGTCGCGGGGTGGGTGCTGCCGGCAGAGGGGCCGGATGACTGGCTCGCGGAGCAGGGGGAGAAGCAGGCAGTCATCGCCTTCTCCTTGTGGGGAGTACAGCCCCGCTATTTGCGGGGAGCGCTCGACAATGTGCTGGCCGCAGCCTACCTCTATCCTGGCTGGCGGGTGCGCTTCTATGTGGATGGCAGTGTCCCTCAGGGGCTTCTGGCCTGCCTGCAGGAACATGGCGCCGAGATAAAGGTGCAACCCGATGGCCAATCCCAGCGTCAGCGCCTCTGCTGGCGCTTCCAGGTCGCCAATGATCCCGGAGTGGGGCGCTTTCTTGTGCGCGATGCGGACTCCGTGCTGAATCTGCGGGAGCGGCTGGCGGTCGATGACTGGCTTGCATCGGGGCGCTGGTTCCATATCATGCGTGACTGGTGGAGCCACACCGATCTGGTGCTGGCCGGCATGTGGGGCGGTGTGGCCGGTGTGCTGCCTCCCCTTGCGCCGCTGATGGCGAGCTATCAGCCCAGTACCATGGAAACACCGAACATCGACCAGTGGTTCTTGCGAGACTGTTTATGGCGCTATCTGCGCCAGAGCGCGCGGGTACACGATCGTTGTTTCACTCCGCCCGGTGCGGTGCCTTGGCCGCAGGTTGCGCCGCCGGGCAATGAGCATGTCGGGCAGGATCTCTTCAGGGCCCGGGGGGATCAGCAGGCCATTCGGCTTGCCCCCTGGATCGCCCGTTTGCCGTGTTTACGCTGAGGACAATGATGGAACAGAAGAAACGGATCTGGGTGGCGGTGGGCGTCATCGAGAACGAACGGGGCGATATCTTCATCGCCAAACGCTCAGCCGATCGCCATCAGGGGGATCGCTGGGAGTTTCCCGGTGGCAAGGTGGAGTCGGGGGAGGATCTGCTCACCGCGCTGGACAGGGAATTATGGGAAGAGATCGGGATCCGGGTGCAGGATTGTGCCCCCTTCATGGAGCTGCACCACGACTACCCCGACAAGCAGGTCTTGCTGGATATCTGGAAGGTGACCCGCTTCCACGGCGAGCCCTTTGGCAAGGAGGGGCAGGAGTGCCGCTGGGTGCCACTGGCCTCGCTGCACGAATACCGCTTCCCGGATGCCAACGGCCCCATCGTCGCGCGGTTGCAGGCCTTGCTTGCCTGAAAGGATCGATACCAACGAAAAAGGGCCTGAGGGCCCTTTTTTGATCGTGAAGTGTTTATTGCCAGGGATCGCCCTGTTCCGGATCGGGCAGCAGATCCGGGTTGATCTCGCCCGGGATGCGCTTCTGTTCATCCGCCCACTCGCCGAGGTCGATCAGCTGGCAGCGCTTGCTGCAGAAGGGGCGAAACGGGCTCTGCGGGCCCCATTCGATCTCGCTCTGACAGGTCGGGCACTTTACCTTGGTCACCATGGGGCGCTCCTCAACAACAGGCGAGCTGGAAGGAAACGTCGCCTATCTGCTGTTCCGTCGTCGGCAGGAAGCGCAGGGCGAAGCGGTTCTTGTGGCCGCTCAGGGTCGGATAGCAGGGCTGGGTGCCCGCCAGACGGATGCGGATCAGTTCAGCCCCTTCGGCGGTATCCTGGAAGAAGCCGTTGGTGGCCACCTGGTCGCTGAAGTTGCCCGACTCGCGCCACAGGCGCAGCAACAGGGAGATGGCGTTCATCAGCAGGGTGATGTCACTCAGCCATTGCTGCATCTGCTGGTGGCGGGTGACGGCCGGGGTCGCCAGCCAGTGGTGCAGTTGCGGCACATCGAAGGCGCACAGACCACCCGGAATGGAGAAGCGCTGACGAATGGAGCCGAGCAGGCGATCCTCTTTCAGACGGGCGCCGGGGCGCGGGGAGTTCAGCAGGTTGCGGGAGAGCTGGGTACTCTCTTGCTGCATCCGCTGGATCTGCTCGAGATCGACGTCAGGCAGACTGGCCCAGTGGCTCAGGCGTTGGCCGAGGCGCTCCAGATCCTTGATGAGATCGGCACGCAGGTCACCACGCTCCAGCAACTCCTGCAAATCGAACAACCCCTTGAAGAAGGCGATATGTGCCCAGGACTGGTCACTCTCCAGATTGTCGCGGATCTGGGAAAACAGGGACTCCAGACGAAGATAGGTCCGGCTTTTTTCATTGAGGGGAAAATCGTAAATCATGCCTAATCCTGGCCAGCCATAAACCGGCCTAGTGTACTCACAGTTGGTGGGCTTGTTGAGAGGCAAATGCCAGATATGTCTGGTGCAGGGCGAAAATTCGCTGCCCGATGGTCTCACTCGTACCACTCTGGTTGTCCAGGACGTCGTCGGCCATCGCCAGGCGTTCGCTGCGGCTCGCCTGGGACGCCAGTATCGCCTGGGCCTGTTCCCGAGTGACGCCATCGCGGCGGCAGGTACGCTCGATTTGCGTCGCTTCGTCCACATCGATCACCAGTACCCGATCGGCGAGGGAAGTGAGCCTGTTTTCCACCAGCAAGGGGACGACAAGCAGGCAGTAGGGGGAGCGGGTTGCCGCACACTGGCGCAGCATCTCGCTGCGGATGAGGGGATGGAGCAGGGCGTTGAGCCACTCCTTGGCCTGCGAGTCGGTGAAGATCCGCTCTCGCAGCCGGCGGCGATCGAGCTGGCCATCGGGGGTCACGACATCCGGGCCAAAATGGACTGCGATGGCAGCCAGAGCAGGGGTGCCGGGCTCCACCACCTCACGGGCGATGATGTCCGCATCCACCACCTCGATGCCCAGCTCGGCAAAGCGGTTGGCAACCGTGGTCTTGCCGCTGCCGATTCCCCCTGTGACTGCGACTACATACATGGGTCAGAGATCCTTTTGCTAGAGGACGACATCAAGATACCAGCGGGTGATGCTATCGCCCCACAGCAGCGTTATCCAGCCCGCGATGGCGAGATAGGGGCCAAAGGGAATGGGTTTGCCCTGGTGGTGGTTGCGCAGCAGGATGAGAGCGATGCCGATGATGGCGCCCGCCAGCGAAGAGAGCAGCAGCACGATGGGCAAGGCTTGCCAGCCGAGCCAGGCGCCCAGTGCCGCCAGCAGTTTGAAGTCGCCATAGCCCATCCCTTCCTTGCCGGTTAGCAGCTTGAAGGCCCAGTAGAGGCTCCAGAGCACCAGATAACCCGCCATGGCGCCGACCACCCCATCGGCCAGGGGCACGAAACCGCCCGCCAGATTGAACAGCAGGCCACCCCAGAGCAGGGGCAGGGTGAGCTGATCCGGCAAGAGCATCTTGTCTAGGTCGATGAAGGTCAGTGCGACCAATGTCCAGGTGAGCAGCAGAGCGGCAAGGGTGCCCCAACCGGGGGCAAGCGCGGCTGCTACCGAGACCGACAGCAGGGCGGTGAGCAGCTCGACCAGGGGATAGCGAGCCGAAATGGGGGCGTGGCAGTTGCGGCAGCGCCCCCTGAGCCATAGCCAGCTCAGCAGGGGAATGTTCTCCAGCGCCCCTATGGGGTGGTCGCAGTGGGGGCAGCGGGAGCGAGGTACCATGAGGTTGTATCGTCCGGTTGCAGGAGGAGTCTCTTCACCGTCACCGAAATAGTCGCTGTATTCGGCATGCCAGGCCCGCTCCATCATGATGGGCAGGCGATGGATCACCACGTTCAGGAAGCTGCCCACCATCAGGGAGAAAAGGAAAATCAAGGAGAGATAGAGCCAGGGCAAGCCCTGGGCCAGTTCGATCAAAGGCACCATAGATCAATCGCTTGTGTCGAGAACGGGGATGACAGATGGCCGGGGGAAATGCACCGCCCGGCCCTCCGTCGAGGGGGTCAGTGTATCACAGAGCCCAGCTTGAAGATGGGGAGGTACATGGCCACGACCATGCCGCCGACCAGCACCCCGAGCACCACCATGATGATGGGTTCGAGCAGGCTGGTGAGGCCGTCGACCATGTCGTCCACCTCCTGTTCGAAAATGGCGGCGACCTTGGAGAGCATGTCGTCAATGGCGCCGGATTCCTCACCGATCATCACCATCTGGGTCACCATGTCGGGGAAAAGATCCACGGTGCGCATGGCGACGTTGATCTGCATGCCGGCCACCACCTCGTTGCGAATGGCCATGGTCGCAGTGCGATAAACGTAGTTGCCGGATGCGCCGGCCGCCGAGACCAGGGCATCCACCAGCGGGATACCGGCGGAGAAGGTGGTGGAGAGGGTGCGGGCAAAACGGGCCATGGCCGCCTTGTGCAGTATGTTGCCCACCACGGGAATGGTGAGGATGAACTTGTCCGTGTTGTCCCTGACCTTCTGGGATTTTCGCCAGGCCCGCACATAGAGGAAGACGGCGAGAGCAGCGCCGCCAAAGATGGCGTACCACCACTCCTGCATGAAGCGGGAGATGGCGATGACGAACCGGGTGAAGGCAGGCAGCTCGGCACCGAAGCTCTTGAAGATATCCTCGAACTGGGGAATGACGAAGAGCAGCAGGATGGAGGTGACGACGATGGCTACCAGAATGACCATGGACGGATAGAACATGGCCTTCTTGATCTTGGATTTGAGGGCTTCGTTCTTCTCGCGGTAGATGGCGATACGGTCGTAGATGGTCTCCAGGGCACCGGATTGCTCCCCGGCCTCGACCAGGTCGCAATAGAGGTCGTCGAAGTGGCGGGGATGGCGGCGCAACGCCTCCGAGAGCGGGGTGCCCGTTTCCACATCGGCGGCGATCTGGCCGATGAGCTCGCGCACCGCCGCTTTCTCGTGGCCGCGAGCAATGATCTGAAGACTCTGCACCAGAGGCACGCCGGCGGAGAGCATGGTGGTGATCTGGCGGGAGATGACGGCGATGTCCATCGGCTTGATCTTGGCGCCGCCCTTGGAGAAGAGCCCCTGGCTCTGCTTGCTGACCCTGGTGACGTTGACGCCCTGCTTGCGCAGCTCGGCCTTGACGGTGGTGATGCTGTCGGCTTGCAGCTCGCCGGAGACCTTCTGCCCCTTGCGGTTGACGCCGTGCCAGCGGTAGGAGAAGACTTTTTTCGGTGCGTTGCGTTTTTGAGCTAATGTGGCCATCACTGCATCCTGCAATTGGGCGACGGTGGCCGGATGCTGCTGCCTGTCCGGCTCATCTTGGCTTGAAGAAGGTCATCGGGGTGATGGCAGCGGCTTCACCCGGCGAGATGACTCGGGCACTGCGAACTCAGTTGGTGGTGATCCTGTTGATTTCGGCCAGGCTGGTGACGCCAAGACGCGCTTTCTCGAGGCCGGATGTACGCAGGGTGCGCATCCCTTCCTTCTGGGCTATCGCGGCAATCTGCAGCGAGTTGGCTCCCTGCATGATGAGTTTGGCGATGTTGTCGGACATCAGCATGATCTCATAGATGCCGACCCGGCCTCTGTAGCCTCCCGAGCACTCCTTGCATCCCACGGGCTTGAACAGCCGCAAACCGGCGGCCAGTTGCTGCTGGGTGAAGCCCAGCTCCAGCAACTCGGCTTCCGGCACCACTTCCGGCGCCTTGCAGTGATCGCAGAGTTTGCGGGCAAGGCGCTGGGCCATGATGAGGGTGACCGAAGAGGCGATGTTGAAGGCCGGCACCCCCATGTTCATCATCCGGGTGAGCGTTTCTGCCGCCGAGTTGGTGTGCAGGGTGGAGAGCACCAGGTGACCGGTCTGGGCTGCCTTGATGGCGATCTCGGCGGTTTCCAGATCCCGTATCTCCCCCACCATGACGATGTCGGGATCCTGGCGCAGGAAGGAGCGCAGGGCGCTGGCGAAGGTGAGCCCCGCCTTGGGATTGATCTGCACCTGGTTGACGCCGGGCAGGTTTATCTCGACCGGATCTTCGGCGGTGGAGATATTGACCTCGCTGGTGTTCAGGATGTTGAGGCCGGTATAGAGTGAGACCGTCTTGCCTGACCCCGTAGGGCCGGTCACCAGGATCATGCCCTGAGGTTTGGAGAGGGCGTGCAGGTATTGCGTCTTCTGCCGGTCGTCAAAGCCGAGCTGATCGATATTGAGTCGGGCGGCCGAGGAGTCCAGCAACCGGATCACGATCTTTTCGCCCCACATGGTGGGCAGGGTGTTGACCCGCATGTCCATGGATCTGTTGCGTGAGATCTTGAGTTTGATCCGGCCATCCTGGGGCAGGCGCCGTTCGGCAATATCGAGCCGCGCCATCACTTTGAGACGAGCCGCGAAGCGGTTGGCCAGGTTGACCGGCGGCGTGGCGACTTCGTGCAGTATGCCGTCTACCCGAAAGCGGATCCGGTACTTGGTCTCGTAGGGTTCGAAATGCAGGTCGGAGGCCCCGCGCTTGATGGCATCCATCATGATCTTGTGGATGTATTTGACGATGGGGGCGTCATCGTCCGCGGTGTTGACGCTCTCGTCGAGGCGGGAACTCTCGTCGGAGACCTCGAGTTCGGAGATCTCGGCCTCGTCGATATGATCCATGCCCAGGGTATCCTGCTCGCTCTCCATCAGCTTGCCGATGGCGGCGGTCAGCTTGCTCTCTTCGACCAGCAGGGCTTCCGTGTGCAGGCCAAAACTGAAGCCAAAATCCTCCAGAGCCGACACATTGGTCGGATCGGACATGGCGATATAGAGGGTATGCCCCTGGGTGTAGATGGGCAGGACATGGTGCTTTTCAATCAGCTTTTGATTGAGGTATTTCTGCGGGATCTCGGCGAGATCGAAGGCCGCCAGATCCAGCAGAGGTACCCCATATTCCAGCTCGCAGAAATCGGCGAGGGCTTTGCTGTCGAGGATGTCGTTTTCAATCAGGAAGGTGACAAAGGGCTTGCGCTGCGCCTTGGCCTGGCTCAGATAGCGCTGTGAGTCCGGCTCACTGAGGAGGGAAGAAGCGGCCAGGCTGGTGGCCAGGCCGCTATTGAGGCTAGAGGTCATGCGTTAGCATTTACCATCTGTTTTACAAGACCCTGAAATATTCCAGAGCACTTGTCCATTAGGCGTAACTGCACCGGAAGTTACCAGTTGATAAGTGGAATTATCCAGAGCTGCGGCTGCTGTGCCGGTAATGGTAATGGTGCCACCAGCATTGGAAACAGCGACGTTATCAAAATTATCGGTTTGTGCACTGGCCCCAGACACTGCATTTCTACCTGCTGTTGCACAACTATCACCAATCGCTGCAGAAGCACCAGCCCACCCTTGAACGCAGACTTCTACGGCGGTTTTGGCCGGACCTACAGCGGCAATCACCTCGGAGAATTTGGCGCGTTTGGTATAGCTCTGATACGCCGGCAGTGCGATGGCGGCCAGAATGGCGACGATCGCAACGACTATCATCAATTCGATTAGCGTAAACCCTGACTGTCTTTTCATGTGAAATATCCTTTTTTCCATGTTTCCTGATAAGCACCGGTGGAATGCTATCCACGCTGGTATCTTATCCGAGCGCTTCGGGTTGGCAACAGAGGCGGGGACCTTGTTCGCCGCTTTTATGTCATTTAGTGAAATGTGTAGAAAAATCAAAGATTAAATGGCTTCTATTGGCACTTGTCATGAGGCGGGAGGGCCCATCTTCACACTCCTTATGTCGTGGGATCCTGCATAAAGAAAAGGCGCCGATGGCGCCTTTTGCAAGTTTCGAGCCCTGTAATATTTTTGGGCACGAGCAACGGATGGGGTTTGCTCAAGCCGCGACAAAGCGCATGGAGAGATCCAGTGCCCGCACATGCTTGGTCAGCGCTCCCACCGAGATGAAGTCGATCCCGGTCGCGGCGTATCCGGCAAGGGTATCGAGGGTGACGTTGCCGGAGACTTCCAGCTTGGCTCTGCCCTGATTGAGGCGAACGGCTTCCTGCATCATGGGGATGTCGAAGTTGTCCAGCATCACGATGTCGGCCCGTGCGGCCAGGGCCTGCTCCAGCTCGGCCAGGGATTCGACCTCGACTTCCACCGGTTTGTCCGGATTGAGACGGCGCGCTTCGCTGATTGCTTCAGCGATGCCGCCGCAGGCGAGAATGTGGTTCTCCTTGATGAGGTAGGCATCAAACAGACCGATGCGGTGGTTTTTGCCGCCGCCGCAGGTGACCGCATACTTCTGGGCGCTGCGCAGGCCGGGCAGGGTCTTGCGGGTATCGAGCAGGCGGCAGTCAGTGCCTTCCAGCTCGGCTACATAACGGGCGGTCAGGGTGGCGACCCCGGAAAGGGTCTGCACGAAGTTCAGCGCATTGCGCTCGCCGGTCAGCAGCACGCGGGCGGGGCCATGGAGGCGGAACAGCTCCTGATTGGGGGCAAGGCGTTCACCATCTTGCACTTTCCACTCGACCTTCACTTCGCCACCGAGCTGGGCAAACACCTCGTCGACCCAGGGCTGGCCGCAGAAGACGCCCGCCTCGCGGGTGATGACTCGCGCGGTCGAGATGCGATCGGCCGGGATCAGCTGGGCCGTGATGTCGGCGCTGGCATCCGGTTGATCCAGCGCGGTGAGGGCATCGCCCAAGTCTTCGAGAAGTGCGGCGCGCACGGCGCGGCGGATGTCCTGTTGTAACATGCCTTATTCCTGCAAGGGTCTGAGAAGCAATTGCCTGTCTTTCTGGCGCAATTCCAGCCTGCCCAGGGCATTCATGCCCACCAGGATCTCCTCCCCGTCGGCAGCCGGATTGATAAAGACGGACAAATCGTACAGGGTCAGCGGACCCATCGCCAGACTTTCGATCCGGCCGGTTTCGACCTGGATCTCTCCGGCTGCCGTGTTGACACGGCTGCGGCCCGTGGCGACGAGGCCGAGCCGGGCGGCCACCTGGCTCGGTATGGTCACCCGGGTTGCTCCTGTGTCCAGCAGCAGTTGCACCGGCTGGTCGTTGATGGCACCCTCCAGACGATAATGGCCGCTGGCATCGGCCCTGAGCAGCAGATCGCCGCTGGCGGTCACCGACGGTTGTTCACGGCCATGAAAGTAGAGGGTCAGCAGACCCAGCAGCGAGAGCCAGGCGAGCAGCCAGAGATGGCGTGCCATCGGGTGCATAGTGTGTCCCATATCGCGCGAGTGAATGGCTCAGCCTAACATAGCGTTATCCATGAATTCAGAGACTTGTTCCCAGTTTTCCCATCCCGCCAGAGGCACATCGCTTCCATTTGTGAGTCGAGCAGACGATGACACAACCCACAACCCTGTTTTCCATCGATCGAGAAGGATGGTGCGAGCAGGCCCGCAAGGTGCCTTCCCCCCATCACAATGAGAGGCTCAGCCCGGAGGATGTCTCCTTGCTGGTGATACACGGCATCAGCCTGCCCCCCGGGCAGTTTGGTGGCCCCTTTATCGACGATCTGTTTCTGGGGCGCCTCGATCCCGGTGCTCACCCCTATTTCGCCGGTATTCATCAACTGAGGGTCTCGGCCCACTGCCTGATCCGCCGCGATGGGGAACTGGTTCAGTACGTGCCTTTTGGCGCTAGGGCATGGCATGCGGGAGTCTCGATCTGGGAGGGGAGGGAGGCATGCAACGATTTTTCCATCGGGATCGAACTGGAAGGGACCGACGAGCTTCCCTACAGCGACAAGCAATACGAGGTGCTGTCGGACCTCAGCCGGGCGATTGTTCACCGTTATCCCGCCATCACGGCGGACCGTATTGTCGGCCACTGCGACATCGCGCCGGGCCGCAAGACGGATCCGGGTGACAGTTTCGAATGGCCTCGCTATCGGGAAAATCTTCACTTTGAGTGAAAAATCTAAAAATTATTTTGTGTTTTTAGAATCAATGGCTTGCCTTGTCTGGCAAGCCATTTTTCATGCTGTTGAATAAATGTTATCGGTGAGCAAGCTCACAAATATTGGTCAGACCATTTTCTATGAGCTACATCATGATTCCGCGTTTTTACCCCCAAAGTGGCAACCGAGCTTCTTGATTCAGATCATCTTTTGGGTGGACTTTTTTCAAGCCCTCTGCTAATTTTCGCCCCAACCATAAAATTGGTAATACCAATTTAACAAAGTAGCCTCATGCCCTATATCAAGATAACTCAGCCCAAGCTGGCCGACGCCATTGTCGCCGAGCTGGAAAGCATGATTCTGGAAGGCAGCCTGCAGCCGGGCCAGAAGTTGCCGCCCGAGCGGGAACTCGCCATCCAGTTTCAGGTGTCGCGCCCTTCCTTGCGCGAAGCCATCCAGCGCCTGGAAGCGAGAGGACTCTTGTATCGTCGTCAGGGCGGTGGCACTTACGTACAAAATGCCCTGAGCAAGGGGATCGCCGACCCCCTGTTCGAACTGCTCAGCACTCACCCGGAAGCCCAGTACGACCTGCTGGAGTTTCGTCACGCGCTGGAAGGCATCTGTGCCTACTATGCGGCGCTGCGGGGCACCGAGGCTGATTTCGAACGGATTCGCCTGGCGCAAGCCGCCATCGAAGAAGCCGGTCAGCAAGGGTCGCTGGTGGTCGAATCGGCCGCCGTGACCCAGTTCTATCTGGCCGTGGCCGAGGCCTCCCACAACGTGGTGCTGCTGCATCTGTTGCGGGCCATGGGCCCCATGCTCGAGCAGAACATTTTACGCAATAACGAAATTTTGAATCGCCGTCCGGGAGTGGTCGCCAAGATCCGTCGCCATCGTGCGAGCCTGATCGAGGCTATCCTGTCGGGGGCTCCGGAGCGGGCCAGGGCTGCTTGTCATGAGCACCTGGCCTTTATCGAGGACACCTTGTTGGATATGCAGAGGGAAGACAGCCGGATCCAGCGATCCATGCGTCGGATCCGTCAGCAGGAAAACTAATCCCACAAGGCTTTCTTAATTGTCGAATGCTTGCGCCCTTCGCCGTGCAATGCCGTGCAATCACAACAACATAGGAACCAGCCATGTCTGATATCCTGAAGAACGATGTGGACCCGATAGAAACGCTGGAGTGGCTTGCCTCTCTGGAATCCCTGCTGCGTGAAGAGGGTCCGCAACGCGCTCAGTTCATCCTTGAACAGTTGGCCGAGAAAGCCCGCGCAAGCGGTGTGGACGTGGCTGCCAAGGCAAACCGCGACTACATCAACACCATCCCGTCCAGCGACGAGCCGGCTTACCCGGGCGACCTGGAAATGGAACGCCGCATTCGCGCCATCATCCGCTGGAACGCCATGATGATCGTGCTGCGCGCCTCCAAGAAAGACTTGGACCTGGGTGGCCACATGTCTTCCTTCGCTTCTTCCGCGACCATCTACGAAGTCTGCTACAACCACTTCTTCCGTGCCCGCAACGAGAAGGACGGTGGCGATCTGGTCTACTTCCAGGGTCACATCTCCCCGGGCATCTACGCCCGTGCATTCGCCGAAGGTCGTCTGACCGAAGAGCAGCTGGACAACTTCCGTCAGGAAGTGGATGGAAAGGGTATCCCTTCCTACCCGCACCCGAAACTGATGCCGGAATTCTGGCAGTTCCCGACCGTTTCCATGGGTCTGGGCCCCATCGCCGCCATCTATCAGGCGCGTTTCCTGAAGTACCTGACCGACCGTGGCATCAAGGATTGCTCCGAGCAGACCGTTTACGCCTTCCTGGGTGACGGCGAGATGGACGAGCCGGAAGCCAAGGGTGCCCTGACCGTTGCCGTGCGTGAAAAGCTCGACAACCTGGTGTTCGTGGTCAACTGCAACCTGCAGCGTCTGGATGGTCCGGTTGTCGGCAACGGCAAGGTCATCAACGAGCTGGAAGGTCTGTTCGCCGGCGCTGGCTGGGACGTGACCAAGGTCATCTGGGGTCGCAAGTGGGATGAGCTGCTGAAGAAAGACACTTCCGGCAAGCTGATCCAGCTGATGAACGAGACCGTGGATGGTGACTACCAGACCATGAAGTCCCGCGACGGTGCCTACGTGCGCGAGCACTTCTTCAACCGTTACCCGGAAACCGCCGCGCTGGTCAAAGACATGACCGACGAGGAGATCTTCGCCCTGAACCGCGGTGGTCACGACCCCCGCAAACTGTTCGCCGCCTTCTCCAAGGCTGCACAGACCAAGGGCAAGCCGACCGTGATCCTGGCCAAGACCATCAAGGGCTATGGCATGGGCGAAGCGGCCGAAGGCAAGAACATTGCTCACCAGGTCAAGAAGATGGATCTGGGCTCCGTGCGTCACCTGCGCGATCGTTTCAACCTGCCGGTCACCGACGAGCAGCTGGAAAACTTGCCGTACCTGAAGATCGAAGAGGGTACCGAAGAGCACAAGTACCTGCACGCCCGCCGTGCCGCACTGAAGGGCTATGTACCGACCCGTCTGCGCGAGAGCACCACCAAGCTGGAAATCCCGGCGCTGGATGCCTTCGGTCCGCTGCTGGGTGAACAGGCGCGCGAAATCTCCACCACCATGGCGTTCGTGCGTTCCCTGAACGTGATGCTGAAAGACAAGTCCATCGGCAAGCGCATCGTCCCGATCCTGGCTGACGAAGCCCGTACCTTTGGTATGGAAGGCCTGTTCCGCCAGATCGGTATCTACAGCCCGCACGGTCAGCAGTACACCCCGCAAGACCGCGACATCGTCTCCTACTACAAGGAAGACAAGCAGGGTCAGGTTCTGCAAGACGGTATCAACGAGCTGGGCGCCATGTCCTCCTGGCTGGCTGCTGCCACCTCTTACAGCACCAACGACTGCCCGATGATCCCGTTCTACATCTACTACTCCATGTTCGGCTTCCAGCGGATCGGCGACATGGCGTGGGCAGCCGGTGACCAGCAAGCCCGTGGCTTCCTGCTGGGCGCGACCTCCGGTCGTACCACTCTTAACGGAGAGGGCTTGCAGCACGAAGATGGTCACAGCCACATCCTGGCCAACACCATCCCGAACTGCATCTCCTACGACCCGTCCTACGCCTATGAAGTGGCGGTGATCGTACAGGACGGCCTGCGCCGCATGTACGGTGAGAACCCGGAGAACGTGTTCTACTACATCACTACCCTGAACGAGAACTATGCCATGCCGGCCATGCCGGAAGGTGCCGAGGAAGGCATCCGCAAGGGTATCTACAAGCTGGAAACCGTGGCCGGCACCAAGGCCAAGGTACAGCTGCTGGGTTGTGGTTCCATCCTGGGTCACGTGCGCACTGCCGCCCAGATCCTGGCCAGCGAGTACGGCGTGGGTTCCGATGTGTTCAGCGTCACCTCCTTCAACGAACTGGCTCGTGACGGTCAGGACGCGGATCGCTGGAATATGCTGCACCCGACCGCCGAAGCGCGTGTGCCCTACATCGCTCAGGTGCTGGGTTCCGAAGCCACCATCGCCGCGACCGACTACATGAAGTCCTTCGCCGATCAGGTGCGTGCCTTCGTTCCGACCGAGAACTACCGTGTACTGGGTACCGACGGTTACGGCCGCTCCGACAGCCGTGCCAACCTGCGTCGTCACTTCGAAGTGAACGAGTTCTACGTAGTGGTTGCTGCCCTGACCGAACTGGCCAAGCGCGGCGAGGTAGACAAGCAGGTTGTGGCCGAAGCCATCGCCAAGTACGGCATCGATGCCGACAAGGTCAACCCGCTGTACGCGTAAGAGGATTGAGTGTCGCGCCGGGTATCCGGCGCGACCTTGCCTGGGTTTAAACGGATAACGCGGGATGCGCGTGGTGATGCTCATGCAACCACGCGAATGCACGCAAGAGGATAAAGCGCAATGTCCAAACAGATTATGGTGCCGGATATCGGTGCCGATGAAGTTGAAGTCACCGAGATCATGGTGGCCGTGGGTGACAAGGTCGAGCTGGACCAGTCCCTGATCGCCGTGGAAGGTGACAAGGCCTCCATGGAAGTCCCGGCCCCCGCCGCCGGTATCGTCAAAGAGATCCTGATCAAGGTGGGCGACAAGGTTGCCACCGGTTCCCAGATCATGGTCTTCGAAGCCGAGGGCGCTGCCGCACCGGCTCCGGCCCAGGCTGCTGCCCCGGTTGCTGCCGCGCCGGCCGCCGCTCCTGCCGCTGCCGCTCGCAAAGACGTGCACGTGCCGGACATCGGTGGTGACGAAGTCGAAGTGACTGACATCATGGTTGCCGTGGGCGACATGGTTGAAGCCGACCAGTCCATCATCGCCGTGGAAGGTGACAAGGCCTCCATGGAAGTACCGGCACCGTTCGCCGGCCGCGTGGTCGAGATCAAGGTCGCCGCCGGCGCCAAGGTTTCCACCGGCTCCCTGGTGATGGTCTTCGAAGTGGCGGGCGCTGCCCCGGCAGCTGTTGCCGCGCCGGCTCCTGCTGCTGCCCCCGTGGCTGCCGCTGCTCCGGTTGCCGCCGGTGCCAAAGACGTCAACGTGCCGGACATCGGCGGTGACGAAGTGGAAGTGACCGAAATCATGGTCGCCGTAGGTGACAAGGTTGAAGCCGACCAGTCCCTGATCACCGTGGAAGGCGACAAGGCCTCCATGGAAGTGCCTGCGCCGTTCGCCGGCGTGGTCAAGGAGATCAAGGTGAAGGCGGGTGACAAGGTCTCCACCGGTTCCCTGATCATGGTATTCGAAGTGGCGGGTGCCGCTCCGGCTGCCGTGGCTGCTCCGGCTCCTGCCGCAGCGCCCGTTGCTGCCGCACCGGCTGCCGCCGCTCCTGCTCCGGTTGCCCAGGCTGCTGCCGCCTCCGATTTCGTCGCCAACGACGCCTATGTCCACGCCTCCCCGGCTGTACGCCGTCTGGCGCGCGAGTTCGGTGTCAACCTGGCCAAGGTGAAAGCCTCCGGTCGCAAGGGTCGCATCGTCAAAGAAGACGTGCAGGCTTACGTGAAGGATGCGGTCAAGCGCGCCGAGTCCGCTCCGGCTGCCGGCACCGGCACTGGCAACGGCATGAGCGTCGTGGCCTGGCCGAAGGTTGATTTCAGCAAGTTCGGCCCTGTCGAAGAGCTGGAACTGACCCGTATCCAGAAGATCTCCGGTCCTGCCCTGCACCGCAACTGGGCCATGATCCCCCACGTCACCCAGTTCGACGAAGCCGATACCACGGATCTGGAAGCGTTCCGCAAAGAGCAGAACATCCTGGCCGAGAAGCAGAAGCTGGACGTGAAGATCACCCCGCTGGTGTTCATCCTGAAGGCGGCCGCCAAGGCCCTGGAAGCCCATCCGCGCTTCTGCAGCGCCCTGTCCGAAGACGGCAGCAAGCTGATCATGAAGAAGTACATCCACATCGGTGTGGCGGTGGATACCCCCAACGGTCTGGTGGTTCCGGTGGTTCGCGACGTCAACAAGAAGGGCATCCACGAGCTGTCCCGCGATCTGGCCGAGATCTCCAAGAAGGCCCGTGCCGGTAAGCTGACCGCTGCCGACATGCAGGGCGGTTGCTTCACCATCTCCAGCCTGGGTGGCATCGGCGGTACCAGCTTTACCCCGATCGTCAACGCGCCGGAAGTGGCCATCCTGGGCGTCTCCAAGTCCGAGATGAAGCCGAAGTGGAACGGTAAAGAGTTCGTGCCGCGCCTGATGCTGCCGCTGGCTCTGAGCTACGACCACCGCGTCATCGATGGCGCCGACGGTGCCCGCTTCATCACCACCCTGAGTGGTGTGTTGTCCGACATTCGTCGACTGGTCCTGTAAGTGAGAGGGCGGGCCCAGAGCCCGCCCTTTTTGCTTCTCATTTCGTTAACAGGATTGTAAACTTGCCCCGTTTTTTTCACGGCTGCAGCGGCCTTGTTTGGCATAAGACTGTGCTGTCCGGGGATATAAGAACGACAAAGAGGTCATGATGAGTAAAGAAATCAAAACCCAGGTCGTAGTACTGGGTGCTGGCCCTGCCGGTTATTCCGCTGCCTTCCGTGCGGCTGACTTGGGTCTGGATACCATTATCGTCGAGCGTTACTCCACCCTGGGTGGCGTCTGCCTGAACGTGGGTTGCATCCCGTCCAAGGCACTGCTGCACGTCGCCAAAGTCATTGAAGAAGCCAAGGCGCTGGCCGAGCACGGCATCGTCTTCGGTGCCCCGCAGACCGACATCGACAAGGTGCGTCTGTGGAAAGAGAAGGTCATCAACCAGCTGACCGGCGGTCTGGCTGGCATGGCCAAGATGCGTAAAGTCCAGGTCGTGAACGGCTTCGGCAAGTTCACCGGCCCGAACACCCTGGAAGTGGAAGGTGCCGACGGCAAGACCACCGTCACCTTCGACAACGCCATCATCGCTGCCGGTTCCCGTCCGGTGAAGCTGCCGTTCATCCCCCATGACGACCCCCGTGTATGGGACTCTACCGATGCGCTGGAACTGACGACCGTTCCTGGCAAGCTGCTGGTCATCGGTGGCGGCATCATCGGCCTGGAGATGGGTACCGTGTACTCCTCCCTGGGTTCCGAGATCGACGTGGTGGAATTTGCCGACCAGCTGGTACCGGCTGCCGACAAAGACATCGTCAAGATCTACACCAAGCGCGTGGCCAAGAAATTCAACATCATGCTGGAGACCAAGGTCACCGCCGTTGAAGCCCGTGAAGACGGTCTGTACGTCTCCTACGAAGGCAAGCACGCCCCGGCAGAGCCGGTTCGCTACGACAACGTGCTGGTTGCCGTAGGCCGTGTGCCGAACGGCAAGATGCTGGATGCCGATAAGGCCGGTGTTGCCGTCAACGAGCGCGGTTTCATCGAAGTGGACAAGCAACTGCGTACCAACGTCGCCCACATCCACGCCATCGGCGACATCGTCGGTCAGCCCATGCTGGCCCACAAGGGTGTACACGAAGGCCACGTGGCGGCCGAAGTCATCGCCGGCAAGAAGCACTACTTCGACCCGAAAGTGATTCCGTCCATCGCCTATACCGAGCCGGAGATGGCCTGGGTGGGTCTGACCGAGAAGGAAGCCAAGCAACAGGGTCTGAACTTCGAAGTCGCCACCTTCCCGTGGGCTGCTTCCGGTCGCGCCATCGCGTCCGACTGCTCCGACGGCATGACCAAGCTGATCTTCGACAAGGAGAGCGGCCGCGTCATCGGTGGTGCCATCGTGGGTACCAACGGCGGTGAACTGCTGGGTGAAATCGGTCTGGCCATCGAGATGGGTGCCGACGCCGAAGACATCGCGCTGACCATCCATGCTCACCCGACTCTGCACGAGTCCGTGGGTCTGGCTGCCGAAGTGTTCGAAGGCTCCATCACCGACCTGCCGAACGCCAAGGCCAAGAAGAAAAAATAATCTTCTGCCCGTTTCATAAGAAAAGCCGCTCCATGGAGCGGCTTTTTGTTGTCTGTCTTTCGGCACCCTGCGGTCAGCAGCGCCCCTTCTTGGCCTGTCCCGGTGGGCAGAAGGTACCGTAGCCTCCGCGATCCCCGTCACTGACCCGGATCCGGGTATCGTCCACGCTCACATCGGCCCCGTGCACCCGCACGGGCCCGCTGCTGCAGGCACTGAGCAGCCCTCCCAGCACTATCATCACGACCAGCTTGCCCATCATACCTCCTCGCGTTTTCCCGATTATGAGGCATGTGTCAGGGCGGTGGGAGACGGTGTATCCCCCGTGCGTCACGGCTTGCCGTGGTCATGAAGAAGGGCGCCGAAGCGCCCTGTTGCGGGTCAGGAAGAGGTGCCGGACGCTCAGAGGCGGAAGTTGCCGACCAGCTTGTCGAGCTCGCCGGAGAGGTGCTGCAGGTTGCGGCTCGACTCGGTCAGGTGATGGGCGATATCGGCGGTCTCCATGGTGAGCTGGTTGATGTCCTCCACGTTGCGGTTGAGTTCGCCCACCACGCTCGACTGCTCTTCGGTGGCGGTGGCGACCTGAATGTTCATGTCGCTGATCTGGGTGATGTGCCCGGTGATCTGGTCGAGGGCGCCGTTGGCCTCGTCGGCCTGGGTCACCACCCGCAGGCTCTGGTTGCGGCCCTGGGCCATGGCGCTGACGGCGCGGGCGCTCTGCTCCTGGAGGCTGTTGATCATGCCCTGGATCTCGGCGGTGGAGGCGGCGGAGCGGCTGGCGAGGTTGCGCACCTCGTCGGCCACCACGGCGAAGCCACGGCCCTGCTCGCCGGCGCGGGCGGCCTCGATGGCGGCGTTGAGGGCCAGCAGGTTGGTCTGCTCCGAAATGCTGCGGATGGTGTCGAGGATGCTGCCGATGGAGTCGGTCTGGCTCGCCAGGGACTCGATGACCCCGGCGACCTGTTCGATTTCACCGGAGAGGCCGACGATGCCGTGACGGGCCTGGGCGACGACCTGGGCCCCCGCATCGGCCTGCTCGTTGGCCTGCTTGGCGACGTCGGC
>NZ_JBFOCZ010000014.1:0-22652 GCF_040908015.1 Aeromonas sp. R7-5 | reverse complement strand
CGTTGATAGGTGGGGTGTGTAAGCGTAGCGATACGTTGAGCTAACCCATACTAATTACCCGTGAGGCTTAACCATACAACACCCAAGAAGTGTTCTGGGCCTTGTAGCGAATGAACGAACTACTCAAATTCAGTGATAATGACAAGCAACTAGCGAAGTCGTTATTCACGTCAGCTTTCTGGATTAAGATTTTTGCCTGGCGGCAATAGCGCAGTGGAACCACCTGACCCCATGCCGAACTCAGAAGTGAAACGCTGTAGCGCCGATGGTAGTGTGGCATTCGCCATGCGAGAGTAGGACACTGCCAGGCACCCAATACAAGAAACCCCGCTCACTCGAGCGGGGTTTTTTATTGCCTGTAATTTATTTTTTAGATAATAAGTCTGGCTAATGCACAAAATCCAGTCTATTACATCGATAAACATTGCTATTCAGCCAGTATCACTGCCTTTCAAACGGCTCAATCTCTCTTTCTCACCTGGTTGAGCTTCAAGTATCTCCGGCTCAAACGCTATTCCCTTCCTTGATAATCACTATCGCCGGAAACGGGAGTGACAAGTACTTCAGGATTCATAGACTGTTTCTTTCATATACAAGGAGCTGTCTATGTTGGGGATCCACGATCTGGCGTTGTTTATCGTTTCTGGCCTGCTGCTGAACATGATGCCTGGGCCTGACTCCCTGCTCATCATGCTGCGCAGCGGTTCCCAGGGATGGCGTGCAGGGTCCATGGCGGCATTGGGTATCGGGACAGGTACCATGGTGCATGTGTTGGCGGCGGCGCTGGGACTGTCTGCCCTGTTGAGTGCCTCCGCCGAGCTGTTTGCCGTCATCAAGCTGATGGGGGCGCTCTATCTGGTCTATCTCGGCGTGTCCATGCTCTGGCAGAGGAGTGGCACTTCAGCGTCTGTGGATGGGGCTGTGGCGCTGCCTGCGCTCTCTTATGGGCGTATCTTTCGGCAGGGGTTGCTCACCAATGTTCTCAATCCCAAGGTGGCGCTCTTCTTTCTCGCTTTTGTGCCCCAGTTCATCGATCCCGCTTCACCGCAAAAGGCGATGGCGTTTATCGTGCTGGGCTGCATCTTCAATCTCAACGGCATGATCTGGTGCCATCTGCTGGCTTTTTCCACCGCGTTTGCAAGCCGCAAGGCGCGACTACCCGCCCGGGTGGCCACCTGGCTGAATCGTGTGATGGGGGGGCTGTTCGTGGGGCTCGGTATCAAGCTGGCGGTGGAGTGAGCAGGTAAACACCGGGCATAGAAAAAGGCGTATCCCATCGCTGGGATACGCCTTTGTCTGCACTGCAGCAGAATGACCGGGATCAGTTCATGCCGTAACGCTTGAGTTTCTTGCGCAGGGTGCCGCGGTTGATACCCATCATCACGGCGGCGCGAGTCTGGTTGCCACGGGTGTACTGCATGATCACGTCCAGCATGGGAGCTTCGACTTCGGAGAGAACCATATCGTACAGATCAATCACTTCCTGACCGTTCAACTGGGCCAGGTAGTTACGCAGGGCCTGTTGCACAGAGTCACGCAGGGGGCGTTGGGTCGGCTCGGCAGCGTGATTGTGAGTAGTTGTTACCAATGCATCAGAAGTCAGGGTTTGTTCGAACATATTCGGTCGGCTCTTTAGTTATGCGTTAACCTAATCCATCGAAATACGCTTCGAGTGCCTCGAGTTGTGCGTCTGCACAATCCAGGGCATTGAAGTGCTTACGGAATTCTCGGCCCGCCTCTTCTTCATCCAGATACCAGCCCACGTGTTTACGGGCAATGCGCGCTCCCAGATAGGCACCGTAAAACTGGTGCAGATTGGTGACATGCTCGTTCATCAGGGTGCGAACCTCTTCCCTGTCGGGAGGCGGCAGCTTGGTGCCCGTTTCAAGAAAATGGCGGATTTCCCGGAAAATCCAGGGTCGTCCTTGCGCAGCACGGCCGATCATCACGGCGTCGACACCGGTATAGTCGAGGACATACCGGGCTTTCTCCGGGCTATCGATGTCGCCATTGGCGACAACAGGAATCGATACGGCCTGCTTAATCGCCCTGATAGTGTCGTACTCCGCTTCGCCCTTGTAGAGGCAGGCACGGGTACGACCATGCACGGCAAGGGCCGCGATACCGCAATCTTCGGCGATTCGGGCGATCTCCTCGCCATTGCGGTTATCCGGATCCCATCCTGTGCGGATCTTCAAGGTGACAGGTACTTCCACCGCATCCACCACGGCCCGGCAGATGGATCTGACCAGGTCTGGCTGACGCAGCAGGGCGGAACCTGCCAGCTTCTTATTCACTTTTTTTGCCGGACATCCCATGTTGATGTCGACGATCTGAGCGCCCTGCTCCACGTTGTAGCGGGCAGCAAACGCCATCATCTCGGGGTCGGCACCGGCAATCTGGACCGATCGCAAGCCGCCTTCAGCAGAGTGATCCATTCTCATCCGGGTTTTCTGGGTATCCCAGACATCCGGGTTGGCCAGCAGCATCTCGGAAACGGCCATACCGGCTCCCAAACGTAAACAAAGTTCACGAAATGGTCGGTCTGTTACACCGGCCATGGGGGCCACGATCAGGGGAGTTTCAAGCGTGTGGGGACCTATCTGCATTCCACGGTTACCATCGGCTTAGGGCGGCGTATATTACGCATTTTTTAGTCAGGAGAAAAGGTTAGTATTTGAGCGTCAGCCATTTTTTTCTGAAAAAAACGTCGCGCCAAGGCTTGCAAATTCAGGAGTGCTTGAAAATCGGACATATTGTCTGTGACCATGGTCAGGAGGGCGCGAGTGAGGGGGATGGTGATTTGTGAGTCTCCCTCTCAAGCCGGTTTAGGCTATGATAGCGGGCCTGAATTGAGCAAAGACTCTACACAATTTCATTACAAACGGATCGGGGATGTATGACGGCAAAGTTCATCAAATCGCTCTGCCCATGCCTGCTGGGTATCGTGCTGGGGTCGGCTCAGGCGCAGACGGTCAGCTTTACCGAGGCCTGGAGCCGGGTCATCCAGCAGGATGACGGCTTGGCGGCAGAGCAGGCCGGGGTGGAGCGGGCCCAGCAACTGCGGGAGGCGGCCAAGGCCATGTACCTGCCCAAGGTGGATGTGGGGGCCAGCTATACCCATCTCGATCAGCCGATGGAGCTGGACATGCTGGATCTCAACCCCATTGCCAATCATCCGGAATTCGGCAAGGTGCTGGGGCCTGTGATGCAGGCACTCAACCTCAGCCCGAGCGATTTCGTCACCCCCCTCACCAAGCAGAACGTGGTGACCAGTTCGGTCAAGATGCTATGGCCGCTCTTTACCGGCGGGCGCATCGATGCGGCCCAGGATATTCGTCAGGCCCAGGTGAGCGAGGCTGAGCAGTTGCTGGTGCTCAAACAGCAGTCCACCTTCGAGAGCCTCTCCCAGACCTACTTCGGGGTGGTGCTGGCGGCGCAGGTGGTGCAGACCAAGCAGGAGATCGAGCAGGGACTGGCACACCATCTGGATCATGCCAAGAAGCTCGAAGCCCAGGGGCAGATCGCCAAGGTGGAGCGCCTGTCGGCCCAGTCTGCCTATGACAGGGCACGCATCGATACCCAGAAGGCCAGGCGCAGCCTGGAGATCGCCCAGCTGGCGCTCGGCCACATGCTCAAGCTCAAGCAGGCTGAGCCCAATACCGCCCTCTTCATCAACGAAGGGATGCCAGCCTTGTCTCCCTTCGTGGAGGAGACCCTGTCGGTGCATCCCGGTCTCAAGCTGTTGACGGCCAAGAAGGAGCAGGCCCAGGGGATGATCAAGCTGGAGAAGGGCAAGTACGCCCCCGAGCTCTTCCTGTTTGGCAACTACAACCTCTATGAAGATGATTCCATCGTCTCCAAGACCACACCGGACTGGCTGGTTGGTGTCGGGGTCAGCATGCCGCTGGTGAGTCGTGATGGCCGCTCCGAGACAGTCCAGGCAGCCAAGAGCGCCGAACTCCAGGTCAACCTGCTGCAAGCCAAGACCCGCCAGGATCTGGAGCTGCTGGTCGAGAAGACCTGGCGCGAGGCTGCCCAGGGACTGGAGGAGTATCACTCTCTCTCCTCGACCCAGGCGCTGGCCGAGGAGAACGTGCGGTTGCGTGACAAGGCATTCGGTCAGGGGCTCTCCACTTCCCTTGATGTGGTCGATGCCCAGACCCAGCTTGCCGGGGTCAAGACCCAGCGCGCCGCCGCCGCCTATCAATACGTGATCTCCCTGGCCCGCTTGTTGGCACTCTCCGGTCAGATGAACAGTTTCAACCAGTATCAGCATGGTCAGGCGATCGAGGTGAACTCATGATCGCGCTCTCTTCCATTCCGTTATTCATGTCCGTTTCGACCGTCAAGGGTCGCCCGTTTGCCGAGGTGAATTCATGAGTCATCCCCCCATCAAGAAGAAGATGAGCCAGGGCAAGCCCTGGCTGCTGCCACTGGCGCTGGTATTGCCTGTGCTCTGGCTGGGCTGGCGCTTCTGGCTGGCCTATCAGCCGGAGCCGGTGCGTCTGCAGGGGCAGATAGATGCGCAGCAGTATTCGGTCTCTTCCAAGGTGGCGGGCCGCATCGACGAGGTGCTGGTGAAGAAGGGGGATCAACTGGCCAGGGGCCAACTGGCGTTCACTCTGGCGAGCCCGGAGATCGAAGCCAAGCTGAGTCAGGCCAAGGCCGGGCAGGCCGCGGCGGGTGCCATGGCCGAAGAGGCCGAGAAGGGGGCGCGAGTGCAGCAGATCGCGGCCGCCAAGGATCAGTGGCAACAGGCCAAGGCGGCTGCCCTGCTTCATGGCAAAACCTACGAGCGCATTGCCAGCCTGCATCGGGATGGCGTGATGTCGCTGCAAAAGCGTGACGAGGCCTGGACGGCCTGGCAGGCGGCGAAGTACAGCGAGGGCATGGCCTGGCAGCAATACCAGATGGCACTGGAAGGAGCGCGGGAAGAGACCAAGATCGCGGCCCGCGAGCAGGCCAAGATGGCGGCTGGCGGAGTGGCGGAAGTGGAAGCCTATCTGGCCGATACCCGCATCGCCAGCCCCCACGAGGGGGAAGTTGCCCAGGTGCTGCTGCGTAGCGGCGAGCTGGCTCCCCAGGGCTTCCCCGTGGTGACCCTGCTCGACATGAAGGATGCCTGGGCCCAGTTCCATGTCCGTGAGGACCTCTTGCCAAGGTTCCCGGTCGGTACCGAGTTTGATGCCCGTATTCCCGGCCTGGGGGATCAGCTGGTGCGCTTCAAGGTGACTCATGTGGCCGTGATGGGGGATTTCGCCACCTGGCGTGCTACCGACACCCGCCAGGGGTTCGACATGAAAAGCTTCCAGGTGGAAGCGCGCCCCTTGCAGCCGGTTGACGGGCTGCGGGTCGGCATGAGCGTGCTGGTCGAGCTCTGATGGGACGCGAATGGCGGTTGCTCTGGCAGGACCCGTTCGGCCGGGCGCTGGCGAGCTGGGTCCCTTTGGTGCTGATAGGGATCCTGTGCTGGATCTTTTCAGCCGGCCTGGCGCGGGATCTCAAGGTCGGTCTGGTGGATCTGGATCGCAGCACCCTCTCCCGACAACTGGCGTTCTCTCTCGATGGCTCCGCCGGGCTCAAGATAGCGCAGCAGTTTGACGCCATCGACGCAGGGGCCAGGGCACTGCGAGGGGGGGAGATCTATGCCCTGGTGGTGATCCCCCATCACCTGGAGCGGGATGCCCGCGAGGGGACCCAACCCAGGGTGACCGTGTTCAACAATGGCCAGTTCATCCTGATTGCCAAGCTGGTCAACTCCGCACTGGCCCAGGTGGTCGGGACGCTCAATGGCCAGGTGGGCGTGCTCTCGGCCATGGCCGACGGCAAGACGCTGCCCGGTGCCCTGGGACAATCCGTACCCATTGCGAGCCAGGTTACCGCGCTCTACAACATCAATTCCAGCTACGCCCAGTTTCTGCTGAGCGCCCTGCTGCCTGCGGTGTGGCAGATCCTGGTGGTGCTCTATGGGCTGAACGCCCTGGCCCGCACCGATCGCCTCGGGTTGGACTGGACCACCAGAGGGGTCTGGTTCGGCCTCTGGCGTACCCTGCTGCCCCACGTGCTCATCGGCTGGGGGGGGGGTCTGGCGTGGAGTCTGCTGCTGTTCAAGGGGCTTGGGTACCCCATGCAAGGCAGTTGGCTGGTGCTGACGGCGGGGCTGGGACTGGCGTCGGCCGCTTGCGTCACCATGGGTGCCTTCTTTTACGCCATCATCCGGGATCCGGCGCGGGCGCTCTCTCTGGCCGGCGCCTACACGGCGCCGGGATTCGCCTTCATGGGGGTCACCTTTCCGGTCACCGCCATGGGGGATGTGGCCCAGTTCTGGCGCAGCCTGCTGCCCATCTCCCACTATGTGGAGCTGCAGATCGGGCAAACCAATTATGGTCAACCGTTGACGGCGGCCCTGCCCCAGCTCGGGGCTCTGCTGCTGTTTCTGCTGCCCCTGTTGCTGGTGGTACACCGCTACCGGACGCCGTCGGGCACGGCTCTGCCCCATGAGGAGTCCAGGCCATGATGGGATTCTGGGATCTGGTGCGCCTTGAGCTGCGCACCCTCTTGGCGGATCGCGCCATCATGCTGACCCTGTTTGGCGGCGTCTTCTTCTACTCCTTCCTCTACCCCCAGCCCTACCTGCACCAATTGCCCAGGGAAGAGCCCGTGGTGGTGGTCAACGAGGATGGCAGCCAGCTTTCCCGCCAGCTGGAGTTCATGGCCGATGCCACGGCGCAGGTGAAACTGGTGGCCCGTGTCGGTTCGCTCGACGAGGCTCGCCAGATGATGCTGACCGGCAAGGCGAGCGGCATTTTGCACATTCCCCGCCACTTCTATCGGGATCTGATGCTGGGCAGGAGCGTGACCCTGGGTTATGCCGGAGATGCCTCCTACTTCCTGGTCTATGGCACCATTGCCGAAGGGCTGGCCCAGGCGGGGGGCACGCTCGCCGCCCAGGTGAAGGTGGCCAGGCTGTTGAGCCAGGGCGAGGCGCTGCCCCAGGCCGCCATGGGCTGGAACGCGGTGGCCCTCAATGTGCTGCCGGTATTCAACCCCACCATGGGCTATGTGAACTACGTGGTGCCTGCGGTATTCGTGCTGATCCTACATCAGGTGTTGCTGATGGGGACCGGCATCCTGGGGGCGACCCAGAACCAGCGCAGCCGCCGTGGCGAGTCAGGCTACTGGCAACATGCCCCCGTGCCGGCCTTGTTGCTGGCCCGCACCCTGGTGGTGGGGGCTCTTTTCGTCCTTCCGGTGGCCTACTTCTTCGGCTTCTGCTTCGATCACTACGGTATTGCCCGCACCGCTGTACCCGGCGAACTCTGGCTCTTTACTCTGCCGTTCCTGCTGGCCACCACCTGGCTCGGGATCGTGCTCGGCGCCCTGTTCACCCGCCGTGATCTGCCGACCCAGGTAGTGCTTGTCTCCTCTTTGCCGCTGGTCTTCCTGGCTGGCTTTATCTGGCCCATTGAGCTCATTCCGGCTCCCCTCAACTGGCTGGCCCAGTGGGCCCCGAGCACGCCGGCCATCGAGGGATTCCTGCGCCTCAATCAGATGGGGGCCGACTTTGCCCAGGTCTCCCGCTACTGGTGGCAGTTGTGGGGACTGGCGCTGCTGTATGGCGCTCTGGCGTGCTGGTTGCTCCGCTGGCGTCAACCGTGCCCTGCAACGCGGCCGGATGATGGGGCGACAGCGTCTTCCACCGACTAGGCCCCTTGCAACAACACGGTCAGCCACTGGGCTGACCGTGTTGCCATTCACAGGGATCATGGCTGACTCAGACCCGGATCGCCGATGGCATAGATCTGGCCGCACGCCTCCTGGTCGGTGAGCAGTTGCAAACCCCGTATCGCCACATCCTGGCGCCTGACCAGGCCATGCCTCTCTTGCCCCTGGCTCAGGATGGCCTGACCCGTGGGCTCCCCATCCTGCAACCCTGCGGGGCGTAAAATGGTCCACTCAAGGGTGCTGGTCTGCAGCCAGCTTTCCGCCAGGCTCTTGAGGCGTACCTCGTGTCCGAAGGCGGCGCGAGCCCGCTCGGGCAGGTATTGCCAGCTGTCGCCACAACCGAGGGAGGTGACCAGCAGCAGGCGGCTGAGCCCGGCGCGCTCCATCTCGTCGATCACATGACGGTTGCCCTGATAATCCACCGGTGCACTCTGGCGAAAGCTGCCGAGGGTGGAGACTACCCGGGCATCCCTGCCCGCCAAGCGGCAAGCCTGGGCCACGGCCAGGGGGTCCAGGGCATCTCCGATGACGACCTCGACTCCCAGGGTATGCAGCTCGCTGGCCATGTCGGCATGGCGCACCAGGGCAACGACCCTGTGGCCCAGTTGCAGTGCGTGGTCGGTGAAGGCGCGGCCCAGTCCGCGACTGGCACCGAAGATGAGTGTGGTTGGCATGACAGGCCCTCTCGAACAAAAGAGCAAGCCTAGAGCCTGGATGGCTCTCTGTAAATGAGAGTGGTTTTTATTTGTGAGGTGCAGGGGATATGAAGGGCCGGACATCAGGGACGCCGGCCCGACGGGATCAACCGTTGTAATGGCCGATGCTGGGACGGCGGCTGGGTCCGCTCAGGTGGATGTCCACCGGATTGAACGCCTTGATCGCCTCATAGCTGAAATCACCGATGGCCTGATGCAGGCTCTGGGGGCTGTGGTTGGTGATGATGATGACGCTTTTGGACAGGTTGCGACGACGGCGCAGCAGGTGACCGAGGAAGCTGGACTGACTCTCCGCCATCTTGGCGCGGTTGGCTGCCACCTCGTCGATGATCAGCAGGTCCACCTCTTCCAGGGCGCGGCGGTACTGGTTGCGCTCCTCCTGATCCTGGATGACGTTGAAGAAGAGCCTGTCCACGATGGAGGCCCACTGCTGGAAGATCACCGACTTCTGGTGGCGCGCGATCAACTCGTGGGCCACGGCGCCCGCCAGGGTGGATTTGCCGGTGCCGTAATCGCCGTAGATCAGCATGCAGCCCCCGCCGCTCTTCTCCCAGTGCTCGAAACCGCTGATGAAGTAGCGGGCTGTCTCGATGGGGTATTGCAGGGCCGGGTCACCGGAATCCATCTTGTCGAAGATCCAGTCCGGATTGAGGTCGGCCTGGGCGATCAGCTTCTGGATCCGCTCCTGGCGGGCCGCCTTCTGCAACTCGCGCACTTCGGCATTGGCCTTGGCGTCGTACTCCTTGCGCAGGGTCTCGTAGTCGTACTGGCTGCCGCCGGTTGCGGCCCGCAGTCGGAGAATACGTTCCTGCAGGCTGCTGACGTGACGCTTGAGCTCGGGATCATGAGCCCGTTGCTCCTGTCTGGCCTTGGCGATTTTCTGGCGTTTGGCCTCGATCTCTTCCAGTGCCTGGCGCATCGGGTCGTGCGGATCTGTCATGGAATTCTCCTTCTGCTAGGGCTGTGGCTGGATGGGCGTGCACTTCGTGGCCGCCTGGTATCAATCATTCTCCGGCTCCTGAGCTTGTGCCAGCCGTTTGGCCTCATCGATCATCTCTTGCGCCCGGCGGCTCGGGCCAGCCTCTACCGGGGCTGGCGCGACCTGCTGGTACCCGGTGACCACGGTCGCCGGACGGCGGGCGTAGCGCCGACTCTTGAGGGCCCGAATAAATTTCAACATCCACTGGTGCTGGGAGTCGAACACCTCGGGGCGGCCGAGCCAATAGGCGATGAACTCCCCGAGATCCTCTTCGCTGTAGCTGGCATCGATCACCCCGCACAGGCGTGCGAGAGCAGGCAGTTCTTCGTCCGGACGCCACTGCAGGTGCATCTGGAACGGGCGTGCCGGCAGAGGGCTGCGCACCCGCTGGCTCAGCAACGGCAACTGGAAAGGGCACTGGTGGTAGTGCTCACTGTCAGCCTGGGCCTCGACCTGAAGCAGTTCGGCCTCCATCAGCTCGTCGAGCAGTTCGGTCAGCTGGCGAGCGTTGACCTGATAGCTGAAACCACCGGGATTGCCCGGATCGACGACAGCAAGTGCCCGGCCAAGCTCGGGATAGTTGAGTCGGGCCAGCCGATTTTCCAGCACCAAGCGGCGCAGTTGCAGGGTATAGAGGCTGCGGGCCGGATGGGAGAGTCTGGGATGGGCGAGGGCGCTGTATTCGGCTGGCGTCATGGTCTGCTTCACGATCTGGAGTGGAGGGCATTATCCCTCATGGCGGTGCCTCATACAATTCATGGTGCCGACCTGCGAGATAACGGCTGCCGGGCGACGGTTGCCGACCATCTCTGCGCAAGGGGGCGATCAAAATAGTCGGACCATTTCAAACGCTTGGCAGATACCAAGGCCAGCCCGGCTCGCTGCTCGACAATATTGTGTGGCGGTATCCAGCGCCCATGATCTAGTCTTAATGCTCAAATAACCATTTGACTAATAAGAGCTTTGTCAAGATGTCAAAAGCCGGACTACGGATCTTGGTGGTAGAAGACGAAGCGGTTTTTCGCCACTCACTGGTATCTTATCTCGAGCACGACGGGGCCTGCGTCTTTCAGGCAGAAGACGGGATTGAGGGGCTCTCTGCCGCAGCGCTCTATCACCCCGATGTGGTGTTGTGTGATCTGAACATGCCGAACATGGATGGCCATGAGGTGATTGCCTGCCTCACCGCCCGCTATCCACAGGTGCCCGTCATCGTCATCTCCGGTCAGGATCAGATGGCTGCGATCGAGCGTGCGCTGCGGGCGGGGGCCAGGGACTTCTTCATCAAACCGGTGAATGACTATGAGCAGATCCGCCGCAGCATCGAGCAATGCCTGACAAACCTCGGGCATCAGAGCCAGCAGCTGGAACTGATGGAGCACATCGACTTCTTCCGTGGCCACGATCTGGCGAGCAGCCGGCTGCTCGCCTGGTTGGCGCCCCCTGGCATGCAGGAGTGGGGGCCCTGGCAGGTCACCTTTGCCGGCATGGGCAATCTCTTCATCCCGGATACCTTCAAACTGGACGACAAGCTGCTGGTACTGGTGATGGAATTGCCCATCCTCGGTGTGGATGCGGCCTTCTGTGGTGCCTTGGTGCGATCCCTGATGAACGGCCCCTATCGCCAATACCAGCAACAGGAGAGCCTGCTGTTGACCCAGCCACACCGATTGCTGGATTACCTCAATCTGCAACTGCTGGAGTCGGGCCTGCGTCACTCCTTTGCCATGGCGGCCCTGCTGTTCGATCAGGAGGATGGGTTGCTTTTTGCAAATGCCGGGCTCACCTCACCTCACTGGTTGATGCGTGCAGGGGGGTTGCCGCTCGGCTTGATGCGCAGCAGTCGCTACACGTTGCACAGGCGAAGCTGGCACGAGCCCTTTGATCTGCAGTTTCGCAGTGACAGCGGCAGCGCCCTGACGATGCAGGTTCGTCACCACTGACGCCGTGAAGTGAACACATGCAAACAGGGCGCCCATGGGCGCCCTGTTTGGTCTCTGCTGTCCTGACCGGTCAAACGGTCGCAGACTGCAGTTTCTGCTCTTGTTCTTCGGGCTCTTTGGCCGGGCCTTCGGCACCGTGCATCCAGTAGACCAGGCGGTTGGCCATGGTCAGCAGGATGAGGGCGCTGATCACGGCGGCCAGTGCGATGCCACCGAAGATGGCCATGGCACCGGATTCGCCGACGAAGGATCCGATGAAGCCGGCGGCATAGTTGGCCAGGGCCACGAAACCGAACCAGGCACCCATCATCAGGGAGGCCAGGCGCAGCGGAGCCAGCTTGGTCACCATGGAGAGACCGATGGGGGAGAGGCAGAGCTCACCCAGGGTATGGAACAGGTAGGCACCGACCAACCAGAACATGGAGGTCTTGACAGCCTGATCACCACCTTGCTCCAGCACGGCACCGATCATGAACAGGAAGCCGATGGCCAGGAACAGCAGGCCCATGGCGAATTTCACCGGGGAGTTCGGCTCTTTCTTGCCGAGCTTGATCCAGATGGCGGCCACGACAGGGGCCAGGGTGATGATGAAGAAGGGGTTCAGGGACTGGAACCAGGCGGTCGGCACTTCGAAGCTGCCGATCATGCGGTCGGTATACTCCTGGGCATACAGGTTCATCAGACCACCGGCCTGCTCGAAGCCGGCCCAGAAGATGATGGTGAACAGGCCCAGTACCAGGATCACCTTGATGCGATCCACTTCCTGTTTGGTCAGGGGCGCTTTTTGCTCCTTAGAGCGCTGCAGGGCGGCACGCTGGGCGGCGGGCACACGGCCGATGTCGCCAAGGAAACGCTGGGCCATGGTGGCCTGCACGACCAGGGAGAGCAGCATGCCGATACCGGCGCTGACGAAGGCGGCTTGCCAGCCATAGGCGGTGGCGGCGGCGCCGCAGATCACGCCGGCCAGGAGGGAGCCCAGGTTGATGCCCATGTAGAAGATGGTGAAGGCGCCGTCACGACGGTGATCCCCTTCTTTATACAGGTCACCCACCATGGTGGAGATGTTCGGTTTGAACAGGCCGTTGCCCACGATCAGCAAGCCAAGGCCGGCATAGAAGACGGTGTTGACCATGTCAGGGAACATGGCGTGAGGCAGTGCCAGGGTAAACTGGCCGGCGGCCATCAGCACGGCACCGAACAGGATGGCACGGCGCTGGCCCAGGAAGGTATCAGCGAGCCAGCCGCCGATGATGGGGGTGATGTAGACCAGACCGGTATAGATGCCGTACAGCTTGAGGGCGTCGGCCTGGGTCCAGCCCATGCCACCGTTGGCGGTCAGGTCGGTCAGATAGAGGACGAGCACGGCACGCATGCCGTAATAGGAGAATCTCTCCCACAGTTCGGTACTAAAGAGCAAAAAAAGCCCTTTAGGGTGACCTAAAAAGGTCCCTTTGGACGGGTTATTCATTGGAACTTCCACCTGTGTCTTATATTTTTTTAGAAATTTTATGCAAGGGCTAGGAACAAGCCTTAATCCTTATAGAACAAGCGACTTTAAATTACAATATTATGATTTAGCGATATTTTATCTATCAATGGTTGAATATTTGTTTATAAAATGAAAAAGGGCATCGAATGATGCCCAGTTTTTTATTCTGCTTATCTTGTAAATATTCAGAGATTACAGCTCTTTGGCAAACTGCTTCAGCCAGCTGGTGAATTCTTTGCTGAGTTCCCGATGGCGCACGGCGTATTCCACATTGGCCTTCATGTAACCGAGCTTGCTGCCGCAATCGTGGCTGCGTCCCTTCATGAAGTAGGCATTGACCTGCTCCTTTTCCATCAGCATGGCGATGGCATCGGTCAGCTGGATCTCGTCGCCGGCGCCGGCCGGGGTTTTTTCCAGCAAGGGCCAGATATTGGCCGAGAGCACATAGCGACCGACCACGGCCAGGTTGGACGGGGCTTCATCCCGGGGCGGCTTCTCGACGATGGCCTGCATCGGCAGGGACATGCCTTCGCTCAGGGCCTCCCCCTTGATGTCGGCGATGCCGTATTTGTCCACTTCGCTCTCGGGGACGGCTTCCACCATGATCTGGCTGATCTGCTCCTCTTCGAACAGATGCACCATCTCCGCCAGGTTGTCCTGCTTCAGATCGCTGGCCACCTCGTCGATGAGCACATCCGGCAGCAGCACGGCGAAGGGTTGATCCCCGATGAGGGGGCGGGCACACAGTACTGCATGGCCCAGGCCTTTTGCTTCCCCTTGACGCACGTGCATGATGGTGACGTCTTTGGGACAGATGTGCTGAACCTCTTCCAGCAGTTGGCGCTTGACCCGCTTCTCCAGGGTCGCCTCCAGCTCGAAGCTTTTGTCGAAGTGGTTCTCGATGGAGTTCTTGCTTGAATGGGTCACCAGGATGATCTCCTTGATGCCGGCGGCGATGGCTTCGCGCACCACATACTGGATCAGCGGCTTGTCGACCACGGGCAGCATCTCCTTGGGGATGGCCTTGGTGGCGGGCAGCATGCGGGTACCCAGACCGGCAACGGGGAGAACGGCCTTGCGAACAACGAGCGGTGTCTTTTTCATGGAGTGAGTCCGAAGATACAAAGTGGGCTCATGATACCCGAAGAAAAATAGGGCAGCCACAGGCTGCCCTTGGGATGACAGGGATTCAAACCGGTTACTTGACGATAATCATGTCCCGGTTTGCTTCCAGCGTGGCAGGTCCGATGCCACTGACGTCCGCCAGTTGATCGACGGAGGTGAACTTGCCCTGCTTCTCCCTGTGGTCGATGATGGCCTGTGCCTTCTTCTCGCCAATGCCCTTCAGGGCGGTGAGCTCGCCGGCACTGGCGGTATTGAGATTGATCTTGCCGCTCTCCTTGACTTGGGTGGTGGCCACAGGCTTGGTCGCCGCCTTGTCGGCGGCCAGCAGAGGTTGGCTCAACAGGGGGAGGCAGCCCAACAGCAGTGCGGCGATCAGGGTCTTCTTGTTCATGTTTCACATCCTTATGAATCTGCCTTAGTGGCATATTTATCATTAGCTGTGTTGCGCCACTTTTTGTCTGTCAGTTTTGACACTGTATAAGTCAGTACAAACGGCTATAAGCCGAAGATACTCACTCGGTTACACTGACCAACCCTTTGAGCGAGAACTCTTTTCCATGTATCTACCCGCCATTTCCGAACTGGAGCCCATCGCCCGCGCCGCCGGTGAGGCCATCATGTCAATCTACAGCCAGCCCTTTGCGGTGGAGTACAAGCAGGACGAGAGCCCGCTGACGGCGGCGGACAAGGGGGCCCACGAGGTGATCGTTCAGGCGCTGGCGCGTCTCACTCCCGATATCCCGGTGTTGTCGGAAGAATCCTCCCCCGAGGTGATGGCTGCGCGACTCGGCTGGTCCCGCTACTGGCTGGTGGATCCTTTGGATGGCACCAAGGAGTTTGTCTCCCGCAACGGCGAGTTCACGGTGAATATTGCCCTGATTGAACAGGGGACCCCGCGCTGGGGGCTGGTCTATGCCCCGGTACTGGACAAGCTCTGGTATGGGGGCAAGGGGATTGGCGCCTGGCGTGTGGCCGATGGCAGGCACGAGACCATCCAGACCCGTCCTCATGACGCTGGGCAAGTGTGGCGCGTGGTGGGCAGTCGCAATCACCTGTCGCAGGAGACCCTCGAGTATCTGGCCCGTTTTGGCGAACTGGAGCGGGGCGAGATCGAGCTGGTTTCCATGGGCAGCTCTCTCAAGTTTTGCATCATTGCCGAGGGGGAGGCCGAGCTTTACCCGCGGCTCGCACCGACCTGCGAGTGGGATACGGGGGCTGCTCAGGCGGTACTGGAAGGGGCGGGGGGCAGCGTCACCCGGCTCGATGGTTCGCCGCTTTGCTACAACAAGCCTGATATCCTCAATCCCTGGTTTGTGGCCAGGGCATGAGTCACCATCGGATGCGAAAAGGCCGGACAGTGTCCGGCCTTTTTCTTGTCAGCCTCGATGGGCTCAGAAGACTTTCTTGAACGGTTTGATGGTCACCTTGGCGTAGACCCCTGCCGCAACATAGGGGTCCGCATCGGCCCAGGCCTGGGCGTCGGCCTGGCTGGCAAAGTCGGCGATGACGGTGCTGCCGGTGAAGCCCGCATCGGCCGGATCCTCGGCATCGATGGCCGGGTTCGGGCCGGCCGTCAGCAGTCGGCCCTCATCCTGCAAGGCTTGCAGGCGGGCCAGGTGGGCAGGGCGTGCCAGCTTGCGCTGGGGCAGGCTGCCCGCGACATCTTCGGAGTAGATCAGATACCACATGGAATAATCCCTTTCTGGTTGCGGTTATTTTTTCTGTTCTGCGTTCTGCTCGGCCGGCATGTGGCGATAGAGATAGACGCCGCTGAGCAGGGTGAAGACCAGGGTCATGCCCAGCAGGCCGAACACCTTGAAGTTGACCCACATCTCCTGAGAGAGGTTGAAGGCCACGTAGAGGTTGAGCAGGCCGCACAGGGTGAAGAAGCCGACCCAGCCGAGATTGACGTTGTCCCAGACCCGGTCGGGGGCTTGGAGCTCCTTGCCCAGCATCTGCTTGATGAGGTTCTTGCCAAAGCCATAGCGGCCGATGAGCAGGGCGAGGGCAAAGAGCACATTGATGACGGTCACCTTCCACTTGATAAAGGCATCGTCGTGGAAGAAGACGGTGAGGCCGCCGAAGAAACCGACCAGCACGAAGGTGAACAACTGCATCTTCTCGACCCGGCGATAGCGAAGCCAGCTGTACAGGAGTTGCAGGCCGGTGACGACCACCAGGGCGCCAGTGGCGGTGTAGATGTCGTAAAACTTGTAGACCGCGAAGAAGACGATCAGGGGGATGAACTCGATAAACTGCTTCATGCTGGGCTCTAACCTCAAAATTTCACTCAGTGTACCTGCCCGTCAGACAACGGCAAATGAATAAGACCGTCCATTCTGCAGGCAGTTCCTTCCCGGGGCGGCGGGTTACTCGAACAGCTGGCTGGCAATCTGGTTGCCAAGGCGCACCTGATCGTCCAGCAATGCGCGTATGTCTGCTTCCTCGATGAGGGGGTTGAGCAGGACGGCGCGCAGCAGCGTGAGTGGTTGCTCGCCATAGCGGGAGACTGCACGCTGGGTGCGTGAGACGAAGCTGTGCCCTTCGGCGCGCTGGGCTTTTTGCAGGGCGACGTTGAAGAGATTGATCTGTTCGTTGGCCGCCACATCGGGCACCTGACCTTGCAGGTGGGGCGGAATGCACCGGTAGGAGAGCAGGTTCATGACAGGTGCCGACATCAGCTCGAAGGCGGGACTGGCGTCGATGAGCGCGGCCATTCGCCGCGCCCTGTCGTAGTTGGCGTCGATGAGTTGGGCATAACCCTGCTGTCCCAGCATCTGGAAGGCGGCATCCAGATAGAGCGCGTTGGCGGGACGGGTCCCCTCCAGAGTGAAACGCCCCTGATCGAAGGAGGTGGCGCGGATGGCGTAGGGAGCCTCGCGCTTCACCGTCATCATCAGGTCCGGTTGGTGGCAGAGCAGCATGCCGGTACCGAGCGGGACCAGCAACTGCTTGTGACCGTCAAGGGTGACGGTATCGGCGTGCTCTATCCCCGTAAGCAATCCCTGATAGCGGGGCGAGAAGAGGGTCGGGCCACCCCAGGCCGCGTCCACGTGGAAGTGGATTTGTTCGCGCCGGGCGATGGCGGCCAGTTCCGGCAGCGGGTCGACGGAGCCAAAATCCGTGCTGCCAGCCACGCCGACCAGCGCCAGCACCTTGAGCTTCTGCTCCCTGCATTGTTGAAGGGCCTGTTCCAGTGCCGCCAGACTGAGCCGATTGTGCTCGTCTGTGTCGAGACGCCAGACGCTGCGAGCCCCGAGTCCCAGCAGATCCATCCCCTTGTCGAAGGAGTAGTGCATCAGCCGCGAGCCCAGAATGACGGCGCCGCGATAGCCCTGCTCGGCGAGGGCGAACAGGTTGTCGCCACAGGCCCGGTTGCGGGCCAGCCAGAGGGCGGTGACGTTGGCGATGGTACCGCCACTGGTCATGACGCCGAGGGCTGCATCCTTGGCATGCATCTGGGCTGCATAGAAGGCGTCGTCCTGGCGGTAGACCAGACGGTGCAGCTTGGCCAGCACTTCCCGCTCCAGAAAGCTCAGCAAACGGGAGGACTCCATCTTCATCGGGTTCTGGTTGAGCATCACCAAGAGCCGGGAGAGCTCGGCGGTGAAGGCTGGCAGCGGCGCCGTCATGTGTCCCATGTAGCGGGGAGAGGTGAGGTGCGATGCCCCGGGTACCAGGGTGGCGAGCCGTGCCAGATAGTCCCGGGGAGAGATGCCGATGGTGGGCATGCACGACTGATCGAGCTGGTGGGTGAAGCTGCCCCGCTGATAGGGGGCCTGACTGTCGTCGGAATGATGGAAATGCTCCAGCAGGGCCGTCATGGCCTTGCCGAAATCAGGATCCGGTTGTGTAAACAGTTCAGTGAGCTTCATCGGGTTCTCCAGACCAGATTGTCGGGCAGACGCGGCCATCCGCATGGGCGGCGTCGGCGGCAGAGCATACACCAAAGGGGCGGGGGGCACAGCCATCTCTGGCCCTCCCTCTCCTCGCCCTTTATTTTCAGCTAACACTTGTAGCCTGAAACGTCGGCCGCTAGAGTGGGCCGGTAATGGGTTGGAGGTAATGATGGATGTGACGGGGTACTCCCCACGGGAAGAGTGGGCGAATCGCCTCAGCCATGGGCTGGGGCTGCTGCTGGGCGGACTGGGACTGGTCTTGCTGCTGCACAAGGGGTGGGATCAGGGGCCCAGGGTACTGCTGAGCTACGGCGTTTACGGTGCCAGCCTGGTATTGCTCTATCTCGCCTCGACGCTCTACCACAGCGTGAGCTCGGTGACGGCCAGACGCTGGAGCAAGCTGTTCGATCACTGCGCCATCTACCTGCTGATCGCCGGCACTTATACCCCCTTCCTGCTGGTGGCGCTCGATACGCCGCTGGCGCAAGGACTGATGGTGGTGATCTGGGGGCTGGCCCTGGCGGGGGTCGTGTTCAAGCTGATCTTCATCAATCGCTTCAAGAAGGTGTCGCTATTTACCTATCTGATGCTGGGCTGGCTGTCGCTGGTGGTCATCTACCAGCTCTATCTGCATCTGGATGGTACCGGGCTCCTGCTGCTGGGGCTGGGTGGTCTCATCTACAGCCTGGGAGTGATCTTCTATGTGGCTAAGCGCATTCCCTACAACCACGCCATCTGGCACCTGTTTGTGCTGGGTGGCAGTCTGTGCCACTTCATGGCCATTTATGGCTACATCTGATGGCTAACCCTTAATTGGTATTTTTGTACTCATGAAAGCCTGAATTCGTGCGGCACCCCACAGTTGCCCCCTTCGTTTGCTGACAAGCTAGTGCCAGTTCAGTTTGGAAAGGATACAAACGATGAGTGAGATCGCGCTTTCCATCAGCATGCTGTCGCTGGTGGCAGTGCTGGGGCTCTGGCTGGGAAACTGGCGGGTCTATGGCGTGGGTTTGGGTATCGGCGGGGTGCTGTTCGGCGGCATCATAGTGGGCCACTTCGCCGGCTTGTCCGGGTTGAAGCTGGATGAGCAAACACTTCATTTTATTCAGGAATTCGGCCTGATCCTGTTCGTCTACACCATAGGCATCCAGGTTGGTCCCGGCTTTTTCTCCTCCTTGCGCAGTTCGGGCCTCAAGCTCAATGGCTTCGCGGCCCTGCTGGTTCTGCTCGGCTGCCTGGTGGCGGCGGCGTTGCACCAGCTGTTCGATGTACCGCTGCCGGTGATCCTCGGGGTCTTTTCCGGGGCCGTGACCAATACCCCGTCCCTGGGGGCTGGCCAGCAGATCCTGGCGGAGCTCGGGGCGGATCCTGGATCCACCGGCCTGATGGGGATGGGCTATGCGGTGGCCTACCCGTTCGGGATCTGCGGCATCCTGCTCACCATGTGGCTCATCAGGATGTTCTTCCACATCAAGATCGAGGAGGAGGCGGTTGCTTTCGAGCAGCAGGCTGGCAAAACCAAGGAGAGTCTGCAAACCATCAACATTGCCGTGCGCAATCCCAATATGCATGGCCTGATGCTCCGCGAGATCCCGAGTCTGGACGAGGCGGACGTCATCTGCTCCCGACTCAAGCGTGGCGACGAACTGATGGTGCCAAAGCCCGACTCGCGCATCGAACTTGGCGACCTGCTGCACCTGGTGGGGGAGCGCCATGCCCTGCACAAGGTGCTGCTGGTGCTTGGAGAGGAGGTAGACACCTCCCTCTCCACCCGCGGGACCGATCTGCGGGTTGAGCGGGTGGTGGTCACCAATGAGCAGGTGCTCGGCAAACGGATCCGCGATCTCGACATCAAGCAGAAATACGATGTGGTCATCTCGCGCCTGAATCGGGCCGGCATCGAGCTGGTGCCGACCAGTCAGACCAGTCTGCAGTTCGGTGACATCCTGAACCTGGTGGGGCGGCTCGATGCCATCGAGGCGGTCACCAGCGTGGTGGGCAACGTGCAGCAGAAACTCCAGCAGGTGCAGATGCTGCCCGTCTTCATCGGCATCGGGTTGGGGGTATTGCTCGGATCCATTCCCTTCTACCTGCCGGGATTCCCGGCGGCGCTCAAGCTGGGGCTGGCAGGGGGACCGCTGGTGGTGGCGCTCATCCTGTCTCGTATCGGCAGCATCGGCAAGCTCTACTGGTTCATGCCGCCGAGCGCCAACCTGGCGCTGCGGGAAATAGGCATAGTGCTCTTCCTGGCGGTGGTGGGGTTCAAGTCCGGGGCCGGCTTCATCGACACCCTGATCAACGGCGACGGTCCCGCATGGATGATGTACGGTGTGGCAATCACCCTCATCCCGCTGCTGCTGGTGGGTGTGCTGGCACGCCATTATGGCAAGCTCAACTACCTCACGCTGTGCGGTCTGCTGGCCGGCTCGATGACGGATCCTCCCGCTCTGGCATTTGCCAACGGCATGCACCCCACCAGTGGTGCCAGCGCACTCTCTTACGCGACCGTCTACCCCCTAGTGATGTTCCTGCGGATCATTTCGCCCCAGCTGCTGGCCATCCTGCTCTGGGCCGGTGTCTGACACCTCACGGACGGGAGCCGATGAGGCTCCCGTCTTCGTTTTGTCACAATTGATGCTATTGATTTAATTAATTTTATTCATCTTCGGCGTTCCTTCGTTTTCACCCCGAAACCCGGCTTCATTTCGGTCTGTTCATTCGATTTTTCTCACTGGTTTATGGCCTGATAAACGGGCACATTGGAGGCTGGAGCAATATGCCCTTCGATATTTCAGGAGAAACCATGAGCAATCAGCGCATCGTATTGGATCAGGATGTCGTCGTTACCCACTTGCAAGGCAAAATGTATCTGGTCGCCGCCGACGGGAGCCAGAGACTCGTTGCAGAAGGCGATGTACTGCCCAAGGATGCGGTATTGCTTGCGCCCGAAGGGGCCAGCTTCCAGGGAGGGGAGACCACGTTCACCCTGGGTTCCGGCGAGCGCCCCGAACAGGGTGACGCCGTGCTGGCGAACGCGGGTACGCCCGATGACATCGCCGCCTTGCAGCAAGCGATTCTGGACGGAACCGACCCCACCAAGGCATTCGAAGCGTCGGCGGCGGGTGGAGCCCCGGCCGCAGGCAATGCGGGGGGCGTGGCTGGTGCCAGCGGCAACGGCGGTTTCGTCACCATCGATCGTACCGGTGATGCAACCATCTCCAGCGCAGGCTTTGACAGCGCGAACCCGGCTGGCGCGGCGCCGCTGGTGGATGCGCAAAGCAGCGAAGATGAGCTGGTCGACCTCACCGCTCCCGTCATCACCGTCTCTGCCCCCGACAACACCAACGATCGGACGCCGACCCTGACCGGTACCACGGATGCCCCCGCTGGCAGCACGGTGACTCTGGTGGTGACCGATGCCAATGGCAATCAGCAGACCCTGACCGCTACGGTACAACCGGATGGCAGCTTCAGCGTGGATGTCACCACACCGCTGGCTGAAGGGGGCTATCAGGTGACGGCCTCCGTGACCGATCCGGCCGGCAACACCGGCACCGCGACCGATGATGGCAGCGTGGACACTAAGGCTCCGATCGTGACGGTGAATGCACCGGACAATACCAATGACAACACCCCGACCATCACGGGGACCACGGACGCCGCCCCCGGCAGCACGGTGACCCTGACGGTGACCGATGCCAACGGCAATCAGCAGACCCTGACCGCCACGGTACAACCGGATGGCAGTTACAGTGCGGATGTCGTGACGCCGTTGCCGGATGGGGGCTATGACGTGACTGCCAGCGTGACTGATCCTGCTGGCAACAGAGGCACGTCGAGCGACGATGGTAGCGTGGACACCACGGCGAACATCACGGTGAGCCTGGATGACGTGAACGCGGCCAATGTGGCCAACACGCCCATCAGCGGCACCTCCGATGTCGGCCCGAACCGCACCGTGACCCTGGTGATCAGCGATGCCACTGGTAAGAGCGTGACAGTCACTGCCGTCACCGATGCCGACGGCAACTACCAGACCAGCGCCGATCTGAGCGGGCTGGCGGATGGCAACCTGACCGTGGTGGCCAGCGTTACCGACGCGGCGGGCAACCCGGCCAGCGCCACCGACGACACCACCTTGCTCGACACCATGCCACCGGATGCCAGCATCACCCTGGATGGCAACATCACCCCTGACGACGTGATCAACGCGGCCGAGTCCAAGCAGGACATCGCCGTGACCGGTCGCGTGGGTGGCGACGTGAAAGAGGGCGACACCGTCACCCTGACCGTCAATGGCAAGGCCTTCACCGGTCTGGTCTTGGCCGACAAGACGTTCAGCATCAATGTGCCGGGTAGCGACCTGGTGGCCGATGGGGACAAGGTGATCGACGCCAAGGTCACCACCACCGACGCGGCGGGCAACAGCACCACGGCGGCCGATACCGAGGGTTACAGCGTCGACACCCAGGCCCCAAGCGTGGTGGTCAACATTGTCGATCCGCAGATCATCGCGGGTGAGACCAGTGACGTGACCTTCACCTTCAGCGAGCAGGTCAAGGGCTTCGAAGTGGGCGACCTGACCGTGGTGGGCGGCACGGTTACCGACCTCAAGACCACGGATGGCGGCAAGACCTGGACCGGCACCTTCACGCCGACCCCGGGCTTCGAAGGCACTGCCAGCGTCACCGTGAACGAGGGCAGCTACACCGACCTGGCGGGCAACGCGGGCACCGGCGGCAGCGACACAGCCGGCGCCGATATCAAAGCACC
>NZ_JBFOCZ010000013.1:67065-114820 GCF_040908015.1 Aeromonas sp. R7-5 | reverse complement strand
TGAGAGGATTCGAACCTCCGACCCTCTACACCCCATGCAGATGCGCTACCTGGCTGCGCTACACACCGACGGAGTCAGCTCGGCTGACGGGGAGGAAGTCTAATCGGATGATTTGGCGGGCGCAACTCCTTTTTTATCAGGGAGATGCCGACTGCTTCTTTATTGTTCAGCCAAGATGCAACTTGGGCCCTGGCCGGAGTTTTGGCATAATCGCCGCCCCCTTAGGCGGACACAGGGTGGCGAACACCCAACTCGGGGCGTTCCGATGTCGCCGGGGCCTTTGGCCTCTCTTTCATTGACAGCATCTTCTGCCGTGGGCTACCGGCTAGCGCGAGGGGGAAGGGGCCCGGTGTGCCCAGGGCCGGGACGCAGCAATCCGGGAGTGCGCGGCCGATGCCGTGCAGGGGCCAGGCAAGCCGACATCATATCGACGAGAGGATCAGGGCGTGAAACCATCTGAAGTTGCAGCACAGATCAGCCAGCGCGAGGAGGACGAACGCTGGATGCGCCATGCCATGGCCCTGGCAGCCAGGGCAGAGGGGATAGGCGAGATCCCGGTGGGCGCCGTGCTGGTGCTGGGGGACAAGATAGTGGCAGAGGGGTGGAATCGCTCCATCAGCGAGCACGACGCCTGCGCCCATGCCGAGGTGATGGCGCTTCGGGAAGCGGGCAAGCAGCTTGAAAACTATCGCCTGCTCGACACAACACTCTATGTGACGCTGGAGCCCTGCTGCATGTGTGCCGGCGCCCTCATCCACAGCCGGGTCAAACGGGTGGTCTATGGTGCCCGGGATTTGAAGACGGGGGCGGCAGGGTCTGTGTTCGACATCCTGCTGGATCCTCGCCACAACCACCAGGTGGCACTGACGGGGGAGGTGCTCGCCGACGCCTGCTCGGCCCAGCTGTCGGATTTCTTCAAACGGCGCCGCGCCGAGAAGAAGGCGGCCAGACTCGCCGCGAAAGAGGCGCTTCCTCAAGATGACAGCGGGGCCTGATGGCCCCGTTTGCTTTTATTTCACTGCCAGACCGGCTGCCTGCTTCCCCCCGAATACCAACTGCCACACCCCCGATGAAGCCCGTGCTCTTTGCCGCTGTTGATGTAACAAAACTGTCATGCATCCGCCATATAATGCCGCCAAGCCTAGCTCACATTGAGGTCTTGCATGTCATCGGAATCGTTAAATCTGGTCATGGCGGGCAGTCGAAAACGCCGGATCAAGGATAAATTGGCCAAATATGGCGTCACCACAGGGGGAGCCCTGGTGCTGGTGGCGCTGTTGCTTATCTTCTTCTACCTGCTTTATGTGGTGAAGCCCATCTTCAATGGCGCCAGCATGGAGAGCACCGCTTCCTTCACCCTGCCCATCAAGGGCAAGACCGCCTGGCTCGGGGTCGAGGAGCAAAACGAGATAGGTTACCGCTTCAGCGACCTGGGGAAGGTCAAATTCTTTGCCGTGCAACCGGATGGCAAGATCAAGACCGGACAGGTGATTGGCGAGGCGCAGGTGAACGGCGAGATCACGGCGGTCGCGCCGCCTGCGCCGGGCCAGAAACTCATCGCCTATGGGTTTGCCGACGGCAAGGCTCAGGTGGTGCAACCCTATTTCAAGATCTCCTATCCCAATGACGTGCGCGTCATTGAGCCCAGCCTGCAATATCCCTTCGGCGAGACCCCCGTGGTGATCGATCCCCAGGGCAAGGCGCTGACGCGCATGGTCTTCGAGGCGACCAAGGACAAGATGGCGACCGCGGCCGTGACCGAAGATGGTCGTGGTGTGCTGATGGTGATGAGCGGCGAGGAGAACTTCCTCTCCGGCGAAATCGAGTGGAGCAACCAGACCTACACCATTCCGTCCCTGCCACGCCATGTTGACCAGATGCTGCTGACCCCGAACCTGCGCCTGTTGTTCGTGCGCGAGGGCAACCGCCTGTCGGTCTATGACATCCACAACCTGAGCGACATTTCCCTGCGCAATGTCATGGAGATCAACGCCCCCAATGCCAGCGTGACCCAGGTGGCCCTGCTCTCCGGTGCGTCCTCCCTGCTGGTGGGCAACGACAACGGCGTCATCTCCCAGTGGTTCGAGGTGGCAAAAGATGGCAAGCGCCAGTTCACCCAGATCCGTGACTTCAAGAGTGACGCGCCGGTCGCCCTGCTGACCCCCGAGCACTTTCGCAAGGGCTTCATCAGCGCAGGCAGCGACGGCACCATCAACTTCTTCCATGCCACCGGCGAAGCCAAGCTGCTTGGCGAGAAGGTTGACGGGGGCAACCTGGCTGCCGTTGCCATCTCTCCTCGCCACAACCTGCTGTTGACCCAGCAGGGGGATGACTTCAAGGTCTTTGACGTCGAGAACGATCACCCCGAGGTAACCTGGTCTGCCCTCTGGCAACAGGTGTGGTATGAAGGCTATCCCGAGCCCCAGTACGTGTGGCAGTCCACCTCCGCCAGCAACGACTTCGAAGCCAAGCTGAGCCTGGTGCCCCTGGTGTTCGGTACCTTGAAAGCCTCCTTCTATGCCATGGTGTTCGCGGTGCCCCTGGGTGTCGCCGGCGCCATCTATACCGCCTACTTCATGTCGGCGGGGCTGCGCAAATACGTCAAGCCGACGGTGGAGATCATGGCGGCGCTGCCGACCGTCATCCTCGGCTTCCTGGCGGGTCTGTGGCTCGCTCCCATCATCGAAGGGGCCCTGCCCGGGGTGATCCTGCTGCTGATCCTGCTGCCCATGGGCATGCTGCTCACCGCCCTGGTGTGGAACTATCTGCCGGAGCGCGGCCGCACCTGGCTGCCGGAAGGCTGGCACGCCATCCTGCTTATCCCTGTGCTGCTGTTCATCGGATGGGGCGCCTTCGCCTTGAGCCCCATCATCGAGAACGCCTTCATGCACGGTGATTCGCGCATCTGGCTGACCCACGACATGGGCATCAAGTTTGACCAGCGCAACTCACTGGTGGTCGGTATCGCCATGGGCTTTGCGGTCATCCCCACCATCTTCTCCATCGCCGAAGACGCGGTCTTCTCGGTGCCCAAGCACCTGACCCAGGGCTCGCTTGCGCTGGGGGCGACCCCGTGGCAGACCCTGAGCCGGGTGGTGATCCTCACCGCGAGCCCGGGCATCTTCTCGGCGGTGATGATGGGCCTTGGCCGCGCCGTGGGCGAGACCATGATCGTGCTGATGGCCACCGGCAACACCCCCATCATGGACTTTTCCATGTTCCAGGGGCTGCGGACCCTGGCGGCGAACATCGCGGTGGAGATGCCGGAATCGGAAGTGGGCAGCTCCCACTACCGGGTGCTCTTCCTCGCCGCCTTCGTGCTGTTTGTGTTCACCTTCTTGTTCAATACCCTGGCTGAATTCGTCCGCCAGCGGTTGCGTGAAAAGTACAGCTCTCTGTAAGGACTAAGGAATCGACAATGGGTAAGTGGTTTAAATCGGGGGCCCCCTGGATCTGGATGACGGGGGGCGCCGTCAGCCTGAGTCTGGTGGCCGTACTGGGTCTGTTGTTGCTGATTGGCTGGCGTGGTCTGGTCTATTTCTGGCCCCATCCCATCTATGAGTGGCAACTTGAAGATGCAAGCGGCAACAAGAGCGTCCTGATTGGCGAGATCAACGACCGGGAGCTGGTGCCGGTGGAGCGCCTGCGCGCCGCAGGCCAGGCGCTGGAAGGGGAGGATCGCGAAGAGATTACCCGTTATCTGGTCAAGACCGGCAACCGGGAGTTCGTCGACCTCGATTTTCGCTGGGTGCTGGAGACCGATATCAAATCGCGCACCCAGCCGGCGGAGCTCGCCATGGTGGAACGCGCCACCAACGGCAACTTCTATGGTTACATCACCTCGGTGAAGGAAGATGGCCAGGAGCTGACCACGGATCTGCATCCCGCCTTGCAGCGGGTGCTGGCCCGTGCCAACGGCCTCTCAAGCCAAGCCAACGACCTGCAAAAAGGGGCCATCGGCAGCATCAACTACCAGCTGGAGCGCCTGCGCCTGAAAGAGCGCAAGGCCGAGCTGGATGACAAGCTGACCGATCAGCTTAAAGCCGAGCTGGCGAGCGAGCGTCAGGCGCTCAACGACCGTTACCAGGTGCTGGAGAAAGAGCTCTTCTCCCTGCGTACCCAGGCGGACAGAGACAGCATCACTGTCATGGACATGCGCGGCGAGCTGGTGACCATGCCGATGTCCCGGGTGCTGGATGTGGTCTGGCCCAACGACATGAGCCTGATGGCCAAGGTGGGTCACTGGTTCCACCAAATTGGCAAGTTCGTCTCCGATGACCCCCGGGAGGCGAACACCGAGGGCGGCGTCTTCCCGGCCATCTTCGGCACCGTCTTCATGGTGATCCTGATGGCCATCATCGTGACCCCGCTCGGGGTGGTGGCGGCGGTCTACCTGCACGAGTATGCGGGCAAGAACAGCCTGACCAAGATCATCCGTATCGCGGTGATCAACCTGGCGGGGGTGCCCTCCATCGTCTACGGCGTGTTTGGTCTGGGCTTCTTCGTCTACACCCTGGGGGGCAGCATCGACCGCCTCTTCTACCCGGAAGCGCTGCCGAGCCCGACCTTTGGCTCCCCCGGTGTCATCTGGTCTGCCCTGACCCTGGCCATCCTGACCCTGCCGGTGGTGATCGTCTCCACCGAAGAGGGGCTGGCCCGGATCCCGAGCACCATTCGCCAGGGTTCGCTGGCGCTGGGTGCCACCCAGGCCGAGACCCTGTGGCGCATCGTGCTGCCCATGGCAAGCCCGGCCATCATGACCGGCCTTATCCTGGCCATCGCCCGTGCGGCGGGCGAGGTGGCGCCGCTGATGCTGGTGGGGGTGGTGAAGCTTGCTCCCACGTTGCCGATGGACGGCAACTTCCCGTACCTGCACGTGGAGCGCAAGTTCATGCACCTGGGCTTCCACATCTATGACGTGGGCTTCCAGAGCCCGAACGTCGAGGCGGCGCGTCCTCTGGTCTACGCCACCTCCTTCCTGCTGGTGACGGTGATCGTCGGCCTCAACCTGACGGCGATCGGTATTCGTAACCACCTGCGCGAGAAATTCCGGTCGCTGGAACATTAATCCAGTCATTACAGAGACGGGCAGGGACCTTCCCTGCCAACCAGATATTCCGGCGGCGGGCAAGACGTTTGCCCGCTGCCACCAAGAGAATTTGAGGTAAACAGATGATCAATGTAACACCGAGTTCGGCCCCGCACACCGCCACCGACCTGCTCAACCTGACCCCGGAGCAGACTGCGCTGGAGGTGAAGGATCTCAACCTGTACTACGGCAACAAGCAGGCGCTGTTCAACGTCAACATGAAGATCCCCAAGGGTCAGGTCACCGCCTTCATCGGCCCGTCCGGTTGCGGCAAGTCCACTTTGCTGCGCTGCATCAACCGGATGAACGATCTGGTGGAGATTTGCCGCATCGAGGGGGAGATCCAGCTGCACGGCCACAACATCTACGACAAGAGCGTGGATGTCTCCGCCCTGCGCCGTCAGGTGGGCATGGTGTTCCAGCGCCCCAACCCCTTCCCCAAGTCCATCTACGAGAACGTGGTCTACGGCCTGCGCCTGCAGGGCATCAATGACCGCCGTACTCTGGACGAGGCCGCCGAGCGTTCCCTGCGCGGTGCCGCCCTGTGGGAGGAAGTGAAGGATCGTCTGCATGACAACGCCTTTGGTCTCTCCGGCGGTCAGCAGCAGCGTCTGGTGATTGCCCGTGCCATCGCCATCGAGCCGGAAGTGCTGCTGCTCGATGAACCGACCTCGGCGCTGGACCCCATCTCCACCCTCACCATCGAAGAGCTCATCAACGAGCTCAAGAGCCAGTTCACCGTGGTGATCGTGACCCACAACATGCAGCAGGCGGCGCGGGTCTCGGATCAGACCGCGTTCATGTACATGGGGGAACTCATCGAGTACTCGAATACCAACACCATCTTCACCACCCCGGCCAAGAAGAAGACCGAAGACTACATTACCGGTCGTTACGGCTAAGGGATGTCGGTGATTGAGATGAGCAAGTTGAGCATCAACAAGCAGATTGGCAGTCAGTTCAACGGCTAAGGCATGTTGGTGCAACAAGGGCGATTGAGATGAACAAGATGGGCATCAACAAACAGATTGGCAGTCAGTTCAACGGCTAAGGCATGTTGGTGCAACAAGGGTGATTGAGATGAACAAGATGGGCATCAACAAACAGATTGGCAGTCAGTTCAACGGCTAAGGCATAATCGGAGCAACAAGGATTACTGGTATGGACAATATGAACCTCAACAAACACATCTCCGGTCAGTTCAATGCCGAGCTTGAGAGCGTGCGCAATCAGGTACTGGTGATGGGGGGGCTGGTGGAGAAGCAACTCACCGACGCCATCGCCGCCATCCATGGCCAGGATCTGGATGCGGCGCGCAAGATCGTGGCCAACGACCACAAGGTCAACGCCATGGAAGTGGCGATCGACGAGGAGTGCACCCGCATCATCGCCAAGCGTCAGCCCACCGCGTCCGACCTGCGGCTGGTGATGGCCATCATCAAGACCATCACGGATCTGGAGCGGATTGGCGACGTGGCGGACAAGATTGCCCGCATGCTGACCGACAACGCCAACAAGCCCCAGCCACCGCTGGTGTCGCTGGAGAACATGGGGCGTCGCACCATCAAGATGCTCCACGACGTGCTCGACGCCTTCGCCCGCATGGATCTGGATGCCGCCCTGGCGGTCTACAAGGAAGATGACAAGGTGGACCGCGAATACGAGTCCATCATCCGCGAGCTGATGACCTACATGATGGAAGATCCCCGCACCATCCCCCAGGTGCTCAACGTGCTCTGGGCGGCACGGGCCATCGAGCGGGTCGGCGATCGCTGCCAGCACATCTGCGAGTACATCGTCTACTACGTCAAGGGCAAGGATGTGCGTCACACCAAGGCCGATGACCTGAGCGATCTGCTGGGCAAGGGATGATGGGGCGCCTTGGGTGGAGCTCCCGTCGCGGCTGCACGACGGGAATCCAACTCTGATTGAATAAAAAGGCGCTTTGAGCGCCTTTTTCATTGCATGGCACGGCAGTTCAAGATAACGCCACCCAGCGGGCGCTTTTCTGCTAGAATATGGCCCCTGTGTGAGTCCCGGATGGAGTCACGGTCCGGTTTCCCGGGCCCAGTTTGCCGTCTTGTGCTAAGGCGGCTGTAGCAATAGGTTAATCATGAGTTTTGCCGATAGTTTGTTCTTTCTGATGTTGCTGGTCGCCGGCAGCGTGTTCTTCTCACTCTCCGAGATCTCCCTTGCCGCCTCCCGCAAGATCAAGTTGCAGGTGATGGCCGACGAGGGTAACCGCCACGCCGAGAAGGTGCTGGCATTGCAGGCCCAGCCGGGCAACTTCTTTACCGTGGTGCAGATAGGCCTCAATACCGTCGCCATCCTCGGCGGTATCCTGGGGGAATCCGCCCTCAATCCCGCCATCAGGGAGCTGATAGCCGGCTTCTACCAGGGGACCTGGCTCGGCCAGATTAGCTCTGCGGCCTCGTTCGTCTTCGTCACCGGCATGTTCATCCTGATAGCGGACCTGATGCCCAAGCGCCTTGCCATGACCATGCCCGAGCGGATCGCCGTGGTGGTGGTGCGTCCCATGATGCTGTGCGTCACCTTGCTGATGCCGCTGGTGTGGCTGTTCAACGGCATGGCCAATGGCCTGTTCCGGCTGATGCGCATCTCCATGGTGCGCAACGACGAGATCACCTCCGACGATATTTATGCGGTGATGGATGCAGGTGCCGAAGCCGGTGTCATCCAGCGCGAGGAGCACCAGCTCATCGAGAACGTGTTCGAGCTCCAGTCCTTGGGTGTCACTTCCGCCATGACGGCGCGCGAGAGCCTCATCTACTTCACCCTGCAAGAGGGGGAGGAGAGCATCAAGGCGAAGATCGCCGAGCACCCCCACAACAAGTTCCTGGTGTGCGACCACAACCTCGACAGCATCAAGGGGTTCGTGGATGCCAAGGAGCTGCTGATCCGCGTCATCGGCGGCCAGAGCATCGATCTCAACAGCGGCTCCCTGGTGCAGAACGTCATCATCATTCCCGACACCCTCAACCTCTACGAGGCGATGGAGTACTTCAAGAACCATCGCGGCGATTTTGCGGTGGTGATGAACGAATACGCCCTGGTGGTGGGCATCGTCACCATGAACGACCTGATGAGTACCGTCATGGGGGAGTGGGCCACCCACGTGGTGGAAGAGCAGATCGTCCAGCGGGACGAGAACTCCTGGCTGGTGGACGGGGTGACCCCCATCTCCGACGTGATGCGTGCCTTCGACATCGAGGAGTTCCCGGAAAACCAGAACTACGAGACCATCGCCGGTTTCATCATGTACATGCTGCGCAAGATCCCCAAGCGCACCGACTCGGTCAAATATGCCGGTTACAAGTTCGAAGTGGTGGACATCGACAGTTACAAGATTGACCAGTTGCTGGTCACCCGGGTAGAACCTGCGAGCAATGAGAAGCCCGCTCAGGAATCCTAAAGGAGTTCGTTAGCAATCATGAAGATGAAGACTCATTCCCGTGCGCTGGCCTGTGTGGCGCTCGCCCTGGCACTGGGTGCCTGCAGCCAGAGCGCACCGCGCAAGCCGGTGACGCCTGCCAAACCCGTTACCCCCGAGCCTGCCGTGGTGGTCCCGCAGCAGGATCCCGATGCGGTGGTGCAAAGCGCCGTGGCAGAGCCCAGCCCGGTGTTCGACGAGGAGTATCACGGCCCGGATCAAGGGTCGCTTGAATCGGTCACCGCCCTGTTTGCCCGGGGTTACATCGAATCCGCCATGCGCGAGACCATGCTGGCGGCGGTGCACAGCGACTACCCGCTGCTCGGCATGCGGGATGTGCGCCTGACCGACCCGGTGGCCAAGTTCCTCACCTCCGCGCAGGCACGCACCACGGCCCACGACTACCTCTATGCCGGGGTGCAGCGTCGGCTGGGCCGCCCGCTCAGCCCCGCCCAGTGGGAGCAGATCTGGCAGGGCTATCCCCAGCAGGGCCGGGTCTCCGACTGGGTCAAGCAGACCAAGCGGGTGCTGGCCGGGCGCTGAGCCCCCTGGTTATCGGCGGCTGTGCCCGCCTTGATCCCCTGTTTCACAAGAGGCCACCCCCCCGGGGTGGCCTCTTGTCGTTTCAGTGCCTTGCCAGGTGATGCCTGTGCCGGGGAGACTTCCCTTTGCCGCCATCATCCTGAGCTTGCCCGGATTTGTTCGTAGCCCCCGATTGCCTCTTGTTCTACTTTGGGTCATGATATTTGGGATTTCTAGCCGTCTAGATGTTTTGATGGCTTAATATGGTTTCACACAATAAACACCCGTCATGGCGGGGAGACGCAGAGAGACAGAGATGGACAAGCAGGATTTGTGGGTACTCGATGGCGGTATGGGCCGTGAACTGGCGCGGCGTGGTGCGCCGTTCCGTCAACCGGAGTGGTCGGCGCTGGCGTTGATGGAAGCGCCCGAGACGGTGCGCGAGGTACACCAGGCCTATGCGACGAGCGGTGCCCGGGTGATCACCACCAACAGCTATGCCCTGGTGCCCTTCCATATCGGCGAGGCACGCTTTGCCGCCCAAGGGGAGGCACTTGCGGCTCTGGCCGGGCAACTGGCCCGAGACGTGGCCGACGAACAGGGGGGAGCCGTCAAGGTGGCCGGTTCCTTGCCGCCGCTCTTTGGCTCCTATCGTGCGGACCTCTATCAGGCCGAGCGGGTGAGCGAGCTGGCGACACCGCTTATCCGTGCCCTGTCACCCCATGTGGATCTCTGGCTGGCGGAGACCATGAGCCTCATCGCCGAACCCCTGGCCCTCAAGGCCCTGTTGCCACAGGACGGCAAGCCGTTCTGGGTCTCCTTTACTCTGGAAGATGAGGCGCCGGGCAGCGAGCCCACCCTGCGTTCCGGCGAGCGGGTGGCGGATGCCGTGGCCGCGTTGGCGTCGGCCGGGGTGGATGCCATCCTGTTCAACTGCTGCCAGCCCGAGGTGATTGAAGGGGCGCTCAAGGTGGCCGTCGCCGCGTTGCAGGCTCAGGGGCGCACCGACGTTCGCCTCGGCGCCTATGCCAACGCCTTCCCGCCCCAGCCCAAGGAGGCGACTGCCAATGACGGTTTGGACGAGATCCGCGGCGATCTGGGGCCGCTGGATTACCTCGGCTGGGCCGAGCGCTGGCGCAGAGCCGGGGCAAACCTCATCGGCGGCTGCTGCGGCATCGGCCCGGAACACATCGAGGCGCTGGCCAGCCGGCTGCGTTAAGGAGCGCCCATGAAAGAGAGCAAGATCGGGCTCTGGTCCCTCACTGCGCTGGTGTTCAGCTCCATGGTGGGGGCCGGCATCTTCAGCCTGCCCCAGAACATGGCCGATGTGGCGGGCGCCCGCGCCGTGCTGATCGGCTGGGCCGTCACTGGGGTCGGCATACTGGCGCTGGCCATGAGCTTCCTCTACCTGTCGCGGCTCAAACCCGAGCTCGACGGCGGCATCTACAGCTATGCCCGGGCCGGCTTTGGCGAGCTGGTGGGGTTCTTCTCCGCCTGGGGATACTGGCTCTGTGCCACCATCGGCGTGGTGGGGTATCTGGTGATCGCCTTCGCGGCGCTGGGCAGCTTCGTCGATACGCCGGAGCGGGTCTGGTTTGGCGAGGGCAACACATTGGCAGCTTTTGTCGGCGAGTCCTGCATCCTCTGGGCGGTGCACCTGCTGGTGGCCAGAGGCGTACAGCAGGCGGCCCTGTTCAATCTGGTGGCGACCCTGGCCAAGAGCCTGCCGCTGCTGCTGTTCATCCTGTTCGCCTGCTACTGGTTCGATCCGGTCACCTTTGCGACGGATCAGGAGGGTAGCACCCTGGCGGTACCGGTCTCCGAGCAGGTGCGCAACACCATGCTCATCACCCTCTGGGTCTTCACCGGCATCGAAGGGGCAGCGGTGCTCTCGGCCCGGGCGAGAAACAAGCGGGACGTGGGCACCGCCACCGTGCTCGGTGTGGTGCTGGCGCTGCTGCTCTATGTGCTCATCTCGGTGCTGGCGCTCGGAATATTGAGCCGCCCGGAGCTTGCGGCCCTGCCCAACCCCTCCATGGCGGGATTGATGGCCCAGATGACGGGTTCCTGGGGCAAGTTGCTCATCAGCGCCGGCCTCATCGTGTCGGTGCTCGCCTCCTACGTGAGCTGGACCCTCTTCTCGGCCGAGGTGCCGTTCAGCGCGGCGCGTCACGGGGCCTTCCCGGCCATCTTCCGGCACGAGAACCGCAACGGCACCCCCATCGCCTCGCTCTGGCTCACCAGCCTGACCGTGCAGGGCTGCTTGCTGCTGGTGTGGCTGCTTGGCAAGGGGTACACCAACCTGCTGCTCATCTCCACCTCCATGATCCTGGTGCCCTACCTGCTCATCGGCCTCTTCCTGCTCAAGCTGGTCTTCAGTGGCAAGGGGGGGCAGGGCCGCGGCCTGATGCGGGTGGTGGCGCTGGTGTCGAGCGGTTATGGTTTCTGGCTGCTCTACGCCGCCGGGGTGGAGTACCTGCTGCTGTCGCTTCTGCTCTACGGGCCGGGTCTGCTGCTGTTTCTCTACAGCCGTCGCCAGCTCGGCGCCGAACAGCGGCTCAGTGGGCGCGAACGGCTGCTGGCCGGGGTGACGCTGCTGAGCCTGATCCCCGCCGTCTGGTCCTTCGTTCACGTCTGACCCGGGGGGTGTCCCTGTCATGAAAAAGAGCGCCCCTGGGCGCTCTTTTTTTATCCTGGTCGGTGGGTCAACCGCTGGTGGGGCCCGCCGGTTTGCCAAACAGCACGGCGAGCTTTTGCCGCCAGGGGAGGCCCCGGGCCTCTTGCAGCATGTCGCGCCACTCGTGGAAGGTGAGGGTGAGGGGGTTGAAGCTGTGGATTGGCTTGGTGATACCGAAACGGCACGGCTCGCCCAAGTCTTCTTCCACGAAGGTGCCAAACAGCCGGTCCCAGATGATGAGCACGCCGGCGAAGTTGCGATCGATGTATCTGGCGTTGCTGGCGTGGTGCACCCTGTGGTGGGAGGGGGTGTTGAAGATCCATTCAAGTTTGCCCAGCTTGCCCACCACCTGGGTGTGGACGAAGAACTGAAAACCCAGGCTCAAGAGTACGGTGGCCACCACCGCCTCGGGGGGGAAGCCGATGAGGATCATGGGGATCCAGAACAGCCACATGCCGGAGACCGGATACATCAGGCTCTGGCGAAAGGCGGTGGAGAGGTTGAGCCGCTCCGAGCTGTGGTGCACCACGTGGGAGGCCCAGAGCCAGCGCACATGGTGGCTCGCGAAGTGGAACAGCCAGTAGCAGAGATCCTGCAACAGAAAGAGCAGCAAGAGGCTCCACAGGTTCAGTTCGATATCGAATAGTCGCCAGCCCCAGAGGGTGTCATAGAGATAGGCGATGGCAATGGCAGCCAGGGCATCGCCCCCCTGATGCATCAGTGCCAGGGTGGCATTGGCGAAGAGATCCTTCCACTGGTAGCCCGCTGTGGGATAGGCGGCGCCGTGTTTTCGCAGGTAGAGCATCTCCCAGCCGATGAAGACCAGAAAGAGAGGCGAGAGGTAGAGCAGGAGCAGTTGCACATCCATGTGAGCCATCCGGTTGGACCAGTTGGATGTCAGCATACCGGATGAATTTAAAATTTCATTAACATCCTTGCTCGTTGGCGTGGTGACAACCCGATGGCAAAAGGCTGTGGCAAGCAATGCGCCAGGGAGATGATCTGGGGGGAAGGCAAGCATAGAAGAGGGAGCCATGGGCTCCCTCTTCGTGTTGGTGCATCGCGGGTTATAGCACCTGGCTCAGGAACTGGCGCAGGCGCGGGGAGGGTGGATTGTCGAAGAAGTCGGCGGGTTTCTCGTCCACCAGCAGCTCGCCGCTCTCCATGAAGAGCACCCTGTCCGCCACTTCCCGGGCAAAGCCCATCTCGTGAGTCACCACCACCATGGTCATCCCTTCGCGGGCCAACCCCTTCATGACGTCCAGCACCTCTCCCACCATTTCGGGGTCGAGGGCGCTGGTGGGCTCGTCAAACAGCATGATGCGCGGCTGCATGGCGAGCGCCCGGGCGATGGCCACCCGCTGCTGCTGGCCGCCGGAGAGCTGGGAGGGGTAGCTCTGGGCCTTGTTGGAGAGACCGACCTTGAGCAACAGGGCCTTGGCCCGCTCCTCAGCCTCCTGGCGAGAGAGCCCTCTCACCTTCTGGGGGGCCAGGGTGATGTTGTCCAGCACCGTCAGGTGAGGGAAGAGGTTGAAGGACTGGAACACCATGCCCACCTCTTCCCGCAGCTTGTTGACATCCCCGGGTTCGGTGAGGCTGATGCCGTCAACCACGATATTGCCATCGTTGATGGTCTCCAGCTGGTTGAGGGTGCGCAGGAAGGTGGACTTGCCCGAGCCGCTCGGCCCCACGATCACCACCACTTCCCCTTCGGCCACCTGGGTGCTGACGTTTTTCAGGGCGTGCACCTCGGTGCCGTAGAACTTCTCTACACCGGTCGCCTTGATGATGGGATCAGTTGCTGCGCGCATAGTTCACCTCCAGACGACGCACCGGGAAGGGGCAGGGAGTGCCGGTGATGGCAGAACGTTTCGACACCGATGGCGCCTTGATAACGGGATCAGTTGCTGCGCGCATATTTCACCTCCAGACGACGCACCAGGAAGGAGAGAGTGCCGGTCAGCACCAGATAGAGCAGAGCCACGGTGAACCACACCTCGAACGGGCTGAAGGTGGAGCTGACGACTTCGCGCCCCGCCTTGGTGAGATCCGTGATGGAGATGACGGAGACCAGAGAGGAGTCCTTGATGAGGTTGATGAACTGACCCGCGAGCGGTGGCAGCACCCGTTTGAAGGCCTGGGGCAGGATGACGTAGCGCATGGTCTGGGCCGAGGTCATGCCAAGGCTTCTGCCCGCTTCCATCTGCCCCTTGTGAATGGAGCTGATGCCGGCGCGCACGATTTCCGCCACGTAGGCGCCGGTGAAGACCGCTAGCGCCGCCACACCAGCGGTGAATCGGTCGAGGTTCAGCACGGTGCCGATAAAGAAATAGACGATGAAGATCTGCACCAGCAACGGGGTGCCACGAATGAGCTCCACATAGGTCACGGCCAGGTTGCGCAGGGCCGGATTGGGGGAGAGGCGGGCGAGCCCGGCCAGGGTGCCAAGCAGGATGGCGAAGATGCCCGCCACCAGGGAGAGCTTGACCGTGACCCAGACGCCCCAGGCGATGGGGCCGGCGGTCCAGCTCAGTTGCACATCCAGGGTATCGCCGAGGAAGACGGTATCCCCTTCAGCCAGCTGGGAGCCCTTGGGTGCAATGGCCTGACGGCGGCTGGGGTCGAGATCGTCTTGCAGGAAGAGCTGTCCCTTGTCCGCCACCACGGTGCCGTCAAACTCGGCATAGTGTTTCTGTTCTGCCTGATAGGCGATGTACTGGGGAATGCGTTCCCAGCGCCAGGTGTAATCCACTGCCTGCACAGCCTTGTAGATGCCGAAAATGGCGGCCAGCACCAGCAGCAGGAAGATCCCGTGCCAGAGCAGCTGATTGGGCTGTTTTTCCATCTGTCTTGTGAGTTTGGGGTTGATCACTGTCACAACCTCTTTTGTCGTTATCGTGTGGGGAGTCTGCGTGAAGGGGCGGCATGCCGCCCCTTTGAGAGGTTATTTGAGCTGGTTCAGCCAGGCGGTGGATTCAAACCACTTCTTGTAGAGACGGTCGTAGCTGCCGTCGCCCTTGATCTGGCGCAGGTAGTTGTTGAACCAGTTGAGGGTGTCCTGATCCCCCTTGCGGATGGCCCAGGCCAGCGGCTCGAAGGTGAACGGCTTGTCGAGGTGTACCACGGCGCCCTGGTTCTGGGACGCGAAGATGGCGTTGTAGGGCAGGTCGTAGACGAAGGCATCCACCTTGCCGTTGATCACTTCCAGCTTGGCGTCATCCTGGGTTTCAAACTGCAGCAGGGTGGCCTTGGGGATCATGCGCTTGACCGCTTGCTCACCGGTGGTGCCGAGTTTGACCGCGATCTTGTATTTGGGATCGTTGAGGTCCTGGAAGGATTTGATTTCGCCCGCCTTGTCCTTGCGAAGCACGATGGTCTGGCCGACGACGATGTAGGGATCGGCAAAGTTCACGCGCAGGTTGCGCTGGGGAGTGACGGTCATGCCGCCCATGATGACGTCGAACTTGTCGGTCAAGAGCGCGGGGATGATGCCGTCCCAGGCGGTGTTGACGAACTCCACCTTCACGCCCATCTCCTTGGCGACCATCTTGGCGAGATCCACGTCAAAGCCGATGTACTGGCCCTGCTTGTTGGTCATCTCGAAGGGTTGATAGCCGGCATCGAAGCCGACCCGCAGCACACCGCGCTCCAGCACGGCATCCAGGGTGGAAGTGGGCGCGGCGTTGGCCAGCCCGCACAGCAGCAGGGTAGAGAGAATGAGTTTTTTGATCATAAATGACGTCTCTGTCGTAAATGTGGTCGGCCTTGAACCTGCTCCCGTGCGACTCCATGGCACAAGAGACTGCTGCATCCGGCAGCAGGCAAGACAGGATTATTGTCTTGGTCGGGGCAAAAGCCCCATATGAGATTCTATGAATGGTTCGTTGGATGAAAAATGTACCAAAACCTGTTTGTGCCAGAAGACTCAATAAGTTATGGAGACTTTTATCCCTCGTGGTGACTCATAAAACCACATGAAAACAACATATCTATCTAATGGCGCCGGTTCAAGTGCAAAATATCCGGCGGCCGTCTCGGTGGAAAATCCGGGCACAGACAGGGCGTTGTCCGGCACGCTTCACGGGGAATGGGGCGTGCGAGTCGGGCAAATATTTTTGCCCGGCCAATAGGCTCCCTCTGTGTCTTGTCATGGGCTTCCCATATACTCAGCCATCCCCATTGGAAGGTTCGGGAATGGACGCCTCAATTCTGCTCAATCTGGACGTATTTACCCTGATGTTGATGGCCCTCGGGGGCTACAGCCTGGGATTCATCACCCTCTCCATCATCTGGTCGACCCACAGGGAAATACCCGGTCTCGGGCTCTGGTGGTGGTCCAGCCTCTGTGCCCTGGCGGCGCAATCGCTCTTCTTCATGCAGGCATTTTCCCCCCATATCGCGGGGATCTGGCTGGCCAACCTGCTCATCACCTTCTGCCTCGCCCTGATGCCACTCGCCATCCAGCGCTTCTTCGGGGAGCCGCCAAACTGGCGGGCATTCACCCTCTTCATGCTGGTCTACCTGCTGATCCTCTGCTGGAGCGTCATCTTCAACGACAAGATGGCCCCCCGGGTGCTGCTGGCCTGCCTGAGCTACATGATGGTGGGGGCGGTGATTGTCTGGCTCATATGGCGCCATGGCTACCCTGACTATCTGCCCGCGGTGCTGGTGTTCACCGTGGTCAACATCCTGCTCTACGGTTTCAATCTGGTGCGCATGGGGGCCCTGCTCGGCGGCGAGGTGCGGGTCCTGATGGATCAGCATGCGGTCAATGTGCTCCCCTTCCTCTCCATGCTGATGGGCAACTATCTGTCGACCTTCGGGGTGCTGCTGCTCTGTACCCAGTACCGGGCCCTGGCCCTGCGTCGACAGGCCAGCCAGGATCCCCTGACCGGCCTCCTGAACCGGCGTGGCTTCATGGATCACTGCGTGACGATGGCAAGGCAGGGGGCGCTGGTGGTGCTGGATCTCGACGACTTCAAGCAGATCAACGATCGCCACGGTCACGAGACCGGGGACAGGGTGCTGGAGGCGGTGGGTCGCTATCTTGCTGGCCAGCGGGATCTGGTGGCCAGCCGCTTCGGCGGGGAAGAGTTTGTGCTGCTGTTGCCCGAACGGGACCCCCTGGCCCAGCAGGCGCGCTGCGAGCAGATCCGCCAGGGAATAGAAACGCTGGAGCTGAAGGGGGTCCGGGTGACGGCCAGCCTGGGGTGGGCGCCCAGCGCCCGTGAATGGCACTTTGACACCCTGTTCAGCCAGGCAGATCGCGCTCTCTATCAGGCCAAGCGGGAGGGCAAGAACCGGATTTGTCAGGGGGCCTGATCCCCCGTCAGGTCATGCCCGGCCGGTGGCCGTCGGCTCCGACCGGATAAAGACATACCGAGTCAGCCACCTGGTCGCATCAGACCAGAGTGGCCGCCTAGACGCCTGTCAGCGGTGCAGCTCCCCCGCGCGTTCCGGCTGATAGACCACTTCCAGGATCTCCACCTGGATGGTGCGACCGGCCGGCCCCGGCCAGGCGATGCTGTCACCCACCTTGAGCCCCAGCAGGGCGCTGCCCACTGGCGCCAGCACGGAGATCTTCGATTCGTCCCCCTGTACATCCTTCGGATAGACCAGCGTCAGGCAGAAGTCGTTGCCGCTGTTTTGCATCTTGAAGCGCACCGTGCTGTTCATGGTCACCACGTCCGGCGGCATGTCGGCGGGTTCGCGGATCTCGGCGCGATCCAGCTCCTCTTGCAGGGCAAGGTGCTGGGGGTGGTTGCCAAGCAGCTGTTCGATGCGATCCAGATCCAGGCTGGAGATGACGAGATGAGGCTGTTTCATAGGGTATTTCCTTATCAATGACTGAAGGGACCAGGATGACGGGCAGACTGGTCGACAAAAAACGGTGCAAGGGTAAAAAGCAGACAGCAAAAGCGATGCCCCCGAGCGACTCGCGCAGCGGGGCGAGGGCGGGGGCTCAGCGGGGTGTGAGCGTACTGGAAAAAATCATGATTGCTTTCATGGAGATACCATAACCATTCTGGGGTGGTTTGGCAATTGGACTGACTGTCTCATCAGGGAGCCTGGTAATCGTACTGGTGCAGGATGCGCGCGAGACTGCCATCCTCCCTCATTTCCTGAATGACCCGGCGCCAGCGCAGCGCCTCGCTGCGGGAGAAGCGGGGGCTGGCGGCCAGGTAGAGGGTGCTCTGCTGCAAGGTCTCGCCCCGCACCAGATCCGGGAGCGGCAGACCCGCCCGCTGCTGGTTGTAACGGGCGGTGTTCCAGGCCACCGCCCAGGCCTGGATGCGGCCGCGCGCCAGCTTGCTGGCGTTGCTGACCTCCTCGGTGACCAGCTCCCGGGTCACCCCTGTCAGCGGCTGGATCAGGCTCTGGCTATGGGAGCCACGCATCACGCCAACGGTGAGGCCAGGCAGCGTCTTCATGGAGAGCGGCGCTGGATGGTGACGGCGATGGCTGACCAGCACGAAGGCCTCCTCCAGCAGAGGGGCAATCCAGAGAAACAGTGGTTCGCGCTGGGGGTTTCGGGCCGGGGGCAACAACAGGACATCCGGGCGGTGGCTGGCCTGGCTGAGGGCGCGAGCCAGCGGCATCAACTCGATCTCGAGCGGTTCCCCGAGGCGGCGGGCAGCCTCCTCCAGCACCTCGATGGCCATGCCGCTCGGCGCACCCTGCTGGGCGCGGATCACATAGGGGGGAATGTCCGCGGCCACGACGACCACGGCGCGGGCCGAAAAGGCGCAGACGATCAGAGGGGAGAGCAGCAGAAGCAGAGTAACAAGGCGCATGGATGTTCGGGTCCGGGATGAGTACAGAGAGTGTAACATCCCGTTACGCCATGTCAGCCAGGTGATTGCCGCCTGGGGGATCAGTCGAAGAAATCCCGCAGATCCAGGGTCTGGTACCCTGCCAGTTGCTGCCAGGGGAGGGTCTTTGGCAGCGTCTTGAGCGTCACCTCCATCCGGTAGCTGCGATAACCGTCGAGGCTTGCCGACTCCACCACCAGGGGCAACTGCCAGCGGCTCGACCAGAGGATGCGGGTACGCTGGCGACCTTCACGGGTCTCATACCAGTTCGCCTGGTAGGGGGCAGCCTCATCCAGCGGTGTCATTCCCTCCAACAGGGCAGGGTTGATGAGGTGGCGGATCCGCGCCCACTCCGGCTTGAAGGCCACCTGGCCGTACTCCTCCTGCGGCACCTCCACCAGCTGGTTGTGCCAGGCATCGGCGTAGCGCAACTGGAGTGCGTCTCCCTCGCTGCGGGTGACCCAGCGCGCCGCCATCTGGTGAGTGAAGTGCTTGTGGCCGGGGCGGGCATCGTGGGTGGCGTGATAGGCACGGGCCAGGGGAACGGGAATGAGCCGCTGGCTCCACACCTGGTCACCGACGCGCAGCCACTTCTCCTGCCACTGGCTCTCCCGGGTGATGCCGTCGCTGCCGGTCACCCTGTCCACGTAGCGGATGCGGGCGGCCAGATCGGGCACCTCGTCGGCCAGGAGGGGGAAGGAGAGGGCGCTGCCCAGCAGCCATAAAGAAAGCAGATATTTCATCATCGTCTCTCGCTCGACGGAAAAGGTGCCCGGCGCGGTGCCGGGCACCTTTATCACAGGCCGAGGGCCTCCCTGAGCTTGCCGAACACCCGGGTGTTGTCGAGGGTGCCCTTGAACTGGCTGCTGCCTGCGCCGCCCGCGAACAGCATCACATCGCCGCCGCCGTGAGTCTCGGAGCCGAGCTTGACTCCGGTCTCCTGCAGGTAGTCATCCGCCATCACCCCATCGCTGGTAAGGGTGGGGCGCTGGTCCTGGCGGTTGGGGCCGTTGCCGAATACCAGAGTAGTGAACGGCTTGCCGTCCGCGTCGTTCTGGGTCGAGCCATCGGCGTTCTTGACCAGATCCAGCACCTTGTTGCCCTTGGCGGAATAGCCGTTGATGGTCATGGTGTGGTCGTGGTCGGCGGTAACCACGATCAGGGTATCGCTCAAATCCACTTTGCCGAGGGCCGTCTTGACCGCCTCGTCCAGCGCCACCGCATCGGTCAGGGATCGCTTGGCGTTGGTGGCATGCAGGGCGTGGTCGATACGCCCCCCCTCCACCATCAGGAAGTAGCCCTGGCTGTTCTGGCTGAGCAGATCGATCGCCTTGGCGGTCATCTCGGAGAGGGACGGCTGGGTACTGGCCGCCCCCTTGGCGACGCGGTCCAGTTCGTAGTCTAGGTGGGACTTGGTGCTGAACAGCCCCAGCACCTTGCCCGAGTTGACGGCAGAGAGCTCATCCTTGGTGGTGACATAGCGGTAGCCCCGGGCGGTCAGCTCGGCGGTGAGATCCCGGCCGTCGGCCCGGCCGCCCTTGTTGCTGGCGCTGTAGGGCGTCCAGTGGTTGGCGCCGCCCCCCATCAGCACATCGACCCCATCCCCCAGCGCCTGGTTGAAGCCGGCTCCGCCCGGTACCGCCTGCTCGGCGATGGCGTAGGCCGCATCCCGGTGACAGATATGGGAATAGGTCGCCGCCGGGGTGGCATGGGTGAGCTCAGTGGTCGTGACGGCTCCCACCGACTTGCCGGCTGCCTTGGCCAGCTCGAGGAGGGTGGGCACCGGGCTCCCGTTGTCGCTGGTGCAGTTGTTGATGCCCTTGTTGCCGTTGGCATCCTTGGACGGTGCCACGGCCCTGGTGTCGCTGCTCATGGCGATCACCTCGTTGTTCATCTTGACGCCGGTGGTGTAGGCCGCCATGGAGGGGGCGGAGTCCGTGGTCTGGGCATCGTGGGAGAAGGTCTTGATGCGCGCGCTCTGGGGCAGCTTCATCATCTCGAGATCCCCCTCTTCCCCCACCTTGAACAGGCGGGTGGCGGTGAGCACGGTGGGACCCATGCCGTCACCGATAAAGAGGATGACGTTCTTTGCATCGGCGGCGTGCGCCTGGGAGAGGCCGCCAAGCGTGCCGAGCAGGGCGGTGCAGACCAGCGTCTTTTTCATGGTGATGTTCATCCTGATAATCCCTTACAGCTTGGCCGCAGCCTTGATCTTGCCGAACACGGCGGTGTTGTCGAGAGAGCCGTGGAAGCGCTCCGCCCCCTGGCCGATGGCGCCGAGGAAGACATCGGTACCGCCGTGGGTTTCGTTGCCTATCTCGCCCACCTTGACCACCACCTCCTGGTGATAGTCGTCGGCGGAGGCGGTGGCGTCGTCGAGGGCCGCCACGCTGCTGCGCGGGCCGTCCACCCGGTTGTAGCCGTTGCCAAAGCCGATGATGGTGTAGGGCATGCCATCGCTATCCTTGCTCGGCTCGCCGGTCTCGTAGTTCTTCACCAGCCCGAGCACGCCCGCATTGCCTGCCGTGGTCTTGCCGGTGCGCTTGGCATAACCATTCAGGACTAGCGTGTGGTCATGGTCGGCGGTGACCACGATCAGGGTGTTTTTCAGCTCGGGATCGGTTTTCTTCACTTCATTGATGGCGGCCTGGATGGCGTTGTCGAAGGCGAGGGTATCCTGCAGGGCACGCTTGGCGTTGGTGTCGTGCAGGGCGTGATCGATGCGCCCCCCTTCCACCATCAGGAAGTAGCCCTTCTCTTTGTCCTTGAGCTGTTTGATGGCGGCCAGGGTCATCTGGGCCAGTGATGGCTCGCTGGCGGGCCGGTCCAGGTCATATTTCATGTGGCTTGAACCGAACAGGCCCAGCAGCGGCTTGCTCGCATCGGCCTGGTTCAGCTCGTCCAGGGTGGCGGCAAACTGATAGCCCTTCGCCTTCATCTCGTCGATGAGGTTGCGACCGTCCTCCCGCTTGCCCTTGTCGGCGCTGGGCAGGAAGAAGCCGCTGCCGCCCCCGAGCACCACGTCCAGCCCCTCCTTCAGGGCGCTGTTGTAACCGCTGCCCCCCGGCACCATCTGGACGGCGATATCAGCCTCCAGATCCCGGTTGCAGATATGGGCATAGGTGGCGGCCGGGGTAGCGTGGGTGACCCGGGTGGTGGTGACCACGCCGGTGCCACGGCCATCGGCCTTGGCCAGCTCCAGCAGGGTGGTCACCGCTTTGCCGCCGCTCTGGCTGCAATCGCTCTCCTGGGTGGCGTCGCTGTCCATGCTGATGACGCCGTTGTTGCTCTTGACCCCGGTCATGTAGGCCGCCATGGAGGGGGCCGAGTCGGTCACCTGGGCATCGTGGGAGAAGGTCTTGATGAAGGCCGTTTCCGGCAGGGTGTCGATGGTGAGGCTGCCCTCTTCGCCGACGCCATAGATCCGGGAGGCGGTCAGGGTGTTGAGACCCATGCCGTCGCCGAGGAAGAAGATCACGTTCTTGGCGCTGGGTTCCGGGGTGTTGCTGTCGTTGTTGGAGTTGCAGCCGGCGGCCAGGGCGGCGCCTATCATCACTGCAAGTCCTGCCATCTTTCTCATTGGGGTTCGCTCCTTGTGAAACCTGAGCGCAGCCTAGAGGGGGCAGATGACACTTTTAGTGAAGAGAGATGACAATACGGTGAAAGCGCCTTGCAAATGTTATCTTATATCAATGGGTTATGTTGATTGTGTTCTGCCTCTCACCTCCCGGTGGCGTGGCGGGCATCCGGCCACCCGGGTGACAACACCCGGCCAGAATAGCCTGTCAAATCGGGGCCGCAGCAGGTAAAATGCGCCCCCTTGCGATGAGTGCCAGCGGTCTGGCGCATCACCACGCACCCGCAACCCCGAGCGCCCGCAGCCCCGAGAGGGGACCGCATGCCAATGAGAGAGTAACGGATATGTCCATCAACTGGTTCCCCGGCCACATGCACAAGGCCCGCAAAGAGATTGCAGAGGTCATGCCCCAGGTCGATGTCATCATCGAGATGCTCGACGCCCGCATCCCCTTCTCCAGCGAGAACCCCCTGGTGCCGGAGCTGCGCGGGGAGACGCCGGTGATCAAGGTGCTCAACAAGGCAGACCTTGCCGACCCCGAGATCACCGAGCTGTGGGTGGCCCACATGGAGCAGGAAAAGGGGATCAAGGCACTGCCCCTGACCCAGCAGGAGCCTACGATGATCAAGCAACTGCTGACCCTGTGCCACGAGATGCTGCCGGAGCGCAACTTCGAGCTGCGCGGGGTGCGCGCCATGATCATGGGCATCCCCAACGTGGGCAAGTCCACCCTGATCAACACCCTGGCGGGGCGGATCATCGCCAAGACCGGCAACGAGGCGGGGGTGACCAAGTCCCAGCAGCGGATCAAGCTCGACAACCACGTCATCCTGACGGACACCCCTGGCTTCCTGTGGCCCAAGCTCAACCCGCCCTCCTGCGGTTATCGACTGGCGATCACGGCGGCCATCAAGGATACCGTCTTCGATTACGCCGACATCGCCATGTTTGCCGCCGACTATTTCATCAAGGCCTATCCGGAGCGCATCAAGGCACGCTACCAGCTGAGCGAGCTGCCGGAGACCGAGATCGAGCTGCTGGATCTCATTGCCCGTCAGCGCGGCTTCATGCGCAAGGGGGGGCTTGCGGATCTGCACAAGGCCTCGGAAATCCTGGTCAATGAATTCCGGTCCGGCATGCTGGGGCGGATCTCCCTGGAGACGCCAGAGATGGTGAGCGTCGAGATAGTGGAAGCCCAGGCCGAGGCTGAGCAGAAAGCCAGGGAGAAGGCGGAGCGGGAAGAGGAGCGCCAGGCCCGGGCTCGTCGCAAGTACGCCAAGAAGCGCCAGCGCTGACCGACGTTGTGCACGATAGGTTGTGCTTGATAGAAAGAAGAGGTGGCCCTGGGTCGCCTCTTCTGGTCATGGCGCTCTGGCGTGAGGGAGGCACAGGGTCGATATTCAACCGCCCGGTTCCCCTTATCATGACCAAGGTGCCGGCCAATCAAGGGGATGAGGCTCCCGTCAGGGGAGGGCCGTGCCGCGTTGCCATCACGGTGGGCAGAAAAACCTTGCGACCCGGCCTCAGTGCCGATTGACAAAGGCACAGGCGGTGGCATGATGCGCTCGCATTTTGCCTCTCCCCACGGTTCTATCCATGACCACATACTCCCGCCCGGTGCTGCTCCTGCTCTGTGGCCTGCTGTTGCTGACCCTGGCCATCGCGGTATTGAATACCCTGGTGCCGCTCTGGCTCGCCCATGAGCATCTGCCCACCTGGCAGGTCGGCATGGTCGGCTCCTCCTATTTCACCGGCAACCTGCTGGGAACCCTGCTGGCGGGCAGACTCATCGCCCGCTGCGGCTTCAATCGCAGTTACTACCTGGCCAGTGCGCTCTTTGCCGCAGGCTGCGTCGGGCTCGGCATTACCCTGGCGTTCTGGAGCTGGCTCGCCTGGCGATTCATCGCCGGAGTCGGCTGCGCCATGATCTGGGTGGTGGTGGAGAGCGCGCTGATGTGCAGCGGCAACGCCCGCAATCGGGGTCGTCTGCTGGCCGCCTACATGATGGTCTATTACGTGGGCACTGTGCTTGGGCAACTGCTGGTGAGCAAGGTACCGACGTCGCTGATGGCGGTGCTGCCCTGGGTGACTGCCCTGGTGTTGACGGCCATGCTGCCGCTCTTGTTCACCCGCATCGCCAGTCCGTCAGGCAACCACCAGGCCAGGACTCCGGTCTGGCCGATGCTGCGCCTGCGTCAGGCGCGTCTGGGGGTGAACGGCTGCATCCTCTCCGGCATCGTGCTGGGGGTGCTTTATGGTCTGATGCCGCTCTATCTGAACCACCAGGGGGTGAGCGACGGGGCCATCGGCTACTGGATGGCGGTGATGGTGAGCGCCGGCATCCTGGGGCAATGGCCTGTGGGGCGTCTGGCGGATCGTTTCGGGCGCCTGCCGGTGCTGCGGGTACAGGTGCTGGTGGTGATCCTGGGGGCCATGGCGATGCTCGGCAACGCGGCCATGGGGCCGACGCTGTTCATTCTGGGGGCCGCGGGCTTCACGCTCTATCCGGTGGCCATGGCCTGGGCCTGCGAGAAGGTGGAGCAGCATCAACTGGTGGCCATGAACCAGGCGCTGCTGCTGAGCTACACCATCGGCAGCCTGCTCGGGCCGACCCTGACGGCGCTCCTGATGCAGCATTACTCGGATCATCTGCTGTTCATGGTGATTGCCGGGGTCTCCCTGGTCTATCTGCTGATGCTGCTGCGCAAGATGGGCGAGCACCCGACGCCGATGGCCCATGCCTGAGGGCAGACGGCGTCATCATCCCTGCGCACTGGATATAGAAGAGGCGACCCAAGGGTCGCCTTTTTTCATCATGGGCCGGGTGGTGCCGCTCAACCAAACCGGTGCCTTGCTACTTCAAAGAGCGAGAGGTGCAGCGGGATCAACTGCTGCCAGTCTCGCCGGTAACCCCCTCCCGGTACGGCGGTGATGGGCAGCCCGTGGCGAAGCGCAGAGTCAAAGACCATGGCATCGCGCTGGCGCACGCCTGAGTCGCTCAGGGAGAGGTAGCCTAGCTCGTCGTCCCGGTGCACATCCACCCCGGCCTGATAGAGGATGAAGTCGGGGGCATAGAGGCGATGAGCCAGGGCGAGGGCCTGGTCCAGGGTCTCGAGATAGGCGTCGTCCTCCATGCCGCTTGGCAGGGGAAAGTCCAGATGGGAGGCCGGCTTGTGGCGGGGGAAGTTGTGTTCCCCGTGCAGGGAGAGGGTGATGATGTCACGGCTGCCCGTGCACAGGGCGGCGCTGCCATCTCCCTGATGGACATCGAGATCCACAATCAATACTCGCTCGCAGAGTCCCTCGTCCAGGCAGGTTCGCGCCGCGATCACCAGATCGTTGAAGAGGCAGAAGCCGCTGCCAAACCCCCGGTGTGCGTGGTGGTAGCCACCGGAGATCTGCAGTCCGCAGCCCTGCGCAAGGGCGTGGCGGCTGGCGGCCAGGGTGGCGCCGACCGAGTGCAGGGTACGTTCTATCAGCAGGGGAGACCAGGGAAAGCCGAGCCGGCGAATGGCCCCTTCATCGAGGGTGCCGGCGAGGGCGGCCTGTACATAGGCCGCATCGTGCACCTTCTCTATCTGCTCACGGCTGGCAGGGGCGGCCTGTGCCAGCGGATAGTCGAGGGCGACGAGGCGTTCAAACAGCGCCTGGTACTTGGCCAGGGGGAAGCGGTGACGCTCGGGCAGCGTCAGGGCGGAGTAGTGGGGGTGATAGAAGATGCGCAGTGACATGAAGCATCGGCCATGAACGGGTATGAAAAAGGGGAGCCAGGCTCCCCTCGATGCAGGCGTGCGATGCGCCTTACTGCTGCTGGATCACCCAGATCTGGAAGGCTTTGCGGGTCTCCGCATCGGCCTTGTTGTACCAGCTTTGCAGCTGGGTCAGGGCTTCCGGGTTGCTCATGGCCTTGCTCGGGGCCACTTCCACCGGTGCGCTGGCGGCAGCCATCACGGCGGCGGTGGAGACGGAAACGGTCTTGGGCTGGTTGAAGGCCTTGCCCATCTTCAGCAGCTCCTGCTGATAGTCACGGGTCAGCTGGAAGCCACCCACGGTCGGCATGACGAACTGCTCGGATTTCAGGACCTGGCCGGTGGATTTGTCTTTCAGAACGACGTTCTGTTCCTTGACGAAACGCTTGGCTTCTTCTTCCTTGCGGGGCTTCTTGAAGTCGAGGAAGAGTTGCTGGTTGTCGGCGGCGGTGAAGTTGATCACCAGGGGCTCGGCGGTGACCAGCTTGGTTTCACTGCGGCTGGAGTAGTTGCCCTCGAAGGCGACCACGACCTGGTGCCTGCCGGGCTCCAGGGAGAAGACGGTGGCTTTGTCGAGCAGCTGGGGGTTGACGGGTTCGCCATCGAGCAGCTGGATGACATAGGGATTCGTAATTTCCAGTTGGCTAGCGGCCAGGGCGCTACCTGCCCACAACAGACCAGCCAGGGCCGGTACCAGAACAGTCAGTTTCATTTCATCTCCTTGAACAGTCAGGCAATTGCCCACTGAAAAATAGGGGGTCATTTTTACAGGTTTGCCCCACAGCGGCAATAGCCGTTTATGGCGCCTTCCGGTGTGCGGGGTGTGGATCCCGCGGCCCCGAGCCCTGCGGGCAGCGTGCTCTTCTTTCTTCCTGCCACATCCTGACATGAGGGACAGGGGAGCGCATGGCGGGCGTCAGCCGTGTCACTCGATGCGTCGGGTGAAGGGAGGGAGGGCGTCCAGCAGCCCCTTGCCGTAGCGCTTGGTCAGCAGGCGCCGGTCCAGGATGGTGATCCGCCCCCGATCCGCCTCTTTTCGGATGAGGCGGCCACAGGCCTGGATGAGCTTGCGCGACGCCTCCGGCACCGTCAGTTGCAGGAAGGGGTTGCCGCCGCGCTGCTCTATCCACTCGGCGGTCGCCTCTTCCACGGGGGAGTTGGGCACCGCGAAGGGGAGCTTGGTGATCACCAGGTTGGTGAGGTAGTGGCCGGGCAGATCCAGCCCTTCCGAGAAGCTGCCGGTGCCAAAGAGGATGCTGGCCTGGCCGCCGTCGCACTTCTGTTTGTGCAAGAGGAGCAGGGCGCTGCGGGACGCTTCCCCCTGTACCAGGAGCGACATCCCCTTGGCCCGCAGCCCCACCGCCACCTCGTTCATCTGGCGATAGGAGGAGAAGAGCACCAGGCTGGCCTCCTTGCCTGCCAGCAGGCGGGGCAGGGTATCGATCAACTCCTGGGTGAAGGCGGGGGCACTGGGCTCATGGGCCATCTTGGGCAGATAGAGTTCGGCCTTGTGGTAGTCGAAGGGGGAGCGCAGCCGCAGATAGCGGGTGCCGTCATGCTCCTTGAGCCCCACCTGGTGGCGAAAATAACTGAAGGAGGAGAGGGCGGTGAGGGTCGCCGACACCAGCACGGCCCCGAGACAGCGGGACCAGAGCCACTCTTCCAGCAGATAGCCCACCTCGATGGGGGAGGCGTGCAGCCAGATGTCCCCGTCCTCGCTTCTGGCCATCCAGCGGGCGAGGGGTGTCTTGCCGGTGGGAACATGGCGGCTCAGCATCTCCCAGAGGGCGCAGAAGCTCTCGAGCCGCTGCAGGTGAAAACCACTCTCCGCCAGCAGAGGCTCGGCCTCCTTGCGACGAATTTCGCCATCCTTGAGCGCCTCGCCGATGGCCCCCTGCATTCTGTCCAGCGCCCGCAACGCCTTCTTGCTCGCCTCCTTGAGGTTTTCCGCCAGCATGGGCAGGGGATCCGGCAGCACCCCATCGGCGAATCTGTGGTGGGGCTCGCCGCCAAAGAGGTGATCATTGCTGGCGAGCCACTGTTCGAGGGCCTTGAGATCCGGCTGGAGAGAGGCCAGGGCATCCTGCAGTTTGAGCTGGGGGTCGAGGAGGCTCTCCTTGTTCAGCGTCCTGGCCAGCTTGCCAGCGCTTTGCACCAGCTTTTCCAGCCAGCGGCGGGATCCCTTGATGCTGGCGCTGGCGGCGCCGTGATCCCGGGCGATGGTGGGCAGGTGATGGGCTTCGTCCAGCACATAGATGCACTCGTCCGGTGGCGGCAATATGATGCCGCCACCCATGGTGAGGTCGGAGAGCAGCAGGGCGTGGTTGACCACCAGCACGTCTGCCGCGTCCATGTCGTTGCGGGCCCGATGGAAGGGACAGTGCTGATGGTGGCTCAGGGCCTTGTTGCAGGTGTGGCGGTCGGCGGCGATGCGATCCCAGCAAGGGTCTGGAATGGGTTTGGGCCAGTTGTCCCGATCCCCGTCCCACTTGCCTTCGGTGTAGGCCTGCCACAGCCCCTGGTAGCACGCTTTGTCAGCATCCGATGGCTTGTGTTTGCTCAATGCGCCGAAGTCGAGTTCGAAATTGGCCATCTCGCTGCCGTTTGCCGCCTGCTCCAGCAGGTGCTCGCAGCAGTAGCGCTGGCGCCCCTTGACCAGCATGAAACGAAACGGCAGCTCGCTGTGACGGTGATAAAAGGGGAGATCCTTGTGGATGAGCTGTTCCTGCAGTGCCACGGTGGCGGTGGAGATCACCAGCTTCTTCTGGGTCAGCCGTGCCACTGGTATGGCCCCCTGGGCATAGGAGAGGGACTTGCCGATGCCGGTGCCTGCCTCGGCCACCAGGATGCGGCGACTCCTGTCATATTCTCCCGTCAGGGTCTTGGCGATTTCGGCAACCAGGAAATTCTGCTCCTTGCGCGGCACAAAACCGGGTAAACCATCGGCAATCTGGCGATAGGTATTGCGGATGGTGGCTTTGAGGCGAGTCGATAGCATAAAGAAGGTGTGGCCGTGTCGGTGTGGATGGCAACAGGATACCCGCAACAGGCGGCCCTGGTCGAGGCAGGGGAGAAGCAGTCGGGTCAGCCCCGGCTTTGCACATATGTTATGTGGGAACAGGGGGTTGCAATAAACCACCAAAAAAGAGGGATTCAGGCAGAGAGTATCGCTGTAAACGTTTTCCCTGATGGGGCAAACATTGTGAGATTCAGCTCACAAATTTTTCCCTGTGACTATGGTTTTCATAAAAAGTTCCAAGTTTTTTCATTGCGGATTCGAAAACCCGGTGATAGTCTCGGCGCCATAGTGATGCAAAGAACATCGCTAACACAGGGAATAACAAGGACTTAGTGTTTAATTACAGTAGGCATTGGAAACTATGAAAAAGACAATTCTGGCTATTGCTATCCCGGCTCTGTTCGCATCCGCAGCCAACGCTGCTGTCGTTTACGACAAAGACGGCACCTCCTTTGACATCTACGGCCGTGTACAAGCCAACATGTACGCAGACCACGACGACACCGACGCTGAACTGGTTGGTTCCTCCCGTCTGGGCTGGTCCGGCAAAGTCGGCCTGAACAACACCTGGTCCGGTATCGCCAAGACCGAGTGGCAAGTATCCGCCGAAAACTCTGACAACAAGTTCAACTCCCGTCACATCTATGTCGGCCTGGACGGTACCCAATACGGCAAGATCATCTTCGGCCAGACCGACACCGCGTTCTACGACGTGCTGGAGCCGACCGATATCTTCAACGAATGGGGTGACGTAGGTAACTTCTACGACGGTCGTCAAGAAGGTCAGATCATCTACTCCAACACCTTCGGTGGCTTCAAGGGCAAAGTGTCCTACCAGACCAACGATGACGTAGCTGTTGCTGTTACCGACATCGGTCAAGGCATCAAAGAAACTGCAGTATACGGTCCGGATGTAAAACGTAACTACGGTTACGCCGCTGCTGCCGGTTACGACTTCGATTTCGGTCTGGGCCTGAACGCAGGTTACGCTTACTCCGACCTGGAGAGCACCACCTCTACTGCTTCTGGCGACAAGAAAGAGTGGGCCCTGGGCGCACACTACGCCATCAACGGCTTCTACTTCGCCGGTATGTACACCCAGGGTGACCTGAGCTACGACAACACCACCCAAGGCAGCAACAAGGACAAGGGCCGTGGCTACGAGCTGGCTGCTTCCTACAACGTTGACGCCTGGACCTTCCTGGCCGGTTACAACTTCAAGGAAGGCAAGGTACTGTCCAACTCCGCCGGTTCTTCTTACGAAGACATCGTCGACGAAACCCTGCTGGGCGTGCAGTACAACTTCACTTCCAAGTTCAAGGCGTACACCGAGTACAAAATCCAGGGTATCAACGACAAGGACGACGAGTTCACTGTTGCCCTGCAATACAACTTCTAATCTAGCCTCTGCGCTGATTTAGTTGATGAACGGCCAAGCTTGCTTGGCCGTTCTGTTTTTTGGCCCCTTCACCACTTTTCGTCCTCTGGCCCTGCGCCATATCACGTTGTCTTCCTTGTCCCCTTGGTTCTCCTCTGGTAAATCGCTAGATTATTCAATTTGTTGAAGCAGATTGGCCGACAGGGAAGGATGCCTTTGATCGATTTCACCCACCCCGAGTTGCGCGCGCTGGCACAGCAGTTGCTGAGTGGCGGCCCCCAGGCTGTTCGCGGTCGTCAATGGCAGCCGCTCATCGGCATGCTTCGGGACAACCAGTTGCTGCTGGCCCTTGGCAATCACCACTATGAGCTCACCCCTGCCGGGCACCGCTATCTGACCCGGGAGCTGATGCTGGCGAAGATGGCCAGTGCCCCGCCGGAACCCGAGGAGTGGCTGCAATCCCACGGCTGGCAACTGGGGGAGAGGGTCAACGAGCGGGTGCTGGCGGCCCTGTATCGCAAGGGGGAGGGTCATTTCAGCCCCATCGAGCAGATCGACTTCGAAGACAAGGGGATCCGGCTTTGCAGTGATCTGCCCCTTCGTCTGCGGGCCGCACGGCCGTTCAGCCTGTTTCTCAGCGGCGGCACCCTGCTGGATGCCGCCCCCTGGCTCCAGACCCTGGGGGAGGTGGCGCTGCCAGCCCGCACCCTGGCGCAGCTTGGCAAGATCCTCTGGGGAGAGGGGGAGATACAGCGGGTGATCACGACCGATGCCGTCGGCGCCTTCGCCGAGTTGCCACTGCCCGCCGACGCCCTGCTGGTCTGGTATCCCGCCGAGGATCCCGGCACGCTGGAGCCCCTGATCGCCGCCTTGCCGCCCCAGACCCTCTGGAGCCACCTCACTGCCCTGGATCCGGCCGGGGTCGACAGGGTACTGGCATTGGCCCAGCGGTTGGGGAGACCGGCGAGCTGGTGGCTGCCCCGGGATCTGGTGCCCATCAAGGCGGCCTACGGGGCTCCCCTGGGGGATGGTCGGCCCTGGGAGCCGAGCCGTATCCCCCGTGCGCTGCTGGCGCAGTGCAATGATCTGGTGGAGTCGAATCGGGGTCTGTCGGTCGAGGTGTGTGCCCTGGCACCGGATTGGCACGGGATTGGTTGAGGCGGCGCCGAGAAAGCGGTTTTCCCCTATGGAAGGCAGTGGTATAAAGAGCTGACGAAGCGCTCCCTGGACGGGCGCTTTTGTTTGCCAACCTACTTTGCCAGCCAACGAACTCAACGGACTACAGGGAATACCATGTTTGAAAAGGTTGTTGCCGCCCCAGCGGATCCGATCCTGGGCCTGACCGAAGCCTTCCGTGCCGACACTCGCAGCCACAAGATCAATCTGGGGGTCGGTATTTACAAGGATGAGACCGGTGCCACTCCTATCCTTCACTGCGTCAAGCAAGCCGAGCAGAAGCTCTTGACCGACGAGAAGACCAAGAACTACCTCGGTATCGAAGGCAATATCGAATACGGCCGCATCGTGCAGCAACTGCTGTTCGGCCGTGATGCCGCCCTGGTGACCAGCGGCCGCGCCAAGACGGCGCAGGCGCCGGGCGGTACCGGTGCCCTGCGCATCGCCGCCGAGTTCGTGGTACGCAACAATCTCGCCAAGACCATCTGGATCTCCGATCCCACCTGGGCGAACCACGTCAGCGTGTTCCAGGCGGCCGGTTTGACCGTCAAGTGGTACAAGTACTACGACGCCGCCACCAAGGGACTCGACTTCGCCGCCATGCAGGCCTCCCTGTCTGACGCGCAGGCGGGGGATCTGGTGCTGCTGCACGGCTGCTGCCACAACCCGACCGGTATCGACCCCACCACCGAGCAGTGGCGCGCCCTGGCCAGGCAGAGTGCCGCCGCCGGCTGGCTGCCGCTCTTTGACTTCGCCTATCAGGGCTTTGCCCGGGGTATCGAAGAGGATGCCGAAGGCCTTCGCATCTTCGCCGAGTGCCACGACGAGCTGCTGGTGGCGAGCTCCTTCTCCAAGAACTTCGGCCTCTACAACGAGCGGGTCGGGGCCTTCACCCTGGTCTGCGCGACCAAGGCGGTGGCCGACGTCGCCTTCACCCAGGTGAAGACCGTCATTCGTGCCAACTACTCCAACCCGCCGTCACATGGCGCCGCCGTTGTCACCACCGTGGTGAGCGACCCGGCCCTCTATGCGGAGTGGGTGGAAGAAGTGGCCGCCATGCGGGTGCGCATTCGCGAGATGCGCGAGCTGCTGGTGGAGAAGCTGGCCGAGCGGGGGGTGAACCAGGATTTCAGCTTCATCCGCGAACAGAACGGCATGTTCTCCTTCTCCGGTCTCTCCAAGGATCAGGTGGAGCGCCTCAAGAGCGAATTCGCCATCTATATCGTCGGCTCCGGCCGGATCAGCGTGGCAGGCATCACCCGCGCCAACATTGATCCCCTCTGCGACGCCATCGCCAAGGTGTTGTAAGAGAGAAGCATCTGCGCCAAGCGCCTTGCTTCAGCCATAAAAAGCCCGCCGACACGGCGGGCTTTTTCATTTTCCGGCATCAGCGGCGCCGCTTGCTGCTCCCCAGCAGGGAGCCGAGCACCCCGCGCATCAGCTGGCGTCCCACCTCGTTGCCGAGGGTGCGGGCCACGCTCTTGGCGGCGGTCTGCACCACCCCGTCATGCTGGCCACCACGGGGGCCGGTGCGACCGAACAGGATGCCATTCAAGGCATCCAGCAGACCGCCGCCCTGGTCGGTCTGTGGTGAAGCGGTCTCGTCACCGGCGGCGGGCGATGTCTCTTGAAGTCGCTCGAACGCGGACTCCCTGTCCTCCTGGGTGTCGTATCTGCCGTAGAGCAATGAGCCCTGAATAAGCGCCTGGCGCTCGGCCGCGCTCAGGGGGCCGATGCGGCTGGCCGGGGGCGCGATGAAGGCGCGCTCCACCACGCTGGGCCGCCCCTTCTCGTCGAGCAGGGAGATGAGCGCCTCCCCGACCCCCAGTTCAGTGATGGCTCCGGCGGCGTCGAAGGCAGGGTTGGCCCGCAGGGTGTTGGCGGCGATGCGCACCGCCTTCTGATCGCTCGGGGTGAAGGCGCGCAGGGCGTGCTGCACCCGGTTGCCAAGCTGCCCCAGCACGCTGTCGGGGATGTCGGCCGGACTCTGGGTCACGAAATAGACGCCCACCCCCTTGGAGCGGATGAGGCGCACCACCAGCTCAATTTTCTCCAGCAGTGCCCTGGGGGCATCCTTGAACAGCAGGTGGGCCTCGTCGAAGAAGAACACCAGCACGGGCTTTTCCGGATCCCCCACCTCGGGCAACTGTTCGAACAGCTCGGAGAGCAGCCAGAGCAGGAAGCAGGCATAGAGGCGGCTGGATTGGGTGAGCTTGCCGGCGGCCAGCACATTGATATGGCCGTGGCCCGCCTCGTCGGTCTGCATCAGATCCTGGATGTCCAGCATGGGCTCGCCGAAGAAGTGATCGCCGCCCGCGCTCTCCAGGGTGAGGAGGTTGCGCAGGATGGCGCCGATGGAGGCGGTCGACACATTGCCGTAGCGGGTGGTGAGGGTCTTGGCGTGCTCCCCCGCAAACTGCACCATGGCCCGCAGGTCTTTCAGATCGAGCAACAGCAACCCCTCGTCGTCCGCCACCTTGAACACCAGCTCCAGCACCCCGCTCTGGGTGTCGTTGAGGCCGAGCAGGCGTGCAAGCAACAGAGGCCCCATGTCGGAGACGGTGGCCCGCACCGGGTGGCCCTCTTCGGCGAAGAGATCCCAGAACAGGGTGGGGCTGGCGGCAAAGTCGGGTGCCTGAAGGCCGAGCTGGGCCAGACGGGCATCCAGCTTGGCAGAGGGGGTGCCGGCGGCGCCCAGGCCGCTCAGATCCCCCTTCACGTCGGCCAGAAAGACCGGCACGCCGAGGCGGGAAAACCCCTCCGCCAGCACCTGCAGAGTGACTGTCTTGCCGGTGCCGGTGGCCCCGGTGATGAGGCCGTGGCGATTGGCCATGGCGGGGAGCAGGGAGAGGGGGTTGCCATTGGCATGGGCCAGCGTGAGCGGTTCGGCCATGGTGGGCTCCTTGTTTCGAATGGGGGTCGAAAAACAACGGGTTACAAGGAGTGTGGTGGCAGAGACAGACGATGGCAAGGCACGCCGCCCGAGACAAGGACGGCGTGCTGGCAACCTAGCGGGGGCGGGTCAGTTTGCCCAGTTGCAACAGCAGCAGGGTGAGCAAGGCGCCGGCGGCAGCGCTCAGCACCGCCAGCAGCAGGCTGCCGAGCAGGAAGGGGGGCACCAGGGTGGCTGCCTCCTGCTCCAGCCAGTGCAGGGACCAGGTGAGATGGAAGGGGGCTGGCGTCTCGTTCAGCACCAGGCAACCAGTACGATAGGCGTAGAGGTACATGAAGGGGAGCGTCAGCGGGTTGTTGAACCAGACCGCCAAGAGGGCCAGCGGCAGGTTGAAGCTGAACGCCAGCACCAGGGCGACGGCCACCAGGGAGTGCATGGGCATGGGGACCCAGCTGGCGAACAGCCCGGCCGCCACGGCGCCACAGAGGGCCCGCGTTCCCCCTTGCCAGAGGGCGGGTGTCAGCAGTCGCTCGCCAAAGAGGGCGAACCACTTCTGTTGGCGCAGGGTATCGGGGTCAATCTTGAAGCGGGCCAACCAGCGATTCAGCATGGGCGCGCCACCTTGCGTTTTTGCCACTGGCGCACCGTGCTCAGGCGCCAGCCCGCGCGAACCAGGACATAGCCGACGAGGGCGCTCAGCAGGGCAAGCACCAGGGAGCCCAGCAAGAGCGGCGGGGCCACCGTCTCGAACACCGACACCAGCCAGGCCCAGGTGAAGGTGATCTCGATGTGCTGGGAGGGTTGCCCCAGCAACTGGCAGCCCACCAGATAGGCGCCATAAAACAGCGGTGGCATGGTCAGGGGGTTGGAGAGCCAGACCAGGGCCACCGAGAGGGGCAGGTTGACCCGGCAGGCGATGGCGCCGCCAGCGGCCAGCAGCATCTGGCAGGGGAGGGGAACCCAGGCCATGAAGAGGCCGACCGCACAGGCACCGGCGGCGGAGCGCCGGTTGAGATGCCAGAGGTTGGCATCCAGCAGCAGCTTGCCAAAGAGTCGCAAGTGCTTGTGTTCCTTGAGGGTCGCCGGGTCGGGTAGCCAGCGCTGTATGATTCGTTTGGGCATGTTCTGAACCTTGCTAAATACTTGCTCCATGGATCTGCGTCTGTTGTCGTTTGCCCTGGGGGCAAGCTCCTCACTGCTTTGGCCATGGCTGCCTTCATGGGAATGGGGTGGCCTGATGCTGCTGCTCGCGCTCCCCCTCGCCGGTGGTCGTTGCTGGCGGCTGCTGTTTCTGCTGCTCGGCATCCTCTGGATGCAGGTGAATTTGCACTACCGGCTTGCCTGGCTGGATCAGCTTGGCAAAAAAACGAGCCACATCATAACCGCACACGTGCAAAGTACGGAGTCTTCGGGAGAGAAAGAGGGGGATAAATTTGCGCGCCTGCTGCTGCGCCTCGACACCCTGGACGATCGCCCCCTCATCGTGCCACCCCTGGTGCGGGTCAATGCCTATCAAGTGTTGCCGCCGTTGCCTGCCGGCAGCCGCGTCACCCTGGTGACCTCTCTCAAGCCGGCCCATGGCCTGGCCAACGAAGCGGGGATGGATGGGCGACGCCTGCTCCTTGGCAAGGGGATCACCGCCACCGGCAACCTGCGCCGGGTCATCGCCCTGGATGCCGTGCCCCCGGGTGTGCGCGATCGCTGGCTGGCGGCGGCGAGTCGCGCCTGGGAGGGGATGGCGCAGGCCCCCCTGCTGGCAGCCCTCACCTTCGGGGAGCAGGGGGGGATCACGGATACCCAGTGGGAACTCTTTCGCGGCAGCGGCCTGACCCACATCATCGCCATCTCGGGCCAGCATATCGCTCTGGTGGCGGTGCTCGGCTGGTGGCTCGGGCGGCTGTTCGGGCTGCGGGGGGCTATCTGCGTGTCACTCCTGTTCGCGGCCACCTACAGCTGGCTGGCGGGGTTTGCGGTGGCCACCGAGCGTGCCCTCATCATGGTGCTGGTGTGGAGCCTGCTGCGCTGGCTAAAGCGGGACTGGCCGAGCCACCGGATCTGGCTGTGGGCCTTTGTGGTGCTGACATTGTGGGACCCTTTCGCCCTCTATTCGGCGGGGTTCTGGCTCTCCTTCCTGGCGGTGGCCCTGCTGTTGCTGGCGAGCCTGTTGCACGATCGCCCCGGCCTGGTGCGGCTGCAACTTCTGCTGCTGCTCGGATTGCTGCCCCTGCAACTGCTGCTGTTCGAGGGGATGGCGCCCCTGGCGTTTCTGCTCAATCTGCTGGCACTGCCGCTGTTCTGCCTTGTCATCATTCCCCTGGCGCTCATCGGCGTGCTGGTGGCGCCCCTCTCCACGTTGCTGGCCCACGGCCTGCTCTGGGTCTCCGCCTTCGGCCTGGAGTGGGTGCTGTGGGGGCTCACGCAGCTGGGGGATCGCCTGCAGCTCTGGTGGCCGGTGCCCGGCTGGCTGATGCCCGCCAGCGCCCTGCTGATCCTGCTGTGGACGGGATGGCACCTGCCGGGAGGGCGCGCCCTGGGGGGGCCGGTGGCGGCGGCCCTGCTGCTCGCCCTCTGGCCTGCTCCCGCTTCCTGGCAGGTGCGGGTGCTGGACGTGGGGCAGGGGCTATCGGTGCTCGTCACCCGGGGGGATCGGGCCATCCTGTTTGATACCGGGGATCGCTACCCCGGGGGCTACAACATGGCGGATGCGGCCATCCTGCCCCTGCTCAACCGGCTCGGCATCCGGGTGATCGACACCCTGATCATCAGCCACAGAGACAGGGATCACGCGGGCAACCGGCAGGCTCTGATGCAGAGCATGGCGGTGCGCCGGGAGCTCTCCTCCTTCCCCTTTGCACCGGCTACCCAGGCCTGCCGCCGAGGTCAGCAGTGGCACTGGCAGGGGCTGGATGTGCGGGTGCTCTGGCCCCTGGCAGCCGGGGCGGGGCGCAACAACGACAGTTGCGTGGTGCAGCTGGACGATGGGCGTCATCGGCTGCTGCTGAGCGGCGACATCGAGCAGCAGGCGGAGCGCCGCCTGCTGGCACTGGCGCTGGAGGAGGGCGCGGGGCTGGCCAGCACCCTGCTGGTGAGCCCGCATCATGGCAGTCGCACCTCCTCCACGGCCCCCTTCGTGGCGGCGGTGAAACCTGCCTTCGTGGTGCACAGCGCAGGCTTCATGAACCAGTGGGGCTTTCCCCGCCCCGAGGTGGTGGCGCGATACCAGGGGGCGCGGCAGTGGGTCACGGGGGAGGCGGGCGCCATCCTGATCGAGCCGGGGGACGCGGGGCTCAGGATCCGGGCCGAGCGGGAGCAGGGGCCCTGGTACAGGCGTGGCGGCCCCTGGTGGCAGCCGCAGGTATGGGGAAGGGAGTGAGGATCCGGTGAGCCTGCCCGGCAAGGGGCGGCCTTCATTTGTGACCCGGGTTGTAGCCATCGCGCCAGCGGCGCTTGGTGTAGCTCCAAGGTTTGGCTAGAATAGCCCGTCATTTCCCTTATTAACGGCTATTCATGCAACAAGAAACCTCACAAGAGAGCTGGACCGTCTTCAAGCGCCTGCTCGGTTATGTCCGGGATCGCAAGCTGGGTCTGGTGGGCGGCATCATTGGCATGCTGGGTTACGCGGCCGTGGATACCACCTTCGTCTACTCCATCAAACCGCTCATCGACCAGGGGCTCAACGGCAACGACAGCAGCGTGCTCAAGTGGATGCCCTTCTTCGTCCTCGGCATCGTGGCTCTGCGCGGCTGCGCCGCCTTCCTCTCCAACTACTGCATGGCCTGGGTCGGCAACCACGTGGTGATGCGCCTGCAGCAGCAGGTGTTCAGCCACCTGATGGCCATGCCCATGAGCTTCTTCGACCGCCAGAACACCGGCAACCTGCTCTCCAAGGTGACCTATGACGCCGGTCAGGTGTCGTCCGCCGCGAGCTCGACCCTGGTCTCTCTGGTGCGGGAAGGGGCCACCGTCATCGGCCTGCTGGGCCTGATGTTCTGGCACTCCTGGCAGTTGTCGGTGATCTTCCTGGTGGTGGGGCCCCTGGTCGGGATCCTCATCAGCATCATCAGCCGACGTTTTCGCAAGATAAGCCGCCACATCCAGCAGGCGGTGGGTGACATCACCACCTCCACCGAGCAGATGCTCAAGGGGCACAAAGAGGTGCTGATGTTCGGGGGCCAGGAGGTGGAGGACAAGCGCTTCTACCAGGTGAGCAACCGGATGCGCCAGCAGACCATGAAGATGGTCGCCGCCGACGCCATCGGCAGCCCCATCGTCCAGATGGTGGCCTCCGTGGCCCTTGCGGTCTTCCTCTATGTCGCCACCATCGACAGCGTCAAGGCGACCCTGACTGCGGGCACCTTCACCGTCATGGTCACCTCCATGATGATGCTGCTCAAGCCGCTGAAAAGCCTGACCGACGTGAACAACCAGTTCCAGCGCGGCATCACCGCCTGCCAGAGCCTGTTCGGTCTGCTGGACTCCACCCCGGAGCAGGACACCGGTACCCGCACCCTGGAACGTGCCCGAGGTGAAATCGAGTTTCGCAACGTCACCTTCACCTACCCGACCAAGGAAACACCGGCGCTGCGCAACATCAGCTTCAAGGTGGAGGCGGGCAAATCGGTGGCCCTGGTGGGTCGTTCCGGCTCCGGCAAGAGCACCATCGCGAGCCTCCTGACCCGCTTCTATGACATCGAAGAGGGGGAAATTCTGCTGGATGGCGTCAACATCCGCGAATACCGCCTGAGCGAGCTGCGCAAGCAGTACGCCCTGGTCTCCCAGCACGTGCACCTCTTCAACGACTCGGTGGCCAACAATATCGCCTACGCGGCGGAAGAGAAGTACAGCCGCGACGAGATCAAGCAGGCGGCCCGCATCGCCCATGCGGACGACTTCGTCAGCAAGATGCCGGAAGGCTATGACACCGTCATCGGCGAGAACGGCGCCTCCCTCTCCGGCGGCCAGCGCCAGCGCATCGCCATCGCCCGCGCCCTGTTGCGGGACTCCCCGGTGCTGCTGCTGGACGAGGCCACCTCGGCCCTGGACACCGAGTCCGAGCGCCACATCCAGGCGGCCATCGACGAGCTGTGCAAGGCACGCACTTCCCTCGTGATCGCCCACCGCCTCTCCACCATCGAGAAGGCGGACGAGATCCTGGTGATCGACGAGGGACACATCGTCGAGCGCGGCAACCACCAAACCCTGATGGACATGCATGGTACTTATGCCCAGCTGCGGGCCATTCAGTTTGGTAATACAGCCACGGGTAGCAAGGGCTGATGCTGGCCAGACTCTGGTACGGGAACAGCCTCTGGCGCTGGGGGCTGGCCCCCTTCGCCCTGCTGTTTGCCCTGATCAGCGGCGTCCGCCGTCTGGGGTATCGCCGGGGCTGGTTCAGCGCCTATCGGGCCACCCTGCCGGTGGTGGTGGTGGGCAATCTCTCGGTGGGGGGCAACGGCAAGACCCCGGTGGTGGTCTGGCTGGTGGAACAACTCCAGGCCCGGGGCTGGCGCCCAGGCGTGGTCAGCCGCGGCTATGGCGGCAAGGCGCCCCATTACCCCTATCGACTGGATGAGAGCAGCACCCCGGCCGAGGCCGGGGATGAGCCCGTGCTCATCGCAAGGCGCTGCGGCTGCCCCGTGGCGGTGGCCCCCAGACGGGCCGATGCGGTGCGGTTGCTGGAGCAAAGCGGTGAGGTGGACATCATCGTGACCGACGACGGCCTGCAGCACTATGCCCTGGCCCGTGACATCGAACTGGTGGTGGTGGACGGGGCGCGCCGCTTTGGCAATGGCTGTCTGCTGCCCATGGGGCCGCTGCGCGAGCCCACGACCCGCCTCAAGCGGGTGGACGCCATCATCTGCAACGGCGGTGAACCCGCCCGTGGCGAGTACGCCATGCGCCTGGTGCCGGATATCCTGCGCCGGGTGTGCGACGATGCGCCTCTCACGGCCCCCCTCTCGGGGCCGGTGGATGCCCTGGCAGGCATCGGCCATCCCCCCCGTTTCTTCGCCACCCTGACCGCCCTGGGTTACGAGCTGGTGCAGAGCGTCGGCTACGGGGATCACCAGGCGTTCGACGCCGCCGAGCTGCTGGCCCGCTTCGGCCAGCGCCCCTTGCTGATGACCGAGAAGGATGCGGTCAAGTGCCGCCCCTTCGCCCCGGACAACTGGTGGTATCTGCCGGTCAGCGCCGAGCTGCCCGATGCCCTGGGGGAGGCGCTGCTGCGCACCCTGGGCCCGCAGCCCGGAAGAGGGAACGGGCACCAGGCGCCCTGACGGGGTGCCACCGGATTGGAACAGATGGCCAGCGCCCGGACTCGGGGGCTGGCCCTGCACATTGACATGCCAGGCAAGATCGCCTGTGGGAAATTGTTAAAGGAGTTTCGTTGTGGCACTGGATATTAAACTGCTCGACATCATCGCCTGCCCGGTCTGCAAGGGGAAACTGCACTATCAAGCGCACGCCGAGGGCCCTCAGGAGCTCATCTGCCGCTTCGACAGACTGGCCTATCCCCTGGAGGAGGGGATCCCGGTGCTGCTGGAGAACCGGGCCCGTCACCTGGCGCTGGAAGAGCTGAAGCCATGAGTTTCGTCGTCGTCATTCCTGCCCGTTACGCCTCCACCCGGCTGCCGGGCAAGCCGCTGGCCGACATTCACGGCAAGCCCATGGTGCAGCACGTGGTGGAGAAGGCCCTGCAATCGGGCGCCGATCAGGTGATCGTCGCCACCGATGACGAGCGGGTGCAGCAGGCCCTGGCTCCCTTTGCCGCCGCTGCCGGGTTCGAGGTGTGCATGACCTCACCGGATCACCAGTCCGGCACCGAGCGTCTGGCCGAGGTGTGCCGTCACTACGGCTTTGCCGCCGACACCATCATCGTCAACGTGCAGGGGGACGAGCCCCTCATTCCCCCCGTCATCATCCGCCAGGTGGCGGACAACCTGGCCGCGGCCAGCGCGCCCATGGCGACGCTGTCGGTGCCGATCAGGGATGCCGAAGAGGCGTTCAATCCCAATGCCGTCAAGGTGGTGACCGATCGGGAGGGGTATGCCCTCTATTTCAGTCGCGCCAGCATCCCCTGGGATCGGGACCGCTTTGCCCAGAACCGCGAGCAGATTGGCGATCACTACCAGCGCCACATCGGCATCTACGCCTATCGCGCCGGCTTCATCCAGCGTTACGTGGACTGGGCACCGAGCGTGCTCGAGCAGGTCGAAGCCCTGGAGCAGCTGCGGGTGCTCTGGTACGGGGAGAAGATCCACGTGGCCCAGGCGCTGCAAGCCCCGCCGGTGGGGGTGGACACCCAGGCCGATCTCGACAAGGTACGTGCGCTGCTGGCCGGTTGAGGCTGGCGGAACGGCTTTGATGCAATACGGCGCCCCAGGGCGCCGTTTTTTAATTGATTATTTGTATAATAATTTGATTTAAAACGGATTTTACGAGCAATTTCAAACTTTTCCCGCCCATGGTTTGCCAAATCATCGAGTTTGGTTATGATGCAAGACGCCGTGTTAACCCTAACTGGCATATAACGAGATAAAAAACGGGGTGTTTGGGTGATTAATGTATTCCTGGTCGATGATCATGAGTTGGTGCGTACAGGGATAAGACGCATTTTGGAAGACGTCCGCGGGATCAAGGTGGTGGGCGAGGCGCAGAGCGGGGAAACCGCGGTGGCCTTCTGTCGGCAACATCACCCCGATGTGATCCTGATGGACATGAACATGCCGGGCATCGGCGGTCTGGAAGCGACCCGCAAGATCCTGCGGATCCGCCCCGATGTACGCATCATAGTGCTGACCATTCATTCAGAAAATCCGTTCCCCACCAAGGTGATGCAGGCGGGCGCCGCCGGGTACCTCACCAAGGGGGCCGCGCCGGACGAGATGATCCACGCCATTCGCCTGGTTCACTCCGGTCAGCGCTACATCTCCCCGGAGATCGCCCAGCAGATGGCCCTGAGCCAGTTCGCCTCCGCCGACGAGAACCCCTTCAAGTCCCTCTCCGAGCGGGAGCTGCAGATCATGATGATGATCACCAAGGGGCAGAAGGTGACCGACATCTCCGAGCAGCTCAACCTGAGCCCGAAGACGGTCAACAGCTACCGCTACCGCCTGTTCAGCAAGCTGGGGATCAACGGCGACGTGGAGCTGACCCATCTGGCCATTCGTTATGGCATGCTGGATGCCGATACCCTGTAACGGGGGCGTGTGGACACCAAAGGCGGCACCGGCCGCCTTTTGCTTTTTGCAGGCTGTGGGCAGTATGCTCTCCCCGTCTTTTTGCATTCATCCGTTGAGTCGAGTTGCCGATGACCCTCTCTCCCGAGCCCCATTTTGACAGCAAGGCGTTTCTGAGCGCCGTCACCCACCAGAGCGGTGTCTACCGCATGTACGACAGCGGCGGCACCGTCATCTACGTGGGCAAGGCCAAGGATCTCAAGAAACGGCTCGCCTCCTACTTTCGGGCCAACGTCGACAGCATCAAGACCCGCACCCTGGTGCGCCAGATTGCCGATGTGCAGGTAACGGTCACCCACACCGAGACCGAGGCGCTGATCCTCGAGCACAACCTCATCAAGCAGTACCAGCCCCGCTACAACGTGCTGCTGCGGGATGACAAGTCCTACCCCTGGATCATCATCACCGACCATCGGCACCCGCGCATCGGAGTCCATCGCGGCGCCCGCAAGGTGAAGGGGGAGTATTTCGGCCCTTACCCCTCCGGCGGCGCGGTACGCGAGAGCCTGCACCTGATGCAGAAGATCTTCCCGGTGCGCCAGTGCGAGGATGCCGTCTATGCCAACCGTACCCGCCCCTGCCTGCTCTACCAGCTCAAGCGCTGCGCCGGCCCCTGCGTGGCGGGGCTGGTGAGCGAGGCCGAGTATGCCCAGCAGGTGGCGCTGGCCAAGCTGTTCCTCGCGGGCAAGAACCAGCAGGTGATCGGCGAACTGGTGGGCAAGATGGAGTCCGCCAGCGGCGATCTGCGCTTCGAGGAGGCGGCCCGCTACCGGGATCAGATCCAGGCCCTGCGCCGGGTCACCGAACAGCAGTCTGTGAGCGGCAACGTGCTGGACGAGCTCGACGTGGTGGGGGTGGCCTTCGAGCAGGGGACCGCCTGCATCCACGTGCTCTTCATCCGCCAGGGCAAGGTGCTGGGATCGCGCAGCTACTTCCCGAAAGTGCCGGCCGATACCCCGCTTGACGAGGTGGTGCAATCCTTCCTGCTGCAGTTCTATCTGTCGGGGCAGGGGGGACGGCAGATCCCGAGCGAGGTGCTGCTGGACGTGGCGCTGGAGGATGAGAGCGTCATCGCCGACACCCTGAGCCAGACCGCCGGCTACAAGGTGCGGGTGGTGAGCCGGACGCGCAGCGAACGGGCCCGCTTCATCAAGCTTGCCTCCATCAACGCCCAGACCGCGCTGCGCTCGCGCCTCGCCCACAAGAGCACCATCACCGCCCGTTACGATCAGCTGGAGGAGCTACTGGAGCTCGAGACCCCCATCGCCCGCATGGAATGTTTCGATATCTCCCACACCATGGGGGAGCGCACCGTGGCCTCCTGCGTGGTGTTCAACCGGGAGGGGCCGCTCTCCTCGGAATACCGCCGCTTCAACATCGACGGTATCACCGGCGGGGATGACTACGCCGCCATGGAGCAGGCGCTGGAGCGTCGCTTTGGCAAGCAGCAGGAGCCGGACAAGGTGCCGGATGTGCTGTTTATCGACGGCGGTCTCGGCCAGTTGCGCCGCGCGGAGGAGATCCTGGCGCGCCAGCTGGAGTTTCTCGGCGGCAAATACCCGCTGCTGGTGGGCATCGCCAAGGGGGTGACCCGCAAGGCGGGGTTGGAGACCCTGATCCTGGGGGACAGCCACGAAGAGCTGCATTTGCCGACGGACATGCCCGCCTTGCACCTCATCCAGCACATTCGCGACGAATCCCACCGTTTTGCCATCACGGGCCACCGCGCCAGACGGGCGAAAGCCCGCACCACCAGTACCCTGGAAGAGATTCCCGGGGTGGGGCCGAAACGGCGGCAGGCGCTGCTCAAATACCTGGGTGGCTTGCAGGAGGTGAAAAAAGCCGGGGTGGACGAGCTCGCCAAGGTGCCCGGCATCAGCCAGGAGCTGGCCCAGTCCATTCACGACGCATTGCACTCGCTCTAGCGCTGCCTTTGGTGTGAAGGAGGTCACGCCAGGGGGCATCAGGGCGTGCCGCCTGCGCACAAGAGCCGTGACGCAGGGGGCTCCCAAATGCCATAATGACCGGCATCCTGAGGTTATTGATGGATTAATGGACCAAGGCGGGCGCCAGTTCGGTTGCATCCGCGATCGGCTTGGGGCTACCATGTAGCGGCATACAAGAAGTGGCTGAAAATAATGACAAATATTCCTAACCTGCTGACGTTCTTTCGGATTTTGCTCATCCCCGTCTTCGTCATCCTGTTCTACCTTCCCTATCAGTGGTCCTACATGGCGGCGGCCATCGTCTTCATCCTGGCGGCCGCAACCGACTGGTTTGACGGCTATCTTGCCCGCAAGCTGAACCAGTCCACCGCCTTTGGCGCCTTCCTCGATCCGGTGGCCGACAAAATCATGGTGGCGGCGGCCCTGGTGGTCATCGTCGAGCACTACAACACCGTCTGGGTCACCATCCCCGCCATGACCATGATTGGCCGGGAGATCATCATCTCCGCCCTGCGTGAATGGATGGCCGAGCTTGGCAAGCGCTCCTCGGTGGCGGTCAGCTGGATTGGCAAATGGAAGACCATGATCCAGATGGTGTCGCTCACCGGCCTCATCTGGCAATACGACATCTGGATGGTGTGGCTCGCCTATGTGCTGCTCTACGTGGCCACCGTGCTCACCTTCTGGTCCATGTTCCAGTACATGAAGGCTGCCTGGGGCGATCTGAGCTACCACTCCCGGTTCTAGTCCCGACGGGAAGATGGCCGTTTCTCTGCCACTGGCGCCGAGAAACGGCCATGAGCTGCAAAAGTGTGGGAAAAGGGTAAAAAACACCCGAACGATCAGCGTATTAAATGTTTTTGGTTGACTGGGCGGGGAACATCGCTAGAATGCGTTCTCACAGTCAGGCAGTCAGCCAGACCGATGCGGGAATAGCTCAGTTGGTAGAGCACGACCTTGCCAAGGTCGGGGTCGCGAGTTCGAGTCTCGTTTCCCGCTCCAAATTCAGACAATAGAGAGTTCCTCTCTTTTGCATGGCGCGTTAGCAAAGCGGTTATGCAGCGGATTGCAAATCCGTTTAGTCCGGTTCGACTCCGGAACGTGCCTCCATATTGACAAGCCCGCCACGCGAGCTTGATACCGATTGCGGTGCCCGAGTGGTGAAATCGGTAGACACAAGGGATTTAAAATCCCTCGCCGTTCGCGGCGTGCCGGTTCGATTCCGGCCTCGGGCACCATTAAAATCAAAGACTTACTAAGGCCACTAGCAATAGTGGCCTTTTTGTTTCTAGTCAATTGACTGCCAGAATGGCTGCGACCTGAAGAGCCGGTTCATCTCTTGAATCTGCACGTGCCAAGCTACGACCCCTGGTGTGAACATCAAAGAGCCTGCTCGATGGCAGGCTCCGGAGTGCTTCCCAGATTTATCTAGAGTTCCGAGATGATGGTCGATACCTCTTCTGCTCCGTGTCTTATCTCCTCCATCACTTTTGCAACGTCATCGATCTGCTTTTGCCCGTGGATGGCGCCGTCTGCCGCGGACTGGATCTGCTCGCTGACCTGCCTGGTGAGCTGCTGATTCTGGCTGACGACATTGGCTATTTCGTTGGTCGATAGGGAGGTTCTTGCCGCCAGTTGACGAACTTCATCGGCCACGACGGCAAAGCCTCTGCCTTGTTCGCCGGCTCTCGCCGCTTCGATGGCGGCATTGAGCGCGAGCAGGTTGGTCTGGTCTGCAATGCTGCTGATGGTGGATACGATGGCGGTGATATTCTGGGATTGAGCGTGAAGCTTGCTCATCAAGGTGCTGGCATGTTCCATCTGCCTGACAATATTGTCCGAAGTGGAGACGACGGTGGTCAACATCTCCTCTCCTTTGATGGCGGAGGATTTGGTTGTGACAGATGTTTCATTTGCCACCTTGGCCACATGTTGTACGGCCTGATCTTTGCTGATCTGCGGGGTGATATTGGAGGCAAACTTGATGACCTTGATCACCTTGCCATGGCTGCCCCGCACAGCGTTGTAGGTTGCCTCCAGCCAGACTTCATGGCCTTTTTTATCAAATCGCTGAAAGCGCCCCGATTTGAACGTCCCCTGAGCCAGCTCCTGCCAGAAATCGGGATGTTCCCGATAAAACAGCTCATCACAAAACATGCGATGTTGATGGCCTTTAATTTCATCGAGTCGATAGCCCATGGTATCCAGGAAATTACGGTTGGCGGAAATAACAACACCAGTCGGTTCAAACTCGATGACGGCAAGGGAGCGATCCAGCGCCTCAAATATTGCTTTTTGAGTCATGAGCAGATCATGTTGCACCGTCACATCTGACGCTATTTTGATGATCTTGATTATTTTTCCGCCCTGGCTGACGGGGAAATAGGTGGCTTCCAGCCATATTTCCTTGCCTTGTTTGCCAACCCGGTGGAAGGTGCCATGCTGGCTGTGCCCATTTGCCAGATCTCGCCAGAATTCCCGATAGGAGGGAGAGTCGGTATCTTCTTTCATGCAGAACATGGCGTGATGCTGCTGCACGATCTCATTGAGGGAGTAGCCGACGGAATGAAGAAAAAGCGGGCTGGCATCGAGAATATAACCATCGGTAGTGAATTCAATCATGGGAAGATGATCGTGCATGGCATGATCCAGTGCCTCGCTTTTCAAGGCCCTCTCTCGTTCTGCTGCCAGCTCTTTTTTAAGTTTCGAGTCGAACATAAGTACACCCCAGCCAAGAAAATAGAATCATCCGACATCTCTTCGTTGACGAACCCTTCACACTTTCTGGGTATGAAGCGTCGTTTTGAGTGTAATGCACCCCTGTCATTTGATTCGGGCTTTTCCATACAAAAAACAGGTTTAATACAAGATGATGCGCCCTTTTTATATGCGGTGATAAATAAAACGTATTCCTATTCTGAATTATTTGTTCGATGCATCGATTGTTTAACGGGTGTCTGTCAGTGGGCAAGACAATGGTTCGCAGTCGTGGGCGAACAGGGCCTCATTTCGGCGAATACGGGTATCCAGGGCGCTTGTCGGTGAGGCGTGACGGTTGTCTGCATCGATGGGGGAGGGCGCGCAGCGGGAAGGTGCGGCATATAGAGGTGTTTCGGTCCCTCTGTCCGGGAAACCTGCACTTGAGTGTTTGAACGCATCTGTTGTCCATTGTCATGGACGATGGGAAGGGGAACGCTCCGTATGGCTGCGAAATGCCCTGGAGAGGCTC
>NZ_JBFOCZ010000013.1:0-66648 GCF_040908015.1 Aeromonas sp. R7-5 | reverse complement strand
CCTGGTCAGGCGAGCCGGCTCATATCGCGTCAGTCATCACCCCTGGACATTGACCAGGATCCGGCCGCGCACCTGGCCTGCCAGGAAGGCATCCCCCAGGGTCACGACCTGGGAGAGAGGCACTTCCCGGGTGAGGAGATGGAGGCGGGTCAGGTCGAGATCCTCGGCCAGTCGGGCCCAGGCCTGCTGGCGCTGCGGGCGCGGTGCCATCACGCTGTCGATGCCATAGAGGGTGACGCCGCGCAGGATGAAGGGCATGACGGTGGAGGGGAAGTCCATCCCTCCCGCCAGACCGCAGGCGGCCACGGCGCCGCCGTAGCGGGTAGTGGCGCAGGCATTGGCCAGGGTGTGGCTGCCGACGGTGTCGATGACGCCGGCCCAGCGTTCCTTGCCCAGCGGGCGTCCCGGCGCGGCCAGTTCGGCGCGATCGATCACCTCGGCGGCGCCGAGGGACGTCAGATAGTCGGCCTCGTGCAGCCGCCCGGTGGCGGCCACGACCCGATAGCCCAGCTTGGCCAGGAGGGTGATCGCCACGCTGCCCACACCGCCGTTGGCGCCCGTCACCAGAATGTCACCGTCACCGGGGGTGATGCCGTGCTTCTCCAACGCCATCACGCAGAGCATGGCGGTGTACCCTGCGGTGCCGATGGCCATGGCGTCCCGGGGCTGGAAGCGCTCAGGCAGGGCGACCAGCCAGTCGCCCCGGACCCGTGCCCGCTCAGCCAGCCCGCCACTGTGGGTCTCGCCCACGCCCCATCCGTTGAGCACCACCTTGTCGCCGGGGTGCCAGTCGGGATGCTGGCTCTCCAGCACGGTACCGGCAAAGTCGATGCCGGGGATCAGAGGGAAGCGGCGTACCACGGGGGAGGCGCCGGTGAGGGCCAGGCCATCCTTGTAGTTGAGGGAAGACCACTGTACCGCCACGGTCACATCTCCGGCAGGCAATATCTCCTCGGAGAGGCTCTGGTAGCTGGCGCGATAACCCGCCTCGTCTTTCTCGATCAGAATACCGTTGAACATCTTGTCTACTCCCATTAATTGGACTGACTGACTATTAAACTTCGTAAAAAATCTATTTGGCCAAGGTCATGAAAAAGCGGAGAAAAGAGAGCATGGGCTCGGTATTGCCCACCAGGCGTGCGCGCAGTACGGCCCCTTCCCAGCCGATCCAGAACTGATGGGCGAGGGCAGGGCAGTCACATTCAGGGGGCAGCTCCCCCGCCGTCACGGCATCCCTCAGGCAGCGGGCGAGCAGCGCCTCCCAGTCGAGGAGGATCTGCTCGAGGCGCTGGCGCAGCTCGGGGGACAGTTGCACCACTTCCTGACCCAGGTTGCCCACAAGGCAGCCCCGCTGGAACGCATAACGGGTCATGCCCCGGCAGGCGCTGTCGACGAAGGCGACAAGGCGGGCCAGGGGGGGCAGGCTCTCATCCTCCAGATAGCGCGTCAGCTTGCGGCAGAAGTAATGGTGATAGGCATCCATGACCGCCAGGGTGAAGTCGTGCTTGGTGGCGAAGTAGTGATAGAAGGAGCCCTTGGGGATCCCGGTCGACTGCAATACCCGCTCGATGGAGGTGGCGGCGATGCCCTGTTCGGTCAGCAGCTCCATGCCCCGGCGGATCAACAGATCCCGGGTGTCGGCATAGGTGTGCCCGTGCTGGGCAGGGCGGCCGCGAGGGCGGCGGGGCAGAGCGTCGCTGGTTGGCATGGGGGTTATTAGACGCCTCAACTAGAAATGATGCAAGCCCGGGCCGGGCTAAGGCACGGGGGATGAGAGCGGGTGGTCGCGGCAAGATGGAGCCAGCGGGGCAGAAAACAGCGAGGGCGCCACTGGCGCCCTCGCATCGATGGGTGGCTGGGTCTCAACTGCGCAGCTTGTTGTAGACAAACAGCACGATCAGGGCGCCAACGGTGGCGATGATGATGCTCGGCAGGTTGAAGCCGGTGACCGTTCCCATCCCAAGCAAGGTGCTGACATAGCCCCCCACCATGGCACCGACCACCCCCAGGATCACTGTCATGAAGAAACCGCCGCCATCCTTGCCCGGCATGATCCATTTGGCCAGGATGCCGACGATCAGCCCCAGTACCACCCAAGTAAGAAATCCCATGGTCTTCTCCTCGTTGTGTGCAGAGAACCAGAGTATATGCAGGGATCCTGCTTGTATCCCGCCACAGCACGGCGTGAGTCAGAAACGGTCATATGAGACTCGCTCCTGACCATGGCAGGCAGAGGGCCTCAGCCGAGCGCGCGGGTGTCGAGGCGCTGCCCGGCGGGGGAGCACACCAGCACCGACCCCTGCTCGAACCAGTCCCCCAGCACGATGCGCCGCGCCGCACGCCCATCCAGGGTGAAGTCGTGGATGGCGGGTCTGTGGGTGTGGCCGTGGATCATCAGGCGGCAGCCGTGCTGGCGCAGCATGTCGTCTACCGCCTCCGGGGTCACGTCCATGATGATCTGGCTCTTGTGGGCATTCTCCATCTGGCTCTGGCCGCGCATCTTGTGGGCGATGGCCTGGCGGCGCGAGAGCGGCAGGCGCAGGAAGAGCCAGCGCAGCCACTTCTGTTGTGTGATGCGGCGAAACTTCTGGTAGCCCTCGTCCCGGGTGCAGAGCAGATCCCCGTGGCTCAGCAGCACCCGCTCGCCGTACAGCTCGATGACGCAGGGGTCGCCGAGCAGGGTCATGCCGGCCCGTTTGGCAAACTGGCGCCCCAAGAGGAAGTCGCGGTTGCCGTGAATGAAATAGAGGGGCACCCCTTGCTGGCTCAGGGCGAGAAAAGCATCGGCCACCTCGCGGTGGAGCGGGTTGGGGTCGTCGTCCCCAATCCAGAATTCGAACAGATCCCCCAGCACATAGAGGGCGTCGGCACCGGGCGCGCCTTCGGCCAGAAAGCGCACCAGGGCCGCCGTCATGTCGGGCCTGCCTTGGCTGAGGTGAATGTCACTGATAAAGAGGGTGCTCATGAGTTCCTGGGCATCATGGTAAGAGAGTCCCGCCTGGGGGCGGACAAGGCCTGTGACCTTGCTCGTCGAGCGGGTGGGGGAGGGAAGAGCAGCAGAGCCCCGCAAGGTTGACGCCCTCCAGGGTCAGCAACGCCTCGTAAGGGTCGCCGGACAGACCCAGCAGGCGGCACATGGCCGCTTCCCCCTTGAGCCCTTCATCAACGCGCAGGCGCAGCACTTCCCGGTGGAAGGGGGCGCCAAAGCGCTCAAGCAGGGCGGCCATCAGGCTGAGGTGGCGCCAGCCATGACACGCCTCGAGGGGATCAGGGGTGAGGTAGAGCTCGACTGGCCAGCACTGGCCATCGGGCCCGTGGCGTTGCTGCTCGGCGATCCAGACCTGTTCGCCCTTGCTTCGCACCTGCCAGCCTTGTGCTGCCAGTGTCGCGGCAAGGAAGGCCGGGTCTGGATGCTGGCAGAGGATGTCGAGATCGCTGCCGGGCCTATCCAGCCCGATGGCGATCGTGCTCACCAGGGCCAGATCGTTGCACAGGGGGCCAAGCTCATCCCACAGGCCGCCGCTCAGCAGGGCGTGGGCCGAGCGCTGACGTTCGTTGCCCTGGGCCAGATAGTCGAGGCGGCGCCAGTTGGGGGCGGCAGATGGAAAAACTGCGGCCGGGGCCGCAGTTGTGTCAGAGCCTGGCCGGCAGGGATTACTCGGCAAGGGTCACCTTGGTGATGACGACGTCTTCGGTCGGAACGTCCTGGTGCATGCGGCCGTAGTTGCCGGTCTTCACGCCCTTGATCTTGTTGACCACGTCCATGCCGGCGGTCACTTCACCGAACACGCAGTAGCCGAAGCCCTGGGTGGTGGCGGACTTGAAGTCCAGGAAGTCGTTGTTGTTCACGTTGATGAAGAATTGGGCGCTGGCGGAGTGCGGCTCCATGGTGCGGGCCATGGCGATGGTGCCGACCTTGTTGGACAGACCGTTGGCCGCCTCGTTCTTGATGGGAGCGCGGGTCTCTTTCTCTTCAAAGCCCGGGGCATAGCCGCCGCCCTGGATCATGAAGCCGTCGATGACGCGGTGGAAGATGGTGTTGTCGTAGTGACCGTCACGGCAGTATTGCAGGAAGTTGGCCACGGTCTCCGGGGCTTTTTCCGCGTTCAGGGTCAGGGTGATGTCGCCGTGGTTGGTGTGCAGAGTAACCATGAGTTGTCCTTTCATTTTGACGCGGGCAGCAAGGTGCCCGCAGGTGTATGGCATAAAGTGGTGGCAATTCTAGCCCATCAAGGCCCTGCGGCATAGATGGCAGGGGGGAGAGGGGGCTTTTTCTGCCTCGTTTTCTATACCGGATGCGGTTAGAATGGCAGGCCATTTTACTCACAGGCAGTGGTCATAAGATGCTGAAGATATACAACACACTCACTCGTCAAAAAGAAGAATTCAAACCTATCCACCCGGGCAAGGTGGGCATGTATGTGTGTGGCGTCACTATCTATGATCACTGTCATATCGGCCATGGCCGTACCTTCGTCGCCTTCGACGTCGTCGCTCGCTACCTGCGTTATGCAGGGTACGACCTCACCTATGTGCGCAACGTCACCGACGTGGACGACAAGATCATCAAGCGCGCCGCCGAAACGCACGTGACCTGTGACGATCTCACCGAGCGCCTCATCGGCGACATGCACCAGGATTTCGACGCCCTCGGCATGGTGCGTCCGGACATCGAACCCCGCGCCACCCAGCACATCGGCGAGATCATCGCCCTGGTTGAAACCCTGCTGGAAAAAGGGCACGCCTACGTGGCGGACAACGGCGATGTGATGTTCATCGTCGAGTCCTACGCCGACTACGGCAAGCTCTCGGGCCAGGATCTGGAGCAGTTGCAGGCCGGCGCCCGGGTCGACGTGGTGGATGCCAAGAGGAACCCCTTGGACTTCGTGCTGTGGAAGATGTCCAAGCCCGGCGAACCGACCTGGGACAGCCCCTGGGGCCCGGGCCGTCCTGGCTGGCACATCGAGTGCTCCGCCATGAACTCCAAGCACCTTGGCAACCACTTCGACATCCACGGCGGCGGCTCCGATCTGCAGTTCCCCCACCACGAGAACGAGATTGCCCAGTCCTGCTGCGCCCACGGCGGCGACTACGTCAACACCTGGATGCACAGCGGCATGGTGATGGTGGATAAAGAGAAGATGTCCAAGTCCCTTGGCAATTTCTTCACCATCCGTGATGTGCTGGCCCACTACGACGCCGAAACCGTCCGTTACTTCCTGATGTCCGGTCACTACCGCAGCCAGCTCAACTACTCGGAAGATAACTTGAAGCAAGCCCGCGCCGCCCTGGAGCGCATGTACACCGCCCTGCGCGATCTGCCGGCGGCCGCTGCCGCCGGTGGTGACGAGCAGGTGGCTCGCTTCAAGGAGGCGATGGACGACGACTTCAACACCCCGGAAGCCTACTCCGCCCTGTTCGACCTGGTGCGCGAGATCAACCGCCAGAAAGCCGAAGACATGGCCGTCGCCGCCGGCCTCGGTGCCCGTCTGCGCGAACTGGGTGCCGTGCTCGGCATCCTGCAACAGGATCCGGACGCTTTCTTGAAGGGTGACGAGGCGGACGAAGAGGTTGCCGAAATCGAGCGCCTGATCGCCGAGCGCAATCAGGCCCGCGCCGACAAGAACTGGGCCGCGGCGGATGCCGCTAGAGCCCGTCTCACCGAGATGGGCATCGTGCTGGAAGACAGCGCCGGCAAGACCAGCTGGCGCCGTGCCTAAGGCCGGTTGTCCTGTTGGTGCCTGGTGCCAACAGGTTGAGCCAATAAAAAAACCGCAGCCATTGGGCTGCGGTTTTTTTATTTAGTAGTGTAAACATCTTTATTGTTATTTTGTAATGTTGTTAATAGCAATATAATTCTCATACACATAGTCATACTTATGACGTAATGGAAGGATACTTCATCGATTATATATAGATAAATTCAGCATAAAAATATATTTTTAGACTTTAATATATAGTGATCATCTTTTGTTCACTGTTGCGACAAATATAAGTCAACCCAATCTGAACAATACTTGTCAACTTGCCATGTCTCCAGGCTAATAACAGACTGGGATGCAGTACTGAGAGACATATCAGATATTTTTTGGTCTATTTTATTTGCCTCTCCAGGGAGGTCATCTTTCCAGGAATTCCTCGCATTTAATAAGAAGTATAAAGAGCCTATAGCATTGTTTTGGAATTGTAAGACCTCTGAAAGCCATTTTGATGCATAACCTAAATTATGTTTACCAAAATAACTTTGACTTTCAGAGGAAAACATTTTAAATGATTTGCAGTACAGATGAACAGATTCCTCTATCTTGTTTAAATAAAACAAGCATCTTCCTACATTACCGTAAGATGAAGGTAATATGTTGTTATCAATCTCACGTGAACACATTTGCTCTAAGCTTTTATCGCCGCAAAAAAATTTAATCGCAATGTCAAGATTTGCTCTTAGTTTGGAGTCGCGTAAAGCTAAGTGATACCTATGCTTTCCAAACCACACATCATTTTCGCCTAAAACATCAATTAAATCAGATGCACTTTTTCCATATCTAATGGCTTCTGTGTAGTTGGCGTTAATCCAATTTTTATGACAAAGTGCTGATTTTGCTAGTATCATTGTTTTGTCAGGAGTTATAAATGTTTGTGTAAACCTATCCATATGCTTGTTAAAAAGTTCATCTTTCCCGAATTCAATCGAACGAGTAAAGAATGAATCAATAAAATCCATAAACCCTTGGATTTGATTTATTTTATGATGAGACCATGTGATTTTATCGAGGGCAAGGTCAGATAGTCTGAGATATTCCTCACAATACCCAGAGATAAAGAAGCTTTCACAAACCAATCGGAGTTCTGTTATGGAATCATTGATTCTATCTGCATTTATAAGAACTTCAATTTTCTTTGATATAAGTTCTATGTCTTCAGAGGGAAGAACTCTTCCAAATTTTTTCTTAATTAGCAAAATAAAGCCATTCAAATAATTAACGTATAAGGACATATAGCTTTCTTGTTCTTTTTTGTCATATTTCCCCTTGATAAACTCTCGTACTAGAGGGTGCAGTTCAATATACCCCTCACTCTCTTTTGATATAATTAAATTCAGAGATTTTAATGCCCGAACAGCTTTCTTATATTGATTGTAATTTATTTTTCTTTCTACTATCTTTGACAGGTCTTCTTCGGATTCTGAAACGTTACATATTGATAGTGTTCTTAATATTATGCGCTCTTTTTCCTTTAAACAATCCCACAAGTTTTCGAGGACTGTTGCTGACAGAATACTTGAAAAGTTAGCGTCAGATTCAGATATTCCCTTCCCCTCTATTTTTCTTAGAAGATCATTAATGCTGCTGAAATTAAGTCTGGACTGTGCGAGTATTAAGCCCATCCATAGAGGATGACCTTGTGTACAATTATGTAGGCGGATTGCTGTGTTTTCAATTTCTACATTTGTTACTTGATTATGGTACTTTTTTATTAAATCTTTTACGTCATCAATTTTAAGGCCTTCTAATCTGACTTGATGTGAACCTACACCTGCATAATGAATAAATGGACGACAAGTGAAAATAAACTTTGAATTGTGTTGATTTTTTATTGCTTTTTCAAAGAATAGTTTCATGTCTCCACTTGGCGTGAATTTTTCTAAGTCTATATATTTATCTATGTTATCAAAAACAAAGATTCCACGCTGTTCATTAAGTTGCTGGAAGAAATGGTTTACTAGAGACTCGGTATCTAACCCAATTATATCGTTGTGTTCAATCTTCCCTTTAGAGACAAGTTCTATAAGTGAATATAATTTTGTTTGGAGATTTAACTCCTCCTCTTTGAAGTCACGCCAATCACAGTAAGTATACAAACTTCTATCTGATTCAGATAAAAACTTTGAAGCTAAAGCAGATTTCCCTTGACCTCCGATACCAGTAATAAAAACGACTTTGTATGGAAGGTTGAGAGCTTTTAGCTCATCATATCTCCCTGCCCAAAATTCGACTTTAGGCGGAGTATCTTGTCCATGCAATGTTATTTCTCGATCTGAACTTATTATTTCTTGAGTAGAGTTTGAAACATCGCTATCTAAGATGCTATCTGATGACTCTAGAGATTTTATTTCCACTAATTTTTCTATTAGGCTAGGTATCTCATCAAAGTTATCAATTTTTATTGTATCAACAAATTTATGATTTATATGTTCGGTGGATATAACAAAGTGCTCACATCCCATGCCATTATACATGCTGTCTAAATCATCAAATAAATCTGTCACGTATGGGTCACTTAAACTAAAACCTATAAATAGACATGAATGTGATGAGATTATTTTTTGAAGTTGGAATTTTGCTAGTCCGTTACTTTCTTTATATAACGCATTGTAATCGGATGAGAATATTATTGCGTGGTCTATAGCATTACAACTGCCATGTATTTTCAATATGAATTCTTCTAAGTGATCTAGCTTTGATAATTTAAAATCACTCGATGGGTCAATGACTTCAATGTTGGTGTTGTGCTCAATCAAGGAGTCATAGTTTGTCGTTACTATTTTCCTGCTTATCATAGAAAGTTTTTGATAAAGTGGATTGTCAATAACCTTTTTTGTTGCTTTTTCAAACTCCTCATAAATGTCTTTGATGTTTTTCTTTTTGACTTTATCTAATACTTCCAGTTCAGAGAATAGTTTCTCTTCAAGAGCTAAGCGATATTTTTCCCCTTTCTCTATCGACGGATTTCTTAGTGCATCCATAATGATTTCTTTCCAAAGTGGAAGTCCAGAAATTTTGGATACACCTGCGCCAATGAATAGTAGTATTTTATTGTTTTTAATTGCAAGTTGCAGTGCGTATGGGATATTGGCATCCATGTTTATTAATTCCATATTTATTTATGATGTATGAGGCGAAAGTGGCTTGGCTTGTTATCCATTGCTCACATATTCTAGAACGTGTTAATTAGAGAGCGTGTTTATTTACCTTAAAAGTTATGCGTTATACGGCATTATGTTCAGTGAAATAGGATGTGCTTCTTACTCCCCGGGGTTAGACTATTTACCTCTGCCGAGGGGAAGGTCAAAGCCCATCGGCTCGTGCCGTGGGACAAACGGGTGAACCGAGGGAACCCGACGTAGTAGGGCGAACAAGTGGGAGAGAAGACCTTTGGTGTTATTTGCCAAAGAGAGCGGGTCTTTCCAAAGTCACTCGCCCAGCCGCGCAGCGGCGGCGAAACCCCGTCGAGGGCCGCGCCCTCGTGTCCTGCATGGCGAAGCCATGCCATTGAGGCGTGGGGCGGCATTCGCCAGGCAATGACGTTACCGACCCCCTCACCCTGACCCTCTCCCGCAAGGGGAGAGGGGATGGTTACCGCGGACGATGACGCTTCGCTAATCGACCCTACAGGCGTAGCCATGCCAAATGACGGTGAGTGACCCCTCACCATGTCCCTCTCCCTCAAGGGGCGAGGGGATGATAACCGTGGGCGAATACGCGGCGGGAATCGATCCGGCACCCAGGGGCGAGGGCAGGGTTGTGCCCCTGTGTTCCGCATGGCGACGTCGCTTGGGGTCCGGTTATGCCAAAATGTGAACAAATCGATCTTTCCCCCGGTCAATCGCGGTCTACCACTTGTCGGGCCCGCCCCGAGTTGGCTAAGGTAGCCGCCCATCAGATGCACGCAGTAGTGGAGGTAAGCATGGATAAAATATTGCTAGCGCTCTCGGAGCAGATGATAAACGCGCGGGATCTGGAGAGCCTGACCCGCCCCTTGCTGGAGATGCTGGCGTCGGTGACCGGGCTGGAGTCGACCTATCTCACCGAGATTGACCTCGGGCAAAGCACCCAGCATGTCCGTTATGCCCGCAATGTGGCCGGGCTGCAGATCCCCGAGGGGATGACGGTGGAGTGGAGCGATACCCTGTGTCGCCGCGCCATCGACGATGAGATTGGCTACACCGATGACGTCGCCGCCCAGTGGGGGGACTCCCAGGCGGCCAGCGAGCTCGGCATTCGCTCCTATCTGAGCAGTCCGGTGCGCACCTCGACCGGCTCCCTCTATGGCACCCTGTGCGGCGCCAGTACCGAACAAAAACCCGCGGTGGCGGGGGCGCAGCAGCTCATCGCCTTCTTCGCGCACTTGATTGCCGAACAGGTGGAGCGGGAGCAGCTGCTGCGGCAATTGCAGCAGGCCAACGACGAACTCTCGCGCCTGGCTCTCTCCGATCCCCTCACCGGGCTTCCCAATCGCCGCGCCCTGATGCTTGAACTCACCCGACTGTTCTCCCTGTCGGAGCGGGCAGGGCATCCGGTGCTCATCGCCTTTGTGGATCTCGATGGCTTCAAGGCCATCAACGACGAGTATGGCCACGAGGCGGGGGACAGGCTGCTCACCGCCATGGCGCGGCAACTGGGGGAGACCCTGCGTGGCGGCGATCTGCTGGCCCGCTTTGGGGGAGACGAGTTCGTGGCCGTGGGCATGGGGCCTTTCCCGGACGCCGACACGCTGGACGGGGCGGTGGCGGCGTTTCGCCAGCGCCTGTTCGAGCACAGCGTGCTGTCACTGCCGGTGGGGGATAAGGTGATCCATTATCCCGGTGCCAGTGTGGGGGCGGTGGCCGTGATGCCGGCCGAGGTCAGCGTCGAGGAGGCGCTGAACCGGGCCGATGCGAGCATGTATGCGGTCAAGCGCCAGCGCCGGGCCGCAGGGGAGGGCGGTAACCCGCCCCCTTCCAGTCAGGTGTCTGCCCCGCGATAGGAGCGGGGCGGGTTGAGAGGGCACAGGGTGGCGCGTCCACCCGGGTGCCAGTCTGTTTTCCCTTTTATCAGTTCGGAGCCCATTCCATGGTTCATCTTCTTGCCCGCCGTGTGCGCGCCCTGGCCGGGCGGGCGGCCACCCTGGTGGCCGGACTCTGCGAGTTTCAGCAGCGCATCTGGGTGGTCAGCATCGTCAAGGAGTCCTACACAGATACCTTCGTGGTCAACGAAGGGGGCTTCGAGGAGCCCTTGCAATGGATGCGCCGCAAGGGCTACAGCGCCGAGATGCTGGCCAGGGTGGAGGCCATGGCCCGATCCCAGGTGCTCCAGCTCGAGTGCGCCGGGCAGCATCACCGTCTGATGCGGGTGAAATAGGGGCGAAGCCGCCCCCGGATGGCCTGGGCGGCACCGCCGCCCGGGCATTGGCCACATATTCTGCCGCCCTCTTCGTATCAGACGGGGCAAATGGGTCGCAAGTTATGATTTTTCCGTGGTTCTCTCCGGTTTCAGACCACCGGAGTAGACGCAAATCGCGGAGTTGTAGCTGTTGAAGGTGACCGCGTAGTTGAAATCGCAGAAATAGGCCGGGTGCTTGGTGGCGACAATGTCCCCCGCCTTGCACTTGTCCTGCATCCCCTCCACCAGGGTGTCGTTGTTTGACCCGAGACAGGCCTTGCCGGTGGTCTTGTCACCGCCGCAGGCCATTAGAAGGGCGCAGACCGAGAGACTCATCAACCATTTCGCTGTGTTGTGCATGTGTGTTCCCAAGAGATCGGAGAGATGGCGGGGAAGGGCGTGAGCGCGGCGCTGCCCGATGACGGTGGCCAGCGGGCACGCTGCCGCCCCTGACTGTCGCTGCCACCGTGCGCCCTGCCCCTTGCCGTGAAAAAGGGGCCAACAGGCTCCTGCGCCCTATATTACGGACCCGAGGCGGTCTGCGTCACCCCTTGTCGTTGCAAGTGGTGAACATTAAACGGGTTTCGTGCGCTGGCTCAAAGGCGGGCCGGGGCCTTGGCGGCCCCGGCGGGGGAAGGGGTCAGGGGGAGGGGAAGTATTTGTGCTGGAGCTGCTGGAAGTCGCTGCTGGCCAGCACCTGGGTCAGGCCGAGCTGGAACTCCCTGACCAGGGCATCGTCCACCGGGTGGCTGAAGGCGAAGCAGTACTGCTCTGAGCTCAACATCCAGCGCACCTCGAACTGGGCGGGATCCAGCTGCTGGGTCTTGATGAGATCCAGCAGGGTGGACTTGTTGCTGGAGATCAGCTCGACCCGGCCCGAGGTGAGCATGCGCAGGGCCTGGGAGAGGCGGTTGGCGGTCATGATCTTCTGCTCGTCGAAGCCGGCGTTGAGCAGCAGTTGCTCCCCCACATCGGATCGCACGGCGCCTATGGTGTAGCGCTGGGCATCTTCCAGCCTGGTCAAGGTCAGGGGGCGACTGGCGAGCCCCATCAACACTATCTCGGCATAGCCGATGGGGCAGGCCCATTTGAACAGGGGATTGCGCGCCTCGGTGCGGGCGGTGGAGAAGAGCACCACATTGGGTTTCTGGGTCAGCAGGTAGTAGCCCCTGGCCCAGGGGAGGATGCTGACGGGCTGGACAGGGGTGCCGGTCTTTTGCCACACCAGGTGCAGCAGGTCGATGGCAAAGCCGGTCGGGGCGCCATCCTCCCCGGTGAAGTTGTAGGGTTTGTACTCTTCGGTGAGGTAGTGCAGGCTGGCGAGCGCCGGGCTGGCCTGGGTCGCGGGAGTGCCCCAGACCATGGCCGCGAGGGCGGCGCAGGCGACCAGTCTGTGAAGGGGGACTGCAATGTCTATGTTCATCCTGACCGTCCTGCTGCCGAGTGCCCAGTTTCAAGTGTTGCCAAGTCACGGCGTTTCGCCACCCGGCGCAGACGTTATCCGCCGGGGGCCGTCATCATCTTGCCACTCACAACCGTGTCGGCGCCCCCTTTTTACCAGGCCGGGCGGGTGTGACCCAGGGGGGTGAACACTTCGTCCCTCAGTCCCACCAGCAGGGTGCTGCCATCCTCCTGCAGACGAAACTCGCCGTAGCGGGCCGACTCATACTGATCTCCCGTGCCCTCTTCGAAGAAGAAGGCGTCAGGCCCGATAAACCACTGGCCGTCGCGCTGGCGCACCTTGAGCAGACGCTCCCCCGGGCCCGGGGCCTCAGGCTTGCCCCCTTCCACCCAGTGCACCACCTGATGTTCATCCAGGCGAACGACCAGGGTGTGGGGGCCGGCGGCGGCCTGGCGGCCCGCCAGCTGGCGGGCGAGGGCGTAGTTCAGGCGCATGTAGTCCCCCTGCATCAGGGAGCGGGGGTCGACCGGTGCCAGCTCGATCAGCACCACATCCCCCTGGCTCATGGCGTGCTCGAAGCGCCAGACGGTGGCGTTGATGCCGGCGAGCAGGGCAAGACCGGTCAGCAAAAAGGCGAGGCGTCTCATGAGGGGCTCCCGTTGTGAAGGTGCTTGAGCCACTGACGGGTACCGAGCAGCAGGGCCCCCGAGGCGAGCAGCAGCCAGGACTTGGTCATCAGGGTCAGCCCCAGATCGTAGTAATAGAGGGAGCCAAAGCCGAGCAGCAGGAGGCCTGCCAGGGTCATCAGGGCCAGGCTGCCGGCGTAGAAGCCGAGCACCAGCACCAGGGCGCCAGCCCCCATGCCGGGAATGATGGCGCTGATCACCACCAGTGGCAGCCCGTAGCGCAGCGGCAGCCTGAGGCGAACCATGACCGCGAGCAGCAGGGCGGCGCAGAGCAGGGGATTGAGCCAAAGGGGCAGGCGGGAGCTGCCGAGCTCATTGAGCACGCTGGTGCCTCCCTCCCACAGGGGGTGGTGCAGCCGTCCCAGCACCAGCAGGGAGAGTGCCAGCCCCAGGGTGAGGGATTCATAGAGCAGATGGCGGGCGGGATCGCGCTCCGCCTGCAGCCAGCACAGGGCGACGGCGCCCATCACCAGCGGCAGGGCCAGCAGGTGCAGGCCGAGGCAGGCGAGGGCGAGGGTGAGCAGGATGGCGGCGGCGAAGCTGTGGAACAGCCTGATCAGCCAGTGCTCGAACAGGGCGGCCACCCCGAGGGAGAAGGCGGTCAGACCGAACCAGAGCCACGCGACGTTCAGATCCAGCCTGTCCAGCAGGCCGTAGAGCAGCCAGGCATCTGCCGCCAGCGCCAGCGCCAGCACGAACTGATCCCAGAGATCGCTGCGGGTCGCCATGCGGTTGAGACCGAGGGCGGCGGCCATCAGCACCATCCCCATGGTGAGGGCGTTGTTGGGGGTGCGGGTCAGCTGCTCGAAGGCCATGAAGAGGAAGAAGAGCAGGAAGAGGGCGGCTATCCAGCCCACCATGCCGAGCAGAAAACGGCCCGACCAGTGGGGCTGTTCATCCCGGGGGGCATCCCCTTCCACAAGTTGGGCAGCACGCAGGCGCTCCCAGGGGGTGAGATCAGACATGCTGCCTCCGTTGTTGTTGCAGCCAGCGGCTGGCCATCACCGACAGGCCGATGGCGATGAGGGCCAGCAGCAAAAAGCCGTTCATGTCCGGCTCCATCCACTTGCCAAGGGCCGCGAGGATCACGGCGATGAGGCTCAGGCACCCCATGGCGAGCCCGGCGATGAACCTGTGGTGCCAGCGCAGGTAGGCGGCGCCGAGCCAGGCGAGCCAGGCAGGCCAGACCCAGGGAGAGGCGGCATCGAACAGGGCCAGCAGGGTAAGCAAGGTGATGCCGAGCCCCGCGGCCAGCCCCGCGAGCCAGGAGGGCATCAGGGCGTAGCGGGCGGGCACCAGGATGAGCAGACCCCAGAGGGCGGCGTTGAGCAGGGTCAGGCACCAGCCGAGGGCCTCCTCGTTGAAGGAGAATAAGAGATCGAGAAGGCCGAGCCGCCAGTAGAGCACCAGGGCGAGCTGACCGAGCAGCCAGGCCAGGGTCCAGAGCAGCGGGCTTCTGCCAAGGGCCGCCAGCGGCAGCAGCATCAGGGCCCAGGTGGCGAAGAGCTGCCAGGGGTCGGCGCCGGTCTGGTAGGTCTGGCCCACCAGGGCGAGCAGGGCGCCGAGGTTGAGGGCCAGGGCCAGCAGCAGGGCCTGGCGCGGGGTGTCACTCATGGGTTTGCGCCAGAGCACCAGGAGCATGGCGAGCAGGGGCAGCTCCAGCAGGGCGAGACGTGAGAGGCGCCCCAGGACCTGCCAGTTGAAGGCGACGAAGAAGACGAGGCTGGCGCCAAGGCAGAGGCAGCCTAGCCAGAGCAGCAGCCTGTCGAACAGCCACTGCCAGCGGGCAGGGCCGGGGGGCAGATCGCACAGGGCCAGGGCGGCAGGCAGCGAGGCCCGTGGCAGGCGGCCGCGCCTGACCCAGTCGAGCAGGGTCTGTCTTGAGGTGAGGTGCATGGGGGCTCCTGAAGCCGTGATGCCTGAAAGATAAGGCATTATGGCACGGCGACGCGTCTCGGGGCAGGGGCGCCGTCGACGCTGCGACACAGGTCGCGGCACGGGGCCATGTCTTTGCACTAAAAAGGCCCCCGCCGTGAGGAGGGGGCCTGAAGGACGTCCGGGGCGGCGGTGGCGATCAGTGCTCACGCTGATCCCCCGTCGGCTTCTATGGAGGTCAGGCGAAGATCAGGGTGGAGATGCCAAGCCCCGCAAAGAGGATGGCGCAGGCAATACGGATCCCCTTGAGGGGGAGCTTGTCGGCCCCGAGCTTGCCGAGCAGCACCACGGGCACGTTGGCCAGCATCATGCCGAGGGTGGTGCCGGTGATCACCTGGATCAGGGAGTCGTACTTGGCTGCCAGCAGCACGGTGGCTATCTGGGTCTTGTCACCGATCTCGGCGATGAAGAAGAGCACGAAGGTGGCCATGAAGGGGCCGTACTTGTCCAGGGAACTCTCTTCATCGTCCATCTTGTCCGGCACCAGGATCCAGGCGGCCATGGCGATGAAGGCGCCAGCGACCAGCCAGGTCATCACCTTGGGATCCATCCAGCGACTGATGAATTCCCCTATCCAGGCGGCCCCTGCGTGGTTGAGCAGGGTGGCAGCCAGCATGCCGGCGATGATGGGCCAGGGTTTGCGAAAACGACAGATGAGCAACAGGGCCAGCAGCTGTGTCTTGTCGCCGATCTCGGCGATGGCAACGCTGATGGTGGAGGTTAACAAGGCTTCCATAAAAATGACCGGGGGACGGAATTGTTATAAACCAAAGACAAGCCTGCGCCATCCGTCCCCGGTTTTGGCACTGGCCCGTCAAAGGTCTTGTCAAATCCGGCATTGCCCGGATCACCCTGACCATGGTGAGTTGGCACCAAGTATGTTGATCAGGATCGCGCACGGAACGGGCCCGTGGCGAGACTACTCCCCCTCGATGGGAGCGGGCATTCTAGGGAAAAACCCCCGGTGAGGCAAGGCGCGGGATGGGGAATTATCCCCCCACCAGCTTGACCTGAAAGCCGGCCTTCTCCAGTTCGGCCTTGATAAGGTCCCGTTTGTCCCCCTGGATCTCGATGATCCCCTCCTTGAGACCGCCGCCGGTACCGCACTTCTTCTTGAGCAGGGTGGCGAGGGCCTTCTGCTGGTCGACGGGAACGCCGTGGATACTGATGACCCCGGCCCCCTTGCGTCCCTTGGTCTCGCGGCGGATGCGCACGACCCCGTCGGCGGGGAAGGGGGAGGCGTGCTGGGCGGGGGCGGATTCCTTGATCATGCCGCCGTCCGTGCTGTAGACCAGGCGGCTGTTGTTGTCGTGACTCATGGCAATACTTTGTCGGTTAGCTAAGCGGAGTTTGATTTTACGCAAATAAATGTTGAGGGCACAGCTTATAATCCCCCCATTAAAAGCGAATTATTCTTGTTTAACTTCAGGAGCCCGTCATGGTACTCACAGAGCTGTCGCCGGGACAGAGCGCTCGCATCACGCACATGAACCACCTTGGCCGCGCCTTGCGGCGCAAGTTGATGGTGATGGGGCTGCTGCCCCAGACCGAGATCCTCTATCTGCGGGCCGCCCCCCTGGGGGACCCGCTCCAGATCCAGTGCCAGGGCATCTGCCTCTCCATGCAGCGGAGTCTGGCCCAGCAAATCGAGGTGGAGCCGGTATGAGCTACAACCTGGTCACAGTGGGCAATCCCAACAGCGGCAAGACCTCCCTGTTCAACGCCCTGACCGGCTCCCGCCAGCAGGTGGGGAACTGGAGCGGGGTCACCGTCGACAAGAAGATGGGGGCCTTTGCTGCCCGCGGGCAGGAATACACCCTGGTGGACCTGCCCGGCATCTATGCCCTGGCCAACCAGGAGGCGAGCCTGGACGAGCAGATCGCCAGTCGCTTCGTCCAGCGCCAGCAGCCGGATCTGCTGCTCAACGTCATCGATGCCGCCAACCTGGAGCGCTCCCTCTACCTCACCCTGCAACTGCGGGAGCTGGGGCTGCCCATGGTGGTGGTGCTCAACAAGATGGATCTGCTGCAAAAGCGGCGCATCACCATCGACGAGGCCTTGCTCGCCAAGGCGCTGGGGTGCCCCGTGGTGTCGCTCTCGGCCCACAATCGCCAGCAGGTGGCGGCTTTCAAAGAGGGGATCCACCAGTTTATCGGTCAGTCCCAGCCCGCCCTGGTGCTCGACTACGGTCAGCCCCTCGAGGGGGACATCGCCGAGCTGGAGACCCTGCTCGCCCCCCATCATCTGCATCGCCGTGGCCGCGCCCTGCGCCTGCTGGAGGAAGACATTGCCATGCAGGAGACCCTGGCGGCGGGGCAGCAGGCGGCGGCCGACAACGTGGTGAGTCGCGCCCACCACGCCCAGGACATCGACCTGCAACTCGCTGATTTGCGCTACGGCCATATCCACCACTGGTGCCAACAGGCGTGCCGTCATCAGGACAAGCTCACCGTCGCCCAGAGCGAACGGCTGGACAGGGTGCTGCTCAACCGCTGGGTGGGCATCCCCTTCTTCCTGCTGGTGATGTACCTGATGTTCATGTTCGCCATCAAGGTGGGCAGCGCCTTCATCGATTTCTTCGACATCCTCGGCGGGGCCCTCTTCGTGGACGGGGTGCACCACCTGCTGGGGCTGATGAATGCCCCCGACTGGCTGGGAGCCGTGCTCGCGGACGGCGTGGGTGCCGGTTTGCAGACGGTGGCGACCTTCATCCCCGTGGTGGGCTGCCTCTTTCTCTTCCTCGCGGTGCTGGAGAGCTCCGGCTATCTGGCCCGCGCCGCCTTCGTGGTGGACGCCCTGATGCGTCGCCTCGGCCTGCCCGGCAAGGCCTTCGTCCCCATGCTGATGGGCTTTGGCTGCACCGTGCCCGCGGTGATGGCGACTCGCACCCTGGGGTCGGAGCGCGAGCGGCTGATGACCTCGGCCATGGCGCCCTTCATGTCCTGCGGTGCCCGTCTGCCGGTCTACGCCCTGTTCGCGGTGGCCTTCTTCCCCGAGTCGGGGCAGAACCTGGTGTTCGGTCTCTATCTGTTCGGCATCCTGGTGGCGGTGCTCACCGGCCTCTTCCTGCGCAGCACCCTGCTGCCGGGCAAGAGCGACTCCATGGTGATGGAGATGCCCGATTACGAGTGGCCCCGTCCGGTGGACGTGGGGCTGCGCACCTGGCAGAAACTCAAGGGCTTCATCTTCGGCGCGGGCAAGACCATCGTCCTGATGGTGGCGGTGCTGAGCGTGCTCAACTCCCTCGGCACCGACGGCAGCTTCGGCAACCAGGATCAGGAGAACTCGGTGCTGAGCAAGCTGAGCCAGTCCGTGACCCCGGTGCTGCATCCCATAGGCGTGCGGGACGACAACTGGCAGGCCACGGTGGGCATCCTCACCGGCATCTTTGCCAAGGAGGCGGTGGTCGCGACCCTCAACAGCCTCTACGCCGGCGGCGCCGGTGATGAGGAGCAGAGTGAATACTCCCTGCTGGGCAGCCTGAAAGCGGCGCTGGCCACCATTCCCGCCAACCTGGCGGACATCGACCCCGCCGATCCCATGGGGCTCAAGGTGGGGGATCTGGAGGACAAGCAGGCGGCAGCCGAGGCCCAGGAGGTGGACACCTCCACCTACGGCAACATGCAGACCCACTTCGACGGCGTGGCCGGAGCCTTTGCCTACCTGCTGTTCGTGCTGCTCTACATGCCCTGCGCCGCCGCCATGGGGGCTTTGGTGCGAGAGACCGGTCGCCAGTGGGCCCTGTTCACCGCTGCCTGGTGCAACTACGTCGCCTTCCTGTGCGCCACCCTCTTCTATCAACTGGCGACCTTCGCCGCCCACCCGGCGCAGAGCCTGGTCTGGAGCCTGAGCTATCTGCTCTCTCTGGTGCTGCTCTGGTGGCTGGGGCGTCGTCACGGCGACATCGTCGCCCGCAAGGTGGTGACCCTGTGAAGGGGCTCATGGTCAGGGGCGAGTGCGCCGAGAGGGAGGGTATTCTGTGATCCTGCGTGAACTGGGGGACTATCTGGCCCTGCACAAGAAGGTGAGCCGGCGGGCGCTGGCCCGCCACTTCCACACCTCCGAGGATGCGGTAGAGGCCATGCTCGGGGTCTGGATGCGCAAGGGGCGCGTCGCCAAGCGGGAGAGCCGCCTGTGTGGCGGCTCCTGCTGCGGCAAGCACGAAGAGGTGACGTTCGAGTGGTGCGAGCCCGGCCAGATAGGGCTGGTTCAGAAGGGCTGACGCCTGCCCATATGCAAAAGGGAACCCGAGGGTTCCCTTTTTCGTGGCCGCCGGGCCCGTCTCAGAAGAGGTCTCCTTCGTCCTTGGTGGGCTCCAGGCTCCAGCCGCTCGCCGCCGCGCTGTTGCCTATCTGACCCTTCTCCCGCCAGAGTTTGATCTTGAGGCGCAGGTTGTTCTGGGAGTCCGCGTTCTTCACCGCCTCCTCCTCGTCGATCACCCCCTCGACCACCAGATCGAACAGGGTGCTGTCGAAGGTCACCATGCCAAGGGCCCTGGATTTTTCCATGATCTCCTTGAGGCCGCCAAACTCGCCGCGCTTGATGAGATCGCGCACCGTGTGGGTCCCGAGCATCACCTCCACCGCCGCCCGGCGCCCGCCGTCCGTGGTCTTCACCAGCCGCTGGGAGACAAAGGCCTTGAGGTTGTTGCCAAGGTCGTTGAGCAGTTGGGGTCTGCGTTCCTCCGGGAAGAAGTTGATGATGCGATCCAGCGCCTGGTTGGCGTTGTTGGCGTGCAGGGTGGAGATGGCCAGATGCCCGGTCTCCGAGAAGGCGAGGGCATGCTCCATGGTCTCCCGATCGCGGATTTCGCCGATGAGGATGACGTCCGGTGCCTGTCGCAGGGTGTTCTTCAGGGCCGCGTGGAAGCTGCGTGTATCCACCCCCACCTCCCGCTGGTTGATGATGCTCTTCTGGTGGCGATGGACGAACTCCACCGGATCCTCGATGGTGATGATGTGGCCGCCGCTGTTGCGGTTGCGATGATCGATGAGGGCCGCGAGCGATGTGGATTTGCCGGACCCCGTGCCGCCGACGAAGAGCACCAGACCCCGCTTCTCCATGATGGTGTCGAGGAGCACCGGAGGGAGTTTGAGATCCTCGAAGCGGGGGATCTCGGTCTTGATGTTGCGCGCCACCAGGGAAACTTCATTTCGCTGCTTGAAGATGTTGACCCGAAAGCGGCCTATCTGGGGCAGGGAGATGGCGAGGTTCATCTCCAGCTCCTTCTCGAACTGCTGTTTCTGCTCGAGATCCATGATGTCGTAGGCGATGCGGGCCACCTCGCCCGACCCCAGGGGCTCCTGGGTGAGGGGGCGCAAGGCGCCGTTGAACTTGGCGCAGGGGGGGGCGCCGGTGGAGAGATAGAGATCGGAACCGTCCTGTTTGGCCAGGATCTGCAGCATGTCTCTCAATTCCATGAGGGGCCTCGTCGCTCAAAGGGCTGGGGGATGATGAATGGCTTGAGTGTACAGCCTCAGGCGCCGGTCAGTTTTTCGCGGAACACAAAAAAGACCGCGCCCAGGATGCACAGACCCGCCCAGAGGTAGTCCCATTTCAGATCTTCTTTCAGATAGAAGATGGAGAAGGGAACGAACACGGTGAGGGTGATCACCTCCTGCAGGATCTTGAGCTGGCCGACGGAGAGCACGGTGTGGCCGATGCGGTTGGCTGGCACCTGCAACAGGTATTCGAACAGGGCTATCCCCCAGCTCACCAGGGCGGCGATGATCCAGGGTTTGTGATTCATGCTCTTGAGATGGGCGTACCAGGCAAACGTCATGAAGACGTTGCTGCAGATGAGCAGGCCGATACTGGTCATGATGGGGTTCATTAGGTTCTCCTTTTAAATCAATGCATTTTATCTCGACTCCATGGGTTTTCATAAGTGGTGCTTGAGGGTATTTTTAGCTCACAAGGATGTAACAAAAGAAGGCGAAAGCTGGATGGGCAAGACAAGCTGGGGTGCGCTTTGTCTGTTGTTTGCCTGCTGGGCGCAAGGTGCGCCGACCCTGACGGTGGCCACCGATGTCTGGCCGCCGTTTCGCATGCTGGCAGAGAACGACGACTTCCAGGGGCTGGATATCGACATTCTGCGCCAGTTGCAGGCACGCAGCGGCATTGTGCTCACCCTCAAACGGGTGCCCTGGGGACGGGCACTCAAACAGATGCAGACCGGTCAGGTGGATCTGATGATAGGGCTGGCTCACACCGAGGAGCGGGCCGCCTTCATCGACTACCTGCAGCCGTCCTATTACCAGTGCCGGCCTGCCTTCTATGGCAAGCCCGCCGCCGTGGCCGGCCTCAGGCGCTACGAGGATCTGCGAGGCCGCGAGATAGGCTATGTGCTCAACTCCGCCTACTTCCCTCCCTTCGATGGCGACACCCAGCTCGACAAGCACGGGGTCCCCACCGAAGACCAGTTGCAGCGCATGGTGGAGCGGGGCCACCTGCCCCTGATGATAGGGACCGACTGCCAGGTGGATTACGCCCTGAGCCAGCGCAACGACGCCGGCCTCGTCAAGGCGCCCTTCCAGCCCCCCAACCCGGTGGTGCTCTACCTCGGGATGAGCAAGCACTCACCCCACCACGAGCTGGGCCCCAAGCTGGCGCAGGCGTTGCAAGCCATGGTGGAGAGCGGCGAGATAGCGGCGCTGGCCAAGCCCTACCAGCCTTGACCTTGGGTGGTAACGCGCTGTTATCATGCAGCTTTCCTGCCTGCCCCCCGGCGGGCCTCGCTTCTTGGGGATCCCGTGTATCTCACTCTCATCCGTCGCCAGCAGCGCTGGCAGCGCCGCTGGCTGCTCCTGCTGTCGCTGCTGACCCTGGCCCTGTTCCTGCTCTCCCTCGCCCTCGGGGAGTTCGTGCTGCTGCCCTGGCAGCCGCTGGGGGATCTGGAGCTGCGCATCCTGCTGGAACTGCGCCTGCCGCGCGCCCTGCTGGCCCTGCTGGCGGGGGCCTCCCTTGCCTGCGGCGGTGCCGTGCTCCAGGTGATGCTGCACAACCCGGTGGCGGAACCCGGCCTGCTCGGCGTCTCGAGCGGCGCTGGGCTGGCCGCCATGGTGGCGATGGCGGTGGCCAAGGGGCTCGGGCTCTATCTGCCGGGCTGGGGGCTGTCGCTGGCGGCTTTTGGCGGTGCCTTGGTGGTGACCATGCTGCTCATCCGTCTCGCACGCCGGGCACGGCTCGGCCATGGGCGGCTGCTGCTGTTCGGGGTCGCCATCGGCATCCTTGCCAATGCGGCCATGACCTGGCTGATGTATTTCGCCGACGACGGCGCCTTGCGGGAATTCATGTTCTGGATGATGGGCAGCCTCGCCTACGGCAGCCAGCAGCTCGCCTGGTGGTGGCTGGTGCTGCCCCTCACCCTCGGCTGGCTCTGCTGGCAGGGGCGGGCACTGCAACAACTGCTGCTGGGAGAGACTCAGGCCCGCCTCATGGGGTTGAACGTGGACAGCATGCGGGTACGCCTGGTGCTGGCGGTCTGCCTGCTCACCGGGGTGGCGGTCTCCCTGTGCGGCGTCATCGGCTTCGTCGGCCTGGTGGTGCCTCACCTGCTGCGCCTGTGCGGTGGCAGTGATCAGCGCTTCCTGCTGCCCGCCTCGGCGCTGGGGGGCGGCGCCCTGCTGCTCGGGGCCGATCTGGTGGCCCGCTCGGCGCTGCACGCCGGTGAACTGCCCATCGGGGTCATCACCGCCTCGGTGGGCGCCCCGCTCTTTATCTATCTGCTGCTGAGGCAAGATGCCGATGTGTCCCGCTGATCCCGCCCCCTGGCGGCTGGAGGCCCGCGCCCTGGCCATCCCCCATCGCCTCGCCCCCCTGGATCTCGTCTGGTCCGGCGGTCAGCTGGTGGCCCTGCTCGGCCCCAACGGCAGCGGCAAGTCCTCTCTGCTCGGGGCCCTGGCGGGCCTGCTGCCCGCCGATGGCGCCGTCTTGCTGGGGGGAGAGGCCATCACGACCCTGAGCTGGCCCGAGCTTGCAACGCGGCGCGCCATGCTGCCCCAGCGCCAGCCCCAGCTGTTCCACATCCCGGTGTTCCAGGTGCTGAGCCTGGGGCTGGAGGAGGGGGGCCCCGATGCCCAGGCGCAGGCGGTGGCGAATGTGTGCGACGCCCTGGAACTGGCGCCTCTGCTGGCACGGGACTTCAGCCGATTGTCCGGGGGGGAGCAGCAGCGGGTGCTGATCGCCCGCACCCTGCTGCAACTGTGGCCAAGCCTCAATCCGACCGGGCGGGTGCTGCTGCTGGACGAACCCCTGGCGGGGCTGGATCTGCATCACCAGATGGCGCTGCTGCGGCTGCTCAAGCAACTGGCCGCGCAGGGATTGCTGGTGGTGGTGGCCATCCACGACATCAATCTGGCCATCGACTGGGCGGATCGCGTGCTCTGCCTGCAACAGGGCCGCGTGGTGGGGGAAGGGGACGTCGGGATCATCGACGAGGCGCTGCTGGAGCGGGTGTTCCAGATCCGCACCGATCGTATCGAGGCGGCCGGCCGCACCTGGTTTATGCCGAGCCTGTGAGGCGGTCTTCCCCTTCATCCCCCGCCCTTCTCCCATTCTTTTGAAACAAGTGGGAGAGGGAGCCGCTCCGTCTACCACGGATACAGCATTGAAAACCTGCAGAGGCTGAGTGAAGCCAAGGGGGCGAGTGAATCACTGTGGAAATGAAAAGAGCCATGCATCCGTGATGCCTGGCTCTTTGAATTGGTAGAGAGAGCGTTGAGCGGTTGTTCAGGCTTTCTGCTTGTCCAGCCGCACCTGAGCGGCTTCTGCCAGCATGGCCAGCAGGGTTTCGGTGTCACTCCACGACAGACAGGCATCGGTGATGCTCTGGCCGAAGGTGGCGGCACAGCCGTTCTCCACGTCCTGACGCCCTTCCACCAGGAAGCTCTCGGCCATGATGCCGGCGATGCCGGTGCGGCCACGGCGCAGCTGATCGCAGATGTCCTGGGCCACCAGCAGTTGGCGGCGGTGATCCTTCATGCTGTTGCCGTGGCTGAAGTCCACCACCAGGCGCTCCGGCAGGCCCACCTGGGCCAGCGCCTCGCACGCCTCGTCGATGCTGGCGGTGTCGTAGTTGGGACGGTGGCCGCCGCGCAGGATCACGTGGCCGTAGGGGTTGCCGGCGGTGCGGTAGATGGTCATCTTGCCGTCCTTGTCCGGGGAGTAGAAGATGTGGCTGTGACGGGCGGCGCGCACCGCATCGATGGCGATGCGGGTGTTGCCGTCGGTGCCGTTCTTGAACCCCACCGGGCAGGAGAGGGCGGAGGCCATCTCCCGGTGAACCTGGGACTCGGTGGTGCGCGCCCCGATGGCACCCCAGGTGATGAGATCGCTGATGTACTGGCCGGTCACCATGTCGAGGAACTCGGTGGCGGTGGGCATGCCGGTCTCGTTGATGTCCACCAGCAGCTTGCGGGCCAGTTTCAGCCCTTCATTGACGTCGAAACTGCCGTCCAGGCGCGGATCATTGATGAGCCCCTTCCAGCCGACGATGGTGCGCGGCTTTTCGAAGTAGGTGCGCATCACGATGCACAGGCTCTCTTTGTACTCTTCACGCAGGGTGTTCAGACGCAGAGCGTATTCGTGGGCGGCGGCGGGATCGTGGATGGAGCAGGGGCCGACGATGACCAGCAGGCGCTGATCCTCACCGGACAGAATGGCTTCCACTTGGCGGCGGGCATCCAGCAGGTTCTGGGCGATGGTGTCGGTTAACGGGAAGGCGTGCGCCAGCTCGCTGGGGGTGATCAGGGCCTCCAGGCGACGGGTGCGCAATTCATCGGTGTGAATGGACATACGACTCAATTCTCGAGTGGATAAGGTGGGCGGGATGCCAAAATGCAAGGGAATAAAATAAAGCAAAAGTCACCCGATGGAAACCTTGGGCGGCTCTGATAGGATGTGAACCCAAAAGCCATTTCAAATGAGGTAGTTATCGTGGCAAAGCCAGGCGCGACCGGGATCACCCGCATCATCAACGCAACCGGTTACAGCATGAAAGGTCTCAAATCGGCCTGGATCAACGAGGCCGCCTTCCGTCAGGAGCTGCTGCTCATCCTGCTGCTGATGCCGCTGGCATTCTGGATAGGTGACTCCCTCAACGAGATCCTGCTGCTCGTCTGCATTAGCTGGTTGGTGGTGATCGTCGAGGTACTCAACTCCGCCGTGGAGGCGGTGGTGGATCGCATCGGCTCCGAGCATCACGAACTCTCGGGCCGCGCCAAGGATCTGGGCTCCGCCGCCGTCTTCATCGCCCTGGCCCTCAATGCCCTGGTGTGGGGCGCCCTGGTGGGCCGCAACCTGCTGGGCTGGTGGTAGGTTGCGAGAGCAACCTTTCTCCTGACATAAAAAAGCCCGTCATCACGACGGGCTTTTTACTGCGCAGATAAGGGCTTATCAGTGCAGGATCCGGGCACGGATGGTCCCATTGATCTCTTTGAGACGGGCCAGGGCCTTCTCGCTGTGCTCGGTTTCGACGTCGATGACCACGTAACCGATCTCGCTGCTGGTCTGCAGGTATTGACCGGCGATGTTGATCCCCTCGTCGGCGAAGATCTGGTTGATCTGGTTCATCACGCCGGGCTGGTTGCGGTGAATGTGCAGCAGGCGGCTGGAGCCCTTGTGGCCGGGCAGGGAGACTTCCGGGAAGTTGACCGCGGAGAGGGTGGAGCCGTTGTCGGAGTATTTGACCAGCTTGTTGGCCACTTCCAGACCGATGTTTTCCTGGGCTTCCTGGGTGGAGCCGCCGATGTGGGGGGTCAGGATCACGTTGTCCAGGCCGCGCAGCGGGGTGAGGAACTCCTCGTCGTTGGACTTGGGCTCCACCGGGAAGACGTCGATGGCGGCGCCGGAGAGGTGGCCGCTCTTGATGACGTCGGCCAGGGCGTCGATGTCCACCACGGTGCCGCGGGAGGCGTTGATGAAGATGGCGCCCGGTTTCATCATGCGCAGTTGCTCTGCACCGATGAGATCCTTGGTGGAGGCGGTTTCCGGTACGTGCAGGCTGATGACGTCAGACATGTTGAGCAGCTCCACCAGGTTCGGCACCTGGATGGCGTTGCCAAGGGAGAGCTTGTTCTCGATGTCGTAGTAGTAGACCTTCATGCCGATCATCTCGGCGATGATGCCAAGCTGGGTACCGATGTGGCCGTAGCCGATGATGCCGAGCTTCTTGCCGCGGGCTTCGACGCTGCGGTTGGCCAGCTTCTCCCAGACGCCGCGATGGCACTTGGCGTTCTTCTCGGGAATGCCGCGCAGCAGCAGCAGGATCTCCCCCAGTACCAGTTCGGCCACGGAGCGGGTGTTGGAGAAGGGGGCGTTGAAGACGGGGATGCCGCGCACGTGGGCGGCGTCGAGGGAGACCTGGTTGGTGCCGATGCAGAAGCAGCCGATGGCCACCAGCTTGGTGGCGGCATCCAGCACCTTCTCGGTGATCTGGGTGCGTGAACGCAGGCCCACGAAATGCACGTCACGAATGCGCTCGATCAACTCCTCTTCCGACAGGGACGTCTTCAGATATTCCACATTGGTGTAGCCGGCTGCCCGAAAGGTCTCCACCGTGTTGGGATGGACTCCCTCCAGCAGCAGTACCTTGATCTTATCCTTGTCCAGCGAAAACTTGGCTGTCATGACGTTCCCTCTATTGTTTTGAAAAATGCGTTCAGGCTTGCAGTGTGAAGAAAACCGTAAAGTAGCAAAAACGTTTGGGAGAGGGAATATTTGTGACGAAAGTCAAATTCTTTGAAGTTATCAACGATTGTTGCAGATGTGCTGCTACAAGCCATTGAGGGATAACCAGAAACGGCGCCATGAGGCGCCGTTGTCCATTTGGGGCAGTCAGATTGACTGACCCGGGCGGGGCTTGCCCGGAGGAGAGGTCCGGGGAGCGGGCCTTAGTTGGTGATCACACCCTCGGGGGTGCCGATCAGCACAACGTCGGCGCCACGGTGGGCGAACAGGCCGTTGGTGACCACGCCCACGATGCTGTTGAGGCGGGTTTCCAGAGCCTTGGCATCGGTGATGGCCATGCCCTTGACGTCCAGGATGATGTTGCCGTTGTCGGTCACCACCCCTTCACGCCACACCGGGTTGCCGCCAAGGGCGCGGATCTCGCGGGCCACGTATTCGCGGGCCATGGGGATCACTTCCACCGGCAGGGGGAAGGTGCCCAGCACGTCGACGGTCTTGGTATTGTCGATGATGCAGATGAACTGGTCGGCCACGGCGGCGACGATCTTCTCGCGGGTCAGGGCGGCGCCGCCCCCCTTGATCATGTCGCGGCTGGCGTTGATCTCGTCGGCACCATCCACGTAGACGGAGAGGGCATCGATGTCGTTGAGGTCAAACACCGGGATGCCGAGACCCTTGAGGCGCTCGGTGGAGGCGATGGAGCTTGACACCGCGCCCTTGATCTGGTCTTTCATGGTCGCCAGTGCGTCGATGAAGTGATTGACGGTAGAGCCGGTGCCCACCCCGACGATGGTGCCGGGTACCACGTATTTGAGCGCAGCCCAACCGGCCGCCTTCTTCATTTCATCTTGAGTCATGATGGATCCTTATGGAAAAAGCGGGCGCATTATATCCAAGCATCCCCCCCAGAGCGACCATGGTGCTCACGTTCCGGCGCAAAAATCCCCAAGATGTAAATCGTTTGCCTGTTTATTGAACCGAAGGGGGCGCCCCCGCCTGATCAGGCAAAGTGCCAGCTGCGGCTGGGGGTGATGATCTGGGGGAGCGGCACGTCCCACTGCTCCCGGGGGACGACATCCACCTGCTGGCAATCGTGGGCGAGCCCCAGGGGTCTTGGGCCGAGCTGGTGCTCGTGCCAGCAGGCGAGGGTGCGATCGTAGTAGCCGCCCCCCATGCCGAGGCGGTTGCCAGCCTCATCGAAGGCCACCAGCGGGGTGCAGATGATGTCCAGCATGCTGTGAGGCAGCACCTGCTGCACGTCGAGCTCGGGCTCGGCGATGCCGTAGCGGTTGCGGGTCATGGGGGTGGTGGCGGTGTAGCGCAAGAAGAGCAGGTGACCCGGGGTGAAGGGGTGCAGCACCGGCAGGTAGACCTCCTTTTGCCGGGCCCACAGCCAGTGGATGGCGGGCAGGGGATCGAGCTCCCCGTCGTTGGCCAGATAGAGGGCGATGCGCCTGGCCGCGAGGATGCCGGGGTGTTCCTGGAAGCGCTCGACCAGCTGTTGGGCCGCCGCCTGCTGCTCGGCCTGGCTCAGGCTTTTTCTGCGCTGGCGAATGAGCTGGCGCAGGTTCTGGCGTTCGGGTTGGGTATCCGGCATGGGGACTCCTGGGCAAAGGTGGGCTGGCGCTACCTTAGCAAGGGGCCGACGGGATGAAAAGCCGATGGCGGGGCCGCCAGCCGGGCGGCCCCTGAGGTCGGGCATCAGGAGCGTTGGGGGGCGGGAGCCACTGCGCCCATCTGGTGCTTGAGGAAAACGGCCACGATGGCGGCCAGGGCCAGCGCCATGGGGTAGAAGCTCATGCTCACGACCAGGATCGGCGAGAGGGCGAAGATGGAACCCAGCAGCAGCGCCTGGGCGCCCCAGGGGATGAGCCCCTGTACCACGCAGGAGAAGATGTCCAGCATGGAGGCGGCGCGGCGCGGGGTGACCCCGTGATGGTCCGCCAGATCCCTGGCCACCTTGCTCGCGACTATGATGGCCACGGTGTTGTTGGCGGTGCACAGGTTGGTGAGGCTCACCACGCCGGCGATGCCGAGCTCGGCCGCCTTTTCGTTCTGCTCGCCATCGTGGTGGCGGGTGAAGCGGGCAATCAGGGCGGCGATGCGCTCACTTATCCATGCAAGCCCCCCCTGGCGTTCCATCAGGGCACCCAGACCGCCGATGAGCATGGAGAGCAGGAAGATCTCCTGCATGCTGGTAAAGCCCTGATAGATGTCCTTGCTGAACTGGCCGAGGGAGTAGCTGCCAAGCAGCCCCACGCCACCGGCCGCCAGGATGCCGAGCCCCAGTACCATGAAGACGTTCATGCCAGAGAGGGCCAGCACCAGGATCAGCAGATAGGGGGCGACCTTGAGCAAGTCCGCCCCGGCGGTGGGGGCCGGCGCTTCACCGGTGGAGCCCAGCACCAGATACAGCAGGATCACCAGCACGGCGGCGGGGGCGGCAATCTTGATGTTCTCGCGAAACTTGTCCTTCATCTCGCAGCCCTGGCTGCGGGTGGCGGCGATGGTGGTGTCGGAGATGATGGAGAGGTTGTCCCCGAACATGGCGCCGGAGAGGATGGTCCCCGCCATCAGCATCGGATCGATGCCGGCGGCCTGGGCGACGCCCAGCGCCACCGGTGCCACGGCGCCGATGGTGCCCATGGAGGTACCCATGGCGGTGGCAATGAAGGCAGAGATGAGGAAGAGCCCCGGCAGCAGGCACCAGCCCGGAATGAGGGAGAGGCCGAGGGCGACCGTGGCATCCACCCCGCCGGTGGCCTTGGCCACGGTGGCGAAGGCGCCCGCCAGCAAATAGATGAGGCACATGGCCATGATGTTGCTCTCGCCCACCCCCTTGAAGAAGGTCTCGAGGTTCTTGTTGAACCCCTCGCGTCCCATCAGCAGGGCCAGCATGACGGCAGGCAGGGCGGCAACGGGGGCGGGGAGCTGGTAGAAGGCGAACTCGACCCCTTGCAGGGTCAGCCAGGTACCGGTACCGATGAAGAGGGCAAGAAAGACCAGAAGGGGCAGCAGGGCTCTGGCACGGGGTTGGGTCTGGATCATGTGTTCCTCGAAACTTGAACAATGACCTCCTGTCGTTGCCTGTGGCGCCTCCAGGGCGGGCACAGGGCGGGCATCCTGCCACCATGGGGGGCCAACAGTAGTGAGTCGGTCCGCCCGGGTCAAGATAGCCGTCCAGATGGATAGGGCTTTTTGCTTCGTGATTCTGACTTGTCTGGTTATTCCGTTATTTATTCTGTTTTTAATGAATTTATCGTTTAAATGTCGGGGTGGTTTGGCGGGCCAGATCGGGCTTTTCAAAGGGGACGCGGGCTGGTAAAACGGTCTCTTTCCATAATAAAGAGATGAGAGGGTGGAGATGGACAATCCGATCCGTGTGGCCGTGATGGGCTGTAATGGTCGTATGGGCAAGGTGCTGCTGGAGGCTATCGCCAACGCCGAGGGCGTGGTGGTGGGAGCGGCGCTGGAACGACCGGGCTCTGCCGTGATCGGTCTGGATGCGGGTGAACTCAACGGCCTGGGGCGCCTTGGCGTCATCATCAGCGACAGTCTGGAGAAGGTGAAGGACGAGTTCGATCTCATCATCGACTTCACCCGCCCCGAGGTGACCCTGGCGAACCTCGCCTTTGCACTGGCGCATGGCAAGCAGATGGTGATCGGCACCACCGGCTTTGACGAGGCGGGCAAGGCGGCCCTGCACGAGGCGGGCAAGCAGATCGGCATCGTCTTCGCCTCCAACTACTCGGTCGGGGTCAACCTGGTGTTCAAGCTGCTGGAGCAGGCGGCCAGGGTGATGGGGGAGTACACCGACATCGAGATCATCGAGGGGCACCACAGACACAAGGTGGATGCTCCGTCCGGCACCGCGCTCTCCATGGGAGAAGTGGTGGCGAAAACCCTGGGCCGGGATCTCAAAGAGTGCGCCGTCTATGGCCGTGAGGGGATCACCGGTGAGCGGGATCGCAACACCATCGGCTTTGCCACCATCCGCGCCGGGGATCTGGTGGGGGAGCACACCGTCATGTTCGCCGACATCGGTGAGCGGGTCGAGATCAGCCACAAGGCTTCCAGCCGTCTGACCTTCGCCAACGGCGCAGTGCGGGCGGGCAAGTGGCTTGGCCAGCAAGGGGCCGGTCTCTATGACATGCAGGATGTGCTCGGTCTGAAATAAACCGTCTTCAGGAGGAGTGCAGACTCCCGTACTGGTTGCCAAACCCCGGTCCGCCGGGGTTTTTTGTCACTTTTTTGTAGAAATAAGCCTTAATCATCACTTTTTGAGTGAACCTCGCTAAATCCTGCCATTCTTACAAGCCCGCCACCCTCTTGCGACAAAAATGTCATCAAGGGGTAACGGCTTTGGGTCTCAATATTCCCCTGTGGGGGGCATTTTGCCCTGATGTGAAATAGACTAAAAATGCAATCAAAGAAAAACGTTTTCTATTATTGGTGTTCACTTTTCTGGCTTCAAATGGTGTTTTTGCTGTTGTGTTGTTTATTTTTTAATTTTCTATCTTGCTGTTTATTAAGTGGTAAATCTGGTTTTTTGTACGTTGCACGGCATCGGGTGCCGCTTTGTGGTCTGTGTTTGGCTTTTCTTTTTGAAGAGGGGGTTGCAAAGCAATCGAGTGCATAGATAATGGGTAATGTTGCTTGTTTATTGAATTTAGATGCATTTCAAACGAGAAAAGACGTTGAAATGAGATCGTTTTTAAGTAGAATGCGCCCAATTTGCCAGAAATCTGCCGGGTTCGAGTCCTGTCAAAGACCGGAACCGAGCCCGCAACACCCAGGTAAATTGCTGAATTTAAAGCTAAATAACTGGAGGTTGTCTTGAATCACACTGCATTGCTAGTGCTGGAAGATGGAACTGTGTTCAAAGGCGTGTCGATAGGCGCCGAGGGATGTTCCGTTGGTGAAGTGGTTTTCAACACGTCGATGACGGGTTATCAGGAAATCCTCACAGATCCCTCCTATTCCCGTCAGATCGTTACCCTCACTTACCCCCATATAGGCAACACCGGCACCAACAGCGAAGATGAAGAGTCCAGTCAGGTCCATGCTCAGGGCCTCATCATCCGGGACCTTCCGATACTGGCCTCCAACTTCCGCAATCAGCAATCCCTCTCCGATTACCTCAAGTCTCACAACATCGTTGGCATCGCCGACATCGACACCCGCAAGCTGACCCGCATCCTGCGTGAAAAAGGCGCCCAGGCCGGTTGCATCCTGGCCGGCAAGCAGCTCGATGAAGCCCATGCCCTCGAACAGGCCCGCGCCTTCCCCGGTTTGAAGGGGATGGACCTGGCCAAGGAAGTGACCGTGAGCGAATCCTACAGCTGGACTGAAGGCAGCTGGCAGCTCGGCAAGGGTCACGTCACCCCGGCGGCCGATGAGCTGAAATACCACGTGGTGGCCTATGACTTCGGCGTGAAGCGCAACATCCTGCGCATGCTGGTGGACCGTGGCTGCCGCCTGACCGTGGTGCCGGCCAAGACCCCGGCCGCCGAGGTACTGGCGATGAACCCGGATGGCATCTTCCTCTCCAACGGCCCCGGCGACCCCGAGCCGTGCGACTACGCCATCGAAGCTATCAAGGCTTTCCTTGATACCAGCACCCCGGTGTTCGGTATCTGCCTGGGCCACCAGTTGCTGGGCCTGGCCTCCGGCGCCAAGACCATCAAGATGAAGTTCGGCCACCACGGTGCCAACCACCCGGTGAAGAGTCTGGACGACAACACCGTGATGATCACCGCCCAGAACCACGGCTTTGCGGTGGACGAGCAGACCCTGCCCGAGTGCCTGCGTGCCACCCACGTCTCCCTGTTCGATGGGTCGCTCCAGGGCATCCATCGCACCGACCGTCCGGCCTTCAGCTTCCAGGGTCACCCCGAAGCGAGCCCGGGCCCGCACGATTGTGCCGGTCTGTTCGACCACTTTATTGAATTGATCAAGCAGTATCGCGCCTAAGAGGATAAAGAGAGCCATGCCAAAACGTAACGACCTACAGAGCATCCTGATCCTCGGCGCCGGCCCCATCGTCATCGGTCAGGCCTGCGAATTCGACTACTCCGGCGCCCAGGCGTGCAAGGCCCTGAAAGAAGAGGGCTACCGCGTCATCCTGGTGAACTCCAACCCGGCCACCATCATGACCGACCCGGAGATGGCCGACGCCACCTACATCGAGCCCATCACCTGGGAAGTGGTGCGCGAGATCATCAAGAAAGAGCGCCCGGACGCCATCCTGCCCACCATGGGTGGTCAGACTGCGCTGAACTGCGCCCTGGCGCTGGAGCAGCATGGCGTGCTCAAGGAGTTCGGTGTCGAGATGATCGGCGCCACCGCCGACGCCATCGACAAGGCCGAGGACCGCTCCCGCTTTGACAAGGCCATGCGCAGCATCGGTCTCGAGTGCCCCCGTGCCGGCATCGCCCACAACATGGAAGAGGCCTGGGGTGTGCAGCAGATGGTAGGGTTCCCCTGCATCATCCGTCCCTCCTTTACCATGGGTGGCTCGGGCGGCGGCATCGCCTACAACACCGAAGAGTTCGTGGAGATCTGCGAGCGCGGTCTGGATCTCTCCCCGACCAAGGAGCTGCTCATCGACGAGTCGCTCATCGGCTGGAAAGAGTACGAGATGGAAGTGGTGCGGGATCGCAACGACAACTGCATCATCGTCTGCGCCATCGAAAACTTCGACCCCATGGGCATCCACACCGGTGACTCCATCACGGTCGCGCCAGCCCAGACGCTGACCGACAAGGAGTACCAGATCATGCGCAACGCCTCCATGGCGGTGCTGCGCGAGATCGGTGTCGAGACCGGCGGCTCCAACGTCCAGTTCGGCATCAACCCCAAAGACGGCCGGATGGTCATCATCGAGATGAACCCGCGGGTGTCGCGCTCCTCTGCGCTGGCCTCCAAGGCGACCGGCTTCCCCATCGCCAAGATCGCCGCCAAGCTCGCCATCGGTTACACCCTGGACGAGCTGATGAACGACATCACCGGTGGTCGTACCCCGGCCTCCTTCGAGCCGGCCATCGACTACGTGGTCACCAAGGTGCCGCGCTTCAACTTCGAGAAGTTCGCCGGCGCCAACGACCGTCTGACCACCCAGATGAAGTCCGTGGGTGAAGTGATGGCCATCGGCCGCAACTTCCAGGAGTCCCTGCACAAGGCCCTGCGTGGTCTCGAGACCGGCAAGACCGGCTTCGATCCCATGGTTGACCTGAACGCCCCCGACTCCCTGACCCGCATCCGTCACGAGCTGCAGGATGCCGGTGCCGAGCGCATCTTCTACATCGCCGACGCCTTCCGCGCCGGCCTCTCCATGGACGGCGTGTTCAAGCTGACCAAGATTGATCCCTGGTTCCTGGTGCAGATTGAAGAGCTGGTGAAACTGGAAGAGCAGGTGAAAGAGCGCGGCATGGCCGGTCTTGACGCCGACTTCCTGCGCGCCCTCAAGCGCAAGGGCTTTGCCGACGCGCGTCTGGCCAAGATCCTCGGCGTGGCCGAAGGTGAAGTGCGTAAATTGCGTGCCCGCCACAACATCTTCCCGGTCTACAAGCGGGTCGATACCTGCGCGGCCGAGTTCGCCACCAACACCGCCTACATGTACTCCAGCTACGACGAGGAGTGCGAGGCCAACCCCACCAACCGCGACAAGATCATGGTCATCGGTGGCGGCCCGAACCGTATCGGTCAGGGCATCGAGTTCGACTACTGCTGCGTACACGCGGCCCTGGCCCTGCGCGAAGACGGTTACGAGACCATCATGGTCAACTGCAACCCGGAAACCGTCTCCACCGACTACGACACTTCCGACCGTCTCTACTTCGAGCCAGTCACCCTGGAAGACGTGCTGGAAATCGTGCGGGTCGAGCAGCCCAAGGGCGTCATCGTCCAGTACGGCGGCCAGACTCCGCTGAAACTGGCGCGAGCATTGGAAGCCAACGGTGTGCCGGTCATCGGGACCAGCCCGGATGCCATCGACCGCGCGGAAGATCGCGAGCGCTTCCAGTCCGCCGTCGAGCGCCTGGGGCTCAAGCAGCCGGAAAACGGCACCGTCACCGCCCTGGAGCAGGCCGTGCAACTGGCCACGCGCATCACCTACCCGCTGGTGGTTCGCCCCTCCTACGTGCTGGGTGGCCGCGCCATGGAAATCGTCTATGACGAGCAGGACCTGCGCCGCTACTTCGCCGAGGCAGTGAGCGTCTCCAACGAGTCGCCGGTACTGCTGGACCGCTTCCTGGACGACGCCACCGAGGTGGACGTGGACGCCATCTGCGACGGCGTTGACGTGGTCATCGGCGGCATCATGGAGCACATCGAACAGGCCGGTATCCACTCCGGTGACTCCGCCTGCTCCCTGCCGCCCTACACCCTGTCCAAGGCCATTCAGGACGAGATGCGCGAGCAGGTGCGCAAGCTGGCGCTGGAACTCGGCGTGGTCGGTCTGATGAACGTGCAGTTCGCGGTGAAAGACAACGAGATCTACCTCATCGAGGTGAACCCCCGTGCCGCCCGTACCGTGCCCTTCGTCTCCAAGGCCACCGGCGCTCCGCTTGCCAAGATTGCCGCCCGCGTCATGGCCGGTCAGAGCCTGAAAGAACAGGGCTTCACCACCGAGATCATCCCGCCCTACTACTCGGTGAAGGAAGTGGTACTGCCGTTCGCCAAGTTCCCGGGTGTGGACCCGCTGCTGGGGCCGGAAATGCGCTCCACCGGTGAAGTCATGGGGGTGGGCAGCAGCTTCGCCGAGGCCTATGCCAAGGCGCAGCTGGGTGCCGGTCACCAGGTACCGAGCGAAGGTCGCGCCCTCTTGTCCGTTCGCCACGGCGACAAGGAGCGGGTGGTCAACCTGGCCGCCAAGCTGCTGGAGCTGGGTTATGACCTCGACGCCACCCACGGCACCGCCGTGACTCTGGGCGAGGCGAGCATCAACCCGCGTCTGGTCAACAAGGTGCACGAGGGGCGTCCGCACATTCTGGATCGCATCAAGAATGGCGAGTACACCTACATCGTCAACACCGCCGAGGGTCGTCAGGCCATCGAGGACTCCAAGCAGCTGCGCCGTGGCGCCCTGCAGCACAAGGTGGCTTACACCACCACGCTGCACGCGGCCTTCGCCACCTGCATGGCCATCAGTGTCGATGCCACCGCCAATGTGAACTCGGTGCAGGAGCTGCACGAGAAGGTGAACAACCGCTAAGAGCACCGGCAACACGCTGCCCGCTCGATGCACGCAAACCCCGCCAGCGATGGCGGGGTTTTTTATTGCCTGCGCCCTGCCACTCCCGGGGAAACGCCTTCAAGGAAGATGGGTGAGATGGCGAATAATCCATCAGGGGTGGTGAGACTCACCCCATTATTGGACATTCACTGCACCAACATTGCTCAATTGGCATGATGGGGTGCAATCTTCGCAATCTCTCGCCCCCACGACCTCCCTATACTGGATGCTCATACAAACAAGGTCGTCTGCGCCGACACACCAAAAGGTGGCGTGCGAGAGGATCAGCGCCCGCAGCCCGATCCGGCTGCCGTGGCCGGCCCCGGTGACCGACGGGGGCCGCAGGAAAACCGGTCGCGGGGTTACCGCCGCGCGACTCGTCAGGGACGGTGTTACCGCACCAACCCGCTTCCCCTCCTTGCCCCACCCGCCTGTCGGCCCGGTCGTCCGGCGCCTCGCCCATCCGTCAAGGGAATCTGAATATGAGCTTCGATCATCGCAAATACCGCCGTGCCCCCGTGATCAACCTGGCGGATCGCCAGTGGCCCAACCGGGTACTGGAGCGGGCACCGCTCTGGTGCGCCGTGGACCTGCGCGATGGCAACCAGGCGCTGGTCGAGCCCATGACGGTGGCCCAGAAGCTGCAAATGTGGGCGCTGATGACCCACATCGGTTTCAAGCACATCGAGGTGGGCTTCCCGGCGGCCTCCCAGCCAGACTTCGATTTTGTGCGCGAACTCATCGAGCGCAACCTCATCCCCGATGACGTCACCATCCAGGTGCTGGTGCAGGCGCGCGAAGATCTGATCGCCCGCACCTTCGAGGCCCTCAAGGGGGCGAAGCGGGCCATCGTTCACGTCTACAACTCGGTCAACCCGACCCAGCGCAACTATGTGTTCAACTCAGGCAAGGACGGGGTCAAGGCCATCGCCGTGCAGGGGGCGCGCTGGGTGCGGGAGTATGCGGCCCGCAATCCGGGCACCGAGTGGAGTTTCCAGTATTCTCCGGAGAGCTTCAGCAGCACCGAGGTGGAGTTCGCCGTCGAGGTGTGTGACGCCGTCATCGACGAGTGGCGCGCCGCTGCCCGCCCCATGATCCTGAACCTCCCCGCCACGGTGGAGGTGAGCACCCCCAACGTGTTTGCGGATCAGGTGGAGTGGTTCTGCCGACACCTCAAGGCGCGACCCGAGGTGAGCATCTCCATCCACACCCACAACGACAGAGGCTGCGGGGTGGCCGCCGCCGAGCTGGCGGTGCTGGCGGGGGCGGATCGCATCGAGGGCACCCTGCTCGGCAACGGGGAGCGCACCGGCAACATGGACATCGTCACCATGGCCATGAACCTCTACAGCCAGGGGATTGACCCCGAGCTGGACCTGTCTGACATGGATGCCATCGTCGCCACCGTGGGGGCCTGCACCCAGATTGCCCTGCACCCTCGCCACCCCTATGCCGGCGAGCTGGTCTACACGGCGTTTTCCGGCAGCCACCAGGACGCCATCCGCAAGTCTCTCGCGGCAGAAAAACCGGATCACTACTGGGACGTGGCTTACCTGCCCATCGATCCTGCCGATCTCGGTCGCAGCTACGAGGCGGTGATCCGCATCAACAGCCAGTCCGGCAAGGGAGGGGTGACCTATCTGCTGGAGCGTGACCTCGGTCTGCAACTGCCGCGCTGGCTGCAAATCGACTTCAGCCGCCGGGTGCAGGCCGAGGCTGAGGCGAGCAGCAGCGAAATCAGCCCGGAGCAGATCCGCACCCTGTTCGAGCAGCACTATCTTGAGCCGGCCCACGGCTATCGCATCGGGCGCTTCCAGCTCGGTCATGACAGTCAGGAGACCCTGCGCCTGGAGTTGCAGACCCCCCACGGCACCCTGCAATTGTGTGGTGAAGGGGAGGGTGCCATCACGGCCCTGGTCAACGGCTGGCAGCGTCAGACCGGCATGCACATCGATGTGCTGGATTACTCCGAGCATGCGCTCACCGCCGGCACCGAATCCCGCGCCGCCGCCTATGTGCTGCTGAGCGTCGAGGGCACCCGGATGTGTGGCGTCGCCGTCGGTCGCGACGTGGTCAACGCCTCCCTGCAGGCGGTGATCAACGGCGCCGCCCAGCATCAGGCCCTGCGCCAGAGCGCCTGAGGCGGCACTGCCCGCCTGCCGTGAGGACGAGCAGGGAAGGGCCGCCCACCCCGATGTCACGGCAGATCGCGCCGTCCCTGTTGCAACAATCCCCTGACCCATATGGTGAGGGGATTGTTTTTTATGGAAAAATCGGCCCACAATATCAGTGATTTGCCACCAGGAATGCCGTCGGGGTTCGCTGGCGATGGCAGCCAACGGCTGCCATTCGGGATAGAAGACATGCGCGCTTGGAGCCCAAAACATGATGAAGACTCCCCTCAGGTTATCCGTTCACCCCGCCCGGTTCTTCTCGCTTCCTCCCTGCCGTCGTCTCGCGCTGGTGAGCCTGCCCTGTCTGCTGCTGCTGACGGGGATCCTGGCCGGGGCCAGTTTTGATCCCCTGGCGGAGCACAACCTCTATACCGTCGGGGCTCTGGCCGAAGCGCTCAACGTGTTGACCCTGCTGTTCATGTTCTGGGTGGTGCAGTGTGCCCAGATCACCTTGAAAACCTATCTCTCCCTCACCGGCGGGCTGACCCTCTGGCTCGTTTCCGGCGTCATCGATCTGATGGATGAGGCCTATTTCCAGCCCTGGTGGCTCTCCACGGTGGAAGACAGCCTGCGCACGATCGGCATGCTGGCCTCGGCCTGGGGAGTGCTGCTGATGGTGCAGCAGATGTATGGCACCCAGATGCGGCTCTCCTCTCTCGCCATGTCAGACGAGCTGACCGGGCTCTCCAATCGCCGCGCGTTTCGCGCCGTGCTGGAGGCGCACGGAGAGGAGGGGACGCCGCTCCTGCTGCTGGATCTCGATCACTTCAAGCTGATCAACGATCGCTATGGCCACGCCATCGGCGACAATGTGCTGCGTGAATTCAGCACCCTGCTGCGCCAGCTCTGCCCATTGGATGGGGTGGTGGCACGCCTTGGGGGAGAGGAGTTTGCCATCTGGCTGCCCGGCATGACGGGCGACAAGGCCCGTGCGCTGGCGGAGCAGATAAGGTGCGCGACCGAAGAGCTGGTCTCAGGTGACGGGGTAAGATTCACCGTGAGCCTTGCCCTGGGTATCAGCCAGAGCGGGGAGGGAGTGGATGCCCTGCTCCAGCGCACCGATCTCGCCCTCTATCAGGCCAAGCATCTGGGACGCAACCGGGTGGAGCTGGCGTGATGACGCCAGGGGATGCCGCAGCCAGCGTGCCAGCAGGTTCATCCGCCTTCATCTTGTCAGACTTGTTCCCTACAATGTCCGCCTCCATGCATTCGAGCCCTCTCATTCGCGATGAGGGGCAGGTCCCGCTCTTCAGGAAGCCTTCATGATCCCCTCTCACTCCTTGTTTGATGCCCATTGGCGCTGGCTGTCACTGCTTACCCTTGCCCTGCTGTCGGGTTGTGCCAGCGAGCCTCCCGCCCCGACCAGCACGGCGACGCCGGCGGGGCGCCCCACGCCTAAGGCGATGCAGCCGCAAAAACCGGCCGACATGAAGAGCCGCATCGTGCGTTTCCTGCCGCGCAACGTGGTGGACAAGCCAGGCTGGGCCAATGACGTGGTGACGGCGCTCACCACCCAGGGACTGACGGTGAGCGATCACAACGTCTGCAGCGTGCTGGCGGTGGCGGAGCAGGAGGCGACCTATCAGGCGGACCCCGTGGTGCCCAACCTCAACAAGATTGCCTGGAAGGAGATCAATGCCCGGGCCGGCAAGCTGCTCATCCCCGACTTCATGGTGCGCACGGCCCTCTCCATCCAATCCCCCACCGGCAAGAGCTATGCCGAGCGCATCGACAAGCTTCGCACCGAACGGGAGATGAGCGAGATCTTCGAAGACATGATAGGCAGCGTCCCCATGGGCAAGCAGCTCTTTGGCAACCTCAACCCGGTGCGCACCGGCGGCCCCATGCAGGTGAGCGTCGCCTTTGCCGAAGCCAACGCCCGTGGCTACCCCTATCCCGTGAAGGAGTCCATTCGCCATGAGGTGTTCACTCGTCGCGGCGGCATCTGGTTTGGCACCAAACACATCTTCGGCTATCCCGCCGACTACCCGGATACCCTCTATCGCTTCGCCGACTTCAATGCGGGCTGGTACGCGAGCCGCAATGCGGCCTTCCAGGCGGCGGTAAGCCGGGTGAGTGGCAAGCCCCTGGCCCTGGACGGGGATCTCATCCGCTACGACTCGGATTTGCCCGGCAAGACCGAGCTCGCAGTGCACAGCATTGCCAGCCGCGTCAACATGAGCAAGCAGGCCATTCACCAGAGCCTGAAGCTCGGGGACACCAGCGACTTTGCCAAAAGCGATCTCTACCACAGGGTCTTCGCCCTGGCCGACAAACAGGCCGGGACACGGCAACCCCGCGCCATCTTGCCTGGCATCCAGCTAAAGAGCCCCAAGATCACCCGCAACCTCACCACCGCCTGGTTTGCCAAGCGGGTGGATGACAGGGAGCAGGCCTGCGTACGGAAGATGGCGACGATCCGCTGATTTGCAGAAGTAACAAAGGCGGCCAATTGGCCGCCTTTGTTTTATGCCTCCGTCGTTCAGCCTTCCCATCTACTTCATCAGCGCTCTGGTCCCCCTGCATGTAGGGAATTCACGGCATCCCCAGAACGGTTTTCCCTTGTTGTCACCTCGACCGGCAGTGCGCAGCACCATGGGGTTGCCACACCTGGGGCACATGGGGCTCTGGAGGTTCGCCGGATAAATGGCCGTTGGCGGTGCAGGGTGGTGAGCACTCGGCACGCTGGCTGGCACAGGCTTGGTGGGGGCTTCCCCGTGGCGGGCCTTGAGCTGTGCCACATGCTGTCTGTGAGTCTGCCAGTTGGCGGCAAGTCGCCCTTGTTGAATGGTGTCGACAACGTGAGCGACCTCGCTCTCGGCCAATACCGGCGTGGTTCTACCCTTGACGTAGCGAATGAGCCCACGGTTCATAACGTTCTGCGGCATAGGGGTCTTGAAGGTGCAGTCGCCGATAAAGAAGATGATGGAGTGAAGCTGGTTGTCTGAGAGCCCCAGCAGGGATTTGAGGGTCATCATGTGCAGGTGGTTCTGATGCAGCGGGTTCTGGAAGCTGTGCTTGCGGCGATAGATCTGCTGGGTCCAGCGTTTCTGGGTCGGGTTGCCGAATATCCAGCCCTTCATGTTCTTGGTCTCAATCACGAATAGCCCGAAGCGGGAGACGATCACGTGATCGATCTGGGTGCTGCCCTGGGGGGTGGGCAGGGTCACGTCCTTGAGCAGGCGATATTCCCGCTTGTCGAGAAATAGCCGAATACAGAGATTGATAAACCACTCCCCGACCATCCCTTTGAACCAGGCCGTTTTGAGCAGGGTGGCAATCAACAGCAGTGGCAGGAGAAACCAGAGCTGAGTCAGCAGCGGCGCTATGGCAGCAGTGATATCCATGTGATTTAGCCTTCACAGATCCCGGTCAGGGATGGGTCTCGATGGGGATGATGCTGCGACACTTGGGGTATTCGGGGCAGCCCCAGAAGCTGTTACCCTTGGTATCTCCCCGTTTGCTGGTCCTCAGTACCATGGTTGTGCCGCATTTTGGACAAACCGGTGCTGTACCTGCATGGGCGGCCACGTTGTCCTGCGGGTCACTGTCGCTTGCGACGCGCTCCAACGTGATGCGCACCTCCTCGCTCACCCGAATAATGCGCTGGGCTTCATCGTAGGCATCACGGTACAGCTCACTGTCATCCGCCCGCCGGATCAACACCCCCATCTCGTTGTTGTTCACCTGGCTGAATTCGTAGAGGTTCAGGCTGGTGACAATGCACATCTCCTCATTGAGGTAGCACTTGGCATGGAGATTTTTGCAAAAGCTGGTGCGGATATAGGTGAGCTCCTTGAGCCAGCTGATCTCTTCCGGTTGGAGTTCGCTCTTGCCATAGACGATCCGCACATCGATCTTGAGCCGGTTCTTGTCGGTCAGCAGCTCCTTGATCCTGTCATTGAGTTTGAGAAAGGGGCTGATCAGGATTAACCGCTCCTTGGCGTCCTTTATCAGCTCTTCGAGGAAATAGTTGGTTGCGCTGGTATTCAGAAATTTGGCCATAACAAGCTCCCTGTCCCTGGAAATGTCATGTGTTCTCTGCTCAACAGTAGGCAGTCAGCCTGACCACAATCCCCGGCGTGGTTCTGCTTTACGTCTTCACCCACCGTCCGTATCCCCATGCTAGGAGATACAGGTGGGACCTCATAGCGGTAATGGAGTCAAATGTGCGTTCAGTCAGAGATTTGATGATGGGGACGGTTCATGTCGCCTTGCTGCGCTAGAAACTCATCGCCAGTCCGATGGAGTAGCCGCTGGTACTGTTGCTGAACATATAGCGGGCCACCAGCCGGGTGCGGGTGATGAAGATGTCGTACTTGCTGCTGTCGAGTTCGAGGCCAAGTCCCAGAGAGTTGAGGCTGTTGAAACCGAGCAGCCCCCGTTGCTGCCCCAGGTATTCGGTTCTGGCCCCTTCCAGCACGTAGCGAAGGGGCCTGTCCAGCAGGGTCCAGTCCCAGAGGGGGGCGCGACGGCGCAGGTAAAGCCCGAGGTTTTCCGCATCGGCCTGACCGCTGACGCTCTCGGCGGTGCCGGTGAAGCTTTGCAGATGCTGGTAGGAGTAGCGCAGCTCGGCATCGATGTCCTGGGCGGCGGAGAAGAGCTCATAGTCCAGCATCAATGAGCCGCCGAGGCCGTAGACATTGAGGGTGCCGCCGTCGAGGAAGTCCAGATTCTTGCCGCTCCGGTGCTCGAGCAGGGAGGCCCCGATGCGAAGGTCGCTGGCCACCGTGCCCAGGGTGACATTGGCGATGGGCCGCAGCACCAGATTGCCACCAAAGCGATCCCGGTGGACGCCGACATCCCAGCCGATGCCGCCGGTGGCGCTCAGGCTGTTCCATTTGGTGGGAATGGTGCGGGTCTCGTTGCCATCGGTGAACACGAACTGGGGATCGTAGCGGCTGTAGCCCAGGGTGCCCTCCAGATAGAGGGGAACATCCTTGCTCAGGGTGGCGCCACCCCCGAGCTGGGTGATGGTGAGGGCGGAGGTGTCGTTGGTGCCGCTGCCGATATTCAGATTGCTGGCGGTGATATCCGGCACCACGGCGTAGCTCATCAGGGAGACGACGGCGTTGGCGCGCTGTTGAACCAGGCTCTCGTCGCTGGCACGGGCCTTTGTCACAAGACCGGCAGAGACGCCGGCAATAACCGCCAGCAAGGAAAGTGTGTGAGAAGAGAGCTGTCTTGCCATACCTGGCTCCATGAGTACCCCGTCCATCGGGGCATGTTCACACTGTAACGGGTTTCATCTGGCTTGGCAGCTTGGCAAGGGCAGGCCCGTCCTGTTTTGGGGCGTGCGCATTGGCCTGATGGGCCAAGCTGCCCTTGCTTTGGCGGGGGCAGGGGGGGGGCGAGAAGGGTGAGCCGCTGGGCAGAAATCACAGACATTAATTTATTGTTCAGTTCCCCGGGTGTATAAGAGGCCTCCCATACGAACATTGGGGTGGTAGCAGGGATGGATTACCAGACGGGGCCTTCGGGTCATCATGACGAATGCGCATTACGTTGATGGGAGTCACACCAGATGCAGGACATGCTGCTTGCCATATGGCATCAGGATTTTGATCAGCTTATACAAATGCAGGCAATCGGTCTGCTCGTCACCTGTCTGGTGGTGATCCTCTTCCTTGAATCGAGCTTCGTCTTTCTGCCCCTGCCCGGTGACAGCCTGGTGCTGCTGGCGGGCGGTCTGGTGGGCATGGGGGTGCTGGGGCCCGAGGTGACCTTGCTCTATCTGCCGCTCGCGGCCGGGATAGGGAGCGTGCTCGCCTACTGGCAGGGGCAGGCACTGCATGGCACCCGTTTCATGGGCCATGTGGAGCGAATGATCCCGGAAGGGAGCCTGCCCAGGGCCTCCCGACTGCTGGATCGTTACGGTTTCTGGGCCATGTTCGTGTCCCGTTTCATCCCCTTCGTGAGAGTGTTGACCCCCATGTTGATGGGAGTCTCCCGCCTGCACCTGCTGCGGGTGGCCGTGGCGAGTTTTGCCAGCGCCTTCCTCTGGTCCCTGGTATTGAGCATGGTGGGCAAGATGGTGATGGCGACCCCGGTCTTTGCCCATCATCAGGAGCTGCTGACCAAGTGCCTGCTCGTCACCTCTTTCGGGTTGTTCGTCATCGCGGTGGCGGCCATCGGCATGCGGCTGCTCAAGCGTCCGAGCAAGCGGGTGCGCTGATCTCACTGCCCGGGCTGCGCCTGCTGCCGCGTCTGGCGGGCGCAGCCCCCGGAAAAATACAGGCCATTTGAGGCGGCATTCCTGTCGCCTATCTGTTACACTTCGCGCCCGCCATTTTCCGGCTCATCTTCTGATCTGATGTCAGACCCAGCCGTCCTTGGCTCCACGCCTCGCCGATGCCAGGCCACACGCCGGCCCAGGCCACCCACGCCAACTACAGCTCCGCTGGAACACAGGAACCCAACATGAGATTTGAATCGTTCGATTTTGCCCCCGAGATTTTGCGCGCCATCTCAGATTGCGGTTATCAGGAGATGACCCCTGTGCAGAGCCAGGCCATCCCGGCCATTCGCCGTGGCCGCGATGTGCTGGCCAGTGCCCAGACCGGTACCGGCAAGACAGCCGCCTTTGCGTTGCCCATCCTGCAACGCCTGGTAGACAACCCGGCGCCGGTGCAGCCTTCCAATGCCCGCGTGCTGATCCTGACCCCGACCCGCGAGCTGGCGGCCCAGGTGGCGAGCAATATCAACGATTTCGCCAAGTATCTTGATATCACTACCCTCACCATCGTGGGTGGCGGCAAACAGGATGTGCAGGCCAAGAAGCTCAAAGCGGGCGCACACATCATAGTGGCCACCCCTGGCCGTCTGCTCGAGCACCTCACCGCCTGCAACCTGAGCCTCTCCGGGGTCGAGACTCTGGTGCTGGACGAGGCGGATCGCATCCTCGACATGGGCTTTAGCGCCGATGTGCAGCAGATCCTGCAGGCGGTCAACAAGACTCGCCAGAACCTGCTGTTCTCCGCCACCTTCTCCGAGGCGGTGAAAAAGCTGGCCAACCTCATGCTGGACAAACCCCAGGTGGTGGCCGTCGACAAGCAGAACTCCACTGCCGACACCGTGAGCCACACCGTTTATCCGGTGGAACAGAAGCGCAAACGCGAGCTGCTCTCCGAGCTTATCGGCAAGCAGAACTGGCAGCAGGTGCTGGTGTTTGCCAGCACCCGCGAGAGCTGCGATGAACTGGTGGAGGAGCTCAACCTCGACGGCATCAAGTCTGCCGTGGTGCACGGTGACAAGGCCCAGGGGAGCCGTCGCCGTGCCTTGCGTGAATTCACCGAAGGCAAGCTGCGGGTGCTGGTAGCCACCGAGGTGGCCGCCCGCGGCCTGGACATTCCGAGCCTGGAATACGTGGTCAACTATGATCTGCCGTTCCTCGCGGAAGATTACGTGCACCGTATCGGCCGAACCGGTCGCGCTGGCAAGAGCGGCATGGCCATCTCCTTCGTCAGTCGCGAGGAGGAGCGCACCCTGCTGGAGATCGAAGCCCTCATCGGCCAGAAGATCCGCCGCATCATGGTGCCGGGTTACGAGGTGAGCAGCCGTGACGACCTCATCAAGCAGTTGCAGGAGCGCCGCCGCTTCGGCAAGCGCCCGCAGCGTGAAGACAATGCCGCCGCCCAGGCCATGGCCGAGGCGAAACTGCAAGGTCAGCGCCTCAAGCGTCTGGCGGCGGCCAAGAAGCCCCGTCAGCCGAAATAAGGCAACGTCGCACCCTCCCGGTCGGGGAGGGGCGTTTACTCTCCAAAGGCGCCACTGGCGCCTTTGTGCTGTCGATGACGCGGCCCCTGGCCGCCCCGTTTCAGAGGATCCGAGATGACCCTTCCTGCTTACAATCAGGCCCTGCTCGAGATGGCCCGCCAGAGCCTGGCGGAGCTGGAGCGCACCGCCGCCCAGAAGACGGGCAAACGCACCCCCGCCCAGGAGAGCCACTTTCTCTGTACCTGGATGGCGGATTCTCTCAAGGAGAAACGCTTCTCCCGGTTGGTGATGGAGGATCTCAAGACCTGGGTGCAACTGGGGCGGACGCTGGGGGCGGGGGCCGATCTCAAGGGGCTGCTTGAGCGGGTGCAGCGCCAGTATGAGCGTGCCATGCATGAGCCAGTACAGCTGGGGGCGCGCCTGGCCGATCTGCTCTTGGCGCTGGAGGGGGCGGGCTGGCTGGTGTTCACCGACAGCGAACTGAACACCCGGCAGCGGCTGCTGAGCCAGGGGCAATCCAGCCTGATCATCTCGGCCAGCGAGTATCAGGGCCATATCGAGGGAGGTGAGCTGGTCAAGCCCCTCACCCTCTATGTGCGCGGGGACGAGCAGGTACTGGCCGAGGCGGCATTTGCCCGGGGCCTGCTGCTGAGCCAGGGCAACAAGAAAACCACCCTGGTCAAGCACCACAAGGCCTATCGGCTGATGCCGGGCAACGCGCAGCCGGCCCTGGCGCTGCTGGCCTCCTGATCCCGCCTTCTCATCCCGTCACCCGGCCCTGCGCCGGGTTTTTTTTATGGCAAATACGCCCCACGGGGTTGCCTGCACGCCCGGGGCCGGGCGGGCAATCTTTGTCGCAGCCAAGGGGCTCCCCCTCTGATGGGGGGCGTCCCCCATATGGAGGGATGGTGGGGTGGTGCTTCTGCTCTAGGGTGGATGGGCCCCAAAGAGGGCCTTAAAGGAAGCAGACCGCCTGACAAGGCGACACTCAATGAATGAGGAAACATGATGAAAGCGACTCCAATTGCCCTGTTGCTGGCCGGCGTGCTGGCGTCCCCGCTCTGCGCCGCCGGACTCGATGCCCGGCTCACCCTGGTGGAGGGCAGCACAGACGATGTGCGCGTCAACCTGACCCTGACCAACACCGGGGAGAAGCCGGTTCGTCTGCTCAAATGGCAACTGCCGGGCAGCGAGGATGCTCCTCTGTTCCAGGTGGAGCGTGACGGCCAGCCGGTGGATTACGAAGGGGCCCTGATCAAGCGGGCCGCACCGAGTGACAAGGACTACCAACTGCTCAAGGCAGGCCAGAGCCTGACAGTGCAGGCGGAGGTCTCCGGTCTCTACGACATGAGTGCCCAGGGCCAGTACAGCATCCGTTACCTGCTGCCGACCGTGGCGCAGGAGGGGAAAGCGGCCAAGGCCAAACAGGCCCAGGCGAGCGAGTCCAATGCCGTGACCCTCTGGGTGGACGGGGTGAGCGACGAGCGGGTGCTGGCCAAGGCGGCGGTGGCCGAGCCCCAGGCAGTGAGCGCCTCGGTCAGCTTCAGCGGCCGTTGCACCAACACCCAGAAGAGCGACATCCTGGCGGCGCTCGATGCCGCGAGTGGCATCGCCAACAACTCCAGCAGCTACCTCGCGGTGGACAAGCCGAATGGACAGCGCTACCGCAGCTGGTTTGGCGCCTATGACGCCACCCGCTGGAACCAGGCCGAGACCAACTTCAGCAAGATCAAGGATGCCATCGACAACAAGCCGCTCACCTTCGACTGCGGTTGCAAGCAGAGTTACTTTGCCTATGTCTATCCGGACCAGCCCTACAAGGTCTATCTGTGCAAGAGCTTCTGGACTGCGCCGGTCACCGGGACCGATTCCCGTGCCGGCACCATTGTCCACGAGCTGAGCCACTTCAACGTGGTGGCGGGCACCGACGATCTGGGATACGGTCAGGCCAATGCGCGCAATCTGGCGAGCACGGATCCCCAGAAGGCCCTGAACAATGCCGACAACCACGAATATTTCGCCGAGAATACCCCGAGCGAAAATTGAGTTGCAAACAGGGGCCGGATGGCCCCTTTTTTGACGGAGGCACCATGATGACACTCTTGCTCACCACCTTGGCACTGGCGCCCTTGCAGTGCGAGCTGTCGGTCAGCGCTGAGAGCGGGGTGAACGAACCCCTGCCCCTGGTGATGACCCTGACCAACCGGGGGGAGACGCCCCTCGAGGTATTGACCTGGTTCACCCCCTTCGAGGGGTGGTTTGCCGATGCCATCGACCTGACCCGCGATGGGCAGCCGCTGGACTATCGAGGGCCGCTTGCCAAGCGAGGTACCCCCGGGGACGGTGACTTCCTGCACCTGGGGGCAGGGGAGCAGAGCCAGGCCGATGCGGATCTGGCGCAGGCTTACGATCTGTCCCAACCGGGCCGCTACCGGCTCAGCTATCGTGCCCAGCCCCTGACGCTGACCAAGGGCGTGGCGCCCAGCTGCCCCGCCATCGACTTTACCCGGGTGGCCCCCTAGGCGATCTGCTGCTTGCCCTTGGTATCCAGCAGCCCGACGGCGCGGGGGGCCACCACCAGACCGCGTGACGATTGGCTTTCCCGCCAGCAGCATTGCACCAGCGAGATCACATAGTGAGCCAGGGTGTTGTCTTTATCCGGATGACGCAGGGGATGGGCCACCGAGTGGGTCGATAGCAAAATGATGAACATGAGGGGCGGTCCAGCCATGCCATGCACCGGGCCGACTCGTTTACACAGTCAAGGAGGAGACATGGCACTGGAACAACTGAAACGGGAGCTGGAGCGCTTTGGCGAGCAGAATGACGGCGCGCAACACTCCCGTGGCAGCAAGATGCTCAACATTACCCGCGACACCGGCGAACTGCTGGCGGTGCTGGTGCAGACGAGGGGGGCGCAGGCTGTGCTGGAGATCGGCACCTCCAACGGTTACTCCACCCTCTGGCTGGCCGAGGCAGTGAAACGGCTGGGGGGCCGGGTGACCACCATCGAGCTGGACGAGGGCAAACGGACCATGGCGGCGACCAACTTTCAGCGGGCCGGGCTCGACGCCTGGATTGAGCAGTTGGCGGGGGAGGCCGGCAGCCTGTTGCCCTGCCTGCCGACGGCGGGCTATCAGCTCATTTTTCTGGACTCCGAGCGCCGCCACTACCAGGCCTGGTGGCCCGAGATCCAGCGCCTGCTTGCCCCTCGTGGCCTGCTGGTGGTGGACAATGCCATCTCCCATGAGGACGAGATGAGGGAGTGGATGGCACAGGTGCGGCGTGACCCCGATTTCCTGACTTCCCTGGTGCCGGTGGGCAAGGGGGAGTGGCTGGTGGTGCGGTGCTAGAGCGCAGCACCAAAGCCAGGCATAAAAAAACAGCCCCGCACGAGCGGGGCTGTTTGCATGACAGCGTGGTTGCGACGGCAGATCACACGGCCAGGTAGTCCATGATCCCTTCGGCCGCCTTGCGACCCTCATAAATGGCGGTCACCACCAGATCCGAGCCGCGCACCGCGTCACCACCGGCGAACACCTTGGGGTTGCTGGTCTGGAAGGCATACTCGGCCTTCTCGGGCGCCTTGATGCGATCCCGGCCGTCGAGCTCGACACCGTGATCGCGCATCCAGGGTTGGGGGTTGGGCTGGAAGCCGAACGCCATCACCACCGCATCGGCGGGCAGCACCTGCTCGGAGCCTTCAATGACTACCGGATTGCGGCGGCCATTGGCATCGGGGGCGCCGAGCTCTGTGCTCACCACCTTGATGCCGCAGGTGCGGCCGTGAGCGTCCAGTTCGACCCCGACAGGTTGCAGGTTGAACATAAATTCCACCCCTTCCTCCTGGGCGTTTTTCACCTCCCGCTTGGAGCCCGGCATGTTCTCGGCATCCCGGCGGTAGGCGCAGATCACCCGATCGGCCCCCTGGCGGATGGCGGTGCGCACGCAGTCCATGGCGGTGTCGCCGCCCCCCAGCACCACTACCTGCTTGCCGGCGAAGTCGATGTAATCGGCTTGCGCCTTCTCAAAGCCCAGCAAGCGATTGGCGTTGGAGATGAGGTAGGGCAGGGCGTCATAGACCCCCGGCGCCTCTTCGTTGGCAAAGCCGCCCTTCATGTACTTGTAGGTGCCGACCCCGAGGAAGACCGCATCGAACTCGCCGAGCAGGTCGGCGAAGGTGACGTCACGGCCCACTTCGGTCTCGAGGCGAAACTCCACCCCCATCCCCTCGAAGATCTCGCGGCGGCGCTGCATCACCTCTTTCTCCAGCTTGAAGGAGGGGATACCGAAGGTGAGCAGGCCACCTATCTCCGGGTACTTGTCGAACACCACAGGGGTGACGCCATTGCGTGCCAGCACGTCGGCACAGGCAAGGCCCGCGGGGCCCGCGCCAATGACGGCGACCCGCTTGTCGGTCTTGACCACCTTGGAGAGATCCGGGCGCCAGCCCATCTCGAACGCCTTGTCGGTGATGTATTTTTCGATGTTGCCGATGGTCACGGCGCCGAATCTGTCGTTGAGGGTGCAAGCACCCTCACACAGTCTGTCTTGCGGGCAAACGCGGCCACATACCTCCGGCAGGCTGTTGGTCTGGTGGGAGAGCTCCACCGCCTCCAGAATGCGTCCCTCGTTGGCCAGCTTCAGCCAGTTGGGGATGTAGTTGTGTACCGGGCACTTCCACTCGCAATAGGGGTTGCCGCAGTCGAGGCAGCGATCCGCCTGCATGCCGACCTGGGCCTGGTTGAAGGGCTCGTAGATCTCCACGAACTGGATCTTGCGGATCTTGAGCGGCTTCTTGGGCGGGTCGACCCGCTGGACATCGATAAACTGGAATACGTTCTGGCTCATAGGGTTCCCTCCTTATTGCGCCTGGATTCTGAGTTCTGCACTGGAACGGCTGGTGTGGCCAAGCAGCGATTTGACGTCACTGGACTTGGGTTTGATCAGCCTGAACTTGGGCACATAGGAGTCGAAGTTGGCCAGGATCTCCTCGGCACGCGAGCTGCCTGTCTCGTTGAGGTGCGCCGTGATGATACCGCGCAGGTGCTCCTGGTGGATGGCCAGATCCGCCACCTCCAGCAGTTCGACCAGCTCGGGGTTGGTGCGCTTGGCAAAGTTGCCGCACTCGTCGAGCACGTAGGCGAAACCGCCTGTCATGCCCGCCGCGAAGTTGACACCGGTCTTGCCGAGCACGGTGACGATGCCGCCTGTCATGTATTCACAGCCGTTGTCGCCAATCCCCTCGACCACCGCCAAGGCCCCTGAGTTGCGCACCGCGAACCGCTCGCCGGCGGTCCCTGCGGCATAGAGCTTGCCGCCGGTGGCGCCATAGAGGCAGGTGTTGCCGATGATGGCCGCCTCGTGAGATTTGAACGCCACGCCGACGTGGGGTTTGATCACCAGCTTGCCGCCGGTCATCCCCTTGCCCACGTAGTCGTTGGCATCCCCGGTGAGGATCATCTCAAGGCCACCGGCGTTCCAGACGCCGAAGCTCTGGCCGGCGGTGCCGTTGAAGTGCACCTTGACCGGATCGGCCGCCATGCCCTGGTTGCCGTGGCGCTTGACGATTTCGCCGGACAGACGTGCACCCACGGAGCGGTCGGTGTTGCGGATGTCGTAGCGGAACTCGCCGCCACTCATGTTTTCCACCGCGTCCAGCAGGTCTTCCACCATCTTGAGGTTCAAGGGCCCCTTGTCGAAGGTGGGGTTGTGCTGCTGGCTGAACAGACTGGAGCCTGCCGGTGCAACCGGGGCCGCCAGGATGCCGGACAAGTCCAGCTTGGCCTGACGGGCGGTGAGGCCGGGCAGCGCTTCCAGCAGGTCGGTACGACCGATGAGGTCGGTGAGCTGGGTGACGCCAAGCTCGGCCATCAGCTCGCGCGTCTCCTCGGCGATGAACTTGAAGTAGTTCATCACCATTTCCGGCAGGCCGGTGAAGTGTTCGCGGCGCAGCTTCTCATCCTGGGTGGCGACGCCGGTGGCGCAGTTGTTCAGGTGGCAGATACGCAGGTATTTGCAACCGAGTGCCACCATGGGGCCGGTACCGAAACCGAAGCTCTCGGCGCCGAGGATGGCCGCCTTGATGATGTCGAGACCGGTCTTGAGGCCGCCATCCACCTGCAGACGCACCTTGTGGCGCAGGCCGTTGGCCACCAGCGCCTGCTGGGTTTCGGCCAGGCCCAGCTCCCAGGGGGAGCCGGCGTATTTGACCGAGGTGAGCGGGCTGGCGCCGGTGCCGCCGTCGTAGCCGGAGACGGTAATGAAGTCCGCATAGGCCTTGGCCACGCCACAGGCGATGGTGCCGACGCCAGGTTCGGACACCAGTTTCACCGACACCAGGCAGTTCGGGTTGATCTGCTTGATGTCGAAGATGAGCTGGGCCAGATCCTCGATGGAGTAGATGTCGTGGTGCGGCGGCGGGGAGATCAGGGTCACGCCGGGCACGGAGTAGCGCAGCTGGGCGATTTGCGCGGTGACCTTGTCACCGGGCAGCTGGCCCCCTTCGCCGGGCTTGGCGCCCTGGGCGACTTTTATCTGCACCACGTCCGCGTTCATCAGGTAGTGCGGGGTGACGCCAAAGCGACCGGACGCCACCTGCTTGATGCGAGAGTTCTTCTCGGTACCAAAACGCTTGGGATCTTCACCGCCTTCGCCGGAGTTGCTCTGACCGCCGAGGCGGTTCATGGCGATGGCCAGGGCCTCGTGGGCTTCAGGGCCGAGGGCGCCGATGGACATGGCCGCGGAGTCGAAGCGGGGGAACAGCCTGGCGGCTGGCTCCACCTGATCCAGCGCAACCGGGGTGGTGCCCTGTTTGAGGATGAGCAGATCCCGCAAGGTGGCGACCGGCCGCTCGTTCACCAGACGGGCATACTCCTTGTAATCGGCGTAGTTGCCGGAGCGCACCGCCACTTGCAGGGTCTGAACCACGTCCGGGTTGTAGGTGTGGTACTCGCCACCATGGACGAATTTCAAGAGGCCGCCCTGGGTCAGCGACTTGCGCCCGAGCCAGGCAAGACGGGACAGATTGATCTGATCCTGCTGGATGTCGGCAAAGTCGGCACCCTGGATGCGGCTCGATACGCCGCGAAAACACATCTCGACCACGGCTTTGGAGAGGCCCACTGCCTCAAACAGCTGGGAGCAGCGGTAGCTTGCCACCGTGCTGATGCCCATCTTGGACATCACCTTGTAGAGGCCCTTGTTGATGCCGTTGCGGTAGTTGAGCATGGCCTGGCGCAGGCTCATCTTGAGCACGCCTTCCTCTACCTGCTTGGCGAGGGTCTCGTAGGCGAGGTAGGGGTAGATGGCGGTGGCGCCAAAGCCCAGCAGCACGGCGAAGTGGTGCGGGTCGCGCACGCTCGCGGTCTCCACCAGGATATTGGCGTCGCAGCGCAGGTTGTTGTCCACCAGGGTACGCTGCACCGCCCCCACCGCCATGGCGGCCGGGATGGGCAGGGTATCCGGGCTGATGTCCCGGTCTGACAGGACCAGCAGCACCGCGCCGCTGCGGGCCGCTTCAGCTGCCTCGTGGCAGAGACGCTCGAGGGCGGCTTGCAGCCCCTCTTCGGGCTGGTAGTTGAGGCTCAGCACCGCATGGCGGTAGTGCTCACCTTCCAGGGCCAGCAACTGATGGAAGTCGGAGTAGAGCAGGATCGGCGACTGGAACAGCACCCGGTGGGCGTGACCGAAGGTCTCGTTGAACACGTTTTGTTCGCGGCCGATACAGGTGGCCAGGGACATGACGTGATTTTCCCGCAGGGGATCGATGGGCGGGTTGGTCACCTGGGCGAACATCTGGCGGAAGTAGTCGTACAGGGTACGCTGGCTGGAGGAGAGCACCGCCATCGGGGTGTCATCCCCCATGGAGCCCACCGCCTCCTGGCCATTCTCGCCGAGCACGCGGATCACCTGATCCAGCTCTTCAAAGGAGTAGCCGAACAGCTTCTGGTAAGTCTTGAGCCGGTCATCCGGGAATTCGCGCGACCCCGTGCTGGCATCGTCCATCTGCTCGAAGGGCACCAGACGCTTGCAGTGCTTGTCCATCCACTGCTTGTAGGTGTGACGGCTCTTGAGATCGTCGTCAATTTCGAAGCTGGTCCAGATCTTGCCGTTGCTGGTATCGACCACGAACAGCTCCCCCGGGCCGACACGGCCCTTCTCCAGCACTTCGTCCGGGGTGTAGTCCCAGGTGCCCACTTCGGAGGCCAGCGTGATGAACTTGTCCTTGGTGATGACGTAACGTGCCGGACGCAGACCGTTTCTGTCGAGTGCGCAGGTGGCGTAGCGACCGTCGGTCATGACGATGCCGGCCGGGCCGTCCCAGGGCTCCATGTGCATGGAGTTGAAGTCGTAGAAGGCGCGCAGGTCGTCATCCATGTTCGGGTGCTTCTGCCACGCAGGCGGGATCAGCAGGCGCATGGCGCGGAACAGGTCCATGCCGCCGGCCAGGAAGAGATCCAGCATGTTGTCGAGGCTGGAGGAATCCGACCCCGTGGTGTTGACGAAGGGGGCGGCCTCTTGCAGATCCGGGATCAGCGGGGTGGCGAACTTGTAGCTGCGCGCCTTGGCCCACTGGCGGTTGCCGGCAATGGTGTTGATCTCGCCGTTGTGGGCGAGGTAGCGGAACGGCTGCGCCAGCGGCCAGCGTGGGCTGGTGTTGGTGGAGAAACGCTGGTGGAACACGCAGATGGCGGCCTGCATGCGGATGTCGGCCAGATCCAGATAGAAGCGCGGCAAATCCACCGGCATACACAGTCCCTTGTAGACGGTGACCAGGTTGGAAAGGCTGACCACATAGAAGTAGTCGTCGCTGATGCGCTTCTCGATGCGGCGGCGCACGATATAGAGGCGGCGCTCGAGATCCTTGTCGACCCAGCCCGGAGGCGCGTTGACAAAGACCTGTTCAATACTGGGCAGGGACGCCTTGGCGATGGAACCGAGTACGTTGGTATCGATGGGCACCTTGCGCCAGCCGACCAGACTCAGGGTCTCTCTTTCCAGCTCCTCGTCGATGATGTCGCGAGTGGCCTGGGCCAGGATGGGATCGGGGTTGAGGAACAGCATACCGACCGCGTAGTTGCGGCCCAGGTGCCATCCCTTCTCTTCGGCGACAGCTCTGAAGAAGCTGTCGGGTTTTTGCAGCAACAGGCCGCAGCCGTCGCCGGTCTTGCCATCGGCGGAGATACCGCCGCGGTGCTGCATGCGAGCCAAGGCTGACATCGCGAGACGGACAAGCTTGTGGCTGGCTTCCCCTTCCATGTGGGCCAACAGGCCGAAGCCACAGTTATCCCTCTCCAGCTTTGGATCATATAGTGACATTGCATTTCTCCCTTGCTCGGCCTTCCATCGCACTGTCATCAACAGACTGCATAAATTGCGATTGGCTCTTGTGGTTCCGTCCGCCTGAGGTGGCGAATCTCCAAACTAATGGGATTTTCGGGCAAGGTCAATTGGACATCCCGCTTGTTTGCAATGTTACATCGCCATAACAAAATGTGGGTTTTTGAGACTCAATCAGCATTTTTGTGTATTTATAACTGCTTTTTATTTATTTGTTGGATTTATATTCTGGTTATAGACGGTTTAGTGGTTGACTGCATGGTGGCGGGAAACTGTAGTAATTTTACAAAGTCATCTCTGGTGTGCTTGGCGGGGATCACATTTCAGGATCCTGCGTCTTGCATTTGTCCATAAGCAGACTAAACAGGATTTTTTCAGTAGTTACAGCCGGTTATGGGCGAGAGGTTATGACACTTTTCTCCAAGTGGCAGGAGTGACAGGTTGTCAAAAGTGACCGTGAATGCTGACTGTTGGGTATTTATCGCATCTAACGTGAATATTTATATGATTTTTGGGTAGAGAGCGGGATTGATCCAGCGCAGCCTGCCCGCCGGGCTGCGTCGCTAGAATGACACCTCATTTCGGAGGTGTCATGCAGTTACACGAACTCATCAATACATTCGGCCAGGATCTCAAGCAACGCCACGGCCAGAAGATCCACAAACTCTCCATTCACGGGGCCTTTACCTGCCCCAACCGGGACGGCACCCTGGGCCGGGGTGGCTGCACTTTCTGCAATGTCTCCTCCTTTGCCGACGAGTCGGCCCAGCAACTCTCCGTGGTGCAGCAACTGCTGGCACGCCGGGACGAGGTGACCCGGGCCAGGCGCTATCTGGCCTACTTTCAGGCCTATACCAGTACTTATGCCGAAGTGGAGTACCTTCAGCGCATGTATGAAGAAGCCTTGTCGGTGAGCGACATGGTGGGGCTCTGCGTCGGAACTCGCCCTGATTGTGTACCCGATGCGGTGCTGGATTTGCTTGCAGGTTATCAGGCCAGAGGTTACGAGGTGTGGCTGGAGCTCGGGCTGCAAAGTGCCAACGACAAGACGTTGCAACGCATCAATCGGGGTCACGGCTATGCCGCCTATGTTGACGCTGTAACCAGAGCCCATCTGCGAGGCATCAAGGTGTGTGCCCATCTCATCGTCGGCCTGCCCGGCGAGGTGCCGATGGACAGCCTGGAAACCCTGCACCGTATCGTGGAGACCGGCGTCGAGGGGATCAAGCTTCACCCACTGCATGTGGTGGAGGGGAGCACTCTTGGCAAGGCGTGGCAGGCGGGACGGCTGGATGTGTTGACGATGGAGCAGTATGTGGCGGCGGCGGTCGCCATGATCCAGTACACGCCTCCCGAGGTGGTCTATCACAGGGTCTCGGCGTCGGCGCGCCACCCGACCCTGCTGGCCCCCGCCTGGTGCGAGAATCGCTGGAGCGCCATGACCGCCATTGCCGCGGCGCTGGCACGCTCAGGCCCTCAGGGACACTGCCTGGGACGCCCTTTTTCTCTCCCTTCCACGGGCGAGTGCCAACTCTAATTTCGTCAAAAAAACAGTGGGTTATTAGATGAAATTCAGTCTTTGGAGTATAGTTTCGTTCAAGTCACCTTGATAAGATGGTCGGCTTGAAAAAAGATATAGTTATCAATAACTCTTTGCAGTTTGTATACCGGGCGGGCTTTCTTCGTACCGGGTGGCATATTTCTTGGCAACATCAGGTGCCCGGCATGTCCCCTCCGTTTCCGGCATGAAAATCTGTGAGGGAGGCGAGACATGCAGTGTCCCGGCTCTGTGCGCTAATCGGGTTGTGGGTCTGGGTGGCGAGGTCTGTTCTGTTTTTCCGGATCGCCGCCGGGCTTTGGATATTCGGCCCCGAAACAACCTTCTGAATCATGTTTGATGGGATGCTATGCAAGCAGAAACCAGCCATATAGATGAACTGTTGGAGTGCCTGGTCTTTTTGACCCGCTTTTACGGGGTGCCCAACAGTCAGGATGCTCTCACCACCGGCTTGCCACTGGTCTCCGGGCGTCTCAGCACGGCGCTCTTCAGTCGTGCCGCCGAGCGGGGCGGTCTCTCTGCCCGCGAAGTGATCCAGCCCCTTGAACAGATCTCCTCCCTGCTGCTGCCCTGCGTCTTGCAGACGCGCAATGGCGGCGCCTGCATCTTGCTTGAATGGAATGAAGAACGGACCCAGGCGAGGGTCATCTTTCCCCAGGCCGGAGACGCGGCCCAATGGGTCAGTCTTGCCCAGCTGGGTGACGAGTACAATGGTCGTTTGTTCTACGTCAAGCGGCAGTTCAAGTTTGATGAGCGCTCGCCCAAAGTGCTGGAGACCCGTGATGGTCACTGGTTCTGGAGCACCTTGTTCGAGTCCCGCGGTATCTATCGGGATGTGCTGGTGGCCTCGATCCTCATCAACCTGTTTGCCATCGCCAGCCCCCTGTTCACCATGAACGTCTATGACAAGATTGTGCCCAACCTGGCATTCGACTCCCTCTGGGTGCTGGCGGTTGGAGCCATGGTGGTGTTCACCTTCGACTTCGTGATGCGCCAGCTGCGCAGCTACTTCATCGATATTGCAGGCAAGAAATCCGACGTGCTGTTGTCGGCCAAAATCTTTGCCAAGGTGATGGGCATGAAGATGGAGTCCAGGCCTGCGTCGACCGGTGCCTTTGCCAAGCACTTGCAGGAGTTTGAATCGGTGCGCGAGTTTTTCACGTCGGCGACCGTCTCCACCCTGATCGATCTGCCGTTTGCCATCTTCTTCCTCTTCATCATCTGGATTTTCGCCGGTGTCATGGTGGTGGTGCCCATCATCGCCATCCTGATCCTGGTGGCCTACAGCTTCTACATTCAGGCACCGCTGAAGCAATCCATCGAGGAGGGCTCCCGGCTCGCCTCCCAGAAGAACGCCAATCTGATCGAAAGCATCTCGGGCCTTGAGACCGTGAAGATTTTCGGGGCCGAGAGCATGTTCCAGCACCGCTGGGAGCAGGCGGTGTCCCACATCTCGACCTGGGGCGTGCAGACCCGGCGCATCACCAACTCCATGTCTTCTCTGGCGAGCTACATCCAGCAGGTGGTGACAGTGGGACTGGTGATCGTCGGTGTTTACCAGATCTCGGAAGGGTTGGTGACCATGGGGGGCATGATAGCGGCCGTGATGCTGTCGAGCCGGGCCATCGCCCCCATGGTGCAGCTATCGGTGCTTTCCACCCGCTACAACCAGGCCAAGTCGGCACTCGAGATCCTGGAGAAGATAATGATGACGCCGGGTGAGCAGGAGGAGGGCAGGCAGTACATCCACCATCCGGTCATCCAGGGGCGCATCGAGTTTGAAAATGTCTCCTTCAAGTATCCGGGCATGGAGAGCAGTACCCTGCACAACATCAACCTGCGCATCGAGCCGGGTGAGAAGGTGGCCATCATCGGACGCATCGGTGCGGGTAAAACCACGCTGGAGAAATTGTTGATGGGCCTCTATCGCCCGACTGACGGCCTGGTGCGTCTGGATGGCTTTGAGCTGGACCAACTGCCGCCGACCATCATTCGCCGCAACATCGGCTGTGTGCCGCAAGATGTGACCCTCTTCTTTGGTTCAGTTCGGGACAACATCATGCTGGGCAATCCCCTGGTGGACGATGCCCGTGTCTTGCGCGCCGCCAAGCGGGCCGGGGTCACCAACTTTACCAACCGGGATCCCAACGGTCTCGACAGACAGATTGGCGAAGGGGGACGTCAGCTCTCCGGTGGTCAGCGCCAGTCCATCCTGCTGGCTCGCGCCCTGCTCAACGATCCCCCCATTCTGGTGATGGACGAGCCGACCTCCAACATGGACAACCAGTCAGAGATGCACGTGAAGCAGGAACTAGCGCGGCTCGGCCCCGAAACCACCCTTATCCTCATCACCCACAAGACCTCCATGCTGGATGTCGCTTCCCGGGTCATCGTCGTGGAGCAGGGGAAGATAGTGGCGGACGGTCCCAAAGAGGTGGTGTTGCAGCAATTGAAGGAAGGCAAGGTGCGGGTGCAGGAGACGGCGAATGGCTAACCACTGGTTCAAGAAAACGCCCTCAGATACGGTCTTGCCTGCACCCGAGCATCTCGAGTACGTGGATGACGGCGCCGCCGCCGTGCTGCTGACGACACCCACCCGTGCCAGAGTCCTGCTGTGGGCCTGCTTCCTGTTTTTTGTCAGCGCCATCGTCTGGGCGGCCTGGGCCGAGCTGGATGAAGTGACCGTCGGCCAGGGCAAGGTGATACCGTCGCGCCAGTTGCAGGTGATCCAGAACCTGGAAGGGGGGATCGTCAAGGAGATCTTCGTCAAGGAGGGGGACATCGTCGAGAAGGGACAGCCACTGCTGCGCATCGACGATACCCGCTTCAAGTCGGATTTTCGCGAACGGGAGCAGGAGCTGGTCACCCTCAAGGGGGATATCGCCCGCCTGCGCGCCGAAATTCGCAGCGTGGTGGTCAAGAACGAGCCCAATCTGGGCTGGCGTGAACAGGTTGCCATCGACAAACAGGTCATCGAGTTCCCCGAAGGGTACGAGAATGTATTTGCCGAATATGCCGCCCGTGAAAGATCGGTGCAGGAGGCGCGGTTAAACAACCTCAAGAACCAGCTCTACATCCTGGGACAGCAGATCGAGCAGAAAGAGCAGGAGACCATAGAGCTCAATGCCAAGATCCGGACCGTGGGCCGCAGCGTTGATCTGGCTCGTCAGGAGCTGAACATCAGCCGTCCTCTCGCAAAAGAGGGTATAGTTCCTCAAGTGGAGCTAATTAAACTGGAGCGGCAGGTCAACGAAATGCAAGGGGAGCTGGAGGCGAACCGCCTGCTGGTGCCCAAGCTCAACTCGGTACTGCGGGAGACCATCTCGAAGCGAAATGATATCGCCCTGAAATTCCGGGCGGACTCCCAGACCGAGCTGAACGAACGTCAAGGCAAGTTGAGCCAGTTGTCGGAGGGTCAGGTCGGCCTCAGGGACAGAGTCGATCGTACCAGTGTGATCGCGCCTCTCAAGGGGACCATCAAAAAGCTCAAGATTAATACGCTGGGTGGGGTCGTTCAGCCGGGCATGGACCTGATGGAGATAGTGCCGCTGGAAGATACCCTGCTGGTTGAAGCCAAGGTGTCGCCCAAGGACATCGCGTTCCTCAGACCAGGACTGGAGGCCGTGGTCAAGATAACTGCCTATGATTTCACTATTTATGGAGGTTTACATGGCAAGGTTGAACAGATAAGTGCCGACTCAATCCAGGATGAGGAGGGCAATTCCTTCTATCTGGTGCGAGTACGAACCGAGAAGAGTTATCTGGGCGATGAGCTTAACGCACTTCCCATCATCCCCGGTATGTTAGCCAGTGCAGATATTATTACTGGTAAAAAAAGTGTCCTAGACTACTTGCTGAAACCCATCTTGAGGGCTAAGCAGTCGGCACTGAGAGAACGATAAGCCAACAATCTAAAAACAACATGACTGGAGATACCATGAAGAAGACGATTGTTGCCATGCTGGTTAGTGGCACCATACTGTTCCCGGGCCTGAGCCAGGCACAGACGCTGGAACAGTCAGTGGCGCAGTCACTGGCTACCCATCCGAAAATCAAGGAAGCTTTTGATCTCTATCAGGCACGACTGTATCAGCATGATGGAGCCAAGGGCGGCTATTACCCCACCATTGATCTGCGTGGTGGCGTCGGTTACGAGAAGACTGACAGTCCCTCTACCCGTGCCGCAGGTCCCAATTCACAGACGATCGATGACTCCATGACGCGCAAGGAGGCCGGGATCAGCCTTCGCCAGATGCTGTTTGACGGCTTTGATGTCAGCAGCAACGTGGCACGGACCGATGCCGCCGCCCAGGCCCAGCGCCTGGCGATGATCTCCGAGGCGGAGAACACGGCCCTGCGCGTGGCCGAGGTCTACCTCAACATGCTGCGTCAGCAGGAGATCCTGGAGCTGTCCAAGCAGAACCTTGAAACCCACGAACAGATCCGCAGTGACATCCAGAAACGGACCGACTCCGGTCTGGGGTCGACCGCTGACCAGACCCAGATCGACGGTCGTGTGGCTCGGGCGTACTCCAACCAGGCGGCGGCGGAGAACAACTATCGGGATGCCGAGAGCGAGTTCATCCGTGTCGTCAATGAAGTGCCCAAGGATCTCGTTCAGCCAGTACCGAACACCCAACTCCTGCCCGCAACACTGGAAGATGCGCTGAAGACGGCAACAGAGGTTCACCCGACCCTGCTGTCATCCCTGCAGGACATCGAAGAGGCGAAGTATCAGCATGAAGGCTCCAAGTCCGGGTTCTACCCGAACGTAGCCTTTGAAGTGGATCAGAACTGGAACGAGGACATCGATGCGGTCAAAGGCCGTAACGACGATCTCACCGCCATGGTCCGGATGCGTTACAACCTGTTCCGCGGTGGGTCCGATCTGGCAGAAAGCAAGGCAACCTCAGCGCTCTATTCCCAGGCCAAAGACATTCACATGAATGCCTTCCGTCAGGTGGAAGAGGGGACCCGCCTCGCCTGGAACGCCAAAGAGTCGCTGGCCAAGCAAAAAGTCTTCCTCAAAGAGCACGTGGACGCCAGCTATGACACCGTACAGGCCTACAAGAAGCAATTCGGCCTGGGCCAACGGACCTTGCTGGACGTGCTGAACACGGAGAACGAACTGTTCGAGGCTCGCCGCAGCTACATCACGGCCGAGTACGACTCCCTGTTGGCAGATTATCGTATCCTCAATGCCACCGGTGGTCTGCTCAATGCCCTGAATGTGCAGCAACCGGCTGAATGGCAGGCCAACAACAACTGATGGCCCTGCCACTGATGTCATATCAGGCAAGGGGAATGGCTGCAGCGTGCTGCAGTCATTCTTTTATGCGTCCGGCGGTCAGGGGATGATGGCGGCGTCATGACACAGAAAGAAGTGGCATCGACAGGCTGGAGCCGACGTGATGGGTATCGAGCTGTCGCAGGTGCACGTGCGCCCTGGCGGGTTCGCCTGCTGTGGCTGGTCCTGCTGGCGATCCCCCTGCTGCTCAGCGCCAGCCAGCCTCTCTCACCGGAGGATATGAAACTGGTCAAGCGCGCGGAGGAGACCTATGGCCCCAGGGCTGGCAAACGGGTCACCAGCTGGCGCACTTTGGCAATGCAGAACAAGGCAGCGGGGCTGACGGATCGGCAGAAGCTGGAGAAGGTGAACCAGTTCTTCAACCAGATGCGTTTCATCGATGACATCAAGTTGTGGCACAAGAAGGATTATTGGGCGACACCGCTGGAATTTCTGGGCGCAGCAGGAGGAGATTGTGAAGACTTCAGCATTTCCAAGTATTTTACCTTGCTGGAACTTGGCATCCCTGATGAAAAAATGCGAATGGTATATGTCAAGGCATTGGATTATAACCAGTTTCATATGGTCGTTGCCTACTATGAGACGCCTGCGGCAGTACCCCTGATTCTGGACAATCTTGTCGGATCAATTCGCCCGGCGACCCAACGGGCGGATTTGTTGCCAATTTACAGTTTTAACGGTAGTCACTTGTGGCTGATGAAGGCGCGTGGTCAAGGGGAACTGGCCGGGCAATCATCCCGCTTGGGATTATGGACAGACTTACGCAATCGCATGACATCGGGGCGATTGGCTCGGCCTGCGGTCAATTTGGATGATTAACCTATGACGCTCTACAGACAACTATTGGCAACCATGCTGCTGCTGTTCGGATTGCTGTTTGCCGCCACCTATTGGGTGCAATTCAATTCGACCCGCAACTACCTGGCGCAGCAGCAGGAGACCACCGTCATCAATACGTCCACCGCACTGGGTCTGGCGCTGACCCCCTATCTGGAGAACGGCGACAAGGTCAGTGCCGAATCCGTGATCAAGGCGGTGTTCGACGGGGGTTACTACAAGCTGGTCCGTCTCGATCTGCTGGCCTCCAAGGATGTCATCGAGCTGGAGAACAGCAGCCATATCGAAGGGGTCCCACAGTGGTTCATTGGGCTGGATCTGTTCCCTGAAGTGGCCAATGAATCGATTTTGACGTCGGGTTGGCTGCAACTGGGCAAGCTGAAGGTCGTCGGCCACCCTGGACAAGCCTACTACGAGCTTTGGAAAGGAATGAGCGAACTGGCCACCTGGTTCCTGGTCGGCTTTCTCGTCACCACTCTCTTGCTGATGCGGGCGCTCAATTATCTGCTCAAACCGCTCAAGCTGATTTGCGATCAGGCGGTTGAAATCGAGCTGCACCATTTCGGCCACGCCATTCCCGAGCCCAAGACCCGCGAGCTGCGGCAAGTGGTACAGGCCATCAATACCCTTTCCAGCAAGCTTGCCGTGCAGTTCAAAGAGCAGGCTGACGAAGCCGAGAATCTGCGAGCCCGCGTCTATGTAGATGCTGTCTCCGGGCTTGGCAACCGCTCTTACTTCGTCGGGCAGGTCAATGCCTGGATTGCGGAGGCCGGGCAGGGCGGGGTCATGCTGGTGGCTGTCGACATGCTGGACGATCTCTATCGGGAAGAGGGCTTTGCTGCAAGGGACAACATGGTCAAGTCCATTGCACAGGTGCTCAGGGAACTGCTGGATGGCTGGGATGGCGCGGCGCTGGCCCGGATCTCGGCGACGGAGTATGCCTTGCTCTGCCCCACCGATGACCTGTCTCAGCTCAAGGAGCTGGCGGAGCTCATCAACAGCCGTATCGCCGATCTGGTTGTCAATCCCATGGGAGAAAGCGGTGCGCTGTCCGTCGTCGGCATCGCCGGCCGTGATGGCAATGACGATCTCTCGGCCCTGCTGACGAAGGCGGATAACGCCCTTGGCAAAGCGCGCAATGAGCGGCGCGGTGCCGTCGTGATGGAAGGCGGCAATGAGCAGGGACTGATGGGACGCCTTGCCTGGCGAGACCTGGTGCAGGATGCCATTGCCAGACATCTCTGGCGCTTCAAGGCACAGCCTGCATGTCGCTTCGATGATGGTACCCGCTTGCATGCCGAGTTGTTCGCGGCCATCTCGCGAGATGGAACGGATTACTTCGCAGGGCAGTTCTTGCCTGCGATCGAGCAGTTCAAGATGGGGGCAGAGTTTGACAAGGCGGTGCTGGAAGCCTGCGTCCCCTTGTTCAAGCAGCAACCGGAATTGGTGTTGGCAGTCAATATCACGGCGGGTTCTCTCTGTTCGGATGAGTTCCTGACATGGCTCAGAGGCTATCTGTCGCTGAACGTGGCGCTGAAGGAGCGACTGCTGTTCGAGATCCCGGAAGCGGCCATCATGAAACACAAAGAGTATGTGACTCATCTGGTTGAGCTGTTGCGAGAGCACGGCTTCTTGTGGGGGGTCGATCACTATGGCCGGCACTTCCAGTCCCTCGGCTATCTGGAAGAGCTGACCCCCGCTTATGTCAAGGTGGACCACGGGTATACCAGCCAGGTCATGGAACCAGGCGCCGATACCTCCTTCCTGGCGGCTGTCTGTCGGGCTGCCCACAACGCGGGTGTCACGACCATCGCCACCCGGGTGGAAGATCAACGGCAGGTTGAATTGTTGTCCAGTTTGCATATCGATGGTTATCAGGGGTTCGTTCACCCAGCATTTCCACTGGCATAAGCGGTACAACTCGATAGAAAGGGGCCCATTAAGGGCCCTTTTTTATATCTGTTTAGAATATGTACATCATTTTTACGCGACATATAGGTAATATCACTAAAACTCGCGCTGTTACTTATTTGATTTTTATATGTAAAAAATATTCGTTCGATTCGCTGCATCGGATGAAGTCAAAGAGACTCAACCCTGTACATTTTTGCAACGGAAGCAGGACGGGGGCGTATCTAGAGTGTAGGCATCAAGATCTGTCACCCTGGAGCAATGGATATGCGCACCCAAATCATCGACAAAACCGTGGTCGTTTCTTCCGTAGAAGGCAACGTTCAGATCCTGCTTGCCCATGGCAGCAGTCGTCCTCTCCAGCCTGGCGAGATACTGCAGCCTGGCGCCAGACTCAATATCGCTGATGATGCCAAATTGATGCTGGCTCCCTACGATGACAAACCTGCAGCGGACAATGGTGTTCCGGCAGGGACAGAGATGCCTCCAGAGGGGCAATCTTCCTCATCGGTTGCCAATCAGCAGCAAGGCTCGCCTGAAGTGTCGCCAGAAATTGCGGCGTTGCAACAATCCATCCTGCAAGGGGTTGACCCGACCAAGAACTTCGAAGCCTCTGCTGCCGGTGGGGCACCTGCCGCCGGTGGTGGTGGTATCGGCGGGGTCGCTGGGGCCAGTGGCAATGGTGGTTTTGTTGTCATAGATCGCATCGGAGATGCGACCATAGCCGAGGCCGGATTTGATACCGGTTATGACACGTTGATCGATCAGAATGTGCTGCAGGAAGACGATCTTCTGCCCGAGAATCAGCTCGATGATCAGGATGAGTCTGTTGTCACCCAGGAAGATCAGGCCATCAGTGGCAATGTGCTCGACAACAGCAACAATCCGGATGGTCCCCTTGATACGTCTGTCATTTCCTATAGCTGGGGCAGCAATCAGGGAATTGCAGCTGGCGTTGAGAGCACGCTGGATGGGATTGGTACGCTGATCATCAATGCCGACGGCTCCTATACCTTTACCCCCGCGCTGAACTACACAGGCCCTGTACCTGCGGTCAATTACACCGTAACGGATGGGGATGATACCAACGACTCCACTCTGACCATCACCATCACCCCTGTAGATGAGCCTGTCTCGCTGAATGGATTGCTGGTCGAGGGTGGTGAGCTTGTCCTTGATGAAGCCGCGTTGCCGGATGGCTCAGCCCCCGATGGCGCCGCCTTGACCAAGAGCAGTACCTTTACATTCAATGCGGCAGATGGAGTACAAAGCCTGACGCTGGGAGGTGTGACGCTGATCAGCAATGGCCAGGTCTTGACCACCTTCCCCCAGGGGATCCCCAGTCCTTTGGGAAATCAACTGCTGGTGACCGGCGTCAGCTACAACCCGGTGACAGGGGTTGGCAGCGTGACCTACAGCTACACCCTGAACGATAACGAAACACATAACAAACCTGCAAATGATGGGGCTCTGACGGAGAGCTTCAACGTCGTGTTGACGGACCTCGATGGTGACACGACCAGTGCAGGGCTGGATGTCGTGGTGCTGGACGACGTGCCGACGGCGGTGAGCGACGTCAACCCGACGGTGGCGAGCGAGAACAACCTGGTCCTCAATGGCAATGTCATCACCAACGACGTGCAAGGGGCGGATGGCGCGGCAGTGACCGCGGGCACCCTGAGCGGGACCTACGGCAGCCTGGTGCTCAATGCCAACGG
>NZ_JBFOCZ010000012.1:0-172038 GCF_040908015.1 Aeromonas sp. R7-5 | reverse complement strand
TTGGTGAGGTGTCCGAGTGGCTGAAGGAGCACGCCTGGAAAGTGTGTATACGGCAACGTATCGAGGGTTCGAATCCCTCCCTCACCGCCAAATTGTAAAAACCGACCTCAGGGTCGGTTTTTTGCATCTGGTGACATGGCAACCTCCAATGCCGATGGAGGGAGGATGAGAAGCCTCGTCGGGTTCGAGCAGAGCAGCTTGCTGCGATGAACGGCCGCAGGTCGCCCCGAAGGGGTGAGCCACGCAGTGGTGAATCATCCCTCCCTCACCGCCAAATAAAGTAAAAGGCCCCGTCGCAAGACGGGGCCTTTTACTTTATCCGATGATGGGCGGCTCGGTTCGACCCCTGTCGACAGCCGGGCAGGATAGCCCGACTGGACGGCCAGAGGCCGCCCGCAGGGCGAGCGCCAGGGATGGTGCGAGTCAATCCCGATCCAGCGTACAGCTTGAGGTACCGACCTCAGGGTCGGTTTTTTGCTTCAAGGCGTCTGCCAGCCCCCTGACAAGAGAAACCCGTCATCGGCGGGGGCCAGAAAAAACGGTTTGCCGCGATACCTGGCCGAGTGCCGCCTAGCCAATCCCATCCCTTCCGCCTCGCTGCTCTCTGTCGACAGGGGATATGCCCCGAGGGCAGCCAGCCCTTTCTCGTTGACAGCGCATTACGCCAAGCAAACAGAAAGTGACGATATAAATAACCAATATCCTCTCACAGATAGCACAGTATATTGTGATATCACTTGGATAACCGCCTCGTCCTGCCATGCCGGCACCGTCAACCTGCTCTACAGATCAAGCGGTACAGGCCGATGCCACCGGACACTACCGGGTCTGCGCAACCTCTCGGATATTGCTCACCGATTGGATATCGTTTTGAAAAACTGATAGTTAAATGGCTACACTAGCCTCACACATCGCATAGGGATATGGACAAATGAGTCTTATTGGCTTGCTGCTGGCCCTGGCAGCCATTCTGGGTGGCAACATGATAGAAGGGGGGCACCCCAGCGCCCTGCTCGATCTGCCCGCCTTTCTCATCGTGATCGGCGGTACCGTCGGTGCCGCACTGACCCAGTTTCCTTTCTCCGTGGTTGGTAAAACCCTCAAGCGCTTCAAGTGGCTCATCACTCCCCTGCGCCTCGACATGCTGGAGCAGGCTCAACTGCTTGAAACCCTGGCGGGCAATGCACGGCGCAGTGGCATGCTGGCACTGGAGGGCATGATCGACGACATCAAGGATCCCTTCCTGCAAAAAGGGGTACAGATGATGGTCGATGGCTACGAGAAGACCAAAATCCACGAGGTACTGGAAAACGAGATCGAGTTCGAGCAGGAAGATATCGAACAGACCGTCAAATTCTACGAGGCCATGGGGGGCTACTGCCCGACCATGGGGATCGTCGGGGCCGTATTTGGCCTCATTCACGCCATGGGCCTGCTGGATGCCCCCGACAAGCTGGGGGGCGCCATCGCGGTGGCCTTTATCGCTACCATCTACGGGGTGTCGGCCGCCAACCTCATCTTCCTGCCCTTCGGCAACCGCTACAAGTCGTTTGCCCACCAGATCCGCCACTACAAGGAGATGACCCTCACCGGCATCCTCTGCATCGTGGACGGCGAGTCACAGCAACGGCTGCAAGTGACCCTTGAGCCTTACCTCGGAGGCCACAGTGGCGAAAAAGAAAAAGGCTGAGGCGCCGGAGAACCACGAACGCTGGCTGGTCTCCTACGCCGACTTCATGACACTGCTGTTCGCCCTGTTCGTGGTGCTTTACTCCTTCGCCATGGCCAAGCAATCGGAGACTCGCGTGCTCATTCAGGGCTTTATCGAATCTCTTGGCAAGATAGGGCTGGTCTCCCTTCCCGCCGGCTCCCCCGTGATGCAAGGGGGCACAGGCATACTGGAACCCGAGTCCAAGACCACCCCCAATACCTCCCAGAAAGAGCAGGTGCTGGATACCCAGACGCCCGCAGCGGCGGCCGACCCTTTCAACGAGACCATCGGCTCCTCGGAGAAACCTACGGCCACGGAGTCCTGGCCCCACAAAACCAAGGAGCAGGATTGGGTCACGGTCACCAAGCAGAAGCTGGATCAGCAGCTCAAGAGCCAAATCGAGTCCAAAGAGATCGAGGTGGAGCAGCTTGGCAGCCAGCTGGTGATCCGCATCGGCGAAAAGACCTTGTTCCCCGCCGACTCCGCCTTCTTGCAGCCCCAGTTCATTCCGCTGGTCAACAAGGTCTCGGACGTGCTGGCAGACATCCCCGGCATGGTGGTGGTCACCGGTCACACCGACAACTCCCAGGCGCCGGTGGAGCTCTATCGCAACAACTGGGAGCTGTCGGTGCTGCGGGCGGCCACCATCACCCACACCCTGCTGACCAACCCCAAGCTGGATTCACGACGGCTGATCGCCCAGGGGGTGGCGGATACCCAACCCCGTTATCCAAACGATACCCCGGCTCACCGCCAGGCCAACCGCCGGGTGGAGATCGTGCTCTCCCAGGGCAAGGCGGCAGAGCAGAGCCTCCCCGTTCTTCAACCCTGAAACAGACCCCGCCATGCGGGGTCTTTTGTTTCCTGCCATCCACCGGATTTTCAAACTATCCGGTTTTTTTCTGCTACATAAAAACGATTGAAAACAATTCTCAAACGAGAAAGTTGACCCCGCTAGCAAAACACAATTTTCATCCCGTTGATTAATAATTAATCCTTTGAAATGACATGTAAATCAGTACGAAAGTGGCATACTACGTAACGTCATTGTTAAGTCACATGATTAATTTGGTTAGGGAAAAACCTATATGTTTGCTGATATTGCCGTCCAGCACTGGGCTTTTGCTGTCTATGTCATTGGCGCCATCTGTATCTGCTTGACCATGATAGGCCTGGCGGCCTTGCTGGGGGGACGCGCCTATGGCCGTGCCAAGAACAAACCCTTCGAATCCGGGGTGGATTCCGTCGGCAACGCCCGCCTGCGCTTCTCCGCCAAGTTCTACCTGGTCGCCATGTTCTTCGTCATCTTCGATGTCGAAGCCCTCTATCTCTTTGCCTGGTCCGTCTCCGTTCGGGAGAGCGGCTGGGTCGGCTTCATCGAAGCCACCATCTTCATCACCCTGCTGCTGGTAGGCCTCCTCTACCTGTGGCGCATTGGTGCCCTCGACTGGGCCCCGAAAAAGCGTGTCCTGACTGACAAGAAACCAGACTGAACTACCGATTATCTCTTTGAGGTTGCACCATGAAGTACACCCTGACCCGGATTGACCCGGATGCGCCCGTTGAGCGCTACCCCCAGGAACAGCGCCAGACCGTCGATGATCCACTGGCGCAGCAAGCGACCCGCGGCATCATGATCGGGCGCCTCGAAGAGGTGCTGCAAGACACCGTCAACTGGGGCCGCAAGAACTCCCTATGGCCCTACAACTTCGGCATCTCCTGCTGCTACGTGGAGATGTGTACTGCCTTCACCTCTCCCCACGACGTGGCTCGCTTCGGTGCTGAGGTCATACGAGCCTCCCCCCGTCAGGCCGACTTCATGGTGATTGCCGGCACCCCCTTCATCAAGATGGCCCCTGTCATCCAGCGGCTCTATGAGCAGTTGCTCGAGCCCAAGTGGGTCATCTCCATGGGGGCCTGCGCCAACTCCGGCGGTATGTATGACATCTACTCCGTGGTACAGGGGGTGGACAAGTTCCTGCCGGTCGATGTCTACATTCCGGGCTGCCCGCCCCGCCCCGAGGCCTTCCTGCAAGCCCTGATGCTGCTGCAGGAGTCCATCGGCAAGGAACGCCGCCCCCTCTCCTGGGTGGTGGGGGATCAGGGGATCTACCGTCCCCAGATGCAATCCGAGAAGGAACGCAAGCGCGGCGAGCGGATCAACGTGACCAACCTGCGCACGCCGGATGAGATCTGATCATGAAACTGACTCGAGAATTCCCAAGCAATTACACCATGGCCCAGTGGCAAACCGCCGATCACGCCGATGCCCAGGTGGTCGGCGAGCTGTTCGCCCACTTCGGTGCCGAGCGCTTCACCGTGCAGAGCACCCGTACCGGCGTGCCGGTCATCTGGCTCTCCCGGGATCTGCTGCTGGACGTGATGGGCTTCTTGCAAAAGCTGCCCTCCCCCTTCGTGATGCTGTTCGATCTCAGCGCCACCGACGAACGGATGCGCAGCCATCGCCACGGCCTGCCGGAGAGCGACTTTACCGTCTTCTATCACCTCATCTCCATCGACCGTAACGCCGACGTGATGCTGAAGGTGGCGCTCAAGGAGAGCGATCTCCATCTGCCCACCGTCAGCCGCCACTTCCCCAACGCCAACTGGTACGAGCGGGAAGTGTGGGATTTGATGGGGATCACCTTCGATGGCCACCCCCATCTGACCCGCATCATGATGCCCAAGAGCTGGCAAGGGCACCCCCTGCGCAAGGACTACCCGGCGCGCGCCACCGAGTTTGATCCCTTCATGCTCGATGCGGTCAAGCAGGATCAGGAGCAGGACAACCTGCTGTTCAAGCCGGAAGAGTGGGGCATGGCCCGCGGCAACGAGAACGAGGACTACATGTTCCTGAACCTCGGGCCGAACCACCCCTCCGCCCACGGCGCCTTCCGCCTAGTGCTGCAACTCGACGGGGAAGAGATTCGAGACTGCGTGCCCGACATCGGCTATCACCACCGCGGCGCCGAGAAGATGGGCGAGCGCCAGTCCTGGCACAGCTACATCCCCTACACCGACCGGGTCGAATACCTGGGCGGCGTGATGAACAACCTGCCCTATGTGCTGGCGGTCGAGAAGCTGGCCGGCATCAAGGTGCCGGCGCGGGTCGACATGATCCGGGTGATGATGGCGGAGCTGTTCCGCATCCAGAGCCACCTGCTGTTCCTTGGCACCTACATTCAGGACGTGGGGGCCATGACCCCGGTCTTCTTCACCTTCACGGACCGCCAGAAGATCTACACCATCATCGAGGCCATCACCGGAGCCCGCATGCACCCGGCCTGGTTCCGCATCGGCGGCGTGGCCCACGATCTGCCTGCCGGCTGGACCCGCCTCATCCAGGACAACCTGTTGAGCTGGCTGCCCAAGCGGTTGATGGAGTATGAAAAGGCGGCCATGCGCAACAGCATACTGCGGGGCCGCACCATCGGCGTCGCCGCCTACAACACGGCCCAGGCCCTGGCCTGGGGCACCACGGGGGGCGGTCTGCGGGCCACGGGGCTCAACTTTGACGTGCGCAAATGGCGCCCCTATTCCGGTTACGATCAGTTCGAGTTCGAGGTGCCGGTGGGCAGCAACGGGGACGCCTACGACCGCGCCACCGTGCGCATCGAGGAGATCCGCCAGAGCCTGTCCATTATCGAGCAGTGCATGAAAAACATGCCTGAGGGCCCCTTCAAGGCGGATCACCCGCTCACCACGCCACCGCCCAAAGAGCGCACCCTGCAGGACATCGAAACCCTGATCACCCACTTCCTGCAAGTCTCCTGGGGGCCTGTCATGCCGGCCGCCGAGTCCTTCCAGATGATAGAGGCGACCAAGGGGGTCAACAGCTATTACCTGACCAGCGACGGATCCACCATGAGCTACCGGACCCGGATCCGCACCCCGAGCTTTGCTCACCTGCAGCAGATCCCCTCGGTGATCCGCGGCCAGATGGTGTCGGATCTTATCGTCTACCTGGGCAGTATCGATTTCGTTATGTCAGATGTGGATCGTTGAGTCCTCTCGCCCCGGCAGCCGGGGCGAAGGGCAAGACGCGCAGTAAAGGGACAAGCCACAAAAGGTCAAGTCATGAGCCAATGTCAGTGTCACAATAACCAGACCCCACAAGGGCAAGGGGCATGCAGCAGCCAGCAGGGAGATTTCGTCCTGAGCCAGGCTGAGCGCGATGCCATCGAACACGAGAAACACCACTACGAAGATCCCCGTGCAGCCAGCATCGAAGCGCTCAAGATAGTGCAACAGGCCCGTGGCTGGGTGCCTGACGGCGCCATCCACGCCATCGGCGCCGAGCTCGGCATCCCCGCCAGCGACGTGGAAGGGGTCGCCACCTTCTACAGCCAGATCTTCCGCCAGCCAGTGGGTCGTCACATTATCCGCGTCTGCGACAGCATGGTCTGCTACATCAACGGCCACGAACAGTTGCTTGCCGGTCTGAAAGAGGTCGTCAATCTGGCCCCCGGTCAGACTTCCCCGGATGGCCGCTTCACCCTGTTGCCCGTCTGCTGCCTCGGCAACTGCGACAAGGGGCCGGCCATCATGATCGATGACGATACCTATGGCGGACTCGATGCCGTCAGCCTGCTGAAAACCCTGGAGGCTTACCCATGAGCATTCAGCCAGGCAAGACGCTTGCCTCCCTCGGCACCGCCAACCGCATCCCCCGCACCGCCGAGACTCACCCTCTCACCTGGCGCCTGCGGGACGACGGCCAGCCGGTGTGGCTCGAGGAGTACCAGGCCAAGCAGGGCTACGAAGCCGCCCGCAAGGCGCTGGGCCAGATGAGCCCGGATGACATCGTCAGCACCGTCAAGGATGCCGGCCTCAAGGGACGCGGCGGCGCCGGTTTCTCCACTGGCGTGAAGTGGGGCCTGATGCCCAAAGACGAGAGCATGAACATCCGTTACCTGCTCTGCAACGCCGACGAGATGGAGCCCAATACCTACAAAGACCGCATGCTGATGGAGCAGCTGCCCCACCTGCTGATCGAGGGGATGATCATCAGTGCCCGGGCTCTCAAGGCTTATCGCGGCTACATCTTCCTGCGCGGCGAGTACGTGGATGCCGCCATCCACCTGCGCCGCGCCGTGGAAGAGGCCAAGGCCGCGGGGCTCCTTGGCAAGAACATCCTGGGCTCGGGCTTTGACTTCGAGCTGTTCGTCCACACCGGCGCAGGTCGCTACATCTGCGGCGAAGAGACGGCCCTCATCAACTCCCTGGAAGGACGGCGCGCCAACCCGCGGGCCAAACCCCCCTTCCCCGCCGTCTCCGGCGTCTGGGGCAAGCCGACCTGCGTCAACAACGTCGAAACCCTGTGCAACGTCCCCGCCATCATCGGCAACGGTGTAGCCTGGTATCAGGGGCTGGCACTGCCGGGTTCGGAAGATCACGGCACCAAGCTGATGGGCTTTTCCGGCAAGGTCAACAATCCCGGCCTGTGGGAGCTGCCCTTTGGCATCACCGCCCGCGAGCTGTTCGAAAACTACGCCGGCGGCATGAAGCCCGGCTATCGCCTGAAAACCTGGCAACCGGGCGGCGCCGGCACCGGCTTCCTGCTGCCCGAGCACCTGGATGCCCAGATGTACGCTGGCGGCATCGGCAAGGTGGGCACCCGCATGGGTACGGGCCTTGCCATGGCGGTGGATGACAGCATCAACATGGTCTCCCTGCTGCGCAACATGGAGGAGTTCTTTGCCCGCGAATCCTGCGGCTGGTGCACCCCCTGCCGCGACGGCCTGCCCTGGAGCGTCAAGATCCTGCGGGCGCTGGAGCGGGGCGAGGGCCAACCCGAGGATCTCGCGACCCTGGAACAGCTCGTCAGTTTCCTGGGCCCGGGCAAGACCTTCTGTGCCCATGCCCCCGGCGCCGTCGAGCCCCTTGGCAGTGCGATGAAGTATTTCCGGTCCGAGTTCGAGGCCGGGGTCAAGGCCCCCCATGACAATCACAAGCTGTTCAAGGGTATCCAGCCCAACCTGCTGGGCGAGCGCTGGTAAGCGCCAGGACGCATCGGGCAATAGCCGATTTCATAAAACAGGTTTCAGGGAAGTTGTATGGCAACCATTCATGTAGACGGTAAAGAGTACGAGGTAGACGGGGCAGACAACCTGCTGCAAGCCTGTCTGTCGCTGGGTCTGGACGTCCCCTATTTTTGCTGGCACCCGGCGCTCGGTAGCGTCGGTGCCTGCCGCCAGTGCGCGGTCAAACAGTATCAGAATGCCGACGACAAGCGCGGCCGCCTGGTCATGTCCTGCATGACCCCCTCCACCGATGGCACCTATATCTCCATCGAGGATGAAGAGGCGAAGGAGTTTCGCAAGACGGTGGTGGAGTGGCAGATGACCAATCATCCCCACGACTGCCCGGTGTGCGAAGAGGGGGGCGCCTGCCACCTGCAGGACATGACGGTGATGACCGGCCACAACAGCCGCCGCTACCGTTTCACCAAGCGCACCCACCAGAATCAGGATCTGGGCCCCTTCATCAACCACGAGATGAACCGCTGCATCGCCTGCTACCGCTGCGTACGCTATTACAAGGATTACGCCGGTGGCGAGGATCTCGGGGTCTATGGCGCCCATGACAACGTCTACTTCGGCCGGGTCGAGGATGGCACCCTGGAGAGCGAATTCTCCGGCAACCTGGTGGAGGTCTGTCCCACCGGCGTCTTCACCGACAAGACCCACTCCGAGCGTTACAACCGCAAGTGGGACATGCAGTTCGCCCCCAGCATCTGCCAGGGGTGCTCGGTCGGCTGCAACATCAGCCCGGGTGAGCGCTACGGCGAGCTGCGCCGCATCGAGAACCGTTTCCACGGTGCCCTGAACCACTATTTCCTCTGCGATCGCGGCCGCTTTGGCTACGGTCACGTCAATCTGACCGACCGCCCGCGCCAGCCCTTGCTGCAGGATGGCAGTGACAAGCTGGCCATCACGGTGGATGGTGCCCTGAACCGGGCGGCGGATGCGCTGCGCACCGCCAGCGGCGTCATCGGCATCGGCTCACCCCGCGCCTCCTTGGAGAGCAACTTCGCACTGCGCGAACTGGTGGGGGCCGCCAACTTCTACTCCGGGGTCGAGCAGAGCGAATGGAAATGCCTGCAGAAGATGCTGGACATTCTGGAGCACGGCGGCGTGCGCACTCCCAGCCTGCGCGACATGGAAGAGGCCGACGCCGTGCTGGTGCTCGGGGAAGACGTCACCCAGACCGCCGCCCGCATCGCCCTGGCCCTGCGCCAGGCGGTGAAAGGCAAGGGGCGCGAAATTGCCCGCAAGCTGAAGGTGGATCTCTGGCAGGTCGCCGCCGTGCAGACCCTGGCCCAGAACCAGCGCTACCCCTTGCTCATCACCAGTCTGGATGCCACCCGCCTGGATGACGTGGCGAGCAGCACCCTGCACGCCCCCCACGCGGATCAGGCGCGCCTCGGGTTTGCCATCGCCCACCTGCTGGATGCCAGTGCACCGGCACCAACGGATCTCTCCCCCGAACAGCAGGCCCTCGCCGCCCAATGGGCCGATCTGCTTGGCAACGCCAAAAAGCCCCTCATCATCGCAGGCAATGGTGCCCGCAACGAGGCGCTGATCGAAGCGGCCAGCAACATCGCCCGCGCCCTCAAGGGCCGTGGCCAGGCCGCGGAGCTTGCCCTGGTGGCTCAGGAAGCCAACAGCCTGGGACTGGCCATGCTGGCCCGGCATGCCGCCCCGCTGGAGTCAGCCCTCGAGCGCATGGAAGGGGAAGAGAGACTTGCCTTGGTCGTTCTTGAGAACGACCTCTACCGCCGAGCCCCCCGCAGCCGGGTGGACGCCGCTCTGGATCGCCTGCAACACCTGCTGGTCATCGACCATCAGGAGACGGCCACCGCGAAGAAGGCGGATTTGGTGCTACCTGCCGCCAGTTTTGCCGAAGGCGATGGCACCCTGGTGAACATGGAAGGCCGCGCCCAGCGCTTCTTCCAGGTCTATGCTCCCGCCTTCTACAACGCCGATATCCAGGTGCGCGAGAGCTGGCGCTGGCTGGATGCCCTGCAAGGGAGCCAGCAACCGCGTTCGGTTCGCTGGAACACCTTCGACGATGTGAGTCGCGATTGCGCCGCCAGCGCCCCGCTGCTCACCACCATGGGGGAAGCTGCACCCAACGCCGGCCTGCGCATTCGCGGCATGAAGCTCGCCCGGGAGCCGCACCGCTACAGTGGTCGCACCTCCATGCTGGCGAACCAGAACGTGAGCGAGCCCAGAGTCGCCCAGGATCCCGATTCGCCGTTCGCCTTCTCCATGGAAGGCTACGCCGGTGCCCGCCAGCCCCTCTCCCAGGTACCGTTTGCCTGGGCGCCGGGCTGGAACTCCCCCTCCGCCTGGAACAAGTTCCAGGACGAGGTGGGTGGCAACCTGCGTGCCGGGGATCCCGGTCGCCGCCTGCTGGAGCCGGGCGAAGGCAACCTGGGCTGGTTTGGCGCCATCCCGGCCCCCTTCCAGCCCGCCGCATCCCTGCAGGTGGTGAGCTATGACCAGCTGTTCGGTGGCGAGGAGCTCTCCGCCAGAAGCCCGGTCATCCAGGCTCGCATGGGGGAACCCACCCTGGTACTGAACCCGGCGGATGCCGCACGCCTGGCTCTGTCCGCCGACGCGCTGGTGGCCTTCTCCTGGGGTGGCAACCACTGGCGCCTGCGTCTGCGCCTGAGCGATGCGCTGGCTCCGGGCCTGGCAGGGTTGCCACTCGGGGTGAACGGCCTGCCGACCGCCCTGCACCACGCCCTGATCGATAACCTGCAGGAGGTCATCGCATGAGCGACTCTCTGATGGATCTGCTGATCGAGGTCGGCAAGGCCCTGGTCGTACTTGTGGGGATCGTGGGGGCTGGCGCCTTCATGAGCTTCATCGAACGCCGCCTGCTGGCACTGTGGCAGGACCGTTACGGCCCCAACCGGGTTGGCCCCTTCGGCCTGCTGCAACTGGCGGCCGACATGGTCAAGATGTTCTTCAAGGAGGACTGGATCCCGCCCTTTGCGGATCGCCGGATCTTCGTGCTGGCCCCCATCATCGCCTTTACCGCCTTCATCCTGGCGTTTGCGGTGGTGCCCATCACCCCCACCTGGGGCGTGGCGGATCTCAACGTGGGGCTGCTCTATATCCTGGCGATCGCCGGGCTGGCGGTCTATGCCGTGCTGTTCGCCGGCTGGTCGAGCAACAACAAGTACTCCCTGCTCGGCAGCCTGCGCGCCTCGGCCCAGACCCTCTCCTACGAGGTGTTCCTTGGCCTCTCGCTCATGGGCATCGTCATCCAGACCGGCAGCTTCAACCTGCGTGACATCGTCGAGGCCCAGGCCGGCATGTGGAACGTGATCCCCCAGATCCTGGGCTTCGTCACCTTCCTGTTTGCCGGGGTCGCCGTCACCCACCGCCACCCGTTTGACCAGCCGGAGGCCGAGCAAGAGCTCGCCGACGGCTATCACATCGAGTACGCGGGCATGAAGTGGGGTCTCTTCTTCGTGGGGGAGTACATCGGCATCGTGCTGATCTCTTCCCTCATCGTGACCCTCTTCTTCGGTGGCTGGCACGGCCCCTGGCTGCCGCCCTTCATCTGGTTCGCCCTGAAGACCGCCTGTTTCATGGTGTTCTTCATCCTGCTGCGGGCCTCCCTGCCCCGCCCGCGCTTCGACCAGGTGATGTCCTTTGGCTGGAAAGTGTGCCTGCCCCTGACCCTGCTCAACATGCTGGTCACCGCTGCCGTGGTGCTGATGAATGCGTGAGCAAAACGAGATGGACATGACGATGATTCGGCCGTCTGCGGCAAGGAAACGCCCAGATGCCAGTGCTGATAAATGTGCAGTGAGGCACCTATGAAAATTACGAGTATTATCAAGGGTGTTGGCACCCAGTTGCGCAGTCTTGGGATGGTCTTCTCCCATGCTTGGCGCCCCCGTGAAACCCTGAGCTACCCGGAGCAGCCGGTCTACGCCGCCCCCCGTTTTCGCGGTCGCATCGTACTGACCCGGGATCCTGACGGCGACGAACGCTGCGTAGCGTGCAACCTGTGTGCTGTTGCCTGCCCGGTCGGTTGCATCTCCTTGCAGAAGTCGGAACGGGAAGATGGCCGCTGGTACCCGGAGTTCTTTCGCATCAACTTCTCCCGTTGCATCTTCTGCGGCCTGTGCGAGGAGGCCTGCCCCACCACCGCCATCCAGCTGACGCCGGATTTCGAGATGGGGGAGTATCGTCGCCAGGATCTGGTGTACGAGAAGGAAGATCTGCTGATAAGCGGCCCCGGCAAATACCCGGACTACAACTTCTACCGCATGAGCGGGATGGCCATCGACGGCAAACCCAAAGGGGATGCCGAGAACGAAGCCAAGCCCATCGATGTCAAGAGCCTGCTGCCCTAGGAGTCAATCATGGAACTGGCATTCTATGCCGCGGCCCTGGTCGCCGTTTACAGCACGCTGCGGGTGATCAGCACCAGCAACCCCATGCATGCGCTGCTCAATCTCATCATCTCCCTCATCGCCGTGGCCATGATCTTCTTCTGCCTGGGCGCCGCCTTTGCGGGGGCCCTGCAGGTGATCGTCTACGCCGGCGCCATCATGGTGCTGTTCGTGTTCGTGGTGATGATGCTGAACCTGGGGAGCGCCCAGGATCAGGAGAAGAAGTGGCTCACCCCCATGACCTGGGGTGGCCCGGCCCTGCTCTCCCTCATTTTGCTGGGCTTTCTGGCCCACGGCATTCTCGGCGTGACCGGCGGTGAACTGGGTCTGACCGAGGTCAGCGCCAAGGAAGTCGGTATCGCCCTGTTCGGCCCCTATGTGCTGGCGGTGGAGCTCGCCTCCATCCTGCTGCTGGCGGGTCTGGTCACCGCCTATCACCTGGGCCGCGAGGACAAGAGCGGGGAAGTGCTCTCCGTGCCTCGCACCACACAGGAAGGAGGTCAGCAATGAGCGACATCCCCGTGGTGAGGCATGGCCTGCTGCCGGCAGCCCGCCCCCTTTCCATCCAGCAAGCACAAGGAGCATGGCGATGAGTGGAATTCCCATGGAGCACGGCCTCCTGCTGGCGGCCATTTTGTTTGCCATCGGCCTGTGCGGCCTGCTGATACGCCGCAACCTGTTGTTTATCCTCATGAGTATCGAAATCATGATGAACGCGTCCGCCCTGGCGTTCGTGGTGGCGGGTAGCCGCTGGGCCCAGGCCGACGGCCAGATCATGTACATACTGGTGATTTCTCTGGCGGCAGCGGAGGCCAGTATCGGCCTCGCCCTGTTACTGCTGCTCTATCGTCGTTACCACACCCTGAACGTGGACACTGTGAGCGAGATGCGCGGATGAGCCTCCTATATCTGACTTTCCTGTTCCCGCTGCTGGGATGGCTGCTGCTGGCCTTCTCCCTCGGCCGCCTCGGCGAGCGCACCTCGGCGCTCATCGGTGTCGGCAGCATCGGTCTCTCGGCCCTCACTACCCTGTGGGTCGGCATCGATTTTCTCAATACCATGCCGGAAGGCGGCGTCTATACCCAGACCCTGTGGCAGTGGATGACGGTGGGCGAGTTCCAGCCCGCCTTCCGTCTCTCCCTGGATGGGCTGTCGCTGACCATGCTGGGGGTCGTGACCGGGGTGGGCTTCTTCATCCACCTGTTCGCCTCCTGGTACATGCGCGGGGAAGAGGGGTATTCACGCTTCTTCACCTACACCAACCTCTTCATCGCCAGCATGCTGTTCCTGGTGCTGGCCGATGACCTGCTGTTCATCTATCTGGGCTGGGAAGGGGTGGGGCTTTGCAGCTACCTGCTGATCGGCTTCTACTACAAGGATCGCAACAACGGCGCCGCCGCCCTCAAGGCGTTCGTGGTGACCCGGGTCGGCGACGTCTTCCTCGCCATCGGGCTCTTCGTGCTCTATCGCGAGCTCGGCACCCTCAACATTCACGAGCTGCTGGTGCGCGCCCCTGCGATGTTTGCCGACGGCTCCCCTGCCCTGTCGTTTGCCTGCCTGATGCTGCTCGGCGGCGCGGTCGGCAAGTCAGCCCAGCTGCCGCTGCAGACCTGGCTGGCGGACGCCATGGCGGGCCCGACCCCGGTTTCGGCGCTGATCCACGCGGCCACCATGGTGACTGCCGGCGTCTACCTCATCGCCCGCACCCACGGCCTCTTCCTGCTGGCTCCCGAGATCCTCCATCTGGTGGCGCTGGTCGGTGCCATCACGCTAGTGCTGGCCGGTTTTGCGGCGCTGGTGCAGACCGACATCAAGCGGATCCTGGCCTACTCCACCATGAGCCAGATTGGTTACATGTTCCTGGCCCTGGGGGTCGGTGCCTGGGAAGGGGCCATCTTCCACCTGATGACCCACGCCTTCTTCAAGGCGCTCTTGTTCCTCTCCGCCGGGGCCGTCATCGTTGCGACCCACCACGAGCAGAACATCTTCAAGATGGGAGGCCTGCGCAAATCGCTGCCGCTGGTCTACGCCTGCTTCCTGGTGGGGGGCTCGGCCCTGGCCGCGCTGCCACTGGTGACCGCCGGTTTCTACAGTAAAGACGCCATCCTCTGGCAGGTGCAGGCCAGTGGCCAGAGCGCCCTGCTGTGGGCCGGTCTGGGTGGTGCCTTCCTCACCTCCCTCTACACCTTCCGCCTCATCTTCATCGCCTTCCACGGCAAGGAGCAGACCCAGGCTCACGCCGGACAGGGCCTTGCCCACCATTTGCCACTGCTGGTGCTGCTGGTGCTCTCCACCGGGGTGGGTGCATTGATAGTGCCGCCGCTCGCCGGAGTACTGCCGGCAGGCCCCGGGGATCACATCGAAGAGGGACGCCATGGCCTCGAGATCCTCTCCGGCGTCATCGCCGTGGCAGGCATTGCGCTGGCCGCCTTCCTCTTCCTCGGCGAACGTCGCCTGGCAAAGGGGATCGCCGAGAGTGCGCCGGGGCGGGCTCTGTCCACCCTCTGGTTCAATGCCTGGGGCTTTGACTGGCTTTATGACCTGATTTGGGTCAAGCCCTACCTGCTGGCGACTCGCCTGCTCGGCAAGGATCCGCTGGACAGGATGATGAACCTGCCCGCCGTGCTGGCCCAGGGGGGGCATCAGCTGCTGGCCTGGACCGTCTCCGGCAAGTTGCGCTGGTACGCAGCCTCCATGGGGATGGGCGCCGCCCTGATCCTGGCCCTGCTGCTGCTCGGCTGATCCATGAGCCCAATATTGTGTGGCAGGCTCAGCGCCTGCCCGACTAGAACCTAGATGAGAGCTGATATCGTGACCTTACTCTGGATCTTGCTAATTCCCTTCATCGGCGGCTTGCTCTGCTGGCAGATGGAGCGGCTCGGCGGACAGTTTGTCCGCTGGGTGGCCCTCGCCTCCATGAGCGCCTGTCTGGTGCTCTCCAGCGCCATCTGGCTCGGTGGTGACTTCACCCTCGCCAGCCCCGGCCTCCCCGTCTGGGCAGCCGAGTGGCAACAACCCTGGATCCCCCGCTTCGGCATCTCCCTGCACCTCGCCGTGGACGGGCTGTCGCTCCTGATGGTGATCCTCACCAGCTTCATCGGCGTGCTGGCCATCCTCTGTTCCTGGAAGGAGATCGTCCAGCGCATCGGCTTCTTCCACCTCAACCTGCTGTGGATCCTGGGGGGCGTGCTCGGCGTCTTCATGGCGGTGGATCTGTTCCTCTTCTTCTTCTTCTGGGAGATGATGCTGGTGCCGATGTACTTCCTGATCGCGCTCTGGGGCCACTCGGTCACTGATGGCAAGTCGCGCATCAACGCCGCCACCAAGTTCTTCATCTACACCCAGGCAAGCGGCCTCATCATGCTGGTGGCCATCCTGGGCCTGGTACTGACCCACCACGCCGCTACTGGTGTCTTCACCTTCAACTATCAGGAACTGCTCAACACACCCATGAGCAGCACGGTACAGTGGCTGTTGATGCTGGGCTTCTTCATCGCCTTCGCGGTCAAGATGCCCCTGGTGCCGCTCCATGGCTGGCTCCCTGATGCCCACAGCCAGGCGCCCACCGCAGGCTCCGTGGATCTCGCGGGCATCTTGCTCAAAACCGCGGCCTACGGCCTGCTGCGCTTTACCCTGCCGCTCTTCCCCGAGGCGTCCGCCGAGTTTGCCCCCTACGCCATGGTGCTCGGCCTCATCGGCATCGTCTATGGCGCCCTGCTGGCCTTTGCCCAGACCGACATCAAGCGGCTGGTTGCCTACACCAGCATCTCCCACATGGGCTTCGTGATGATCGCCATCTACTCCGGCAGCGAGCTCGCCCTGCAAGGGGCAGTGGTACAGATGATTGCCCACGGGCTCTCGGCCGCCGGCCTCTTCATCCTGTGCGGCCAGCTCTACGAGCGTCTGCACACCCGGGATCTGCGCCAGATGGGCGGTCTCTGGGGACGGCTGCGCTACCTGCCCGGCGTGATGCTGTTCTTCTCCGTTGCATCCCTCGGGATGCCGGGGACCGGCAACTTCGTCGGCGAGTTCCTGATCCTCATCGGCAGCTTCCAGGTGGCCCCCGTCATCACCGTCATCGCCACCTTCGGGCTGGTGCTGGCCTCGGTCTACTCCCTCATCATGCTGCAGCGGGCCTGCTTCGGGACGCCCCGGGAGGAGAGCATGCTCAAGGGGCTAGATACCCGGGAGCTGACCATGATGCTGACCATCGCCGGCCTCTTGGTGCTGCTCGGTCTCTATCCCCAGCCGGTGCTCGACACCGCCAGCAGCAGCCTCCTGAGCGTGCTGCACTGGTACGCGCTGCCGGGCACGGGGGCGCTGCAATGATGCTTTCTCTTTCGCCTTCCTTGTCCATGTCGGGAGCACTGTCATGACGTTTACTGTTTCTCAACTGCTGGCCCTGCTGCCCCTGTTGCTGACCACGGGGGCCATGGTGGCCCTGATGCTGGCCATCGCCTGGAAGCGCTGTGACGACACCGCCTTCGTGGTCACCATCATCGGCCTCAACCTCGCGCTCTTCTCCCTGCCCATCGTGATGGCCCAGGGGGATCAGGGGGTCACTCCCCTGCTGCAAGTGGACGCTTACGCGGTCTTCTACATGGGGCTGGTGCTCATCGGGGCCCTGGCCACCTGCACCTTCGGTCGCACCTGGCTCAAGGGCTATCCGGACAACCGGGAAGAGTTCTACCTGCTGCTGCTCATCGCCACCGCCGGTGGTCTGGTGCTGGCGGCCTCCCGTCACCTCGCCTCGCTCTTCATCGGGATCGAGATGCTGACCCTACCCATGTTCGGTCTGGTGGGGTATGCCTATCGCGAGCGGCACTCGCTGGAAGCCAGCATCAAGTACATGGTGCTCTCCGCCAGTGCCACCGCCTTCCTGCTGTTCGGCATGGCACTGCTCTACGCCCAGGCCGGAAGCCTGAGCTTCAGCGATCTCGGTGTGACCCTGGCCCAGAGCCCGGCTCACCATCCGCTGCTGATGGGGGGCTTTGGCCTGATGCTGGTCGGCTTTGCGTTCAAGCTGTCCCTCGCCCCCTTCCACCTCTGGACCCCGGACGTCTATGAAGGGGCACCGGCACCGGTGGCCACCTTCCTCGCCACCGTGAGCAAGATAGCCGTGTTCTGCGTGCTGCTGCGCTTCTACCTGGCGGTACCCGCCACCTCGGATCCCATGATCCACTGGCTGCTGGCGGCCATGGCGGTCCTCTCCATCGTGGTCGGCAACCTCCTGGCGCTGATCCAGACCAACATCAAGCGGATGATGGGTTACTCCTCCATCTCCCACTTCGGCTATCTGCTGGCAGTGGTGGTGGCAAGCCGCCTCGGCGAGATGCCGGTGGAAGCGGCGGGTGTCTACCTGCTGATGTACCTGTTCACCAGCCTGGGGGCCTTCGGCGTCATCAGCATGATGTCCAGCCCCTATCGCGGCAAGGATGCGGACTCCCTGCACAGTTATCGCGGTCTGTTCTGGAAGCGCCCCTATCTGACGGCGGTGATGACGGTGATGATGCTCTCCCTCGCGGGTATCCCCATGACGCTGGGCTTCATCGGCAAGTTCTACCTCATCGGTGTCACCGTCGATGCCAAGCTGTGGTGGCTCAGTGGCGCCATCGTGCTCGGCAGTGCCCTGGGGCTCTACTACTACCTGCGGGTCATGGTCACCCTCTACCTGCGTGAACCCGGCATGCAACTGCGCGATGCCAGGGCCGACTGGGCCTTCTCCTCCGGGGGCCTGGTGGTGCTGCTCTCCGCCATTCTGGTGGTATTGCTCGGCATCTACCCCCAGCCCGTCATCAGCCTGGTGCAGGGCTTCCAGCACGTGGTGCTGCGCTAGCCTCAGGTTCAGCTCACACAGCAAAACCGGCCTCCATGGCCGGTTTTTTTATGCCCGCCAAGGCTCGGTCCGGCTTGCCCGTCTGGCTGGCGATACCAGATCGGCCCCCTCAATCCATGCCATATCCTCCAGCAAGCAGCTGGCGGAGCAGTGGGCTGAAGACGGCCTCGCCCCCATCGTGATCGTCTCCTCCTGCCCTCCCCATTCTCAGACCCATGCCCATAAAAAAACCGGCCACTGGGGCCGGTTTTTGGTTTCTTGCTGGCGCTTAACCCAGGCGAACCCGAGCATTGCGGAACATGCGCATCCAGGCGCCATCCTCTCCCCAGTTGTCCGGGTGCCAGGAGTTGGCCACGGTGCGGAACACCCGCTCCGGGTGCGGCATCATGATGGTGGCGCGACCGTCCGCACTGGTCACCGCGGTGATACCGTCAGGGGAGCCGTTGGGGTTGGCCGGGTATTGCACGGTGACGTTGCCGCGGTTGTCCACGAAACGCAGCCCCACCAGACCGCTCTGTTGCAGCGCAGCCAGGTGAGCGGCATCGCGCACTTCCACGCGTCCTTCCCCGTGGGAGACGGCAATCGGCATCACGGAGCCCGCCATCCCGGCGAAGAAGGCGGACGGGGAGTCCTGCACTTCCACCAGGCTGAAGCGCGCCTCGAAGCGCTCGGAGCGGTTGCGCACGAAGCGCGGCCAGAGATCCGCCCCCGGGATGAGGTCGCGCAGGTTGGACATCATCTGGCAACCGTTGCACACCCCCAGGGAGAGGGTATCGCCGCGCTCGAAGAAGCGCTGGAACTGCTCACGGGCGTTGTCGTTGAACAGGATGGACTTGGCCCAGCCTTCGCCCGCCCCCAGCACGTCGCCGTAGGAGAAGCCGCCACAGGCCACCAGGGTCTGGAAATCTTCCAGCTTGATGCGCCCCTCGAGGATGTCGCTCATATGCACGTCCACCGCAGTAAAACCGGCGCGGTCAAAGGCGGCCGCCATCTCCACGTGGGAGTTGACCCCCTGCTCGCGCAGCACCGCCAGACGGGGAGAAACCCCGCGAGCGATATAGGGCGCGGCCACGTCGTCGGACGGGTTGTAGGTGAGCCTGGCCTGCAAACCCGGATCGGTGGCGTCCTGGCGGGCGGCATGCTCCTGATCGGCGCACTCCGGGTTGTCCCGCAGGCGCTGCATCTGCCAGCTGGTCTCGCCCCAGAGGGTGCGAAGGGCGGTGCGGCTGGCGCGATAAACCTCGCTGCCGGCACGCTGGAACAGGATGAGGTCGTCTTCGCGCACCGTGCCCAGCACGTGGGAGCAGGCTGCCAGACCGTGACCGGCCAGCAGGGTCAGCACCGCTTCCTTGTCTTCGCGACGAACCTGGATGACGGCACCCAGCTCCTCGTTGAACAGGGCCGGCAGCAGGTCGCCACCCACGCGATCGAGCTGGATGTCGAAGCCGCAGTGACCGGCAAACGCCATCTCGGTCAGGGTGACGAAGAGGCCGCCGTCGGAGCGGTCGTGGTAGGCAATCAGCTTGCGATCCGCCACCAGCGCCTGGATGGCGTTGAAGAAGCCCTTGAGCTGAACCGGGTTGTCCAGATCCGGGGCGCTTTGCCCAAGCTGGCGATAGACCTGGGCCAGGGCCGAGGCGCCGAGACGCTGCTTGCCGTTGCCAAGGTCGATGAGGATAAGGTCGGTCTCACCGAGATCGGTGCGCAGTTGCGGGGTCACGGTATTGCGCACGTCCTCGACCCGGGCAAAGGCGGAGATGAGCAGGGAGAGCGGCGAGGTGACGCTGCGCTCCTCGCCGTCCTGCTGCCAGCGGGTCTTCATGGACATGGAGTCCTTGCCCACCGGGATGGTGATGCCAAGGGCCGGGCAGAGCTCCTCGCCCACCGCTTTCACGGCTTCGTAGAGGCCCGCATCTTCCCCCGGGTGACCGGCGGCAGACATCCAGTTGGCGGAGAGCTTGACCCGCTTGAGGGAGCCGATATTGGCCGGTGCCAGGTTGGTCAGAGCCTCGGCCACCGCCATGCGGGCGGAGGCGGCGTGAGAGAGCAGCGCCACCGGGGTGCGCTCGCCCATGGACATGGCTTCACCGTGGTAGCTGTCGTAGGTCGCGGCGGTGACGGCGCAGTCAGCCACCGGGATCTGCCAGGGGCCGACCATCTGGTCGCGGTTGACGAGGCCCGTTACGGTGCGATCGCCGATGGTGATGAGGAAGGACTTCTCCGCCACGGTCGGCAGGCGCAGCACGCGCTCGGCGGCGTCGCTGAGGGTGATGCCGTCCAGTTGCAGCGCCTTGCCCTGGGCGGGCAGGCTCTGCACGTCACGGTGCATCTTGGGCGCCTTGCCAAGCAGCACGTCCAGCGGCAGATCGATGGGCTGGTTGTCAAAGTGATCATCAGAGAGAGTGAGATGCTTCTCTTCGGTGGCGGTGCCGATGACGGCATAGGGGGCGCGTTCGCGCTCGCACAAGGCCTTGAACAGAGGCAGCTTGTCCTGGGCCACGGCCAGCACATAGCGCTCCTGGGATTCGTTGCACCAGACTTCCAGCGGGCTCATGCCCGGCTCGTCATTCGGAATAGCACGCAAGTCGAAGCGACCACCGCGCTCCCCGTCGCTCACCAGCTCCGGCATGGCGTTGGAGAGACCACCGGCGCCCACGTCGTGAATGAAGACGATGGGGTTGTCGTCCCCCAGTTGCCAGCAGCGGTCGATCACTTCCTGGCAGCGACGCTCCATCTCGGGGTTGTCACGCTGCACGGAGGCGAAGTCGAGATCTTCGGCAGACTGACCGGACGCCATGGAGGAGGCTGCGCCGCCACCCAGGCCGATGTTCATGGCCGGACCACCCAGCACGATGAGGGCCGCCCCCACCGGGATCTCCCCTTTCTGGACGTGCTCGCTGCGGATGTTGCCGATACCACCCGCCAGCATGATGGGCTTGTGGTAGCCGCGCACCTCGACGCCGTTGTGGCTCGGCACCTGCTCTTCGAAGGTACGGAAGTAACCCAGGATGGCAGGGCGACCGAATTCGTTGTTGAAGGCGGCGCCGCCAAGGGGCCCTTCCTGCATGATGTCAAAGGCGCTGACGATGCGGCTCGGCTTGCCGAAGTCCTGCTCCCAGGGCTGCTCGAAACCGGGGATGCGCAGGTTGGAGACAGAGAAGCCCACCAGGCCCGCCTTGGGTTTGGCGCCACGGCCTGTCGCACCCTCGTCGCGGATTTCGCCGCCGGAGCCGGTGGCGGCCCCCGGGAAGGGAGAGATGGCGGTCGGGTGGTTGTGGGTCTCCACCTTCATCAGGATGTCGACGCGCTCCTGGTGATATTGGTACTCACCGTTGGCGGGGCTCGGGAAGAAGCGGCCACCCTGGCTGCCTTCCATCACCGCGGCGTTGTCTTTGTAGGCAGACAGGACATGATCCGGCGTCTGCTCGAAGGTGTTCTTGATCATCTTGAACAGCGACTTGGGCTGCTGCTCGCCGTCGATGGTCCAGTCGGCGTTGAAGATCTTGTGACGGCAGTGCTCGGAGTTCGCCTGGGCAAACATGTAGAGCTCGATGTCGTTGGGATTGCGACCCAGCCGGGTGAAGTTGGTCACCAGGTAATCTATTTCGTCATCGGCCAGGGCAAGACCCAGGGTCACGTTGGCCTCTTCCAGGGCGGCGCGACCACCACCCAGCACATCTACCTGGGTAAAGGGGCGCGGCTCGTGGTGAGCAAACAGGGCGGCGGCCTCGTTCATCTCGGCAAAGACCACTTCCATCATGCGATCGTGCAGCAGGGCCGCGATCTCGCTACGCTGGGCCACGCTCAGCTCACCCTTGGCCTGCACGTAATAGGCAATGCCGCGCTCCAGCCGCTTGACCTGTTTCAGGCCGCAGTTGTGGGCGATGTCGGTTGCTTTGGAAGACCAGGGGGAGATAGTGCCGGGGCGGGGGGTAACGAGGAACAGCTGACCGCTGGGGGTGTGTTCCGGGATGGTCGGGCCGTAGCGCAGAAGCTGGCCCAAGGTCGCTCGCTCGGGGGGCGACAGCGGGCTCGTCAGCTCGGCAAAATGCACGTATTCCGCATAGACGCTTGCTATCTCTACTCCTCTCTGTGCGCAGCTCTGCAGCAGCTTGTGGACACGAAACTCAGACAGTGCTGGGGCACCACGCAAGATTTCCATATACCTTTCTCACCAAGTTTTAGAGTGTGGGGGGATTTGAGACGCGCGTATTATAGGGATCAGGCCCATCCTGAACAAACGTTTTTCTCATCTCGCGCGGTGTGACTCCCTTCATACTCTCTGGTATAAAGGTGCCTCTTTTTTGACAAATGCCGATTTTTTCAACAAGGGTACTCACCTACTTGCGCTGCATTTTTCGACTGTTCATCGGGATGATGTTGACGCTGGCCCTGGCCGGTTGCGACTTCTACCACCCCTCCAGCCAACTGGAGCAGATCCGCCAGCGAGGCGAGATCCGGGTTGGCACTCTCTATGGCCCCACTTCCTATTACCAGCGTGACGACACCGCACTGGGGTTCGACTACGAGCTGGCGCAGCTTTACGCCGACTGGCTGGGGGTCAAGCTGACCATAGTACCTGCCTACAGCACCGCCGAGCTGGTCGAGCAACTGCAAAAGGGCAAGCTGGATCTCGCCGCCGCCGCCATCGTCGTGACCCCGGAGCGGCGCAAGCTGTTCCGCTTCGGCCCCGGCTTCTACCAGGTCTCCCCCAAGCTGGTCTATCGCAACGGCTCCCCCAGGCCCAAGAACCTCGGTGACATCAAGGGCAGCATAGTGGTGCCGGCGGGCTCCACCGGCGAGGACCTGATGAAGGAGCTGGCCAAGCAGTACCCCAACCTGAAGTGGAGCACCAATCGGGATGCGGACGTGGAAGAGCTGCTCAAGCAGGTGGCCGACGGCAAGGTGGACTACACGGTGGTGCAGGACACCATACTGGCCCGTACCCAGCGCTACTACCCCGAACTCACCGAGGGCTTGACCCTCGCCAGCAAGCAGACCGTGGCCTGGGCCATGACCAAGCTGCCCGACGACAGCCTCTACGCCAGCATCATCGACTTCTTCGGTCAGCGCTTCATGGATGGCGCCATCGCCAAGCTCGACGAGAAGTACTTCGGCCACGTGCAGAATTTCGACTTCGTCGACACCCGTACCTTCCTGCAACGGGCCAAGAGCCTGCTGCCCAAGTACCAGGCGCTGTTCCAGACCCACGCCAAGGATATCGACTGGCGGCTGCTGGCCGCCATCAGCTATCAGGAATCCCACTGGGATCCCCAGGCACGCTCCTACACCGGGGTGCGTGGCATGATGATGCTCACCGGTCCGACCGCCAAGGCAATGGGGGTAAACGATCGCACCCACCCGGAAGAGAGCATCAAGGGGGGCGCCCGCTACCTGCAGGAGATGATGGCGAAGGTGCCCGACTCGGTCCCGGCGGACGAGAAAGTGTGGTTTGCCCTCACCGCCTACAACATCGGCTACGGCCACATGATGGATGCCCGCCGCCTGACCAAGGAGCTGGGCAAGAACCCGGACGCCTGGAGCGACGTGAAAGAGGTGCTGCCCCTGTTGCAGCAGTCACGCTGGCATCGCAAGGTGCGCTATGGCTATGCCCGTGGCGGCGAGGCGCGCAACTATGTCAACAACGTGCGCCAGTACTACCAGAGCCTGCTCTGGCTCGACAACGAACAGCAGAAGGCCCATCGTCGCGAGGAGCTGGACGAGGACGACAGCAGCGAGCCGGACGTGCCGGCACAGCGTCCGGCCATCATCGCCGAAGTGGTCAAACAGATCATCACCCCCTAGCCTCGCCGGGGGTGTGTTTTCCTGCCCTGTTCTCTGTTACCATCCTTGGGTATACGAGGGGCGCTGGAGCGAACTTATTGCAATGTATTCATTGCGTTGCAGTTCCTGCCAAGGGCCCTTTCGGCCCCACGCAAGACCAGGGAGGAGAACAGGATGCGAGCACGCAGAAGAGCCATATTGGCCCGAAAAACCAAATGTGCCTGGAGCCCGAGACGCAAGCTCAAGCTGGCCGACATGAAACGCAAGATCTGGCACAGAAACCGCTCCTTCACGCTGCTGATAGCGGAGCACACAGTATAAACCCGGCATCAGCCGGGTTTTTTTATGCCTTGTCAGGCTGCGCCTCAAACAGAACGGTGCGCTTGGAGACCAGGGTGTTGCAGTGGTTGCAAAAATAATCCACCGCGCCGCAAGCCCGAAGCCGCTCCAGCTCCTGCCCGCAGGCAGGACACAGGGCCCGGATGCGATAACGGGCCTGACACTGGCCACACGTCGTCTCGCGGCTGCGGCTGTCCAGTTCGCCCTGACAGGCAGGGCAGGTCAGCGTGTTCATTCTCTTCTCCTCTTTACGTCACTGGCACCGGCATTACCCGCAGCCCCTCCCCCGGTTTATCTGCCCTGAGGAGGGCCACCAAGAAAAACGGCTGCCGGTAAGGGCAGCCGCAGGGCTTTATTTCTTCGCTTTGGCCTTGAGCAGGCGCTTGCGCTGGCGTTCCTGGCTCAGGGTCAGGGTGTTCTTCTTGCCCTCGAACGGGTTGACCGACTCCTGGAACTCCACCCGGATCGGCGTCCCCATGATTTTCAACGACTTGCGGAAGTAGTTGATGAGGTAGCGCTTGTAGGAGTCAGGCAGGTCGTTCAACTGGTTCCCGTGGATCACGATGCGCGGCGGGTTGTAACCACCGGCGTGGGCATACTTCAGCTTGACCCGGCGACCATTCACCATGGGCGGCTGGTGATCTTCCTGGGCCATCTGCATGATGCGGGTCAGCATGGCGGTGCTGGTGCGGCGAGTCGCGGACTCGTAAGCCTCGTTGATGGATTCGAACAGGTGACCGACGCCACTGCCGTGCAGGGCGGAGATGAAGTGCACCCGGGCGAAGTCGATGAAGCCCAGGCGTCTGTCCAGCTCGTTCTTGACGTCCTCTTTCACCTTCTGATCCAGGCCGTCCCACTTGTTGACCACCAGTACCACGGAGCGGCCGCTGTTGAGCACGAAGCCGAGGATGCTCAAGTCCTGATCCGTGATGGTCTCCCGGGCGTCAATGACCAGCAGGCAGACGTTGGCATCTTCAATCGCCTTGAGCGTCTTGATGACGGAGAACTTCTCCACCGTCTCGTGCACCTTGCCACGGCGACGCACGCCGGCGGTGTCGATGACCACGTATTTCTGATCGTCGCGCTCCATGGGGATGTAGACGGAGTCGCGGGTGGTACCCGGCATGTCGTAGACGATGACCCGATCTTCACCCAGCATGCGGTTGGTCAGGGTGGATTTGCCAACGTTGGGACGACCGACGATGGCGAACTTGATGGGCAGGTCGGCGAACGGCGTCTCCTTGGTGTCTTCCCGGGTGTCGAGCTCACCGGCAGCCACCATGCGCAGCAGGGCCTCTTCGTCGAACTCCTCCAGCTCCTCTTCCTCTTGTGCCTCGGTGGCAGAGCCGACCAGGGTCTCGAGGTGGGGGGCCAGGGCCAGCTCCAGCAGGCTCAGTACGCCACGGCCGTGGGCGGCCGCCATCTGGTAGACCTCGCCCAGGGCCAGACCGTAGAACTCGGACACCGCGGAGTCACCGTCGATGCCGTCGGTCTTGTTGGCCACCAGAAACACCTTCTTGTGGGTCTTGCGCAGGTGCTCGGCGATGGCCTGATCCGCCGCGGTGAGACCGGCACGGGCATCCACCATGAAGAGCACTACATCGGCCTCTTCGATGGCCAGCAGGGACTGCTCGGCCATCTTCAGCTCGATCCCCTCCTCGGTGCCATCGATACCGCCGGTATCGACCACGATAAATTCCAGCTCGCCCAGCTTCGCCTGGCCATATTTGCGGTCCCGGGTCAGGCCGGGGAAGTCGGCAACCAGGGCATCCCGGGTACGGGTCAGGCGGTTAAACAGGGTGGATTTCCCCACGTTGGGGCGGCCCACCAGGGCAACTACAGGAGTCATAAAAGCCTCATTCTCAAGACGACAAAGGCTCCGGGTCCGAAGACCAGGAGCCGGATATTCACATTATCGGACGATCAAGGACGCTTGAGGGCGTACAACTTGCCGTCACGGCTCTGCACATACAGGGTGTCACCCTCCACCAGCGGAGCGGCATAGAGACCACTGCTGTCGAGCTGCTGCATGGCCTTGATGGTCCCGTCGGTACGGTCCAGCCAATACAGGTAACCTTCCACATCGCCGACCACCACATAGTCACCCAGGATGACGGGGGCGGTCACGGTGCGGTTTTCCAGCTGGGTGTTGGACCACAGCTCGAGACCGTTGCGGCGATCGACCGCAAACAGATGGCTGCGGCTGTCGGTCAGCACGATGGCATTGCCGGTCACCGCCATGTCGCGATAACCGGAATACTTGCGCTTCCACACTTCGTCACCGCTCATCAGCTTGCGCGCCATCAACTGGCCGTTGTAGGCGATGGCGTAGAGCTCATCACCGGCAATCAGCGGGCTGGCATCGACGTCCACCATCCGATCCAGTTCGGTGGCGCCGCGCGGGTCAGCCACCTTGGATTGACGCACCGGCTGGCCGTTGCTCAGCAGGGCGATGCCCACCTTGCCATCGGCGCGGCCATAGATGACGGCACCGTTGGTGATGATGGGGGCGCCGGCACTGCGCAGGGTCAGGGGCGGCTGCTCTTCGGACAGGGTCCACTGCAGCTTGCCCTCGTCGGTATCGAGCGCCACCAGACGACCGGAGGTGGTCAGCACCACCACGCGGCCATCCTCGACGGCGGGGCTCGCCACCACTTCACCCGGCACCGTGGTCTGCCACAGCACTTCGCCGTTGGCCTCGTTCAGGGCGTAGACCACCCCGTTTTCGGACCCGAGGAACAGCTTGCCGTAGCGAGAGACCAGACCACCGGAGAGACGGGCACTCCGCTTGTCGGCGTTGATGGGCAGATCTGCCAGATCCACGCTCCACAGCTCCTTGCCGCTCTCGCGTTCGAAGGCGGTCACATCGCCATCGCGGGCCGCCGCATAGATGCGGTCCTCTTCCACCACCGGCTTGAGCTGGGAGTAGAAGTCGCCGATGCCATCCCCGACCGAGGAGGACCATGCGGTATCGGCAGTGAATGCGGACTCGACCTTGGGCAGGGGTGCCATGGGGTTGAGATCTTCTTCCGAACTGAACAGGGAGCAGCCCTGCAAGGCGAAGGAGACAGCCACCCCCAGCGCCATTCGCTTGTACAGATTACGCATCCGGAGCCTCGCCCGCAGTGACGGCTGGCAGCGCCAGATCATCCATCTTCAGCTTGAGTTCGGCGCTGCTCTGCAGGCCGCCGGCATCCGCCGCCGCCTGATAGGCATCACGCGCTTCTTCGGCCTTGCCCTGCTTTTGCAGGATGTCGCCGCGCACTTCCGCCACCTGGGCCTTGAAGGCGTCGTTGTTGATCTTGCCAAGCTGGGCCAGGGCCTCGTCAGCCTTGCCCTGATCGCTCAGGACCCGTGCCAGACGCAGGGCGGCGATGGGCTTGATGCTGTCATCGCCACTGGTGGCCACCAGGGTCAGCTGCTCGGCAGCCAGATCCAGCTTGCCCGCCTTGACGGCAGCCGCGGCCAGTTGCAAGGCGGCCAGCTCGGCATAGGCGTCACCCTTGTGAGCGGTAATGAAGCTCTTTGCCTGCTCCAGGGCGGCGTCATCCCCCTTGGCCAGCTGGGCGGTCATCTCGTTGTAAGCCTGGGAGGCGGCTTCCTGGTTGTTCTGCTGCATCTCGTTGTAGTAGCGCCAGCCAAAGAGGCCGACCAAACCGATCACGGTCCCGGCGATCACCGAGGTGCCGTTCTCTTTCCACCAGTTCTTGATGACCTCAACCTGTTGTTCTTCAGTGGTATACACTTCCACAGCTTACTCTCCTTTCGCTGCCAGCAGGGCGATGGCGGCATCGACCGAGACGGTCTGTTGCTCGGCCTGGCCACGCAGATATTTGATGGTGATCTCCCCGCTTTGCACCTCGGTCTCCCCAAGGATCAGGGCAATGGCCGCGCCGCTCTTGTCGGCACGCTTGAGTTGTTTCTTGAAGTTGCCGCCGCCGCAGTGGCTCATGAGGCGCAAGTCCGGCAGGGCATCGCGCAGGCGCTCGGCCAAGGCAAAGCCAGCCTGCTCGGTCCCCTCACCCACCATGCAGAGATAGACATCCACCGCCGGGCGGATGTCAGCATTGAGCTCGAGGGTTTCGAGCATCAGTACCAGACGCTCCATGCCCATGGCAAAGCCCACCGCCGGGGTCGGCTGGCCACCGAGCTGCTCCACCAGGCCGTCGTAGCGACCACCGGCACAGACGGTGCCCTGGGCCCCCAGGCTGTTGGTCACCCACTCAAACACGGTCAGGTTGTAGTAGTCGAGGCCGCGCACCAGACGCTCGTTCACCTCGAACTGGATGCCGGCCGCCGTGAGCAGGCGCTTGAGCCCTTCGAAGTGAGCCAGGCTCTCTTCGCCCAGGTGATCTAACAAACGGGGGGCACCTGCCAGGATGGCCTGTACTTTCTCGTCCTTGGAGTCGAGCACCCGCAGGGGGTTGCTGTACATGCGGCGCTGGCTCTCTTCGTCCAGATCGCTCTTGTACTGTTCCAGATAGGAGACCAGGGCATCGCGATAGGCGGCACGTTCGCTGCTCTGGCCAAGGGTGTTGAGCTGCAGAGTCACGTGATCGCTGATGCCGAACAGGCGCCACAGGCGGTGAGTCAGCATGATGAGCTCGGCATCGATGTCCGGCCCGTTGATGCCGAACAGCTCGACCCCGAACTGGTGGAACTGGCGATAGCGACCTTTCTGGGGACGCTCGTGACGGAACATGGGGCCCATGTACCACATCCGGCGTTCCTGGTTGTAAAGCAGACCGTGCTCGATGCCGGCACGCACGCAACTGGCTGTCCCTTCCGGACGCAGGCTCAGGCTGTCGCCGTTGCGGTCTTCAAAGGTGTACATCTCTTTTTCGACCACATCGGTCACTTCACCGATGGCACGCTTGAACAGATGGGTCTGCTCGACGATGGGCATGCGCACTTCGCTGTAGCCATAGCTGGCCACGACCTGGCGCAGGATCTGTTCTACTTTCTGCCATACCGGGCTCTGCTCCGGCAGGCAATCATTCATACCGCGAATAGCTTGGATCTGTTTTGCCACGTTGATACTCGAGAAAAAGAGGTAAAATTTGGCCGCATTATAGGGATTTTCGACCCCGAGGTAAAATCGGGTGCCCGGATGCGGGATGTAAAATCAACAACCTAAAGCCGGGGCCACCCCAGGTGGCCCCGTCATGGTTCAACCTTTGTCCACCTGGATCTGGTTGGCCGGATCCAGCATGGCGGCCCGGGCACGGATGCGACGCTCCAGAGTCGGGATCAAATCCTTGTTGTCGAGCCGGTCGACCCGCTGGCCCCCCTCGTAGAAGGCACTCTTGTTGGCGGCGCCCGCAAGGCCGAGATCGGAAACCAGCGCCTCCCCCGGACCGTTCACCACACAGCCGATGATGGAGACATCCATCGGGGTGATGATGTCTTCGAGCCGCTCTTCCAGGGCGTTGACCGTGCCGATGACGTCGAACTCCTGACGGGAGCAGGAGGGACAAGCGATGAAGTTGATGCCGCGGGAACGGATGCGCAGGGATTTGAGGATGTCGAAGCCCACCTTCACCTCTTCCACCGGATCGGCGGCCAGGGAGATGCGCAGGGTGTCGCCAATCCCTTCGCTCAGCAACATGCCAAGGCCAATGGCGGACTTGACCGCGCCGGCGCGAAAACCGCCCGCTTCCGTGATGCCCAGATGCAGAGGCTGATCAATCTGCTTGGCCAGCAGGCGATAGGCACCGACCGCCAGGAAGACATCGGACGCCTTGACGCTCACCTTGAAGTTCTGGAAGTCGAGGCGATCCAGGTAATCCACGTGGCGCATGGCGGACTCCAGCAGCGCCTCTGGGGTCGGCTCGCCGTATTTCTCCTGGAGATCACGCTCAAGGGAACCGCCGTTGACGCCGATCCGGATGGGGATGTTGTAGTGACGGGCGCAATCCACCACCGCACGCACCCGCTCTTCGTTGCCGATGTTGCCCGGGTTGATGCGCAGGCAATCGGCCCCGTACTCGGCCACTTTGAGGGCGATGCGGTAGTCGAAGTGAATGTCGGCCACGATGGGGATGCGGGTCTGCTGCTTGATGAGCTTGAACGCTTCCGCCGCCTCCATGGTGGGGACGGAGACCCGGACGATGTCGGCGCCGACCCGCTCGATCCGCTGGATCTGCTCGACGGTAGCGGCCACGTCCGTGGTCTTGGTGTTGGTCATGGTCTGTACCGTGATGGGGGCATCGCCCCCAACCGGCACGTTGCCGACCATGATCTGTCTGGATTTGCGACGAACGATGGGTGATTCGTGTGCGGGCTTTTCGTGAACAGACATGGCGGACTGATTACTCCTGCGGCAGTGAGAAGCGGGCAGTCCGGCCGTTGTTGTAACGGCTCATGTCGAAGGACTTGCCCTGATATTCGAGATTGACCGCCATGGGCGCGCCAATGATGAATCTGAGTGGCTCGGGTCCTTCCAGTACCAGTTCGTCGTTCGCCTTCTTCAGACCGCTGAACAGGGTCTTGCCGTTGGCATCCTTGACGTCCAGCCAGCAATCGGCGGTGAAGCTCATCTTGAGCTGGGGCGCCTTGGCGGGCTCGGTGGTCGTGCTCTCGGCAGTCGAGACCGCACCGGAAACGTTCGTCGGGACGGCAGCGCTGGCATCCGTAGCGACCACAGGCAGGGTCGCGGTGGCACCGCTCACCACAACCTGGGTGGACACGGCATCGGACGTTGCGGGCAGCACGGGCTCGGCGACCTCCACGGCGGGGGCAACATTCGCTTCCGGCGTATTGACGGTCGCGCTCATCTCGGTCGCCGCCAGGGCGTCGTCACCGGCAGAGCGGCGCGCCGTGCTCTGCCACCACCAGGCGACGGAGAGCCCGATCAGCACCAGGATCACAAGCCAGGTCACCACCTTGAGCCGGCTGTCATTGGCCTGCTGGCGGGAGCGACGGGAGAAGCTCTGCATGTCGATGTTGTCTGGGGGGGTCAGTCCCAGCTTCTCGTAGGCGGCGAGGATGGTCTCCTCGGGGATGCCCACGAGCTTGGCATAGGCCCGCAGATAGCCACGAATGAAGGTATGGGACGTGTGCTTGTCATAGGTATCCGCTTCGATGGCGGCGATCAAGGTCAGACGAAGGTGAATGCGGGACGCAACCTGTTCCCGGGTCCAGCCGAGCTGTTCACGGGCATTGCGCAGCAGCTGGCCTGGGCCAACTGCCTGGGAGTCGTCTTGGAAATCGTGTGGCTGTTCAGTAGTCATTGGCTAAGTAACGCTTGGCTTGTTGCGAAGTGGGATATTGCCTTACCAGCTCAGTCCCGAATTGGTGAAGTAATGCCGGTTTGTCCATGGCCTGGGCCAGCCGCAGCCGGAGCCAGAGGCTCTCCTCGTTCTCCTCTGCCACATCGGCAAAGCGCGCGAGGTAAGACTGGACATCAGGAAGCTTGCCATCTTTCATGGAAAGCTCGGCCATGTCCAGCAATAACCTAGGATTGCGGGGATTATACCCCAAGGCCAGACGATAATACTCGCCGGCCTTGTCATTTCTGTGATTTTGCATCGAGCAGAGCGCCGCATTCTCGTAGGTATCAGCGATCTTCACGTAATCGGGCTGGCTGACGGCCTGCAAGAACGCCTTTTCCGCTTCGTCGAAGCGGCCACGGTTGCAGAGGAAGGCGCCATAGTTGTTCATCGCGTCAGCATTGGACGGATCCATGGCCAGCGCTTTCTTGTAGCTCGCCTCGGCGGCCTTGAAATCCGACACCTGCTGATAGAAATAGGCAAAACCGATGTAGACCTGAGGATTGTTGGGATCGTACTGAAGGGCGCGGTCGAGGTTGAATTTGGCCTGCTCGGCATTGCCCTGGCGCAGATACTGGATACCCAGATCGAGACGAGTCTGGGCGGCGGCCTTGAGGTCGGGACCCACTTCACGCTGGGTCGAATTCTGGCCAGCGTAAGTGGTCTCTGTGACACAGCCTGGCAGCGCACAGAGCGCTGCCACTACGATCAATGTACGGATATCCATTTCCTGTCTATACAATGGCTTAGGAGTTAAACCATTTTGACGGAAATCCCATCCTGTTGCATCCGATTTTTCATGGTGCGCTTGGTGCGGTCGATCACCTCCCCCACCAGCTGCCCACAGGCGGCGTCGATGTCGTCACCACGGGTCTTGCGCACGATGACGGTCAGGCCGTATTCCATCAGCACCTTGGAGAAACGGTCGATACGGCTGTTGCTCGGCTTGCCAAACGGGTTGCCCGGGAAGGGGTTGAACGGGATCAGGTTGATCTTGCAAGGAGTTTCCTTGAGGACCTTGGCCAGCTCATGGGCATGCTGCATGTCGTCGTTGATGTGGTCGAGCAGCACATACTCCACGGTCACCCGGCCGCCGTTGGCGTTGGACTTGGCCAGATAGCGACGTACCCCGGCAAGGAAGGCTTCGATGTTGTACTTGTCGTTGATCGGCATGATCTCGGAACGCAACTGGTCGTTCGGCGCATGCAGAGAGATGGCCAGGGCAACGTCGATCTGGTCCCCCAGCATATCCAGCGCCGGCACCACACCGGAGGTGGAGAGAGTGACGCGGCGCTTGGAGATGCTGAAGCCGAAGTCATCCATCATCAGCTTCATGGCCGGTACCACGTTGGCGAGGTTGAGCAGCGGCTCACCCATGCCCATCATCACCACGTTGGTGATGGGGCGCTTGCCGCCCACCACTTTGGCGGCACGCCACACCTGGCCGATGATCTCGGAGACTTTCAGGTTGCGGTTGAACCCTTGCTGGGCGGTGGAGCAGAAGGTGCACGCCAGGGCGCAGCCCACCTGAGAGGAGACGCACAGGGTCGCGCGGTCCGCTTCCGGAATGTAGACGGTCTCCACCTCCTGATCGCCCACCTGCAGCGCCCATTTGATGGTGCCATCGGCGGAGCGCTGTTCACGGCTGATCTCGGGGGCACGGATCTCGGCAATGGCCTTGAGCCGCTCGCGCAGCGCCTTGTTGACGTTGCTCATCTGATCGAAATCATCACAACCGAAGTGATAGATCCACTTCATTATCTGGTCTGCCCGGAACGGCTTCTCGCCCAACTCGACGAAGAAGGCACGCATGGCATCCCGGTCGAGATCCAGCAGGTTGGTTTTTGTTTCGCTCATCAGGGGCCTCAGCTCACACACTTCATAAATTATCGGCTGACCTACGTCAGGGGGCGGCATTGTACAAATAATGGGTCTGGCTTTCCACCTGGAGAATAAGTGGATATTGGCAGGATGACCAAAAAACAAAAGGGAGCCGAAGCTCCCTTGGTCACCAGCAGACAACATCAGCCGCGCGGGCAGATCTCGTCGTCGGAAAAGAAGTAGGCGATTTCACGGGCGGCAGAGGCCGGGGCATCGGAGCCATGGACGGCGTTGCGATCGATGCTCTCGGCGTAGCAGGCGCGCAGGGTGCCGGCCAGTGCCTCTTTCGGGTTGGTGGCGCCCATGATTTCACGGTGACGGCGGATGGCGTCTTCACCTTCCAGCACCTGTACCATGACGGGGCCAGAGGTCATGAAGCCGACCAGACCATCATAAAACGGCTTGCCCTGGTGCTCGGCGTAGAAACCGGCGGCCTGTTCGCTGGTCAGGTGCAGCATCTTGGCGGCGATGACTTTCAGGCCGGCGCTTTCGAAGCGGCTGTAAATGGCACCAATCAGGTTCTTGCTGACCGCATCCGGCTTGACGATGGAGAAGGTACGTTCGATAGCCATTGAGTTCTTTCCTTAACTACAGAGTTTTATTGTAGGAATCCATGTTCGGCGGCGATTATACGTAAACAAAAAACGAAATAACACACAAAAAATCAACTTTTTGTTAAACAAAAGAATCCTTGAAACAACATGGTGACTCATCTTGTGCCAGGGCAGAGAGAAAAAATGTGCGCTTGCGCACGATCGGCATGCTAATGCCTCAAAACCGTATCAATTGCTCAGCAAAGCAGCACTGGAAAGGGCACCCTGAGGTGCCCTTGTGATGCCGTTCACTGACTCAGCGCGTCTCCGCCAGCAGGGTATGGGCGATGGTGCGCATCCCCAGGGTATTGGCCCCGGGCGCCCACAGACTGTCGCCGTTCTCGCTGAAGCAGGCGGCGAGATCGACATGCAGCCAGCCTCTTCCCTCATCAGGGACAAAGCGGGAGAGGAAGCCTGCCGCATTGGAGGCCCCCCCCGGTCCGCCGCCCGGCACGGGGCGGCTGTTGGCGGTGTCGGCATAGTGGGACGGGCACTGCTGGCGATGCCAGGGCTCCAGCGGCAGCGGCCATGCAGGCTCCTGCTCCGCATCCGAATAGGCCATGGCGCGGCTCACCAGCCCCTTGTCCAGTCCAAACAGGGCGTTGTAACGCCCCCCCAGCGCCATCACGGCCGCCCCGGTGAGGGTGGCGGCGTCGATGATGAGCGGCGCACCAGACTCACCGGCCAGTTGCAAGCCGTCGGCCAGGATCAGACGCCCTTCGGCGTCGGTATTGACCACCTCCACCGTGGTGCCGTTCTTGTAGGTGAGGATGTCACCCAGCTTGTAGGCATGCCCGGATACCAGGTTCTCGGCGCAGCAGAGGATGAGCTTCACCCGCTTGTCGAGGCCGCGCAGAATGGCCAGCGCCAGCGCGCCGGTGACGATGGCGGCACCGCCCATGTCGTGTTTCATAGTCAGCATGCCCTGGGAGGTTTTCATGGAGTAGCCGCCGGAATCGAAGGTGATCCCCTTGCCCACCAGGGCGGCCGCTACCGGCGCCTTGGGATCCTTGCCCGGATTGAAATCCAGCTCCAGCATCACGGGCTCGCGGTCACTGCCACGACCCACTTGATAGAGACCGACCCAGCCCGCCTGTTGCAGCGCCTCTCCCTTGAGGATGCGATGGCTGATCCGGTCCGGTGCCAGCTCGGTGAGGAAGGCGGCTGCTTCGACCGCCAACTCCAGCGGCCCCAGCTGCTCCGGGGTGGCGTTGGTCATCTCCCGCACCCAGCGCCCGCACAGCCAGCGCGCCTCCAACTCCTCCCTGTCCTCCTCGGACGAAGTGGCCCACTGCAATCCCACTTCCGCCTTGGGCGTCTGCAGCCCCTGGGCAAAGGCCCACTGCTGCTCTCGCTCCCAGTGGCCAGCCAGGACCACCTGCTGGATCCCTTGGCTACACAGGCGCCGCGCCGCCTGCTGGATATCCAGCAAGGGAGTGGCGCTCACCAGATGGATCACCATGCCGTCGGCACGGTGGGAGAGCAGTGCCCCCTCCCCCCACTCGGCCGGTGCAAACTCTCGGCTCAACCAGACGTTCATGCGCACACCTCCTGCAACCAGCGGGCAATCGTGCGAAGACCATGGCCCTTGGCCCCGGTCGCCCAGAGCTCATTGCCCGACTTCTGATAGGAAGCGGCCAGGTCCAGGTGCACCCAGCCCTTGCCTTCGTCACGGACGAAGCGCGACAGGAAAGCCGCTGCCGTGGTGGCGCCAGCAGTACCTTCTGCGGACGCCACATTGCCCAGCTCGGCAAAGGCCGAGGTGAGCTGGCCTGCGTGCCAGGGTTCGAGCGGCAGCGGCCAGGCCTGCTCGTTTTCGGCGTTGGCGGCAGCCAGCGCGCGCACCTGCTCCGCCTCATCGAGGGCAAACACGGCATTGTAGTCGCGGCCCAGCGCGGTCTTGGCGGCGCCGGTCAGGGTAGCAGCGTCGAGGATGTAGGCAGCCCCGCTTTCGCTCGCGGCCAGCAGGCCGTCTGCCAGCACCAGGCGACCTTCCGCGTCAGTGTTCTGGATCTCGACCGAGATGCCGTTGCGATAGGTGAGGATGTCGCCGAGCTTGAAGGCGTGGCCGGAGACCAGGTTCTCGGCGCAGCAGAGGATGAGCTTGACCCGCTTGTTCAGGCCACGGCTGATGGCCAGCGCCAGGGCGCCGGTCACCATGGCGGCGCCGCCCATGTCGGACTTCATCGGCAGCATGTTGTCGGAGGACTTCATGGAGTAGCCGCCGGAATCGAAGGTGATCCCCTTGCCCACCAGCGCTGCGACCACGGGGGCGTTGGCATCCCCGGTCGGGTTATAGTCGAGCTCCAGCAGCACCGGCTCGCGCTCGCTGCCACGGCCCACCGACCAGATCCCGATATGACCCGATTCACGCAAGGCCTCGCCAGCGGTGATGCGGGCGGTCACCTTGTCACCGCCGAGGCTGCGAATGAGCAGCAGAGCGGACTCCGCCAGGCTCATGGGGTAGATGGCTTCCGGGCAGCCGTTGGTCACCTCGCGCACCCAGTGGGTCGCTTTGAGCAAGGCGGCGAGTTCGGCCGCTTCCTGCTCGCTCTGTTCACCAAAATCGAGCTCACGAACCCCCTTGGCGGCATAGAAGCCCTGGGCAAAGGCGTAACGACGCTCCCCATTCCACCCCTCGCCCACCAGCTTGATGCGCTTGATGCCGCTCGACTCGAGGCGTCTGGCAGCGCGCTGGATGGCGCGCAGCGCCTCCTTCTCCTGGCCAGCGGCCAGATGGAGATGGGCCTCGTCCCCGTTGAAACTGAGCAGGGCACCCTCGCCCCACTGGGCGGCGGCAGCCTGGGACGACAACCTTACGTTCATCATGTCAGCCATGTTCTCTTGCTTCCTTTTTATTGGCACTTTCATCAACGAATAGGGAAATCACGGGCACAAAAAAGGCCGCTCCCTCAAGGGTCACGGCCTTCACCATATCATTACTGCACCATGAGATGCTGCACGTGCAATTCACTCATGTGTAATTAAGGGGTCATCAGTGGCGCTCGGACGCCAGATTCAGGGTGTACTTGGGCAGTTCCACCACCAGATCCTCGTCCGCCAGTCTGGCCTGGCAGCTGAGACGGGATTCCGGCTCCAGCCCCCACGCCTTGTCCAGCATGTCGTCTTCCAGCTCGTCGCTCGGCTCGAGGGAGTCGAACCCTTCCCGCACCACGCAGTGGCAGGTGGTGCAGGCACAGGACTTCTCGCAAGCGTGCTCGATCTCGATACCATTGCGCAGCGCGATATCCAGAATGGTTTCACCGGTCGCACCTTCGAGGGCCGCGCCGTCCGGACAGAGCTCGGGATGGGGCAGAATAATCAGTTTTGGCATATCACACCTTGTTGACGTTTTGTCCGGTCAGCACCTTGCGGATGGAGGCATCCATCCGGCGGGCTGCAAATTCGCCACTGGCAGCGTCCGCCGCCTCGATGGCCTCTTTGATCTGGTTGGTGGTGCCCGTGCTGCGCATGGTCAGCAGATGGGCGATGGCGGCATCCAGCTCGGCCCGCTCGGCGGGGTTCAGCAACGCCTCGCCATCAGCGGCCAGGGCGGCGTTGAGGCTCTCGACCACCCGGTCGGCCTCGACCTGCTGCTCCGCCAGCATGCGGGCGTCCATGTCCTGCTGGGCATTGGCGATGGAAGCGCTCAGCATGTTGAGGATGTCATCTTCCCCCAGCCCGTAGGAGGGCTTGACCTGGATCTCGGCCTGCACGCCGGAGGATTTCTCCATGGCGCTGACCGACAGCAGACCGTCCGCATCCACCTGGAAGGTGACGCGAATGTGGGCGGCGCCGGCCGCCATGGGCGGAATGCCGGTCAGGGTGAAGCGGGCCAGGGAGCGGCAATCCGCCACCAGCTCGCGCTCCCCCTGCACCACGTGGATGGCCATCGCGGTCTGGCCATCCTTGAAGGTGGTGAACTCCTGGGCGCGGGCCACCGGAATGGTGGTATTACGCGGGATAACCTTCTCGGCGAGGCCGCCCATGGTCTCTAACCCTAAGGAAAGCGGGATGACGTCCAGCAGCAGCATCTCGGCATCGGGCTTGTTGCCCACCAGGATGTCGGCCTGGATGGCGGCACCGATGGCCACCACCTTGTCCGGGTCGATGCTGGTCAATGGGGTGCGGCCGAAGAACTCGCCCACCCGCTCGCGCACCAGCGGCACCCGGGTCGAGCCACCGACCATCACCACTTCCAGCACCTCTTCCTGCTCGAGACCCGCATCGCGCAGGGCGCGCCGACAGGCCTGCAGGGTGCGCTTGACCAGGGGCTGGATCAGCTCGTCAAACTGGCTGCGGGTGACGGTACCCTGCCAGCCGGCAAAGGTGCAGGCAACGGCATCGGCATCGGTGAGGCCGTGCTTGATGCTGGCCGCCGCATCCAGCAACTCGCGCTGGGTACGGGCATCGAGCTGACCGGACAACCCGGCTTGCTCTTTGAGCCAGTCCGCCAGCAGATGGTCGAAATCGTCACCACCGAGTGCCGAGTCGCCGCCGGTGGCCATCACCTCAAACACCCCGCGATGCAGGCGCAGGATGGAGATATCGAAGGTTCCGCCACCCAGGTCATAGACGGCGATCACCCCTTCCTGACCGGAGTCGAGGCCATAGGCGATCGCGGCCGCCGTGGGTTCGTTGAGCAACCGCAGAACGTGCAGGCCGGCCAGTCTTGCCGCGTCCTTGGTGCCCTGACGCTGGGCATCGTCAAAATAGGCGGGCACCGTGATGACCACGCCGTCGAGGTCTCCCCCGAGGGACGCGGCACCGCGCTCGGCCAGTTTTTTCAGGATCTCGGCCGAGACCTGCACCGGATTGACCAGCCCCTGGCGGGTCTGCAACTGGGGCATGCCCGTCTCGGTAGCCACGAACTCGTAAGGCTGCTGACGGGTATCGATATCAGCCAGCGCCTTGCCCATCATCCGTTTGACCGAGACGATGGTGTTGTGGGGATCGAGGGCCGCCTCACGCTTGGCATCGAAGCCAACCCGGATGGTATCGGCCTGGTAATGCACGACGGAGGGCAGCAGATCACGCCCCAGCTCGTCACAGAGGGTGTCGGCCTGGCCGCTGCGCACGGCGGCGACCAGGGAGTTGGTGGTGCCAAGATCGATGCCGACGGCACGTTTATGCTGGTGAGGTGCGGCGCTCTGGCCTGGCTCGGCAATTTGCAGTAATGCCATGGGTAATCACAATTCCTGCGTTAGAGGGTCAAGACTCGAACAGCGAGTCTTCGAATCGTTCCAGCTCCTCGAGGAGCTTGTCGACAAATTTGAGCTTGCGAACGCAATCCGCCGCCTGCAGATCCTCACCCCTGGTGAGAGAGTCGGTCAGCCGTTGCATCAACGCCTGGTGATCATGCCTGATCTCCTGGCGAAAATCCTTGATGGCCCCCTCAGGGTCGGCGTCGCCCTTGAGATCAGCCAGCCGCTCTCGCCACTCCAGCTGTTGCATCAGAAAGGCAGGATCTTGCAGTGTCTGCTGCTCGCCGCGAATATCGGTTCCCCGCAAGGAGAGCAGATACTCGGCTCGGCGCAAGGGGGCCTTGAGGGTGGTAAACGCATCGTTGATCTGGGCAGCACGCTGCACGGCAGCAAGCTGCTCCCGCTCGGGGGCTGTCGCAAAACGATCGGGATGGAACTGGGTCTGCAGCTGACGATAGGTGTCAGCCAGTTGGCGAGTATCGAGCTCGAAGCCCTCAGCCAGCCCGAACAGCTCGAAATGATTCATCCTTCGTCCTCAGACAATAGCGCTGGGAGTGCAACCACACTCGTCTTGAACTTGAAAGCAGTGGCATGGACTGGCGTCCACACCACTGTGTTGATGAGCAAGGTGTTGATCACAAGAGACTCGCCGCAACAGGGCTCACCCTTGGGGCTGCGAGGCGTTGCAAACATGGGCGATCGGTCAATCGAACCACTTACACGCTGAAGCTTTCGCCACAACCACATTCGCCCTTGGCATTCGGGTTGTTGAACTGGAAGCCCTCGTTGAGGCCTTCCTTCACGAAGTCCAGCTCGGTGCCATCCAGGTGGATCAGGCTCTTGGCATCCACGATGATCTTGACGCCTTTCTGCTCGAATACCTGATCCTCGGCAGCCAGCTCATCCACGAACTCGAGCACATAGGCAAGGCCAGAACAGCCGGTCGTCTTGACGCCGAGGCGCAGGCCGATGCCCTTGCCCCGGTTGATCATGAAGGAGGAAACCCGCGCCGCTGCGGCATCTGTCATGGTTATGGCCATACTGCTCTCCGGACCTTAAAGACCTTTTTTCTGCTTGTAATCGGCGATGGCGGCCTTGATGGCATCCTCCGCCAGAATGGAGCAGTGGATCTTCACCGGCGGCAGCGCCAGCTCTTCGGCGATGTCGGTGTTCTTGATACCGGCCGCTTCGTCCAGGGTCTTGCCCTTGACCCACTCGGTCACCAGGGAGCTGGAGGCGATGGCGGAACCACAGCCGTAGGTCTTGAACTTGGCATCTTCGATGATGCCATCGTCGCTGATCTTCAGTTGCAGCTTCATGACGTCACCACAGGCCGGTGCACCGACCATGCCGGTGGCGACGCTGGGATCGTTCTTGTCAAAACCACCGACGTTGCGGGGATTCTCGTAGTGGTCGATTACTTTTTCACTGTAAGCCATATCTAACTCCTGCTAATTCCGTTGTTCACCAGACCCTTGCCATGCTGGCAAGGATCAGTGATGTGCCCATTCGACCGTGTTCAGATCGACGCCATCCTTGAACATCTCCCACAGGGGGGACATCTCGCGCAGACGACCGATGGAGTCGCAGATGAGCTTGATTGCGTAGTCGATCTCTTCTTCGGTGGTGAAGCGACCGATGCTGAAACGGATGGAGCTGTGTGCCAGCTCGTCGTTCAGGCCCAGGGCACGCAGCACGTAGGAAGGTTCCAGGCTGGCCGAGGTACAGGCAGAACCGGAAGAGACCGCCAGATCCTTCAGTGCCATGATGAGGGATTCCCCTTCCACATAAGCGAAGCTGACGTTCAGGTTACCCGGTACACGCTGGTCCAGATCCCCGTTGATATAGACTTCTTCGATGTTCTTGATGCCATCCCACAGACGCTGGCGCAGGGCCATGATGTGCTGGCTCTCGCTCGCCATCTCTTCCTTGGCGATGCGGAAGGCTTCCCCCATGCCGACGATCTGGTGGGTTGCCAGGGTGCCGGAGCGCATGCCGCGCTCGTGACCACCGCCGTGCATCTGGGCTTCCAGACGAACACGGGGCTTGCGGCGCACATACAGGGCGCCAATGCCTTTCGGGCCGTATACCTTGTGGGCGGACATGGAGAGCAGATCAACCTTGAGTGCTTCCACGTCGACCGGGATCTTGCCCACGCTCTGGACGGCGTCCACATGCAGCAGGATCTTGCGGGAACGGCACAACTCGCCGATGGCAGCGATGTCTTGCACCACCCCGATCTCGTTGTTGGCGTGCATGATGCTGACCAGGATGGTGTCATCACGCAGTGCGCCTTCGATCTGCTCAAGGGTAAACAGGCCGTTGGGCATGGGCTCGAGGTAGGTCACCTCATAGCCTTCCCGCTCCAGTTGGCGGCAGGTATCCAGCACGGCTTTGTGCTCGGTCTTGGAGGTGACGATGTGCTTGCCCTTGCCGGCGTAGAAATGGGCGATGCCCTTGATGGCCAGGTTGTTGGACTCGGTCGCACCGGAGGTAAAGACGATCTCGCGCGGATCCGCGCCGATCAGCTCTGCCACTTGATTACGGGCCAGATCCACCGCCTCTTCGGCCTGCCAGCCGAAACGGTGGGAACGGGAGGCTGGGTTGCCGAACAGGCCGTCCATGGTGAGGCACTGCATCATTTTTTCTGCGACACGCGGGTCCACCGGACAGGTTGCCGAATAATCAAGGTAAATAGGCAGTTTCATCTTTTTCTCCGTTACGACGGGGTCACACAGCGACTCGTCGTGGAAAGCACGTTTATAGTTGGACTTTCAAGCTCACATCACCGCGTTCGGCCCGATCAACCAGGGACAACACGGTCTTCATTTGTTCATCTTGCTTGCCGGCGATACGGCGCACATCGGCCTGACCAACCAGCTCGGCCAGGGTGATATCCCCCAGGAAACTGGAGATGCGTTCGCTCAGATCCCGCCACAAGGAGTGGGTCAGGCACTGGGTACCACCGTGGCAGCCCCCTTTGCCGAGGCACTTGGTCGCATCGACCGATTCATCGACCGCGGTGATCACCTGACCGACCGAAATCTCGCCAGGGGCCAGACCGAGGCGATAGCCGCCACCGGGGCCACGTACGCTGCTCACCAGACCATGTTTGCGCAGACGAGCAAACAGTTGTTCCAGATAGGACAAGGAGATGCCCTGGCGCTCTGAAATATCAGCCAGGGGCACGGGCCCCTGCTCTGCATGCAACGCCACGTCGAGCATGGCTGTCACCGCGTAACGTCCTTTTGAGGTCAGTCTCATATGCCTTACCGTCTTGCGAACCAATCAATATGTGGCATATGGTCACATACCCGACTAAATCAGTCAAGTATATGCTTGAGTAAATCAGTCGGGATTAATCCTGTGCCCTGGACTTCTGGACAGAGGTGAGAATGCCCCGCAGGATGTTCAACTCCACTGCTTCGGGTCTGGCCCGATTGAATAGACGACGCAGTTTGCTCATCACATGGCCTGGATGGTCATCGGCAATGAACCCCGTCTTTTGCAACGTCTGCTCCAGATGCTGATAAAACCCTTCCAGTTGCTGGGCGCTGGGGTACTCGACCCGCTCATCCTCCGGGGCCGAATGCTCCTGGTTCTGTACTTCCAGCCAGCGCATCCGCACCTCGTAACAAAGGGTCTGCACTGCCATGGCCAGATTGAGGGAGCTGTATTCTGGATTGGCGGGAATGGCCACATGGAAGTGGCATTTTTGCAGTTCGTCATTGGTGAGGCCGGTACGTTCACGGCCAAACACCAGCGCGACCGGGTGCTCCATGCCCTCGGCAACCAGCTTCTCGCCCGCTTCACGGGGATCCAGCATGGGCCAGCTCAAGGTGCGGGAACGGGCACTGGTGCCGATGACCAGACCACAGTTGGCAATGGCTTCATCCAGGGTCGGCACAATACGGGCGCGAGCCAGGATATCGCTGGCCCCCGCTGCCAGGGCGACGGCCTCCTCATCCGGCTGGGCCTGGGGATCGACCAGCACCAGTTGAGTCAGCCCCATGGTCTTCATGGCCCGCGCCGCGGATCCCATGTTGCCGGTGTGAGAGGTGTTTACCAACACGATACGAATCTGATCCAACATGCCCAGTCAATCTTCAGTCAAAAATGGCGCGCAATTGTAACATAACCAATCGCTATTTTGGCACCGCTTCCGACCAGGCATTTCTGCACAAACAGACAGATGATACATCCCCACCCTGCGTGGTCACGCTGACAGTGGGGTACTGCGGCTCAAGTTCACCTGTTCCGCAGCACTCGGGCAAGAAAACGGCTCAGCTCATTGTCGCGGCAGTGGGCACGTGCGTCTCGCGGGCCCGCTCGATAAAGGTCGCCAGATCCATCAGGGGGTATTTCATCAATCCCAGCCCGTCCAGATCCAGGCTGTCCATCAGGTTTTTCACCTCCAGACCCAACTCGGTGTTCCCTTCAATCTTCAGCTTGCGCTGGAAGAAGAGAGAGTCGGGATCTTCCTTGCGCCCGGCGATCAGAACAAGATCCTGGCTATTGCCGCTGAAACAGACATCGACGTGCTCACACTTCCTCGCCACTACCAATTTGCCCTCCTGCTCGCTGATAAACCAGCATAGCCCCAGATCGCTGACTTCCACTTTCAGCCACTTGCCCGCAAGAAACGCAAATTCCCCCTCTTCGATGGCCTCCCGGAATACCCTGCCCAGCAGGGCCTCCATCAGGTTTTGTTGCAGCGGGAAGGGCACCAGCTTGAGGGGGTGGCGCAAGAGACGGGGTGCCTGTTCGACCAGGCGACGTTGCAGATGTTGAAACACGATAAACTCCCAGTTTTTTGCGCATTCAAGCACAGCCCCTTCGGCAAGATCCTGTTGAAAATCAAACTTGTGCCCACTTACCCCAAGAAGGGTAAAGCCACCTAAAGCTGCCTCAGGTCAAAAAGCGGGAGGGCAAGCATGCATACAATCGGGCCACTTTGCATTTTTGCCCTCTCGGAGCGTACCCGATGGAATTACTCTGCCCGGCAGGCAGCCTGCCGGCACTGAAGACAGCCGTGGATAACGGGGCCGATGCGGTCTACATCGGCTTCAAGGATGACACCAATGCCCGCCACTTCGCCGGGCTCAACTTCACCGACAGCAAGCTGGAAAGAGCGGTTGACTATGTCCACCAGCATGGCCGCAAGCTGCACATCGCCATCAATACCTTTGCCCACCCGGGCTCCGATGCCCGTTGGAAGCAGGCCGTGGACAAAGGGGTGGCGCTCGGTGCCGATGCCCTGATCATCGCCGATCTCGCCGTGCTCGATTATGCCAGCCGCCGCCATCCCGACATGGAGCTGCATGTCTCGGTCCAGGCCAGCGCCACCAACGCCGCTGCCATCCGCTTCTACCAGCAGCACTTCAACGTCGGCCGGGTGGTGCTGCCGAGGGTGCTCTCCATGCATCAGGTCAGGCAGCTGGCCCGCGAGACCGACGTCGGCCTTGAGGTGTTCGCCTTCGGCAGCCTCTGCATCATGGCGGAGGGGCGCTGCTACCTCTCCTCCTACATGACAGGCGAAAGCCCCAACACCGTCGGCGCCTGCTCACCGGCCAAGTTCGTACGCTGGGAGGAGACCCCGAGCGGCCTCGAATCCCGCCTCAACGAGGTGCTGATCGATCGTTACGGCCCGGGGGAAAACGCCGGCTACCCGACCCTGTGCAAGGGGCGCTTCGAGGTGGATGGCCAGACCTATCACGCGCTTGAGGAGCCCACCAGCCTCAACACCCTTGGCCTGTTGCCCGAGCTGTTCCAGACCGGCATCCAGTCGGTCAAGATCGAGGGACGCCAGCGCAGCCCCGCCTATGTGGAGCAGGTGACCCGGGTCTGGCGCGCCGCCATCGACGCCTATCAGGCCAACCCCGAGGCCTATCAGGTCAAGGCTGAGTGGGATGCCCAGCTCGCCCGCGTCTCCGAGGGGAGCCAGACCACCCTCGGTGCCTATCATCGCCAGTGGCAATAAGGAGCCCTGTTCATGAAATTCTCACTCGGGCCCCTGCTCTTCTACTGGCCCAAGGCCGACACCCAGGCCTTCTATCAGGCGGCCGCCGCCAGCCAGGCCGACATCGTCTATCTGGGGGAAACCGTCTGCAGCAAGCGGCGCGAACTGAAAGTGGATGACTGGATTGCCCTCGCCCGTCAGGTGGCGGGCTCCGGCAGGCAGGCGGTGCTCTCCACGCTGGCGCTGATCTCTGCCCCCTCCGAGCTCAAGGAGGTCAAGCGGCTGATCGACAACGGCGAGCTGATGATCGAGGCCAACGATCTGGGGGCCGTCCAGCTCGCCAGTGAAGCCGGGCTGCCGTTCGTCTGCGGCCCCGCCATCAACGCCTACAACGCCGACGTGCTGCGCATGCTGCTTAAACAGGGGATGCAGCGCTGGGTGATGCCGGTGGAGCTCTCCCGCGACTGGCTGATGCAGCTCAATCAGGATCTGAGCAGGGAGCGCCAGCAGTTCGAGGTGGAGGTGTTCGCCTATGGTCATCTGCCGCTCGCCTACTCGGCACGCTGCTTCACCGCCCGCTCCCTCGACCGGCCCAAGGACAACTGCGAACTGGCCTGCATCGACTACCCCACCGGGCGACTTGCCAGCAGTCGCGAGGGGCAGAAGGTGTTCAACCTCAACGGCATCCAGACCCAGTCCGGTTACTGCTACAACCTGGGTAACGAGCTCAAGGGGATGGAGGGCCTGGTGGATGTGGTGCGCCTCTCGCCCGAAGGCATGGAGACCCTGACGATGCTGGAGCGCTTCAAGGCCAACGAACAGGGGATGGCCCCCCTGCCCCTGCAGCAGGAGCGGGACTGCAACGGTTACTGGCGCCAGATCCCCGGCATGAGCCTGGTGGAGTAGCGGTACACCCCGTGTCACCAGACAGCAAAAAGGCCTCGTCAAGAGGCCTTTTTCATGGGGTTCAAACCCGTTTAGTCACGCTTTGCCGCTCTTGCCCTGGGCTCCGGGTGGCTGGGGCTTGCGCGCCATCAGTTCCAGCTCCAGCAAGGCATAGCGATGCTCGATGAAGTCATAGACGTTGTTGGCCAGCGCCAGCTTGAAGTAGCTGATGGCTTCCTTGCGGTTACCCTTGGCCAGCTCGAACTTGCCGAGGTAGAAGTAGGTCTCGCACAGGCGCTCGGCGAGCTCCCTGTTGTCCTTGACCCCTTTCACCACGTTGCTCATCAACTGGGTGGCATTGATGTCGCCCGTATAGAGGCGCACCAGATCCCAGTTCCAGGCGTCGTCGTCATACTTGTTGAGCCGCTCGCGCATCCGGCTCATGGCCGCCGGTCCGTTGAGCTTCTGCTCGGCCAGATAGAGCCAGATCACCCGATAAGGGTCTTCCGGTTGCGCCTCGTAGAAGCGTTTCATATCCGCCGCGGCAAGCTCGGGGCGATTGCCGTAATAGAGCGCGATTCCCCGGTTGAGATAGGCGTAGTCGTAATCCGGGGCGAGCTCCAGGGCGGAGTCGAACGCCTCATAGGCCTCGTCGTAGTTCTGCTGTTGAACCAGATAGACACCGATGAAGTTGTAGGCCTCGGCAAAATCCGGCTTCTCCCGCAGGGCGCGGTTGAAGTCGAGTCGCGCCAGGGAACGCAAGCCCACCCGGTCAAACACCACGGCACGCTCATAGAAGAGTTCAGCCCGCTGTTCGGTCGTCAATTCCATTTCACTGAGCATCTGCCCGAGTCGCGCCAACGCCAACTCGCTCTGGTAGGAGACCTGCAAGGGGGTCGCCAATACCAGTGAAGCGGGTTGCGGCTTGGGAACTTGAGGCGCTTTTACCTGACTGCTACTGCTGCAACCCCACAAGGGGAGCAACAACAGGATACCCGTGAGGTATCCAATCCCTATCCTGACGTTCAATGAACACTCCGACGCTTACGCTTGACCCCGCATATGGTAAAGATCACGGGGCCGTTTGTCATGTGGCGCAGCCCCTCTCCCTCAAATAAATCAGGATTCGACAGGGTATCCGGCATCGCTCCAGCCGCGAAAGCCTCCATCGACGCTGACGACCCGGGAATAACCCATCTTCTGCAGGTTATCCGCCACCAGGATGGAGCGAAATCCCCCACCACAATAGAGGTAGAGTTCGGTGTCGGGATCCGGATACCGGGTCTCGATGTCACGCTCTATCACCCCACGCCCGAGATAGGTGGCCCCCGGCAGATGACCCCTGGCCCACTCGCTCTCTTCGCGCACGTCGAGCAGATGAAATGCTCGGCCCTCATCCTGCCAGCGCTTGATCTGGTGCACATCGGTTTCCTGCACCTGCGGGCGGATGGCCTCTACCAGGGCCAGAAAACGGGGATTGTGTTGCATGGGCTTGCTCCTTGCTTTGGGTAATGGATGCTGGGTTGTGGGGAGCATCATGACTCACCCCGGCCACAAGAGAAAGGGCGCCTTGCGGCGCCCTTGTCTGTTACGGCAGGATCTCTTGCTGATCCGCGCCCTCTTTTTCCACCTGGGTCGGCAGCATGTGCTCCCGCTTGATCCCGAGGAACATGGCTGAGGCGCTCGCCACATAGATGGAGGAGTAGGTCCCGAAGGCCACCCCGATCACCATGGCGATGGAGAAGCCGTGGATCAGAGGCCCGCCTTTGAGCAGCAGCGCCACCACCACCACGAAGGTCAACCCCGAGGTGATGATGGTCCGGCTCAGGGTCTCGGTCATGGAGAGATCCATGATCTCCGCGGTGTCCCCACGGCGTACCTTGCGGAAATTCTCCCGCACCCGGTCGAACACGACGATGGTGTCGTTCAGGGAGTACCCCACCAGCGTCATCAGCGCCGCCAGCACGGTCAGGTCGAACTCGTACTGGAAGTAGGCAAAGATGCCGAGGGTGATGATCACGTCGTGAGCCAGGGAGAGGATGCCCCCCGTGGCCAGACGCCACTCGAAGCGCACCGCCACGTAGATCAGGATACAGAGGATGGAGGCCAGCATGGCCAGGGCACCGTCGGTGGCCAGCTCGTCACCCACGGAGGGACCGACGAACTCGACACGCTTGAGCACGGCGCTCTCGTCGACCAGCTTGGCGGCCGCCAGGACCTCGTTGCCCTGCTGCTCGACCTTGACGCCCTCTTGCGGGGCCATGCGCACCAGCACATCACGGCTGGAGCCGAAGAACTGCAGGGTCGCCCCGTCAATCTTCTGCTGATCCAGCGCCTCGTGCATCTTGTCCAGGCTCACCGACTGCTGGAACCCCACCTCGATGGTGGTACCGCCGGTGAAGTCCAGCCCCCAGTTCAGGCCACGATCGTACAGAACGTAGAGGGCGAGCACCGTTACCAGAGCAGAGAGGACCATACCCAGCTTGGCGAAACGCATGAAGGGGATGGGCTTTTCAAAATGTAGAATTTGAAACATGTCTCTTCCTTAGATCGGCAGCTTGTCGATGCGCCGTCCACCCCAGGCCAGGTTGATGATGGCGCGGGATACCGTGATGGCAGTGAACATGGACGCCGTCAGGCCGATCCCGAGGGTCAGGGCGAAGCCCTTGATGGCACCGGTACCGATACCGAACAGGATCACGCAGGTGATGAGCGAGGTGACGTTGGAGTCGGCGATGGTGGAGAAGGCGCGATCAAAGCCCAGGTGAATGGCTTGCTGCACCCCGCGACCATTGCGGATCTCTTCACGAATACGCTCGTAGATCAGCACGTTCGCATCCACCGCCATGCCCAGCGTCAACACGATACCGGCGATGCCCGGCAGGGTCATGGTGGCCCCCGGGATCATCGACATGATACCGACGATGAGCACCAGGTTCATGGTCAGCGCCAGATTGGCCACCCAGCCGAAGGCACGGTAGTAGATCCCCATGAAGAGCACGATCACCAGCATGGCCCAGCCGATGGCTTCCATCCCGCTGTCGATGTTCTGCTGACCCAGGCTCGGGCCTATGGTGCGCTCTTCGACGATCTGAATGGGGGCAATCAGGGCACCGGCACGCAGCAGCAGCGCCAGGTTGTGGGCTTCGTTGGCGTTGTCGATCCCGGTGATGCGGAACTGGCTACCCAGGCGAGACTGGATGGTGGCGACGTTGATCACCTCCTCCTGCTTGCGGAACTTGCGCTTGCCGTCCGGACCAGGCTGACCCACCGGCTTGTACTCGATGAAGACGGTCGCCATGCCTTTGCCAACGTTGTCCTTGGTAAAGTTGGCCATCTTGTTGCCACCCTGACCATCGAGCTTGATGTTGACCTGGGGACGGCTGTATTCATCGAAACCGGACTGGGCACCCACGATGTGGTCACCGGTCAGGATCACGCGCTTTTGCAGTACCACGGGACGACCGTTGCGATCGTTGTAGACCTTGGAGCTCGGCGGCACGCGGCCTGCGGCAGCGGCCTGGATATCGGCAGCCTCATCGACCATGTGGAACTCCAGGGTCGCGGTGGCACCCAGGATCTCCTTGGCACGGGCGGTGTCCTGGATCCCCGGCAGCTCGACGATGATACGCTCACCGCCCTGCTGCTGGACCAGCGGCTCGGCCACACCCAGTTCGTTCACCCGGTTGCGGATGATGGTGATGTTCTGCTCGAGGGCATACTTCTTCACCTCTTTGATCTTGGCTTCGCTCAGAGTGGCCAGCAGGATGAAGTCATCCCCTTTCTGGTCGGTGGTGAAGACAAGATCCGCATTCTGGCGACGCAGGAAGGAGAGTGCCTTGGCCTGATCGGCCTCGTCACGGAAGACCACCTGCACCTGATCCCCGACCCGGCGTACACCGGAGTAGCGAATTTTCTGGGTACGCAGTTCGGCGCGGAAATCCTGCACCATCTGTTCCTGCTGCTTGGCCAGCGCTTCGGCCATGTCCACTTCCATCAGGAAGTGCACACCGCCCCGCAGGTCAAGACCGAGCTTCAGGGGCGCCGCGCCGATGGCCTCGAGCCAGGCGGGGGTGGAGGGTGCCAGGTTGAGGGCGGTGATGAAATTGTCGCCCAGCTTGTTGGCCACGATGTCACGCGCCTTGAGCTGGTCTTCGGTGTTGTTGAAACGGATCAGGATGAAGCCGTGCTCGAACGCCGCATGCTTGACCGGGATCTTCGCCTCGTCGAGGGTTTCCTTCACCTGATCGAGGGTTTCTAGTTTGACTTCGGCACCACGGCTGGCAGAGACCTGCAAGGCCGGGTCTTCGCCGTAAAGATTGGGGGCTGCATATAGAAAACCGATGGCGATCACGACGATCACCATCAGGTATTTCCACAGCGGATAGCGATTTAACACGCTGTGCTCCTCGGGAGATTAGAGGGACTGGATAGAACCCTTGGGCAGAACGGCAGAGACGAAGTCACGCTTGATGGTGACCTGGGTCTGATCGTTCAGGGCCAGCACAATGTAGTCGCTGTCGGCGGAAACCTTGGCGATCTTGCCGACCAGGCCACCGGAAGTGAGCACTTCGTCGCCCTTGGAGAGGGAGCTCATCAGATTGCGATGCTCCTTGGCACGCTTGGCCTGGGGACGGTAGATCATGAAGTAGAAGATGAGACCGAACACGGCCAGCATGATGATCATTTCCATGCCACCACCCTGTGCTGCCGGAGCCGCGCCTTCTGCATACGCCTTGGAGATAATGCTCATTTAACAACCTCTTATTGATGTAGATTTGAATACTAACTTATATGTCGTTGTTATTTCACGTCATTTTCAGCCAGTGGAGGCACAGGCTTCCCTTGCCGACGGTAAAACTCAGTTACAAAGTCGTCTAATTTACCCTGCTCGATCGCGTCCCGCAAACCCTGCATCACGCGCTGGTAATAACGCAGGTTGTGAATGGTATTCAGACGGGCACCGAGGATCTCGTTGCACTTGTCCAGATGGTACAAATAGCTGCGGGTGTAGTTCTTGCAGGTGTAGCAATCGCAGTCCGCATCCAGGGTGCTGGTGTCTTCCCGGTACTTGGCGTTGCGGATCTTGACCACGCCATCGGTGGTAAAGAGATGACCGTTGCGGGCGTTGCGGGTCGGCATCACGCAGTCGAACATGTCGATACCGCGGCGCACCCCTTCCACCAGATCCTCCGGCTTGCCCACCCCCATCAGGTAGCGCGGCTTGTCGGCCGGAATTTTCGGACAGACATGGTCAAGGATGCGATGCATGTCCTCTTTGGGCTCACCCACGGCGAGACCGCCGACCGCGTAACCGTCGAAGCCGATCTCAAGGAGACCGTCCAGCGACACATCCCGCAGCGGTTCGTAGACAGAACCCTGGATGATGCCGAACAGGGCGTTCTTGTTGCCGAGCGCATCGAACTTGTCACGGGAGCGCTTGGCCCAGCGCAGGGACATCTCCATGGACTTGCGCGCTTCCTCGTAAGTGGCCGGGTACGGGGTGCACTCGTCGAAGATCATCACGATGTCGGAACCCAGATCGTACTGGATCTCCATGGACTTCTCGGGGTCGAGGAAGATCTTCTCGCCGTTGATGGGATGACGGAAGTGTACCCCCTCCTCGGTGATCTTGCGGATGTGCCCCAGACTGAATACCTGGAAACCACCGGAGTCGGTCAGGATCGGCCCCTGCCAGTTCATGAAGTCGTGCAGATCGCCGTGGGCGCGCATCACTTCCTGACCCGGGCGCAGCCAGAGGTGGAAGGTGTTGCCAAGCAGGATCTGGGCACCGGTCTCACGCACCTCTTCCGGTGTCATCCCCTTGACGGTGCCGTAGGTGCCGACCGGCATGAAGGCCGGGGTCTGGACCACGCCACGCTCGAACACCAGTTGACCGCGACGGGCACGCCCATCGGTGGTTTTCAATTCAAATTTCATTGCTACCTCTATTCAGTCAGAGAAACAGTCTGACAACAAAGGGCCCGAGGGGCCCGGTAATATGAAGCCGGCCGGCATACTGACAAGCAGAGCCTGAACGACTTCTGAAGGGCAAGGCTTAACCCTGCACCCGGCGACGGGTGACGAACATGGCGTCCCCGTAGCTGAAGAAACGGTACTGTCCCGCCACGGCGGCCTGATAGGCGGCCATCACGTTGTCATAGCCGGCAAAGGCGCTGACCAGCATGATCAGGGTGGATTCGGGCAGGTGGAAGTTGGTGATCATGGCATCGACCACCTGGAACTCGTAACCGGGGAAGATGAAGATGTCGGTGTCATTGAAGAAGGGCGCCAGCGGCTTGCCCTGGGCCAGGGTCGCCTTGGCCGCACTCTCGAGGGATCGCACCGACGTGGTCCCCACCGCAACCACACGACCGCCGCGGGCGCGGGTCGCCGCGATGGCATCCACCACCTCCTGGGGCACTTCGGCGTATTCCGAGTGCATGTGGTGATCTTCAATCTTGTCGACGCGCACCGGCTGGAAGGTGCCCGCCCCCACGTGCAGGGTCACGAAGGCCATCTCCACGCCCTTGGCACGGATCTGCTCGAGCAGCGGCTCGTCGAAGTGCAGACCGGCGGTCGGCGCCGCCACGGCACCCGGCTTCTGGTTGTAGACGGTCTGGTAGCGCTCCTTGTCGGCATCCTCGTCGGGACGGTCGATATAGGGAGGCAGCGGCATGTGGCCGATGGCATCCAGAATGGTCAGCACAGGGCGCGGGTCCAGGAAGTGGATCTCGAACAGAGCGTCGTGGCGGGCACGCATCTCGGCTTCGACGGGCACGCCGTCGGCACCGCCATCCAGAAGGAGACGGGTACCTGGCTTGGGGGACTTGGACGAGCGGACGTGCGCCAGCACGCTGTGCTCGTCCAGAATGCGCTCCACCAGCACCTCCAGCTTGCCGCCGCTGGCCTTCTGGCCAAACATGCGCGCCGGAATGACACGGGTATTGTTGAACACCAGCAGATCGCCGGGGTTGAGCTGGTCAAGCACATCGACAAAATGACCGTGGCGCAGGGCGCCGGTTTGACCATCGAGCTGCAGCAGGCGGCTGGCGGTACGCTCCGCCATGGGATAGCGGGCAATCAGCTCGTCTGGCAGATCAAAATGAAAATCGGATACTTGCATCTTTCACCTCGGGGGAATCGGCGGCTAGTCTAGTTATCCCCCTCTTCCAAGGCAACCCAAAAGACTAAAAACCCAAGGAAGACAAGGGATAGCGGGCCATTTTGTGAGGCTGGGCCCGTTAAAAAACCTTTAAGGTTTTGTATTGACCCCGATCATGTTCTGGCGACGGGGGCTGGGCTAGGGTGGAAGCAGACACACAAGGAGGCCCACCATGATGACCCTCTCCGAGATCATGACTGAACACCCCTTTACCCTGGGTCCGGAAAACAGCGTCAAGCAGGCGATGGAGCTGATGCAGCAGGAGCGGATCCGTCACGTTCCCATCGTCGATGAACACCAGCATCTGCTCGGTCTGGTCACCCTCTCGGACATCCTGGCCACCCGCGAATCCAAGCTGCTGCTGATCAACCCCGAGCGGGAGGCGGAGTTCACCGACAGCGTCCAGCTCGACGAGATCATGACTCGTCAGGTGGCGAGCGTGGATCCCCACGCCGGCATCAAGGAGGCGGCCCTGTATCTGCAGCGCCACAAATATGGCTGTCTGCCGGTACTCAAGGGGCGCAAGCTGGTTGGCATCGTCACCGAGTCGGACTTCATCGCCGTGGCCATCAATCTGCTGGAGCTGATGGAGGAGCAGGAGCCCCCAACCGACTTTTGATCTTAAATTTCTGTAATAAAATTACAATAAAAGCGTTTTCAGCCTAATTTAACGGCTATTTAAGTGAAACACTTTCAATTTGACTGTAAAATTACACCACAAAACTTGCGTTGTGACATTCATCACACTATGATGCCCACCATGCAATGGTTGCCGAAGAGGAGATGAGGATTGTGCACCCGCCATCTTCTCTTCATATGTCTGCAAGTTTGCACACCCCGTAGTTAGTCTTTGCTGTAAAGCATATTTATCGCCATTCCTTGTTTGATGACCCGGCCCTGTCTGTGCGACGGCGCCGGGATTTTTTTATCCCTCTTTTTTCTACTGCGCCGCCTCGTCTGCCCCCTTCTCTGCTCACGCAATGAAAACAAATCCGGCCCAGCCCTTGAAAATGTGACATGCAGGACAGAAATTGAACTTCGACAATGAGTTATCTCCGAAGGCCTGAGATATTCATGTTAGGTACAGTTGTGATGGTCTATCTAATAAATAGATTTATGTGATTCAAAATTGTGGCTTTGACCGATTAGAAAAAGTCACTATGATGACTCCATCGAAAGTTAAGCGCCTCGTCTGGCACGACTCTTCAACACCAGACAGGCATATGTACATCACCAAGGAGCAAATACATGTCTACCTACATCAACACTGAAATCAAGCCGTTCAACGCCACCGCCTACCACAATGGCAAATTCGTTCAGGTGTCTGACGCTGACCTGAAAGGCAAGTGGTCCGTGGTGTTCTTCTACCCGGCTGATTTCACCTTCGTCTGCCCGACCGAGCTGGGCGACCTGGCCGACAACTACGCCGAATTCCAGAAGCTGGGCGTCGAGATCTACGCCGTCTCCACCGACACCCACTTCACCCACAAGGCCTGGCACGACACTTCTGACACCATCCAGAAGATCCAGTACCCGATGATCGGCGACCCCACTGGCACCATCACCCGCAACTTCGGCGTGATGATCGAAGAAGCTGGCCTGGCTGACCGCGGTACCTTCGTCATCGACCCGCAAGGCGTCATCCAGATCGTTGAAATCAACGCTGGCGGCATCGGCCGTGACGCACTGGAACTGCTGCGCAAGGTCAAGGCTGCCCAGTACGTTGCTTCCCACCCGGGTGAAGTGTGCCCGGCCAAGTGGAAAGAAGGCGACGCCACCCTGGCCCCGTCCCTGGATCTGGTAGGCAAAATCTAAGCCTCCCCGCTCTGAAGACCGGCCCGTTCAAGGGCCGGTCTTGTTTACGGCCCTCAGAAAATGCGCCGGTCTGCTGTGTGGACCTCTGTTTTCTGTATCCGGTCATCGTGCCGACCCGCATTCAGCAAGAAGGAATTCGACCATGTTAGATACCAACCTCAAACAACAACTCAACGGTTACTTGCAGTACATCGTCAATCCCATCGAGATCAGCGTGTCCGGCAATGACAGCGACAAATCCGCCGAACTCCTGGCATTGGCCAGCGAGATTGCCGAGATGTCCCCCAAAATTTCCCTGACCGATGGCACCAATACCCGCAAGCCTTCCATGAGCATCGCGCCCCAGGGCCAGGCCCCGCGCGTGCACTTTGCCGGCATTCCCATGGGTCATGAATTCACCTCCCTGGTGCTCGCCCTGCTGCAAAGCGGCGGTCACCCCTCCAAGGCCGATCCGGCCGTGCTGGAGCAGGTGAAGAACCTCAAGGGCGATTTCCACTTCGAGACCTATATTTCCCTCTCCTGCCACAACTGTCCGGACGTGGTACAGGCCCTGAACCTGATGTCCACCCTGAACCCCGGCATCACCCACACCATGATCGACGGTGCCCTGTTCCAGGATGAGGTGAACGAGCGTCAAATCATGGCGGTCCCGAACGTCTACCTGAACGGTCAGCCGTTCAGCCAGGGCCGCATTTCGCTGGAAGAGATCGTTGCCAAACTCGACACCGGCGCTGCCGAGCGCAAGGCGCAAGAGCTGAGCGAAAAAGCGCCTTATGACGTGCTGGTGGTGGGCGGTGGCCCGGCCGGTGCCGCCGCGGCCATCTATGCCGCCCGCAAAGGCATTCGCACCGCCATTGTCGCCGAACGTTTCGGTGGCCAGGTGATGGACACCGTCGGCATCGAGAACTTCATCTCCGTGCCCTACACCGAGGGCCCCAAGCTGGCAGCCAGCCTGGAGCAGCACGTCAAGCAGTACGGCGTGGAAGTGATCACCGAGCAGCGTGCCGCCGCCATCAGCAAGGATGGTTACGTCAACGTGGATCTCGCCTCCGGTGCCACCTTGAAGAGCCGCGCCGTGATCCTGGCGACCGGTGCCCGCTGGCGCGACCTGAACGTGCCGGGTGAACTCGAGTACCGTACCAAGGGTGTGGCCTACTGCCCCCACTGTGACGGCCCCTTCTTCAAGGGCAAGCGCGTGGCGGTGATCGGTGGCGGCAACTCCGGCATCGAGGCGGCCATCGATCTGGCTGGCATCGTCGAGCACGTCACCGTGGTGGAGTTCGCCGATACTCTGCGTGCCGACGACGTGCTGCAGAAGAAGGCCCGTTCCATGGGCAACATTGACATCATCATGAGCGCCCGCACCACCGAAGTGATCGGTGATGGCAGCAAGGTGGTGGGCATGGACTACGAAGATCGCACCACCGGCGAGATCAAGCATCTGGCGGTGGCTGGCATCTTCGTCCAGATCGGTCTGGTGCCGAACACCGAGTTCCTCAAAGGAAGCGAGATTGCCCTGACCCGCTTTGGCGAAATCGAGATCGACACCAAGGGTGCCACTTCCCTGCCCGGCGTCTATGCCGCAGGGGATGCCACCACGGTACCGTTCAAGCAGATCATCATCTCCATGGGGGCAGGTGCCACCGCCGCCCTGGGTGCGTTTGATTACCTCATTCGCAACCCGGCGCCGGAAACACAAGCTACCCAGGCCGATGCCGTGACCGCCTGATAACCGCCGCCCAACAAAAAACCGACTCCCTGGAGTCGGTTTTTTTATCCCTGTCGTTGGGTCGGCAGCCTTCAACGTCCTTGCGGCGCGTCCCTCTCCTGCCCCTCTTCACTCACCGCTCTCTCTTCTGCATCAGGCGCGGCATAGCTCGCCGGCACTGCCTCCCCTTCCAGATCCGTTCTTGGCTCCAGCTCCGCCGTCATGGGGGTGTTGGGGGGCACCGGCATGAAGACCTGGTGCTCCGTCAACGGAATGGGGGCTCGCTTACGCCTGCGCCAGCCGAGATAGGCCGACAGCAGCAGACCGCACAGAGCAAAGTAGACGAACAGCCCCTGTGGTCCGAACGTCGCCATGGTAAAGGGGGCCAGCAGCGGACCCGTCATGGCTCCCAGGCTGTAGGCAAGCAGCAGCCCCTGGTTTGCCCCCAGCACCTGATCCGGGCGCAGTTCATCGCAAGCATGGCTGAGGCTCAAGGGATAGATGGAGAACGCCATGCCCCCCAGCAGGAAGACAAGAGTCCCCTCGATTGGCTCGCGCCAGGGCTCCGGCAGCAGCACCATCAGCAACGCGATCAGGGTCAGCAGGGCGCAGAGCAGCAGGATCACCAACCGTCTGTCGTAACGATCAGATGCACGCCCGATGGGATATTGCAGACACATCCCCCCCAGGATCACCAGCGCCATCATGTCCGCCACCTGGGAGAGGGAGGCGCCGCTGTCGGTGAAATAGAGCGGCAACAGCCCATAGATGGCCCCGAGGATGAGGCCCGAGGTAAAGCTGCTGCCCATTCCCGCCGGAGTGAGGCGCACCAGCTCCAGCACTCCCACCGGCTGGGGAGCCACCATGGCCGGCGTCGCCACCCGGGAGAGAGCCAAAGGCACCACGGAGAGGGTCGCCGCCATGGCGCACAGGGCGAACGGCGTCAGCACCATGGGGTCCACCTGCTTGAGCAGCAGTTGGCCCAGGGCGAGTGAGCCGTACAGCAGGATCATGTAGAGGGACATCAACCACCCCCGGTTCGCAGGGGTGCTTGAGACCAGCATCCAGGACTCCAGCACCACGAACAGGCCGCCGGTGGCAAACCCCCCGATCAGCCGCAGCGCCGCCCAGGTGACAGGCTCCACCACCATGCCGTGCAGCAGAAACAGAAAACAGAGCAGGGAGGCGTAAGCCGCATAGGCCCGGATATGACCCACCCGTATGATGAGGCGGGCATTGATGAAGGTCCCCAGCACCAGGCCGCCGAAATAGGCAGCCGACACCAGACCGATGGCCTGGGCGGACACCTGCTCGGCGGAGAGACGCACCGTCAGCAGGGTATTGAACAGACCGTGACCCAGAATGAAGATCACCAGACTGGTCAGGGGGGACAGCAACCTTGTCAGTGCCATGGAGCCTCCTCGCAACAAAAGGGTCATGGTAGCCCCAGCCTCCCGCCCCCTTCAACCCGAATGCCCTCCCCCTGCGGGGCTATGCTTGACGGAAACCCCACATGGAGATCCGAAAGATGAGACTCATGCTGTTGTTGGCAGCCCTGCTCTTTTGCGGCAGCGCCCTCGCCTTCCACTGCCCCATGGACATGAAGAAGATAGACGACGCCCTGGCCACAGGCCCCGCCCTCAGTGCCGAGCAACTGGCCGAGGTGAAGCAGTTGAGAGCGGACGGAGAGACCTTGCACAACGCGGGCAAGCATCAGGAATCGGTCGATACACTGGCCAAGGCCATGGCCATTCTCGGCATCGATCAGGGCTGATACCGCCCCTTCGCCGCGCGACGGTCTCTTTCGCATCGCCCGGATACAGACCGCCAAAATGAAACAAGGCCCTCGCCATCACTGGCGGGGGCCTTTTCACTGCGGATGTCAGCGCTGAACGGTGCTACACCCGGCCACTGTAGACCAGGGTGCAATAGTTGAAGGCTATCTTGCCGTCAACGGCATGGCGAGCAAACTCGCGGCGAACGAGCGCCGTCATCTGATCGTGGGCCGGCGTGCCCGCCACAGGCGCATAGGAGGAGGAGTTGAGCCGTCCAAGCACCCCGTCAAGATCGAACAGCTGGCTGTTCTCGAAGCGATCGAGCCGGAACTCCCCGGTGAAGAAGGCGCGAAAATCCGCCTCGCCGAGGTTGCGATGATTGACCTCCTCGTAATCCCCCGAGTAGGCGTGCAGCCCCTCTTCATAGGCCTTGAGAAACGGGGTGTTCGTCAGCCTGTCATTCCAGATGAGGGCGACCCGGCCACCGGGCTTGAGCAGCCGCTGGCACTCCTGCCGAAAAGCCGCGCGATCGAACCAGTGAAACGCCTGGGCGACCGTGACCAGATCCATCGCCCCCGTGGGCAGGCCCGTGGCTTCCGCACTGCCGTGCAGCCAGCCGATGTTCCCCACCTGAGCGAGCAGCCGTTTGGCGGCAGCCCGCATATCGTCATTGGGCTCCACCGCCCAGACCCGCGCGACCCGGGGGGCCAGCAGGGCGGTCAGGATGCCGGTGCCCGCGCCGATGTCCGCCACCTGGGCCTCTGGCCCCATGGCCAGCTCCCTTGCCAGAAAATCCAGCATGGCGGCGGGATAACCGGGCCGATATTTCACATAGGCCTCGACCCGGGTCGAGAATCGCTGGGTACTGTCCATGGCAGACTCCTCTCTTGCTGCGGCCTTCATGCCGGCTCCCGGCCTGGTGACCAGGATCCCCATGCCACTACACTTGACCCCATCATGCAAGCCCCAAGCGGGTGGCAAACGGCGTACAGGCTGGCTTGCCACCCAGCAAAACAGCAGGCGCTGCGGGCGGCAGGATACCCATCGGGGCGCCCGCTCACGGGCGTCGAAGGACAAACACCAGGATGGAGCTGCGACACAATGAGACCAGTCAAGAACAAGATTTGCCTCTGGTATGACGGGGATGCCGAGGAGGCGGCACGGTTTTACGCCAGTCTCTTCCCCGACTCCGCCATTGGTGCCGTACACCGGGCCCCGGCCGACTATCCCGCCGGCAAGGAAGGGGATGTGCTGACGGTCGAGTTCAGGGTGATGGGGATCCCCTGCCTCGGCCTCAACGGCGGGCCCGGGGTCCGCCACAACTGGGCGTTCTCGTTTCAGGTGGCCACCCAGGACCAGGCCGAGACGGATCGTTACTGGCACGCCATCATCGACAGCGGCGGTCAGGCGAGCGAGTGCGGCTGGTGCCAGGACAAGTGGGGCATCTCCTGGCAGATCACCCCTCAGGTCCTCATCGAGGCGATAAGCGATCCCGACCCCGAGGCAGCGAGACGCGCCTTCGAGGCCATGATGCAGATGGACAAGATTGACATTGCCACCATCGAGGCGGCGCGCCGGGGCGAGTAGCCCGTTCGCACGGGCGCCGCACACAACAAGGCCACCCCTGGGGGTGGCCTTGTGCATATTGGCTGTCAGCCCTTCACGGCGCCGCCATTACTTGGCGTAATCCTCGGTGGGTACGCAGGAGCAGAACAGATTGCGATCGCCATAGACATCGTCGATGCGGTTGACCGACGGCCACAGCTTGCTGGCGCGCACCGCGTCGGATGGGAAGACCGCCTCGGCGCGGCTGTAGCCACGGTTCCACTCTGCATCCATCACGTCGTCCTGGGTGTGCGGCGCATGGACCAGGGGGTTGTCGGCAAGGCTCCAGTGACCGTCCTGCACCCGGGCAATCTCGGCGCGGATGGCGGTCATGGCTTCCACGAAGCGATCCAGCTCGCGCTTGGATTCCGACTCGGTCGGCTCTACCATCAGGGTACCCGCTACCGGGAAGCTCATGGTCGGCGCGTGGAAGCCGTAGTCCATCAACCGCTTGGCCACGTCCATCTCGCTGATGCCAGAGGCTTCTTTGAGCGGGCGGATATCCAGAATGCACTCGTGGGCCACCCGACCGTTGCGACCTGTATAGAGCACGGGGAAGGATTCACCCAGCTTCTTGGCCAGGTAGTTGGCGTTGAGGATGGCCACCTGAGTGGATTTCTTGAGCCCCTCGTCCCCCAGCATGGCGATGTACATCCAGCTGATGGGCAGGATGCTGGCCGAGCCGAACGGGGCGGCAGACACGGCGCCGTTGTCACGGCTCTCCTTGTCGGTCTTGACCACGGCGTGACCGGCCACGAACGGCGCCAGGTGTTTCTTCACGCCGATGGGGCCCATGCCCGGACCGCCACCGCCATGAGGAATGGCGAAGGTCTTGTGCAGGTTGAGGTGAGAGACGTCCGCGCCGATAAAGCCTGGCGCCGTCAGCCCGACCTGCGCGTTCATGTTGGCGCCGTCGAGGTACACCTGACCACCATACTGGTGAACGATGTCGCACACCTCCTTGATGGTCTCCTCGTACACCCCGTGGGTGGAGGGGTAGGTCACCATCAGGCAGGAGAGCTGGTCTCCGACCTCAGCGGCCTTGGCCCGCAGGTCGTCCAGATCCACGTTGCCTGCCTTGTCACAGGCGGTGACGATGACCTTGAGGCCCGCCATCTGGGCGGAAGCCGGGTTGGTGCCGTGGGCAGAGGCCGGGATGAGGCAGACATCGCGATGCCCCTCTCCGCGAGACTCGTGGTACTTCTTGATGGCCAAGAGGCCCGCGTATTCGCCCTGAGCGCCGGAGTTGGGCTGCATGCAGACCGCATCGTAGCCGGTCACTTTCACCAGCCAGTCTTCCAGATCTGCCAGCAGCAGCTGGTAACCCTGGGTCTGCTTGAGCGGCGCGAAGGGGTGCAGCTTGCCGAATTCAGGCCAGGTCACCGGGATCATCTCGGCGGTGGCGTTGAGCTTCATGGTGCAGGAGCCGAGAGAAATCATGGCGTAGTTCAGGGCCAGATCTTTCGCTTCGAGACGGTGGATGTAGCGCAGCATCTCGGTCTCGGAGTGGTACTTGTTGAATACCTCGTGGGTCAGCACGGCGTCGGTGCGCAGCAGATCCTGCGGAATGGCGTGATGCGTCTGGGCGGCCTGGTCGAGGGCCTCCACATCGAGGCCGTGACCCGCCCCAAGGAACAGGTCGAACAGCTCGGCCACATCGCCTCGGGTGGTGGTTTCAGAGAGGGACACACCGACCGCACCATCGAGATCCGCACGCAGGTTGATACCGAGCCCTTCGGCCTTGGTAATGAGTGCAGCCTTGTCCGACGTCAGTACTGTGAGGGTATCGAACCAGCTTCCGTGCTTGAGGGCCACGCCCTTGGCGGTGAGGCCGAGCGCCAGGATGGTGGTCAGACGGTGCACGCGGGAGGCGATGGTTTTCAGCCCCACCGGGCCGTGGTAGACGGCGTAGAAGCTCGCCATGTTGGCCAGCAGCACCTGGGCAGTACAGATGTTGGAGTTGGCCTTCTCGCGGCGGATATGCTGCTCGCGGGTCTGCATGGCCATGCGCAGGGCGCTCTTGCCACGGGCATCCTTGGAGACGCCGATGATGCGACCCGGCATGGAGCGCTTGTAGGCGTCGCGGGTGGCGAAGAAGGCGGCGTGGGGGCCACCGTAACCCATGGGCACACCGAAGCGCTGGGCACTGCCGAACACCACGTCGGCACCCAGTTCACCTGGGGATTTGAGCAGCAGCAGGGAGAGCATGTCGGTCCCGACGCAGGCCAGCCCCTTCTGGGCCTGGACGGCGGCAATGAGGGAACGCAGATCGGTCACATTGCCGGTGGTGCCCGGGTACTGGAACATGGCACCGAATACCTCTTCGCTCACGGCCTCGCCCGCAGGGCCGACCACCACATCGAAACCGAAGTGGACCGCGCGCTCCTTGACCACGTCGATCACCTGAGGGTGAACGTCGTCGGCCACGAAGAAGAGGTTGGATTTGGATTTGGCCATGCGCTTGGCCAGCGCCATGGCTTCGGCGGCGGCGGTGGCTTCATCGAGCAGGGAGGCGCTCGCCAGATCCATGCCGGTGAGATCCAGGGTGAGCTGCTGGAAGTTGAGCAGGGCTTCGAGACGGCCCTGGGCCAGCTCGGGCTGATAGGGGGTGTAGGCGGTGTACCAGCCCGGGTTTTCCAGCACGTTGCGCAGGATGACGTGGGGCACGTGGGTGTCATGGTAGCCCATGCCAATGTAGCTCTTGGCGATCTGGTTCTTGGCCGCATAGCCCTTGAGCTTGGCCAGGGCCTCCACTTCGGTCATGGGGGCGCCGATACCAAGCGGCCCCGGACGACGGATGGCGGCGGGGACCGTCTGCTCAATCAGATCGTCCAGGCTCTCGGCACCCACGGTGGCGAGCAGGGCCCGCAGTTCTTCCTCACCCGGGCCGATGTGACGGCGGATGAAATCGGTTTTTTGCTCGAGTTCAAACAGTGACTGGGTCATTTCCCTATTTCCTGATAATAGGTCCTGGCATGACATCCTGATAACCAAGACCTGATGTTCCTGTAGCCGGTCGATACCGGCTCCACTCATGTTCTGTGTCCGCCGCGGGCAGACGGGGAATGCGGCAAGGGCATCCCGAAGGCGTAAAGGCTGCACCCTTCCTGCAACCGCCATGGCCGCAGGATGGCAATCATACAAGTGGGCCCTGCTGTGTTGGCAGGGCCCGGGGGCATTACTCTTCGTCCACCACGTTCTGGTAGCCTTCGGCATCCAGCAGGTTGGCGAGCTCGCCCGCGTCGTCCAGCTTGATGCGGAACAGCCAGCCGGCGCCGTAGGGGTCGGAGTTGACCAGCTCGGGGCTGCCTTCCAGCTCTTCGTTGACGGCCAGGATCTCGCCGCTCACCGGGCTGTAGATGTCGGAGGCGGCCTTGACGGACTCCGCCACGGCGCAATCTTCACCGGCGCTCACCTGCTTGCCCACTTCCGGCAGATCGACGAACACCATGTCCCCCAGCAGATCCTGGGCGTGCTCGGTGATGCCGACCACGGCTTCGCCGTTGGCTTCAACACGGACCCACTCGTGGGAGGTGGCATATTTCAGTTCGCTCGGGATATGGCTCATTTGTGCTTCCTTTATGCTCTTGGATCGCTTCAACAAAAATGGGGCGGCGAAGGTCAACCCTCGCCGCAATCAATGATTACACCAGCGGCTGGCCGTTGCGCACGAAGGCCGGCTTGGTGACTTTCACGGTGACCTGCTTCTTGCGGATCTCCACCTGGGCCTGCTCGCCGATATCACGGGGCACCCGCGCCAGGGCAATGCTGTAACCCAGAGTGGGCGAGAAGGAGCCGGAGGTGATCACCCCCTCCCGTGTTTCGCCGCTCTCGCTGGTGAAAGTGACCGGCATGCCGGCACGCAGCACGCCCTTTTCTTCCATCACCAGACCCACCAGCTTGGGCTGGTTGCCGGCGGCCTTCTGGGCTTCCAGGGCGGCGCGGCCGATGAATTGGCGGGAGGCAGGCTCCCAGGCCAGGGTCCAGGCCATGTTGGCGGCAAGCGGAGAGATTGACTCGTCCATGTCCTGACCGTAGAGGTTCATGCCCGCTTCCAGGCGCAGGGTATCACGGGCACCCAGGCCGCAAGGGGCCACGCCGTTGTCCAGCAGGGCCTGCCACAGATCGCACGCCTTCTCTTGGGGAACCACGATCTCGTAGCCATCTTCGCCGGTGTAGCCGGTGGTGGCGATGAAGAGATCCCCGGCCTGCACACCGAAGAAGGGCTTCATGCCTTCGACCGCCGCATTCTGCTCGGGGGTGAACACCTTGGCCGCCTTGGCCTTGGCGTGGGGGCCCTGCACCGCGATCATGGCAAGCTCGGGGCGCTCGGTCACGCTCACGGCAAAGTCGATGGCGTGATGGCGGATCCAGGCCAGATCCTTCTCGCGGGTGGCGGAGTTCACCACCAGGCGGTAGAAGGTATCGGTCAGGAAGTAGGTGATGAGGTCATCGATGACGCCGCCTTCCGGATTGAGCATGCCGCTGTAGAGGGCCTTGCCGGGGACGGTGAGTTTGGCCACGTCGTTGGCCAGCAGGTGTTGCAGGAAGGCTTTGACCCGCTCGCCGGTCAAATCGACGATGGTCATGTGGGAGACATCGAACATGCCTGCATCGGTGCGCACCACATGGTGCTCTTCCAACTGGGAACCGTAGTTGATGGGCATCTCCCAACCGTGGAAGTCCACCATCTTGGCACCCGCTTCCAGGTGTTTCGGATGCAATACAGTAGTCTGGATCATCGCTGTGTTTCCTTAAGCGTTCGCGACAACACTCGCAATCCGCCCCGGCTCGTCGGGAACTACGGACCACAAGCTCTGTGCTCGTTCCCGCCCGGGCGGGCAGGAGTGATTCCTTGAACGGAGCGGATTATATGACAAGCGTGCCGGGGCACCGCTCAAAAAAAACTAATCCTCACCCGACTCACTGACACCAGACACTAAGGCAAAAACAGTGATAAAAACAGCCAAAACCGCGCCATTGCGGGATTTAATGTTGATTTTTACCGTCCCGTCACAATTTACAGAAAAACGTTTCGCTTCTCGCCAACATTAAAGGCTGACCCCCCAAAGGGTCATATCGCCCTGTCAGATTAGTTTTTTTGTTAAAACCCCGGGGTAAGATTAGATTTTTTCACCCTTGGCCAGGGTGGGCAGCTCCCCATCCAGCCCCATGGCGGCCCGGATCATGCCCTGCTTGAGGGGGCCAAGACCGTCGACGGCGCGAAGCCCCACCCCGCGCACCAGCTTCTTGAGGGGGTTGCTGCCCGCAAACAGTCGCTTGAGCCCCTCCATGGCCGCCAGCATGCGCGCCGCCTCGCTCTTGCGCCAGCGCTCGTAGCCCCGCAGGTTGGCGAGCAGGCCGATGTCCGCGCCCTTGCCGTGATGAATGAGGATCTGCTCCGCCAGGGCGGCGGCATCCAGCAAGCCCAGATTCACCCCCTGCCCCGCCAGCGGGTGGATGGTGTGGGCCGCATCCCCCACCAGCACCAGGCGCTCGCGGGCAAAGTCGCGGGCGTAGCGGGCGGTGAGCGGAATGGCGCTGCGAGCCCCCTCCACCTTGCACAGCCCGAGGCGCCCATCAAAGGCGGCGGTGAGCTGGCGGTTGAAGCCATCGTCATCCAGGGCGCAGAGCGCCTCGGCGCGGGCCGCGGGCACAGACCACACGATGGAGCAGAGGTCGGGCTGCCACAGGGGCAGGAAGGCGAGCGGCCCCTGGGGGGTGAAGATCTGGCGCGCCACCGCCTCATGGGGCTCGGCACAACGCACCGTCGCCACCAGGGCGTGATGACCGTAATCCCAGCTGGTGAGCGGGATATCGGCCTGACGGCGCACCCAGGAGTGGGCGCCGTCGGCGGCCACCACCAGCTTGGCCGAGAGGGCCTGGCCATCTTCCAGCAGCAGCAGGGCGCCCGCTGGCCCGCACTGCAGGCTGGTGGCCCGGGCCGGGGTCAGCATCTGGATATTGCTGGCCCCCGCGATGGCGTCCAGCAGCGCAAGCTGGATCACCCGGTTCTCGACGATGTGGCCAAGGGCCCCCTGACGCAGGCTGGCAGCATCGAAATCGATGTGGCCGAAACTGTCCTGCTCCCACACCTGCATCTTCTCGTAGGGCTGCAGGCGGCGCGCCACTATGCCGTCCCAGGCGCCGACCCCTTGCAGGATGTGCTGACTCGCGAGGCTCAGGGCACTGACCCTGTTGTCCGGCGTCTCACCGAGCGTTGCATCGGGCAGCCGGCCTTCCACGATGGCCACCTTGATCGCCCGGTTCTTGAGGGCGGCAGCGAGCCCCAGGCCCACCATGCCCCCCCCCACGATCACCACATCCACATCTTGCATCTGCATTCTCTTGTGTCCTTTCCGGGCGAGTCGCCAGGATCTGCGAGGCGACGCCCACAGGCGTGCCTCTTGCTCGAAATCGTCTTTGCCGCCGGGGCGACAGCGCTTATTGGCCGCACACCTCGTCCACGAATCCCAGGGTGCGGGAGGCGAGCGGTGCCTTGAGCCAGGGCACTCTGCCCATCAGGGAGAGCGCCAGATTGCGGCCCACCACCAGGGGAGCGTGATGGTTTGAGAAGAGCTGGGCCAGGGAGGACGTGAGCCAGACGGTCTGGGCCTGATCGTCCCGCCGCTGCTGCCAGTAGCCGCTTAGCACCTCAAAGCCGCCGATGTCTTCCCCCGCCGCGAGCGCACGGGCCAGGGTCCGGGTCAGCACGTCCAGATCCCGCATGCCGAGGTTGAACCCCTGACCGGCGATGGGGTGCAGCAGGTGGGCGGCGTTGCCCACCAGCACGGTGCGCTGGGCCAGGGGGTAGTCGGCCACCGTCAGCACCAGCGGATAGAGGTGGCGCACGCCGGTACGCTCGATGCGCCCGAGGCGCCAGCCAAAGGCCTGCTGCAGACGGGCGAGAAAGGCGGCGTCATCCAGTGCAAGCAGCCCCTGTGCCTCGTCCCGCGGGACGCTCCACACCAGGGAAGAGAGGCCGTCCTGCATGGGCAGCAGGGCCAGCGGCCCTCCGTCGGTAAAGCGCTCGAAGGCCCGTCCGGCGGGATCCTCGGCGGTCTTGACGGTGGCGATGATGGCGCTCTGACCATAATCGTGGCGACTGACCGGCATCTTGAAATGCTGGCGCACGAAGGAGTGGCCCCCGTCGGCCGCCACCAGCAGCCGGGTGCGGTAGCGCGCGCCCCCCTCCAGGGCGAGGGTCACTCCCCCCTCGTCGGGGTCGATGGCCTCAAGCCTGGCCGGGCACAACATACGGATCTGCGGGCAGGCGGCGATCGCCTCTTGCAGCACGATGCCCGCCGCCGACAGCTCGATCACCTGACCGAGGGCGGGCAAGCCATACTCCGCCGCCGACAGCCGGGTCTGGCCGCAGTGGCTCCGATCCGACACATGGATATGGGTGATGGGGGAGCAGTGGGGCACCAGGTGCGGCCAGAGGCCGTGACGGGCCAGCGCCTCGCAGGTACCGGCGGAAAGCGCGATGGCACGGGCATCGAAACCGGGATGAGCATTGAGCTCGGGCGCACTCGCCTCCAGCAGCAGGATCTGCAGGGGGGCGCCGTCCTGTCCTTTCAGGGCGGCAAGGGAGAGGGCCAGCACGGCACCGCTCATACCACCGCCGACGATAGCCACGTCGACGTGAACCAGATCAGATTGAGACATGAGAAGAGGGCATAGGCGAAAAAACGTGGGCCAATCCTACCACAAAGGTGGCGGACGGGATGCGAAGCCACGGGCAAAAAACCGCTTTGGCACCATGGTTTAGCAGAGTGCCTCCCCTGCTCTCGCCCTTGTAAAACAGAAAGAGCGCCGTGATGCGCTCTTTCATTGGCCCGCTGGGCTGGCAGATCAGTGCAGGGTCGGCGGCGTGCTCGGTGCGACCGGGCGCTTGCCAAACTCCTCGAACGCCATCATGACTCCGAGGCGCACGTGTTCGTAGAGCACCAGGAAGGAGGCTTCGTTCTCTTCATCTTCTTGATCGAATTCGGCAGAGACCTGGGTGATGCTGGCGATGTCCTGAATCATCTCCTGCAGCTCTTCGGATGCCTTGGAGAGCTCCTGTTGCACCACGCCAAAGCCGGCCAGGAAGGCCTGGGACCAGTCCACCAGCGAGTCGATGCGCTCATCGAGCGGCGCCTCGTCGCTTGGCAGCAGCAGCTCGACGCCCTTTTGTGCCATCAGGCTCTCGATCACCTCGTGATAGAGGTCGGTCATCACCTGGCGCACCGGTGCCGGCAGACCGAAACCGTCGTTGATCAGATCATTGAAATGGGGCTGCCAGCTTTTGTCGTCCAGGGCCACGCCACCGCACACCAGGCCGCAGATCACGCCATGGGCCTCGACGGCCGTCGCCATGAGGTCGTGCTGTGCCATCAGGTCCGCCACGGCGGCGTATTTCAGGGGGTTTGTTTTGCTCATCTAGGATCCGCTCAAAGTTCAGGCAAATATGCAGAATTTATGGCCGAGATCCTAGCATTCTCCCCCTGCCAGAGCCAGCAAGGCCTTGAAACTTCTGCATCTGCGCTATATAGTCCCGCCCAGTTGTCCACGTGGATAAAGGCGGAAATCAGCCCCGCCGTATTGAGGAAGGCATGAGCATAGAGGCCGTAGAAATCGTCATTCTGGGACGTCCCTACAAGGTGTCCTGTCCCCTGGGACAACAAGATGCCCTGCGCCAGGCCGCCGACCAGCTGACCGACAAGCTCATCGAGCTTCGTCAACGTTCCAAGGTCTCCAGCAACGAACAGCTGGCCGTCATGGCAGCGCTCAATTTCTGTCACGAGCTCTGCCTTGAAAAAGAGAAAAACCACCAATACTCTGAGACCATGGACAAGCGGATCAAGATGCTGCAACGCACCATCGAAGCCGCCTTGATCGAGCACGGACAATACGGTGAATCCAGCGAAGAGGCGCAACAGCCCTAATCGCACCGAGTTTTGAAATTCCCTGGAGTGTTTGTCAGCCGGTTCAAGTCCCCGAGCCGATATTCATACCAAACAGGGGGTCTGCCTTCTGGCTATTGAGCATGCTCGGCCCGACCGAGAAGCCTGCGGCCAGATTAGATCTCCGCCTTGAACCGACGGTTCAAGGGCCCAAACCGGCAACGGCATCTCCGGGGTACCTACCCAAAAAAGCCCGTCATCACGACGGGCTTTTTCTTTGCCTGCGCGGCAACCCCCCTTCCACTCGCCTGCGGCGTCTCGCCACCCGGCAGGAGGCAATAAAAAGCCCGCCAACGAGACGGGCTCTTGGCCGTGTCAGACGGCCATCTGCTCGTGGGGCGCGCCGTGGTGGCGCAGCCACACAAAGCTCAAGGCCACGATCAGCACCATCACCGTCATGATGACCCCCAGGGTCACCTGCCCCGTCATCGGGAAGCTGGCGGCCAGCAGGGTTACCACGCCAGCCCCCAGATTCTGCATGCCCCCGAGCACGGCTCCCGCGGTGCCCGCCTGGCCCGGGAAGGGCTCAATGGCACAGGAGGTGGCGGTCGGATAGAGAATGCCGCTGCCAATGAAGTAGACCGCAGCCCCACCCACCAGGGAGGCAGCGCTCACCATGCCGAGCAGCCCGGGTACCAGGATGATGAGCGACCCCAGGGCCAGGAAGGCGATGCCAAGGCGCATCAGCTTGCCCTGGCTCAGGCGAAAACTCAGCCTGGCGGAAAGCCAGGCGCCGAACAGATAACCGGGCAGCGGCAGCACGAACAGCACGCTGACGGTGCGGGCACTCAGCTTGAGCACGTCCCCCAGCAACACCCCGGCCGCCGCCTCGAACACCGCGAGGCCGGCAAAGGTGGCCATCAGACAGAGCAGGTTGCCCTGAAAGCGCGGGTTGCCGAGCACATGACGATAGGCGGCGCCCACCCGCAGCGAATGCTGGCGGGCGGATGCTGGCAGCGTCTCCCCAAACCAGGCCAGCAGCGCCAGGGTGGTCAGGGCACCAAAACCGAACAGGAACCAGTAGCCGGCACGCCAGTTGAACAGCTCGGTTAGCCAGCCGCCCAGCACAGGTGCCAGCAAAGGGGAGAAGATGACCCCCATGCTCACCAGGCTGTTGGCACGGTTAAGCTCGGCGCCACTGTAACGGTCGCGCATCACGGTCCGGCTCATGGCGCCCCCTGCCCCGGTGCCCAGCCCCTGGATCAAGCTGCCCGCCAGCAGGGCGGTGAAGCTTGGGATCAGCTGGATGGTGAGGGTGCCGACCAGGAAGATCATCATGCCGATGATGAGCACAGGGCGACGACCGATGCGATCCGACAAGGGGCCATAAACGAACTGGGAGAGGCCGTAGGGAATGAGGTAGCAGGCCATCACCGCCTGCAGCTGGCCGGAGGCCACATGGAAGTCCCCCGCCATCATGGGAATGGAGGGCACATAGAGGGTCTGGGTCATCTGACCCACGGCGACCATCAGGATGGTCAGGAAAAACAGGGGATAGAAGCTGTGCCGATACATATCTCGTCCGAAAAAGATCAAAAAGCCGCCACCCTCCGGGCAGGGATCTGCAGGAGGTGTCTGACAAAGGTCGTTGAAGAGGAACAAGGCGGAGGACCCGCACCCGCCAGCAGCAGGACGCTCTCTGGCTTGCGACAATCTTAGTGATTCATATCACAAAAAACGAACGAAACTTTATAATCTGCTCACCCAAGTTTTTCTAATGCGACGGGGCCCAAGGCCCCGTCACTGTCGTCTCATCATGGGGGAAGGATTCATCCTGTCCCCTCTTTACCCCACTCTTCTCACCTCGGCCGACGCGCCTTCGAACATGGGGGTACCCGCCTCCCCCAGTCTCAGACAACGAGGAGCAACCTTGCCGGCCAGCCCCTCGTCATGGGTCACCAGCAGCAGGGCGCAGCCTATCTCTCCCAGTTCCTCCAGCAGACAGGCGATGGTCTGTTGCTGGCTCAGAGGATCGAGCCGGGACGTGGGCTCATCGGCGAACAGCAGCACGGGGCGCAGCAACAGGGCCCGGATAAGCGACAGCCGCTGCAGCTCCCCTCCCGAGACCTGGTTTGGCAGGCGCGTCAGCAGCCGTTCATCCAGCCCCAACCGGGCCAGATAGTCGACAAGCCGATGGCGGGGCAGCCTGTGTAGACGCAGCACATCATCGAACTGGGTGGCGAGGCGCACCCGGCTGGCAAAGGCCTGCACCGGATCCTGATAGAGCTTCTGCCAGCGGCAGGGGGCTATCCCTTCCCGGCGCAGCACCTCCCCTTGCAGGGGGCGTTGCAGACCCAGCAGCACGTTGCCGAGGGTGCTCTTGCCCGCGCCGCTCGGCGCCATGATGGCCATTCGCTCCCCTTGCGCCAGGGCAAGGTCGAGCCCCGTGAACAGGGGTTGAGCCCCATATCCCATGGCAAGCCCCTTTCCGCGGATGAGCCAGTCACCGGTAGGAGGGACGGCCGCCTCGGGCCAGGCGGAGGGCTCCGCCGCCAGCAGGGCCCGGGTATAGACATGGGATGGCGTGTGCAGCACACGCTCGGCGGGCCCCTGCTCCACGATCTCTCCTCCCTTGACCACCAGCACCCAGCCCCCCAATGCGCGAGCCAGGGAGAGATCATGGGTGATGGTCAGCAGATGGCGTCCACGGGCCAGGTAGCCCAGCAACAAGGCACCCAGCCTGGCTGCGGCCCGGCTGTCGAGCCCCTTGGTGGGCTCGTCGGCCACCAGCAGACGGGCCTCCCCCAGGGTGGCGGCGGCAAAGGCAGCGCGCTGGGCCATGCCTCCCGAGAGCTGGTGTACAAAAGCGCCCTCCCGCCCGGCCAGTCCAAGCCGCTCGAGGGCGGCGCGAGCCCGCGATCGGGCCTCCTTGCCCCCTGGCAGCCACCCTTCCTCCACCTGGGCAAGCAACCCCATGGTGGGATCCAGCGCCAGCACCGGCTCCTGGGGCAGCATCGCCAGCTCCCGCCCCCAGAGAGTGCGCAGGCGAGGCGTGTCGGCCAGGTTGTGATGGCGGCCACCCGACACCATCTCGCCCCGGCCTGTCAGGGGGGCTGGCAACGTCCCCATCAGGGCATGAGCCAACAGGGATTTGCCCGAACCGCTCTCCCCGATCAGGGTCAGGGCGGTGCCGGGATGAATGGTGAAATCCAGCGCCTGCAACAGGGTTTTCTGGCCATCATCGACCTGCAACCCCTTGATATGAATGGCCGTCATGAGGTGGCTCCTTGTGAAGATGACATGTCAAGGCCGCGCGTCTGATGAAGCAGCACCAGAGCCAGCAACATCAGCCCCATGACAAGAATGGGGGCCAGCAGCAGACGGGGAGCCTCCTGATAGTGGGGCAGCGCTTCCGTCATCATCAGCCCCAGCTCGGGCGTGGGCGGCTGAATGCCCACTCCGACAAAGCCCAGGGTAGAGAGGGTTAGAATGGCACCCGCTAGGCCGAAGGCCATCATGGTGAGCAACTGGGGGGCGAGCTCGGGCCAGAGATGGCGCCGCACCACATGGGCATGGCCGAATCCCAGCAGACGGGACGCCTCCACCTGGGGCGAGACGAGCAGCCCCCGGCTGCGGGCACGCACCACCCGGTAATACTCCACCCACTGGGCCATGGCCAACCCGAGATAGAGGATGGCAAAGCCACCCTGGGCCATGGCGGAGAAGAGCAGCACCAGCAACAGGCCTGGCAGGGCCAGCACGCCGTCGGCCAGGCTGCGCAGCAGACCGTCGACCCAGCCGCCGCGCCAGGCCGAGAGCCAGCCCAGCAATGACCCCAACAGCGCCGCCGTGATGACGCACAGCAGTCCCAGCAGCAGGGAGAGCCGGGTCGCCGCCGCGAGGCGCGCCATCAGGCTGCGCCCCATCTGATCCCGCCCGAGGGGCTCCTGCCAGGAGGGATCAGCCAGAAACTGTGCCAGATCCTGAGCCGCCGGATCGGGCCAGAGCACGGGGCCCAGCAGGGCAAACAGCACCACCAGCAGGAGCAGGCCCAGCCCCGTTTTGACAGACAACGACATGATCAGGACTCCTTGGGACCACGGGGGTCAATGGCAAGACAAAGCAGGTCGGTGAGGGTATTGAGCAGCACGAAGAGCACCGCCAGCACCAGCACGGTCCCCTGAACCATGGGGATGTCGCGCCAGAAGATGGCGTGCACCAGCGCATGGCCGATCCCGGGCCAGGCAAACAGGCTCTCGACCACCACGACCCCCTCGATGAGCAGCACCAGCTGCACGCTGGTGTAGGCGATGATGCTGACCCCGGTGTTGCGCAGACCGTGGCGCCAGAAAACCCGGGCCAGCGAAAGCCCCTTGGTGAGGGCAAATCGGTAATAACCGGACTGCACCACGGTGAGCACGCTTTCACGCACCACCCGGGAGAGCACGCCGGAGAGCCCCAATCCCAGGGTCAGGGCGGGCAGCAGCAGGTTGCTCCCCTCCCCGTGCCCTGCCGCACTGACCCAGCCCAGCTCCACCGAGAGCATCACCATGAGCACCAGGCCGAGCAAGAAGGGGGGCAACGCACGCATCAGCACGCTCCAGCCCAGGGTCAGGCGATCACACCATCCCCCCGGGCGCAGCGCACTCAGGCTGCCAAGCGGCAGCGCCACCACCAGCGCCAGCACCACGGAGGCGCTCGCGAGCGTCAGGGTGGCGCCCAGGTGATGACCCACGTCGGTGGCGACCGGTGCGCCCGTCACCAGGGAGCTGCCGAGATCCCCTTGCAGCAAGGCCCACAGCCAGTCGCCAAAACGGGCAAGGGCCGAGCCGGCCAGCCCCAGCTCGCTGCGCACCGCGTTGGCCGCCTCGGCGGTGACATAGTCATAGCCATAACGACCCGCCGCGATGCGAAAGGCGATGTCTCCGGGCAGGGACTGCACCATCAGAAAACAGAGTCCGGCCACCAGCAGGGCAACCACCAGCGCCTGCATCAGACGCTGACCCAGTATCCCCATGACGCGAGACAAGGGGGTCGCTGTCATCGTGCGCTCCATGTCAACTTGTCCAGGCCATAGCTGCGCTCCTGGGGATCGAGTTCAAACCCCTCCAGCCCCCGACTGACCGCCGCGCTCTGGCGGTACCAGGCGATGGGCAGGAGCGGCAACTCCTGTTGCAGTGTCGTGGCTATCTCCCGGCGAGCCGCGGCGGCGTCTGTGGGCGACAAGGCTTGCGTGGCAAGGCGGGTCAGTGTTTGCGTCATGGCCGGGGAGTGCCAGTTCATCACCCCCCAGTCCGCACCGGCAGGGGCCAAGTCCCCCAGCAACGTGACCAGGGGATCCGGTACCAGGGCATAATTGCGGGCGTAGAGACCAAGCTGGAGCGAGCCGTCCTGATGGCCCGCCGGGATCTCGCTCGAGTTGCCCACCGCCACCTTGAGATCCACCCCCACCGCCTTCCACTGCGCCTGCAGTGCCGTGGCGAGGAGCGGCAGCTCCGGACGGTCAGGGAAGGTACGCAAGGTCAGGGCGAAGCGCTCTTCCCCCTTGCGCAGCACACCGTCCTCTCCCGGCTGCCAGCCTGCCGCCGCGAAGGCCGCCCGGGCCGCCTTGACGTCATAGGCAAGCGGCGTCAACCCGAGCTGGTGCCACTCCCCCAGAGTGGGGGGAAAGAGCTGGGTTGCCGCCATCTCGGGATCCCGCAGCAAGGCGGCTGCCATACCACGACGATCGATGGCGAGACTCAGGGCACGGCGCACCACCGGATCGCTCAGACGGGGATCGGCGCCATTGAGCTTGAGCTGGATGGTCCGTGGCAGGGTGACCGAGGCGATGGAGACCCGTGACGCCTGCTGCAAGCGGCGGATGCTGACCGGATCCAGCCCCCAGGCGATGTCGGCCTGACCGCTCTCGGCCATCAGGGTGCGGCTCTCTGCACGCCCCACCGTCAGGTAGCTGACTTCCTCGATTGCGGGCCTGGCCCCCTGCCAGGCGTCGAAACGCACAGTCTCTATCCGCTGGGGTTGTTGCAGGCGGGTGATGCGGTAGGGGCCAGAGCCTATCACCTGGGTTACCTCCCCCTTGGCATCGTAGGCGGCCTTCGCCAGGATCTGGGTGCTGGGGTGGGCCAGCACGGCCGGCAGGGAGGCGAAGGGTTCGCTCAGGGTGACCTTCAAGACGCCATCTCCAGATTCGATGGACGCAATGGGAGCGCTGGTCATCACGCCGGGCTTGCGCCAGGCCTGTTGCAGGGCAAAAGCGGCCTGCTCGGCGCTCACCTCGCTGCCATCGTGAAAACGGGCCCCGGGACGCAACGTAAATCGCCACTGCAGACCGTCATCGCTACGCGACCACTCACTGGCAAGCCCGGGTTGCAGATTGCCTTTCCCATCGACATCCACCAGGGTCTCCGCCACCTGCATGCGAGTAAAGAAGACCCCGTTGCTGGCGGGGTCGACACTGTGGATCTCCCAAGGCCCCACCATGGCAAGCGGTTTGCCGTCGGCTGCAGTCGTTCCTGCCATCAGAGCCAGGGCGAACCACCCGGCTGCGGTGCATTTTTTTGTCATCCTTTCCATCCAAGCTTCATGTTCATCAACCAAAGAGATGGCGTTATAACATAACAATTAATCAGAAAGAATGACTTTTGATTTTTGATAAATGGCTTATTTGAAAGACAAAAAGCGACTGCGATGCAGATCGTCAAGCAACGGGGAGTCAAAGGGGAATAAAAAAGATGGCCCGTCAGGGCCATCATGATGGCGTCAGCGAGTCACCATCTGCTGCGCCCGCTTGACCTGATCCTCGGGGCTCTCATTGCGCGGTGGAATGGTGATGCCCTTCTGGCAGGCGGGCCTGGCCTCCATGCGTGCCATCCAGGCCTGCAAATGCACCAACCCATCAATGGAGATACCACTCCAGTCGTGGATGCGCACCCAGGGCCAGGTAGCGATGTCGGCGATGCTGTACTCGTCCGCCAGATACTCATGGTGTGCCAGATGACCGTCGAGCACCTCGAACAGGCGTCGCCCCTCCTTCTGGTAACGCTCGATGGCGGCCGGGATCTTCTCGGGGAAATAGCGATAGAAGACGTTGGCCTGCCCCATCATGGGACCGACGCCCCCCATCTGGAACATCAGCCACTGGATGGCCTGGGAGCGGCGCTTGGGATCCTGCGGCAGCAACTTGCCGGTTTTTTCCGCCAGATAGATAAGGATGGCGCCGGACTCGAACACCGCGAAGTCACCGTTGTCCCGATCGACGATGGCCGGGATGCGGCCGTTGGGGTTGATGGCAAGGAACTCGGGCTTCTTCTGCTCCATGGTCGCGAAATCAAGGGGAATGACCTTGTAGGGCAGCCCCAGCTCTTCGAGGGCGATCGACACCTTGAACCCGTTGGGCGTGGCGGCAGTGTACAACTCTATCATCTTGGACTCCTTGAACGTTCAGGGGAAAGGATCAGGCCTGGGCGCTGGACCGGGCACTCACCCGGTCATGCCAGTCCTGCAAATGGGGCTGTTCGGGGGTGATGCGCAGGCCGACCACCTTGCCAAAATCAATGGTACAGAGGGCAAGAATGTCGGCGATGGTGAAGCGTTCCCCCGCAATATAGGGCACCTCGGCAAGACGGGCATCGAGCTTGTCAAACCAGATCTGAGCCTGTTGCTTGCACTCCTCCCCCCATTCGGGGAAGACCCGCTCCCGGTCTTTGTAAAAACCGGTGATATGACGAAACGCCATTCCGGTCGGCAACCAGAGGTTGAACTCGATGAAGCGACTCCACATCTCTATGGTGGCGCGCTCCAGCGCGGTGCTGCCAAACAGGTTCGGCTCGGGGTGGAGCTCTTCAAAATAGCGGCAGATGGCCAGGGTTTCACTCAGACAGGTTCCGTCATCGAGTTCCAGCACAGGAATGCGCCCGGCCGGGTTCTTGGTCAAAAAAGCGGGCGCCAGGTTTTCCCCCGCCCCCAGATCGACCTGCTGATATTCCATCTCGATCCCCTTCTCCGCCAGAAACATTCTGACCCGACGGGCATTGGGGGCTCGCCTCAGCTCATAAACCTTCATGTCACCTCCGTCGACGAACACACAGTGAGCCGCTGCACAGGCCATAGCAAAGCGGCACAATATCGGTCAGTTATGACAAATATTGTGCCGCTTGAACAGCCCGCATCGAGGGGAGATGATTAGCTGCTCAGTACCCCTGGTTGGCGCTGGCGCAGCAAGATAAGACGGGAAAGCAGCGGGAAATAGGATTCAAACTTGCTTTGCAGCACCAGGCTGCAGGCAGGATCCGCCAGTTCGGCCTCATCCAGCAGAATACCGTTGGAGACGAAATAAAAATGCGGATCCCGGACATCCGGCCCCTGTGGAGTATGTTCATACTGTCGATGCACCAACAGAGGAAGCACCGGCAATCCCAGTGCACTGCCTACTGCAGGCCAGAGCGGAGCAGGCCAGGCAGCCCCCTCTTCTTCCAGCAGCAGGATCGCCGCTTCGTCCTTCGACGGTTGCCACTGCTGGGGCTGTGCCACCCGGACCTCGGTGACATAATCGCTCTCTTCGCTGGCGGCACGCAGTGCGGCCAACACACCCAGAGTCGTCGGCGACGACGGTTTCTGACTGATTAATGACAGATTCATGGCTCATATCCCTATGCTCACCACAGCCTGTTATCCGGCTGTCGCGATAAGACTAGTTGATTACAGGTCTTTATTGGAGCCGTCAGATCTGTCAGTCACCACCCTGACCGAATGAGGGCATAGCAGTTGCTATTCCCGAATATCTTGGTAAGATGTCGCGTCCTTTTATCCCCCGTTCTTTAACATCCAGTGGTGAACCTATGCATCCGATGCTGAATATCGCCGTGCGCGCTGCGCGCAACGCCGGTCAAGTAGTAGTAAAAGCCTTTTCTCAACCCGAGAACATCGAGGTTATCCAGAAAGGCAGCAATGACTTCGTGACCAACGTTGACCGTGACGCCGAAGCGGCCATCATTCACACCATCAAAAAATCTTACCCGGAACACAGCATCGTTGCTGAAGAGTCTGGCGAGATTGCCGGTACCAATCCGGACTACCAATGGATCATCGACCCACTGGATGGCACGACCAACCTGGTCAAAGGCATTCCGCACTTTGCCGTTTCCATCGCTCTGCGCGTCAAGGGCAAGACCGAACAAGCCGTTGTCTACGATCCCATCCGTGACGAGCTGTTCACTGCCACCCGCGGCAGCGGCGCCCAGCTGAACGGCTACCGCATCCGTGTCGGCAAGGCCAAAGAGCTCTCCGGCACTATCCTGGCCACCGGGTTCCCGTTCAAGCAGAAGCACCACATCGAACCCTACCTGAAGATGTTCCAGAGCATGTTCATCGAGTGTGCCGATATCCGTCGTGCTGGCTCCGCCGCGCTGGATCTCGCCTATGTGGCCGCTGGCCGCGTCGACGGTTTCTGGGAAATCGGCCTGAAACCCTGGGACACAGCCGCCGGTGAGCTGCTGGCCAAAGAAGCCGGCGCCATCGTCACCGACTTCGTCGGTGGTCACAACTACGAAAACTCCGGCAATATCGTGGTGGCCAACCCCCGCGTGCTGAAAGAGATGCTCGGCAAGATCCGCGAAAACCTGCCGGAATCCCTGGCCAAGTAATCCCGGATACCCGTGAAAAAAATGCCAGTCGGTTCGCCGACTGGCATTTTTTATTCCTGACTACAGCGAAAATCCCGCCCCTCTCGATGACTCAACGGGATCAGATAGTGCCGTTGCGTCCCATGTTGATCACCACCCGGCGGTTCTTGGCTCGGCCAGCTTCCGTTTCGTTGGAGGCCACGTGCTGTTTCTCACCGTGCCCTTCCACCGAGATCTTGCCCTCCTCGATGCCGAGATCCACAAACACCTGCTTGATGGCATCCGCCCGCTTCTCGGAGAGCTTCTGGTTTGGCCAGCGGCCGCCATAGCTGTCGCTATAGGCGTCGATCACCACCACATCGATGCTCTTGTCTGCCTTCACATAGTCACCGATCATCGCCAGCCGCCGCTTGGAGGCCGGTGACAACTGATCGCTGTTCTTGTCATAGGAGAGCACGCTGAAGGCGATGTCGTTGAAGCTGTAGGGCAGCAAGCCACTCAGGCAGTCCATGAACGCCTGGTACTTGACCCTGAAATTGACCGACGAGAGCGATACCCGCACCGGCCTGTCCTGACGATACCAGTCGCGATACTGGAAAGTCGGCATACGCCCTCCTTCCAGCTCGTCCAGCATGGTCCAGGCGGTCTGCCCCGCCACCAGGCCGTCAAACTGCTGATAGAACTGCAACTGGCTGATCTGTCGCCCGGCCACCCCGGGACGCCAGCTGGGGGGCATGATCCCGAGGCTCACTGTCTGGGTACGCGCCTGGGGTCGCTGCCCCTTGAGCTCGAAATCCAGATTGATCTTGCGCCCAGCCCGGCTGACAAAGGCCCCGGTTCCCCAGCGGGGAATAGGATGCTCCAGCCTGCACTCCACCTGGGTATCAGAGGTCAGGCGCCAGACGGATTGATCCAGACCGGCGCCAAATTCGGTCACGCCCGCCTGCAACTGCATACTCACTGATATGCTGATCAACCCCAACACCCAAGCATTCAACGGCTTGTCCTCCACACTATCTCGAATTATCTATCGGCAGCGGCAGGACAAGCTTTAGGTCAAAACGCTCAGTGGGGGGAAGAAGGGGCCATCAGCTTGAAGCTGGCGATGCGTCCCGCCAGATCCCGGGCCAGGGCATCCAGTTCGGCACTGTGTTGTTGCAGGGTATGGGAGTGCTGGCGATGGGCTTCATACACATCGCGGATGGTCATCACGTTTTGCTGGATGTCGTCGGTCACGTAACGCTGCTCCTCGGTGGCGGTGGCCACCTGGGCCGTCATGTCGCTCACCTTGCGCACCTCGTTGACGATGTCGGTCAGCTCGCTCCCCGCCCGCTTGGCCTCCGTCACGCTAAGGCCGGCCTGTTCGGTGCCCGTGTGCATGGCAGCCACCGCCTCGTTGGCCCCCTGGCGCAAGCGGCCCAGCATCCGCTCTATGTCATCCGCCGCCTGCTGGGTACGGGAGGCAAGCGCTCTCACCTCGTCGGCCACCACCGCAAAGCCGCGCCCGGACTCACCGGCACGGGCCGCCTCGATGGCGGCATTGAGGGCCAGCAGGTTGGTTCTGTCCGAGATCTGCTTGATGAGGCTCAGGGCCTCCCCCACCGACTCGGTATCCCGATGCAGGCTGTCCACCAGGTGCCGGGTATCCACCAGCGTGCCCGCCACCTGCTGGATGGTGTGGATGGTCTGATCCACCTCCTTGTCACCCTGCTTCGCCCGGCCGATGGCCTGCTGGGTCGCCTGGGAGGTCTGGGTGGCGTTACGGGCAATCTCCGCGACAGTCGATGCCATCTCGGTGGCGGCAGTCGCCACCAGATCCACCTGCCCGCATCCCCTGACTACGCCGGCATTCACCTCGGCAATGACCTCGGCCGAGCTGGCGGCGCTGCGTATCAGCACGTCACAGGAGTGGCGCACAGCCAGCAGCAAACTCTCCAGGTGCCCGAGGAAATGGTTCAGATCCCGCGCCAGGGCCCCCAGCTCATCCCCGGATCGCCAGTCGACCCGCACGGTCAGGTCGTTCTCCTGCACCAGGCGCTTGAAGGTCTGGTGCAGGGCCATGAAGCCCAGATGCAGATCCCGCACCACCCGCCAGCAGACGAAGGTGGTCAGGACGATGCACAGCAACACGCCAGCCGCCCCCCACCAGAAGTCACTGGCACTCCCGACCCGCATCTGTTCAACCCGCTCGAAGAGCTGTTGATAGAGGCTGTCTTCTATCTCCTTGAGCAGGCCTATCTTGTCGGTACTCAAGGCAAACCAGGCCTCCGCATCGACACCAAAACCGCCGCTTGCCGCCTTGTCCAGGGCCAGTTTCTCCATGGCGGCCACCTTGGCCACCACGGGTGAGGCGAGGCTGTCGTTCAGCAACTGACGCTGGGCTGGACTCGCCACCGCCTGGAAACGTTCGAGATAGGTGTTCTGGGCCGCCAGCAGGGAGATGAACTGCTGCAACAGCGCAGGCGTGAAGCTGTCACGGCCAAACACGTTGCTTAAGGTTGCCCGCTCCAGCCCCGCACGCTCCTTGCTCTGCAGGAAGGCGGCGTAGGCATTGGTCTGCAGGGCGATGGTGGCATCCATGCTGTCGACGCTTATCTTGTCCACCACCGCCAGCAAGGCGGTCACGAGGCGGGTATAGAAGCCGACCTGTTCCGCCACCTCGACCCCCAGGGCGCTGACCCGCTCACGCATGGCGGTGAGTCCGGCCACTCCCTGCTGCACCTCCGTCAGCGCCAGCAAGGCAGGATCCTGATGAAAACGCTGCAACAGGCTGTCCACCACCTTGCGCTGGGCAGGCAGCGCATCGCGAAACTTGTTGCCGCCAGAGCCGAGGAAACCGGCCGACATGCCGCGCTCCCGTTGCAGCTCATGGGCCAGCTGCGCCGCCTCCTTCACCACCGCCAGCGCGACCAAGGCCCCGCTCATCTCCTGTTCGACCCGATAACGTTCATAGACGTACCGGCCGGAGAAAAACAGCAGGGCCAACAGCGGCAGACAGACCACCAACATCATCTTGTGTGCCAATCCCAGCTTCTTCATCGTCCTCTCCCTCCATGGTTGACGTCGCCCATTATAAGCACAGGTGTTTCAAAATGGTCCTCTTGCCGTCCCATGGCGGCAGATAAGGGACAAGGGCACGCTTTTTTGCCATAATGCCGCCTCCTTTCACGCCGACCGAGATACCATGACCGACGCCGTTCACACCCTCAAGGGCCGTTTTCGCGGCTTTTACCCCGTCGTCATCGATGTTGAAACCGCCGGATTCAATGCCAAGACCGATGCCCTGCTGGAAATAGCCGCCCACACCCTCAAGATGGATGAGCAGGGCTGGCTCGTCCCTGACCAGATCTTCCATTTTCATGTCCAGCCCTTTGAGGGCGCCAATCTGGAGAAAGCGGCGCTGGAGTTCACCGGCATCGACCCCTTCAACCCGCTGCGGGGCGCGGTGGACGAGAAGGAAGCACTCACCGAGATCTTCAAGGGGGTGCGCAAGGGCATGAAGGAGCAGGATTGTGGTCGCGCCATCATAGTGGCCCACAACGCCACCTTCGACCACGGCTTCGTGATGGCCGCCGCCGAGCGGGCCGGCCTCAAGCGCAATCCGTTCCACCCCTTCGCCACCTTCGACACCGCCGCCCTCTCGGGTCTTGCCCTGGGACAGACGGTGCTGGCCAAGGCCTGTCAGAGCGCCAATATCCCCTTTGACAACAAAGAGGCCCACTCGGCCCTCTACGACACCGAGCGCACCACAGAGCTCTTCTGCCACATCGTCAATCGCTGGAAGAGCCTGGGAGGCTGGCCTCTGGCCAACCCGGATGAAACGACGGACACCGAAGACGAGGGCTGAACACTCCCAGCCCCTGCCCAGACAGGCTGCCCATGGCAGCCTGTCTGCATGAGGGGACCTGTCTGGGCAACGAAGAAGGGCCATTTTCCCGGTTCCCGTTCACCTCCAGCAGAAGATGCGTCCCTTGGCCGGGATCTGCCGATTTTTTTCTCGACATTTAGCCTGTTTTTCGCAAACTAGCTGGCTTTCACACGACTGACAGCAACACAATCCATAAGGAAATCAAATGAATCCTGTTGTTATCGCGGTGGCGCTGATGCTGGTGCTCAGCCTGCTGCGGATCAATGTGGTGGTCTCCCTCGCCATCGGTGCCATCGTGGGTGGCCTGCTCGGCGGACTCTCCCTCGAGCAGACCCTCAGCACCTTCACCGGCGGCCTGGGCGGCGGTGCAGAAATCGCCCTCTCCTACGCCATGCTGGGGGCTTTCGCGGTGGCCATCTCCCGCTCCGGCATCACCGATCTGCTGGCCCGCAAGGTCATCAACCAGCTCGGCAAGGATGCCAGCAGCACCCGCATTCTCTGGGTCAAGAGCCTGCTGCTCACCTCGGTGCTCGCGGTCTCCATCTCCTCCCAGAACCTGATCCCGGTGCACATCGCCTTCATTCCCATCCTGATCCCGCCGCTGCTGCATGTCATGGCCCAGATGCAGATCGACCGCCGTCAGGTGGCCTGCGTCATCACCTTCGGCCTGACCGCAACCTACATGCTGCTGCCGGTGGGCTTTGGCGGCATCTTCCTGAACAACATCCTGGCCAAGAATCTCGTCGACAACGGCGTACCGGTGGAATTCAGCCAACTGCCCCTGGCGATGGCCATCCCGGTATTCGGCATGTTCCTCGGCCTGCTCATCGCCGTCTTCTTCAGCTACCGCAAGCCTCGTCAGTATGATCTGGAGAAGATCCTGGCCGCCGAACCCGAGACGGTCGAGCTCAATCTCAACCACATCTGGGTCGCCCTGCTGGCCATCGCCGTGGCACTCGGTCTGCAACTGATGACCAACAGCATCGTGCTGGGGGCGCTCGCAGGCTTCATCATCTTCACCTGCGGCGGCGTCATCAAATTCCGCGAGAGCCAGGATGCCTTCACCCAGGGTGTGCGCATGATGTCCCTCATCGGCTTTATCATGATCTCGGCCGCAGGCTTCGCCGCCGTCATGAAGGAGACCCACGGGGTGGAGAGTCTGGTGCAGTCCGTCTCCAGCATGATGGCAGGTCACAAGGGACTGGCGGCCTTCCTGATGCTGCTGGTGGGCCTGCTCATCACCATGGGGATCGGCTCCTCCTTCTCCACCGTGCCCATCATCGCCACCATCTATGTGCCCCTGTGCATCCACCTCGGCTTCTCGCCCATGGCGACCATCGCCCTGGTGGGCACCGCGGGCGCGCTGGGGGACGCGGGTTCCCCCGCCTCCGACTCGACGCTCGGCCCCACATCGGGCCTCAATGCGGACGGTCAGCACGACCACATCTGGGACAGCGTGGTGCCAACCTTCATCCACTACAACATCCCCCTGGTGATCTTCGGCTGGATTGCCGCCATGGTGCTCTGAATCCATCCCGAGCAGACAGACAAAAGGCGACTCCGGGGTCGCCTTTCTTGTCTTGCACATGCCTCAGATGGCCGGTTGCAGCCCCCGCCTGCCGGCCAGGGCGCAGAGACAGGCCACCAGGGCCAACCCCATGCCGGCTGCTCCCACCCCGAGCCAGTGTCCCTGTTGCCAGACCAGCATCCCCAGGCTGGAGCCGAGGGTTCCCCCCAGGAACATGCCGGTCATGAAGAGGGTATTGATGCGCCCCCTGGCCTCAGGTCTCAGACCATAGATGCGCTGCTGATGGGCGATGAGTGCGCTCTGCACGCCGAGATCCAGCAAGATGACCCCGCACGCCAGCCCGGCCAGAGAGAGCCACAGCTCGAAGCAGATCCAGGCAAGCACCACCAGCACGGCACCGGCCAATACCACTGGTCTGGCCCCCAACCGATCCGCCATCCGGCCTGCCAGAGGGGCCGCCATCACCCCAGCCACCCCGATGACGCCGAACAGACCCGCCATGTCGGCCCCCAACCCATAGGCAGGTTCGGCCAGGTAGAACGCCAGCACGGTCCAGAAGGCGCTGAAGGAGGCAAACAGCAAGGCCTGGGTCAGGGTCGCGCGGCGCAAGGCGGGCTCCTCGCGCCACAGACCGACCAGAGAGTGAAGCAGACGGCCATAACCGAGGGGAGAGCGCGGCAATCCGGGCGGTATCATCCTGGCCATCAGCAGGGCCCCCGACAGGGCCAGGGGAATGGCCAGCCAGAACATGGCGCGCCAACTGCCATAAGCGGTGACCAGGCCGGCGACGGTGCGGCTGAGCAGTATTCCGGCCAGCAGGCCGCTCATCACGCTGCCGACCACGGCACCACGGCGGGTGGGATCTGCCAGGGTCGCCGCCACCGGGACTATCTGCTGGGCCGCCGTGGCCCCGATGCCGAGCAGGACTGAGGCCAGCATCAAGGTGGTGGCACTCGTGGCCGTGGCCGCCAGCAGGGAAGCCAGCGCGATCAGTGCAAACTGCCCCGGAATAAGCCAGCGGCGCTCGACTACATCGCCAAGCGGCACCAGCAAAAGCAGACCCATGGCATAGCCGAGCTGGGTCAGCATGGCGATCAATGGCATGCCCGAGTGCCCGGGAAAGTCCTGCGCCATCACCGCCAGCATGGGCTGGTTGTAGTAGATGTTTGCAACTGCCAGGCCGCATGACAGGGCCATGGCGAAGAGCAGGGAGGGGCCGGGGGTTGCGGCCCCTCCGGCAGAAGGCGATGTACTCATGATCTTCTCCTCGTGGTAGAAGGGCTCCCGCCAGGACACGGGCCCCATGCGCACAGCCTACCCGGGGAGCGTCGCCACCAGTAGAGCGGTGGGGACCATAACAGTTATTCCGCTGGTGCATGCCCCACCCCGGGCAGGCCGGTCACGAATGCCAGAAAGGCGCTCGCCTTGGCACCAGGCTGGCGACCTGCCGGGAGCAGGGTCCAGAGCTCCTGCATGGGCAGTTGCCACTCGGGCAGCACCGCCACCACCTCGCCGCGGGCAAGCTCGGGGGCAAACATCCACTCCGAGGCGATACCGAGCCCCAGTCCTGCCAGCACGGCGGCGCGCATGCCTTCGGCCGCCGAGACCGTCAGCCTGCCTTCTCCGGAAACCACCTTCTCTTCGACGCCACGGCGAAATCGCCACTGCTGCCCCACTCCGGGCCGTGGACTGTAAAGCACCAGATCATGCTGTTGCAGAGCCTGAGGGGTCTCAGGCTCTCCTTTGGCGGCCAGATAGGCCGGCGTCGCCAACACCCGCATGTCGCTTCGGGCGAGGCAGCGGGCGACCAGCGACGAGTCGGCCTGTTTGCCGATCCGCAGAGCCACCTCGATGCCCGCCGAAATGAGATCCACATTGCCGTCATCCAGCAGGATCTCCAGATCCAGTCCCGGGTGAGCCGCCAGAAAACCGGCAAGATGGGGAATGATATGCAGGCGGGCGAAGGTGACGGGAGCGCTCACCCGCAGACGCCCGCTCAGGCCCGCCCGGCATTGCTGCACCATGGCATCGGCCTCGTTGACCTGAGCCAGGATCTCTCTCGCCCGCAGATAGTAGGCCTCTCCGGCCTCGGTGGGCGCCAGCCCCCGGGTCGAACGCAGCAACAGGCGGCTGCCAAGGTGCGCCTCAAGCTGGGCAATCAATCTGGAAACCGTGGGTTGCCCCATCCCCAGTCGGCGGGCCACCGCCGAAAACGAGCCGGTCTCCACCGCCAGCACGAACACCTCCATCACCCCCAAGCGATCCATTTATGGCTCCTCTGCCCTGTGGCACTGTTCGTGGCACAAGGTAGCACCGGGCATGCCCTCTCGCACCCTCGTTCTGGCAGGAGGCACAATAAAGCCACGTCATGGGCGCTCCTGCCATGGGAGAAAGGTGTCGGGATGAAATATCAACCAGGAACAATCGAACAGAGGGACTCGAAGACAAGGCTACAGGGGCTCGATTGCCCCAAGGCTACCCCAGTGCCACTTCCTGAATGGCGGCGCTGTGGGCGAAATAGCGGTGACAGAACTGCATGAACTCCAGCAGCGGCAAGGGACGCGAGTAGAAATAACCCTGGATCTCATCCACCCCTATGGTGAGCACCGCCTTGAGCTCATCGCTGTTTTCCACCCCTTCCGCCACGACGCGCACCCCCAACTGATGAGAGAGGGTGGTGATGGTTTCGACGAAGAGCGCCTGCCGGGTGTCACTGTCGATCGCGGTGATAAAGGATCTGTCGATCTTGAGCTTGTCGAAATAGAGTTCACGCAGGTAAGAGAACGAGGACCAGCCGGTCCCGAAGTCATCGAGGGCCACCCGCACCCCAATCTGGCGCAGGGAGTGAATGATCTGCTTGCTCAGGGCGATGTCATCAAGGGCGATGGTTTCGGTCAGCTCCACTATCAACTGGTGCAATCCCAACGGACCATCACCCATCTTCTCTTCAATCTCCCTGGCCAACCCCATGTTGAACATGGAGTTGGAGAGGTTGATGGAGATCTCGAGCGGTGCTAGCACCTCCTTCGGGAAGCCGGACAGGTCGATCTGCATGCGCCGGATGATCCAGCCCCCGAGCGCCTCGCCCAACCCGTTCTCTTCTGCCAGCGAGATGATGTCGAGGGGGGCAATAAAGCCATATTCCGGATGATGCCAGCGTATCAGCGCCTCCGCCCCCAGCCTCACCACACTCTGGCCGCGCACGATGGGCTGATAGTAAAGGGCCAGTTGCGGGCATTGCGGGCAGTGGATAAGCTCCCGCAGCTCGGTCGACAGCCGGCGTTTGCGCTGATAGTGCTGATACATGCTGCTGGAGAAGAGCACATTGCGATTCAGCCGTTTGCGCTTGGCGCTGTCGAGGGCGATATCGGCAAACAGCAGCATCTCTTCCGGTGAATGATCCGGTTTCACGTACTGGCTGGTGCCCATGAAGACCCGGACCCGGTGCGCCGGATCGGCGGCAAACACCAGATCCGCCAGCTCGCTGCGCAGTTGCTCCAGAAACGGGAAGCGCAGATAGGTGGGCATGGTGCCGGTGATGATGAGGGTGAACTCGTCACTGCCGGTACGGGCAACGAAGATCCCCTGGCCAGAGGCGGCCTTGATCCGCGCCGCAAGCCGTTTGAGCAAGGCGTCCCCCACTTCGTAACCCAGACTGTCATTGACCTCCCTGAAATGCCCCAGATCCATGAGGCAGACGGTGATGCTGCTGCGCCGACCGGGATGGCTGGTCCACTGCTGGAGGTGCTTGATGAGCGCCGCCCGGTTGGGGAGACGGGTGAGAGGGTCGTTCCACGCCAGAAAATGCTGGCGACGCACTTCGCGAAACAGCACCATCAACATCACCATGGTCGCCAGCATCAGAAATCCCAGGATGAAGAAGTTCTGGGTTTTCGACTCGTTGAGCAGCTCGCGCTGGGCGATGGCAGAGGGCCCGGTGAAGTTTTTCACCATCACGTCCCGCACCCCGCGCATCTCGTCATCGAGCGCGGCCGTGAACATCTTGAGTGCAGGGGAATTCGGCTCCCCTTGCACCACATCCTGCTCATAGCGTTCGAAGAGAGCGAGGATCTTGCCGACCGCCTTGTCCGCACCGAATCGGGCCCTGACCGACTTTGCCTCCTCCCCGTGCAGGAAGACATCGAGCCGGTTCCAGGCAATGTCAAAGCGCTTGTTCATCTCCTCCCGGCTGGCGGCACCGGCACGATAGAGCTGCAAGCCCTCCTCGAAGGCGTGGATCTCCAGCTCGAGCTGGGCCAGTGCCCAGGCGGAGAGCTGGGTGTAGCGCGTCACCGCATTGAACGCGCGGTCATAGTTCCAGACCGACCAGAGGGTCACCCCCAAAAAGGTGGTCACCATCAGGATCAGGCTCAAGAACTTGCCGCGCAGCATCTTATTTGCTCTCCAGCGCCGTCAGCTGCCACACCATCCGGCTGTGATAGAGCTCCTTGTTGAGTTCGGGATGGTCGGTGAGGGGATAAATGACCCAGAGCGGCCCCTTGTTGCGCAGGGTCAGCGCCTTGCCATCCTGCTTCTCGGCCACCAGCACCGGGTACTTCTCCCCGTCTTCCAGCGGCAGTGCGGCCCAGTATTCATTGACCGCGAGGGCCTTGACCTCCTGGCTCTTGAGACCGTAGATCCTGACCAGGTCCCGCAGCAACACCCCGCGATAGAGGTGCTCCCCCTCGGTCCAGGGCGTCCCCGTCTTAACCTCCGTCTGCGGCAAGGCCTCAAACTCGGCACGAGTCAGCACCACCTCCCCCTTGCCATTGCAGCACCCCGCCCCCGCAATTCTGAAGAAGGGCTCCTCCGCCAACACCATACCCGACACAAGCCATCCAGATATCAGCAACACCTTGCCAAGCCACTTGCCCATCACGCACCTCCCTGTCATACGGTTTATTTATTCATCTCACTCTGCTGACTCATATGCAAACAACAGAATGCACCTTCAGACCAAAGTCGCAGTCGTTTGCAACCAGCAACTATCTCTGCGCCTTCCAAAAGTACCCAATCGCTTCCCAAAGAATGACACCAGGCGCCACCCCCAGGCAAATGGATTGCACCATTTTTCTTTTCACTGGCTCCTCATAAAGCCAGGTGCCCGCCACGGCCGGAAAAAGGTGACAGTCTTCGCTACGCATCTGAAAAACAGACACAAAAAAGGCCGCTCCATGGAGCGGCCTTCTCATCAGTGCAGTCAGGGTTTAGCTGTCGCGGCGCTTGTTGCCACCGAATTTGCGACCCTTGTCGAAACCGCCTTCACGGCGATCCTTGTTGAAGGGACGGTCACCCTGGGGACGGCGATCCTTGTTGAAAGGACGGTCGCCACGGAACGGACGATCACCACGGGGCGGACGGGGAGCAGTGTTGCCGCCGGCCGGCACTTCGGTGTAACGGGTGATCTGCAGCGGACGCTGGCAGACACGGGCCTTCTTGATCACTTCCAGCACCTCGGCGCTCATGCCCTTGGGCAGATCGACGGTGGAGAAGTCATCGGCGATGTCGATGTTGCCGATGAAGCGGCTCTCGATGTTCGCCTCGTTGGCGATGGCACCCACGATCTGGCCCGGCTTGACGCCGTGATGGGCGCCCACGTCGACGCGGTAGCGCTCCATCTCCACGTCCGGGTTGTCTTTCAGCGGACGCGGTTCGAGGGACGGCATGCGACGGGCCGGACGATCGCCACGGTCACCGAAGTCACGACCGCCACGGTCGTTGAACTCACGACGCTCAAAGCCACCGCGATCGTTGCCAGCGTTGAACACCGGATCCGGAATGGAGTCATCCAGCAGCAGCGGTTGATCGCCCTGTACCAGCTTGGCCAGTGCGGCAGCCAGCTCCAGCGGATCGGCAGAGTCTTCTTCGATCAGCTCGTTCACCAGGTTGTGGTAGATCTCGAGCTCTTCACCCATCATGGTTTCGCGGATGCGCTCCTTGAACTTGGCCAGACGGTGCTGGTTGATGTCCTCGGTGCTCGGCATCTTCATCGGTTCGATGGCCTGACGGGTGGCGTGCTCGATGGCGCGCAGCATGCGGCGCTCGCGCGGTGCCACGAACAGGATGGCTTCGCCCTTGCGACCGGCACGGCCGGTACGGCCGATACGGTGAACGTAGGATTCGGTGTCGTAGGGAATGTCGTAGTTCACCACGTGGGTGATGCGCTCAACGTCCAGACCGCGGGCGACCACGTCGGTGGCGATCAGAATGTCCAGCTGGCCCTGACGCAGCTTGTCAACGGTACGCTCACGCAGCTTCTGAGGGATGTCACCGTGCAGCGCTTCACAGGCGTGACCACGGGCAGCCAGCTTGCCTGCCAGCTCTTCGGCGGCGTTCTTGGTACGCACGAACACCAGCAGGGCTTCGTAGGATTCCACTTCCAGCAGGCGGGTCATGGCGTCAAGCTTGTGCAGACCGGTCACCTGCCAGTAACGCTGACGAATAGTGGTGGCTGTCGCGGTCTTGGAGGCGATCTTGATCTCTTTGGGCTGCTTCAGGTGCTTCTGGGCAACACGACGGATCTGCTCCGGCATGGTGGCGGAGAACAGGGCAACCTGACGACCGGCCGGGCACTGATCCATGATCCAGTCCACGTCGTCGATGAAGCCCATGCGCAGCATTTCGTCCGCTTCATCCAGCACCAGGGCTTTCAGACCGGAGAGGTCCAGGTTCTTGCGACGGATCAGGTCCATCACGCGGCCCGGGGTACCCACGACAACCTGGGCACCGCGGCGCAGGGCGCGGGTCTGGGTTTCGTAGGAGGCGCCGCCGTAGATGGGCAGCACGTGGAAATCGGGCATGTGGTGGGCATAGCGTTGGCACGCCTCTGCCACCTGCAGGGCCAGTTCACGGGTCGGGGCCAGCACAAGGATCTGGGTGTTGCGGTTACCAGCTTCCAGACGAGACAACAGAGGCAAGGCAAAAGCAGCGGTCTTCCCTGTACCGGTTTGTGCCTGCCCCAGCAGATCGTGTCCCGCCATCAGGTGGGGAATTGCTGCGGCCTGGATGGGGGACGGGCGCTCATAGCCCACGTCCTGCAGCGCTTTCAATACAGGCGCGGCCAGTCCAAGCTCACTAAAAAGGGGCAGTTGTTCGGTATCAGACATAGATTCTTCCAGATTAAGGCAGGCGGCTAACACCGCGGAATAGCAAAAAGGCGGCGATTATAGCGCCACTTTGTTCTGCTGTCTTGAAAAATGTGATAGGTGTCTCAAGACGTTGGCAATTATAGAGGGATCTCGCGACTATGGCTTGCTTATTTTTCACTCATGATGCGTTATTGCGGATCACGCTTCGCCAGAGTCCTTGTCCCGCTTGTGCTTGAGCACTGCCATGGTCAATCGGCTGGTGCACAATAAACGACCACGTTCATCGCGAATCTCGATCTGCCACACCTGAGTCGTCGCCCCCAGATGCAGCGGCGCGCAGCGCCCCGTCACCACCCCTTCCCGCTTGGCCCGTAAGTGATTGGCATTGACCTCCAGCCCCACGCAATAACTCTCCTCCCCCACCGCCATGTTGGCCGCAAGCGATCCCAGCGTTTCCGCCAGCACCACGGAGGCGCCGCCGTGCAGCATGCCGAGCGGCTGATGGGTGCGATGATCCACCGGCATGGTGGCCTCCAGCCAGTCGGGGCCAAAGGCGCTGTAGACGATGTCGAGGTGGGCCATCAGGGTGTTGCGGGAGCTGGCGTTGAGCCCCTCCAGGCTCATGGGTTTGCGCCAGATGGGGCTGCTTTCTTGACTCATGGTGAGCGGACTCCTTGCGTGATCAACGGGTTATCGCTGCGCTGTAGTGGCAAACCAGCAGTGTCGGCGAAAAAGGCGCAAAAAAAAAGATGCCCACGCCGGGGCATCTTGCATCGAGATTGATCCTCACCAGGGATAGGTCACCCCTGGCCACTCGGCCCAGGGGCCGTCCCGCCCCGGCAGGCGCGGCTCGGACCAGCGCCATACCTTGCCGAGCCAGGTGCGCAGTTCGGCCTCCAGTTCGGCATCGGTGAGCGGCGCCTCGGCCACCTTCCAGAAGAAGAGCTCCACCTGCACCTCCGGCAGCACCGACGGATAGAGGTAAACCCCGCCCCAGAAGCGGGGCTCCCTGTCCGGGCTCCAGAGGCCATAGGCAAAGGAGCGCTTGGCCAGAAACTCGGCGTGCTGCCACTCCAAGTCGGCCTCGTGCTGACTCAGGCTGAAATTGGCGGAGGGCCACACATCGTCCGGGCGAAACAGCTGATGGAGCTGCTCCCGCTCGCGCAGGATGGCGACAAACTCCACCACGGCCTGGGACGGCGTGGTGGGGAGCAACAGAAAATGCGGGTGCCGATAGGCCTTTGGCACCCGGAATCCCTTGGGAAAGTGGAGCATCAGAGCAGTTCCAGCAGGGCCTGCAGCGGATGCTTGAGCTTCTCCCCCTCCATCCGCTTGACCTGGCTGCGGCACGAATAACCGGTGGCCAGACAACGGGCTTGCGGCAGGCGAGCCAGGGGCTCGGCCCAGCTCAGACCGTAGATCCCCTTGGAGTTCTCCACCTGTTTGGCGTCGTGACCATAGGTGCCCGCCATGCCGCAGCAACCCACCGACACCGGCTGCAAACGTGCACCGAAGCGGCCGAACAGGGTGCTCCAATCACCGTGGGTGGTGGGCTTGGCGGTCTTCTCGGTGCAGTGGGCAAACAGATACCAGGGGTCGGTGCCAACCTCTTCCCGCAGCGGCAGCGCCTCGGCAGGCAGGGAGAGCAGCCACTCCTGGGGCAGCAGCACCTGGAAGTCACCGCGGGCGGGGCCGAGCGCCTTCACGTACTCGTCCCGGTAGCAGAGCACCAGAGAGGGGTCGACCCCCACCATGGGGATGCCGAGGGCCGCCACCTTGTTGAGGAACTGGGCGCTGCTGGCAGCAGTGCGGGCGAAGGCGCGCAGGAATCCCTTCACGTGCTGAGGCTTGCCGTTGGGTTTGAACGGCAGCAGGTAGGGCTGATAACCCAGCTTGCTGGCCAGCTTCACCAGGTCACGCACCACGGGGGCGTCGTAGTAGCTGGTGAAGGGATCCTGCACGATGAGCACCACTTTTTGGCGCTGCTCGGGGCTCATGGCCTCGAGGCCCGGCAGATCGAAATAGCGGGCGCGGTGATCCCGCAGCTCCTCGGCCAGGGTCGGCACGGAGAGCAGCGGCACATCCACCATGCCGATGCTCTTCTCGGTCGCCTTCTGGGCCCACTCTTTTTCGAGGAAGAAGTTGACCAGCTTGGGGGCCTTGGCCAGCAGGGGCGCATAGCTTTCTACCGTGCCCACGAAGTAATCCTTGGGGCCGCGCAGATATCGGCTGTGATAGAGCTGCATGAAGCGGGCGCGGAAGGTGGGCACATCCACCTTGATGGGGCACTGGCTGGTGCATGCCTTGCACGCAAGGCACCCCTCCATCGCCTCCATCACCTCGTGGGAGAAGTCATACTCGCCCCGGGCGCGGGCCACCGTATTGCGGAACTTGTCGACGATCTGCTTGAAGCGCAGACCCCCGCTTTGCAGCGCCACCTCTTCGGCAAGGGGATCGAAGCCCTGCTCCGACAACTGGCGCAGCCATTCACGCATCAGGCCAGCCCGCCCCTTGGGGGAGTGACGGCGGTCGCGGCTGATCTTGACCGAGGGGCACATGGGGGAGTCGGTCTCGAAGGTGAAGCAGAGGCCATTGCCGTTGCAATCGAGGGCCCGGGTATAGCTCTCGCGCACGGCAATCGGGATCTGGCGGTCGAACTTGCCGCGCTTGGGCCCGTCTACCGAGACAAGCGAAGCGCCGCTGCCATAAGGCATGCAGATCTTGCCCGGGTTGATGCGGTTGGCCGGATCGAACGCCCCCTTGACCCGTTGCAGCTCTTCCCACAGCTCGCCGAAGAAGGCGGGGCTGTATTCGGAGCGAAAGCCCTTGCCGTGCTCCCCCCACATCAGGCCGCCGTATTTGGCGGTGAGCGCCACCACCTGATCGGAGATGCGCCGCAGCAGCACCTCCTGCTCGGGATCGCACAAGTCCAGCGCCGGGCGCACGTGCAGCACCCCGGCGTCGACGTGGCCGAACATGCCGTAGTCAAGGCCATGGGCGTCCAGCAGGGCGCGAAACTCCATGATGAAGTCCGCCAGGGATTCCGGCGGCACGGCGGTGTCTTCGGTGAAGGCCACCGGCTTTTTGCGCCCCTCGGCGTTGCCGAGCAGCCCCACCGACTTCTTGCGCATGCCATAGATGGTCTCGATGCTCGGCAGGTGGTCGCACACCTGATAGCCAATGATCCCCGCCTCCCCCCTGGCCAGCAGGGCGTCGATGCGCCGGCACAGCTCGTCCACCTTGGCCTTGTGTTCGGCCTCGTCGGTATCGGCAAACTCGACGATGTTGAGCCCCTGCAGATCCTTGCCCGGCACATCCTGGATGAGATCCTTCACCGAGTGCCAGATGATGTCGGCGCGGGCCAGTCCCAGCACACGGGAGTCCACCGTCTCCACCGACAGGGCGTGGGCCTGTACCATAAAGGGGGCGTTTCTGAGCGCGGAGGGGAAGCTGTCGTACTTGACGTTGACGAGTGTGCGGTAGCGCGGGATGGGGGTGATGTTGAGCCGGGCTTCGGTGATGAAGCCCAAGGAGCCTTCCGAGCCGCACAGCACCCGGCTCACATCCAGAGTGTCGGTATCGGGCTGATAGAGGTGCTTGAGATCGTAACCGGTCAGAAAGCGGTTGAGCTTGGGGAAGGTGGCTTCGATGTCGGCGCGCCGCTCGCGGCCGATGCGATAGAGGGTGCGATAGATCTCCCCTTCACGGGTCTCGAGGGCCAGCTTGTCCGCCAGACGCTGGCCGGTCACCGGCTCGGTGGCCATGAGATCGCCGTTTTCCAGCACGGCCTTGAGGCCGAGCACGTGATCCGAGGTCTTGCCGTACACCAGCGACCCCTGCCCCGAGGCATCGGTGTTGACCATGCCCCCCAAAGTGGCCCGGTTGGAGGTGGAGAGATCCGGCGAGAAGAAGTAGCCGTGGGGCTTCAAATAGGCGTTGAGCTGGTCTTTGACCACCCCGGCCTGGGCCCGCACCCAGCCCTCTTCCAGATTAATTTCCATGATCTGGTTCATATGGCGCGAGAGATCGACGATAATGCCGCCGCCCAAGGATTGGCCATTGGTGCCGGTACCGCCGCCGCGAGGGAAGAAACTCAAGGTGGCGTACTCTGGCCCCTGGGCCAGCTTGAGCATCACCGCTATGTCATCCGCGCTGCGCGGATAGAGAACCGCCTGAGGTACGACCTGATAGACGCTGTTATCCGTCGCCATCGCCAACCGGCTTGCATAAGACTTTTCGATATCACCACGAAATGCTGATCGTGCCAGCAACTCAAGAAACTGCAGGGTTGTAGGTGACAAACTGTCCTGGTAATCGAGTCTCGGGATCATGAATCCTTGTTCCCATCCTTTGCTTGATGCCGGCATTCCGGCGACAACGACCGTTCGGACCTGCCTCTTTGCGGGTGTCCGAACCAGTCCGCTCACATGTGAACGGGCAGTATATCAGCTAGAAAACCGCTTGCGCGCGCAATCTTCACCATTTGAAAGGAGGACTTTTATGGCTCACTACAGCCATGTTATCAGTACGCTTATTCGCACCGAAAAACAGGCGCTGACCCTGTCGCTGTTTGGTTGCATCACCTTTGCCATTTTCGGGATCGGCTATGGTCTGTTCGTCGGTTCCAACGCCATCATGCTGGACGGCATCTTCACCCTGTTCAGCATGGGCATGACGGGCCTGGGGCTCATCACCGCCTACCTGGTTACCCGCCCCTCCGACGCCCGTTTCCAATACGGCTACGCCCATTTCGAACCCATCGCCAACGTCATCAACGGCGCCATCATTTTGCTGCTCTGCCTCGGTGCCCTCTATGGCGGCATCACCTCCCTGCTGGCGGGCGGACGGGAGATCGATCTCGGCCACGCCCTCATCTATGCCGTCGTCTCCACCTTCTTCTGCAGCATCCTCTATCTCATCGAGGCCGACGTGGCCGAGCGGGTCAACTCCGAGCTGGTGCGGGTGGACTCCAAGGAGTGGCTGGTGGATACCCTGCTCAGCGCCACCCTGCTCATCGGCTTTCTGGTCGCCATCGGGCTCGATACCCTGGGTTACGGCCACTACAACCGCTACATAGACCCCATGCTGGTCTCCCTGCTGGCCCTGTGCGCCACCCTCATCCCCATCAAGGTGCTCGGTCGCAACCTGCGGGAGGTGCTGAAGATCGCCCCCAAGGGAGAGGTCAAGCAGCGAGTCGAACACGAGATCGAGGCCCTGCGCCAGCGCCATGGCATCGAATGCTACAGCCACCTGGCAAAAAGCGGCCGCCGCTTCGATCTCGAGCTCAACATCCTGGTGGCCCCCGGCCAGGAGTGGCCCGTCGAGCGCCAGGATGCCCTGCGCCAGGAGCTCTGGTCCCGCCTCGGCGACACCCTGGGAGACGCCTGGCTGTCGGTCTGCTTCACCCGCGAGAAACGCTGGCTCTGACCCGGACTGCACGCTGAATGACGCGCGGGGCTGCGCAGCCCCGCGCGATGACTCATCCGGGATCCCCACTCCGGCGTTGGTTGTTCTGCACTTTTCTCCTGTGTCTCCCGCGTCTCCCGAGTCTCCCCGTGTTCTGCCCTCTGCGGGTGTGCTCAACGGACCTCTGGTCCCACGACATCCACCCGTGTTCCTCCCCCGCCAAAAACAAAAACGTTTGCCACCCCTGTTGGATCAAGATTTATTTTCATCCCATACCAAACAAATAAAAATTCGTTGCTAAAAGAAAGTGTCACCGCTATTTATTTGTGTGCAGGGAGGCGGTGATTGAATGCCAAAGAGGGAGTTGTTATTAACCGGAAAAATAAAATAACAAACATCGTATCATTATACAGTTGAGGCAATATCCATGAAAAACACAGTCATTGCTGTCATGACGCTGATCATGACCGGTGCGGCACAAGCTGCCATTCCCCAGTTGAATTATGAGTGCCCGGGCCAGATCCAGTTTCACAGCGATGAAGGGGGCCCCGTCTATATCAACGGCCAAGAGGCCAAGGTCAAGGAGTACGGTGAGGACTTCTTCGAGGTGAAGGGGTCAGGAGTCATTCTCTCCATCAGCAACATCAACGGGAAATACGACGTCTCTTACAACAGCAAGAATGGCTCCGGCGTCTGTCATCCCGTCTCCACCGCAGCCCCTGCTGCTGCGACTTCCCACAAGGCCAGTCCCGCAGAGAAAGCCTGTCTCAAGGCGGTCTCCGACAAGACAGACGTGGCACAACAGCAGCTCCAGGTGATCGACGTGATGGACTCGGAAGCCGGGGTTGGCGTCACCATCAAGGTGCCGGGTGCCGATGCCCCCTGGTCCTGTCTAAGCGACAAGAAGGGGCATGTTCAGGGCGCGGCCTATACCGGCAATTGACCTGACGACCAGGGTTAACGTCCCCTGAAACAACCCGTGTGAGCGCAAACGAGGAGGCCTGGACCTCCTTGCTTTTTATACGCTGAATATATGATCCATGTGAATTAGTTGGTGGCGAACAAGTTAAATTTAGAATAATAACTCCATATCAAACACCATAACCCCCTCTATTCCTTCTTTCTCCCATGACACAGCCGCAATATTTCCCCCTGAAACAAATTATTACAAAAATAATGGATATATATGAGCCTGATGAATCCGGTTGTTGGTATCAGATCGTTTATTTTCCTTGTTCAGCACCTATATTTGTGATCGTGTCAATGTGTTGCTCTTTTATCTCCAGTCAAACTTGGCTGCGCATCAATGCCCCTTTCCCTTGCCTCTCCCGTCGGCAATCCCCTCGTCGCGTCCCCCTGACAGCCCCTTGCCAAATGGCGGCGAGTCGTTATCATCAGGGCTCACTTTTGACCCGAGGTTTTATTGCCCATCATGGACAATCCCCGAAGTAGCCCTTCGTCTTTTCCCATCAAAGCCTATCTGTACCTGCTCAACCAACGCCTCTGAAGCGATCGTCTCCGTCACCACGGCCACGCCGTGACCACGATTCACTGCATCTGTCTTCATTGAGGTCAATCACATGGAATTCTTGCTGGACCCGTCAATCTGGGTCGGTCTGCTTACCCTGATCATCCTGGAAATCGTTCTCGGGATCGACAACCTGGTCTTCATCGCCATCCTGGTGAAAAAACTGCCCCCCGCCCAGCGGGACAAGGCGCGCATCATCGGTCTCTCCCTGGCCCTGCTGATGCGCCTGGGACTGCTCACCATCATGTCATGGCTGGTCACCCTCACGGCTCCTCTGCTGCACATCTGGGATCACCCCTTCTCCGGTCGGGATCTCATCCTGATGGGAGGCGGCCTCTTCCTGCTGTTCAAGGCCACCTCCGAGCTGCATGAGCGACTCGAGGCCAAGCCCGAGGAGCAAGGCGGCACCGGCGTCTATGCCGGGTTCGGGGTGGTGATCGCCCAGATCCTGGTGCTGGATGCGGTCTTCTCCCTGGACTCCATCATCACCGCCGTCGGCATGGTGGATCACCTCGGCGTCATGATGGCAGCCGTAACCATCGCCATGGTAGTGATGGTGCTCGCCTCCAAGCCCCTGACCCGCTTCGTCAACGCCCACCCCACTGTGGTGGTGCTCTGCCTGAGCTTCCTCTTGATGATCGGCTTCAGCCTGGTGGCGGAGGGCTTCGGCTTCCACATTCCGAAGGGCTACCTCTACGCGGCCATCGGCTTCTCGGTGCTCATCGAGTTCTTCAACCAGCTCGCCCAGCGCAGTGCCCTGCGCCATGAGGCGCGCCAGCCCCTGCGCGAGCGCACCACCGCCGCCATCTTCAAGCTGATGGGGGGGAACAAACGCTCAGCCCACCCGCAGGAGGACGAAGAAGAGGTGCAGGCTCAGCCCCTGCCCCCTGGTTTCGGTGAAGAGGAGCGTTACATGGTGAGCGGCGTGCTGTCGCTGGCCGAGCGTTCCATTCGCACCATCATGACCCCGCGCTCCGAGATGGAGTGGATCGACGTAAGCGACAGCGAGGACGAGATCCGCGCCCTGCTGCAACGGGCCCCCCACAGCCTGTTCCCGGTCTGTGACGGGGAGCTGGACGAGATCATCGGGGTGGTCAAGGCTCGGGATCTGCTGTTTGCCCTCAACGAGGGGCAATCCCTGGCAGCACTAGCCAGACAGAACGAGCCCGTCATCGTGCCCCAGACCATCAACGTGATCCGGCTGCTGGCGGAGCTGCGCCAGGCCAGGGGCAGCCTCATTCTGGTGGCGGACGAGTTTGGCGTCATCCAGGGGCTGGTCACCAACCACGATCTGCTGGAGGCCATCGTCGGCGAGCTGCCGGACGAGGACGAGACCCCCGATGTGGTGCGCGAGGGCGAGCATTGGCTCATCCACGGCACCACCAACATCCACCAGGTGGAGCAGGCCCTGAACTGCGACGGGCTGGTGAGCGAGAGCGACGAGTACGTGACCCTGGCGGGCATGTTGCTCTCCCACTTCGGCAGCCTGCCCGACGTCGGTCAGCAGTTGCACCTCGGCCAGTTCCGCTTCGAGGTCATGGCCGTGAGCGAGCGGCGCATCGAGCGAGTACGGGTTACCCCACTCTCCCCTTGATCATCGGCGGCAATCACAGCAAGAGAGGGCCCTTGGCCCTCTTTTTTCTGGCGCGAGCCCGGCCCCTCCCGGGCCATTGCTGCGATAACGGCAATTCTCTTCTGCAATACCCCCTCTTTTTCACAATAACAATCCCCTCTAGAGTCACCTCACTCCCAAAGATTGAGGAATCCATCATGCACCACGATCCCCTGTTCTGCCCCCTTCGCCTCGGCCAGCTGCACCTTGCCAACCGCATCGTCATGCCCCCCATGACTCGCTCCCGCGCCAGCCAGCCCGGGGACGTGGCCAACGCCATGATGGCGACCTACTACGCCCAGCGTGCCGGGGCCGGCCTCATCATCAGCGAAGGCACCCAGATAGATCCCCTGGGCAAGGGCTACGCCTGGACGCCGGGCATCCACAGCGCCGAGCAGGTGGCAGGCTGGAAGCAGGTAACAGACGCGGTCCACGCCGAGGGGGGCATCATGTTCGCCCAGCTCTGGCACGTGGGCCGGGTCACCCATCCTGACAACATCGGCGGCGCCCAGCCCCTCTCCTCCTCCGCCATCCAGGCCAAGGGAGTGAAGGTGTTCGTCGACAACGGCAGCGATGCCCCGGGGTTTGTGGAGACCGTCACCCCGCGCGCCATGGCCCAGGCCGACATCGACGCCGTGGTGGGGCAGTTTCGCCGGGCCGCCCGCAACGCCATGGAAGCGGGCTTTGACGGCATCGAGTTGCACGCCGCCAACGGCTACCTCATCAACCAGTTCCTCGACTCCGAGTCCAATACCCGCACCGACAGCTATGGCGGTTCGCTCGAAAACCGGCTGCGTTTCCTCAAAGAGGTGACCGAGGCGGTCTGTGACGAGATCGGTCCCGACCGGGTCGGGGTACGCCTTGCGCCACTCACCACCCTCAACGGCACCGTGGATGCCAACCCCCAGGAGACCTATCTGGCCGCCGCGCGCCTGCTGGGCAAGCTCGGCGTGGTCTATCTGCACGTCGCCGAAGCGGACTGGGACGACGCCCCCCTGATGGCGGAGAGCTTCAAGCAGGGGCTGCGCGACGCCTTCCCCAACACCCTCATCTACGCCGGCAAGTACGATGGGGAACGCGCCCGCGCCGCCATCGAGGCGGGCTGGGCCGACATGATTGGCTTCGGTCGCCCCTTCGTGGCCAACCCCGACTTGCCGAACCGCCTGCGCCACGGCCATCCGTTCGCCCCCCATGATCCCGCCACCCTGTTTGGCGGCGGCGAGAAAGGGCTGACGGACTACCCCGTCTATGGGGCAGAGCGGGCATAAGGCGGCTGGCGCCGAACCTCTTCCAGGGCGGGCCCTCCAACAGGGGGCTCGCCTTGTTGTCTTGCCAGTGCAACAGTAATTCAAGGCATTGTTACGCCATGTAATTCAATCAAGGCACCCACCCCTCTCATCCAAGGAGTCACCATGACCCATACCCAGGCCTGGTGCTGGCACGCCCCCGGCGAACCGGACCAGCTCACCCTCACCCGGCAGACGCTCCCCGCCCCCGGCCCCGACGAGGTCCTCGTCGCCAACCGGATCATCGCCTTCAATCCGGTGGACTGGAAACTCATCGAACAGGGTCATCCCCACTGGCAGCCAGGCCATGTGCCCGGCGTCGATGGCATGGGCACCCTGGTGGCACTGGGGGCCAATGTCACCCACCTGCGCCCCGGCACCCGGGTCGCCTATCACACCGACCTGCGCCACGGCGGCAGCTTTGCCCGCCACACCCTGGTGCCGGCTCGCGCCCTGATGCCGGTGCCCCATGCCCTGAGCGACGAGGCGGCCGCCGCGCTCCCCTGCCCCGGCCTCACCGCCTGGCAGGCGCTGGCCAAGCTGCCTCACCTGCACGGGGGGGCCCTGCTCATCACGGGGGCTGGCAGCAGTGTCGGCCGCTTCGCGGTGCAACTTGCCCTTAAGCAGGGGGCCCGCGTCTTTGCCAGCGCCAGCCCGCGCCACCACCAGTGGCTCAAACAGCTAGGCGTGCAGGGGGTGGCGGACTATCTGGATCCCGACTGGCTGGCCCAGTTGCAGGCCGCCAACGGCGGTGACCCCTTCGAGGGGATCATCGATCTGGTCTCCAGCCAGCAGGCAGAAGCCTTGCTGCCTGCCCTTGGCTATTACGGCCACATGGTGACGGTGCTCGGGCGCATCGCGCGCAACCCGCTGCCCGCCTTTAGCCATTGCCACTCGTTGCACGAGATTGCCCTCGGCGCCCAGCACGCCTTTGGCTCGGATAAACAGTGGAGCCGTCTGGTGGCGGCCGGTGTCGCCATGATGGCGCAGATGGCGAGCGGCGAGCTGACCCTGCCGCCGCTGGTGGTGGGCGACTTCGACGCCCTGCCCTCCCTGCTCACCCGCGTCAAGCAGGAGGGACAAGGGGAAAAGTATCTGGTGAGGGTGGGTTGATACCCGCCCAACGATGGCACAAAGAGGCCCGCCATGGCGGGCCTCCTGCATTCTAGGTGTGCAAAGCGGCCTGCTCAGTGCAGGCTCACCCCGTGCAGGGCGGCATGGAGGCGAATGTCCCGGGTCAGGCGCACCTTGTCCGCAAGGCTCAGCCAGCTCGCCTCCACGGCATTGAGACTGAGGCGGCACAGCTGCTCCTGGCTGGCGCCAAGCCCGTCGGCCAGGGCCTGGAAGTTGGCCCCCAGGTATCCCCCGAAATAGGCGGGATCGTCGGAGTTCACGGTGACGCAGAGCCCCTGCTCCAGCAGCATCAGCACATTGTGCTGGGCCATCTGGTCAAACACCCTGAGCCGCACGTTGGAGAGGGGGCAGACGGTGAGGGGCAGCCGTGTGTCGGCAAGATAGCTCAGCAGCGCGGGATCCTCGACGCAGCGCACCCCGTGATCGATACGCTGCACCCCGAGCTCCCGGATCGCCTGCCAGATGTAGTCCGCAGGTCCCTCCTCCCCCGCGTGGGCCACCACAGGCAACCCCAGCTCGCGGCAGCGAGCGAAGACCCGGGCAAACTTGCTGGGCGGGTTGCCCCGCTCCCCCGAATCGAGGCCGACCCCATGCAGGCGCGCCAGGTGCGGCATGGCCTCTGCCAGGGTGGCGAATGCCGCCTCTTCACTCAGGTGGCGCAGGAAGCTCATGATGAGCCGCCAGCTGATGCCAAAGGCTGCTTCCCCAGCCTGCAACGCCCGCTCGATACCCCCCAACACGGTGGCAAAAGGCACGCCGCGGGCGGTGTGGGTCTGGGGGTCGAAGAAGATCTCCACGTGCACCACGTGATCGGCAACGCAGCGCTCGAGATAGGCCCAGGTGAGGTCGAAGAAATCCTGTTCGTGGATGAGCACGCTGGCACCGAGGTAGTAGAGATCGAGGAAGGATTGCAGGCCGTCGAACTCATAGGCGGCGCGCAGGCTGCCAACATCGGGCCAGGGCAGCGCCACCCCGTTGCGCTGGCCGAGGGCGAACATCAGCTCGGGTTCGAGGGTCCCCTCGATATGCAGGTGCAGTTCCAGCTTGGGCAAGTCGGCAATTAAGTGCTCCATGATGACGGCTCCATCGTCAGACTCCGTGCGGGCACCACCGGGGCGGCGCCCTCCCTTCGCCTTCATTGTGCACCCATCTGGCCCGCCGGAGGAGACTTGTCATCAAAGGGCCTTATAATGGCGGCACAAAAACCATAACCGATTGAAGAGACGAACAGAGGGATGCCCTGTCCCCGCTCTTGCGCCCTACAAGGAGAATTCATGAAGAAAAACGTCATCTGTGACATTGACGGCGTCATCCTGCACAACAACGATCTCATTCCCGGCGCCGACCGCTTCGTCCACCGCCTGCTGGAGCAGGGCAGCAAGCTCCTGTTCCTCACCAACTACCCGGCCCAGACCCAGAAAGATCTGCAAAACCGCTTCCGCTCCGCCGGAATAGAGGTGCCCGAGGAGTGCTTCTACACCTCCGCCATGGGCACCGCCGACTTTCTCAAGCGCCAGGATGGCAAGAAGGCCTATGTGATTGGTGAAGGGGCCCTGACCCACGAGCTCTACAAGGCCGGCTTCACCATTACCGATATCGACCCGGACTTCGTGGTGGTGGGGGAGACCCGCAACTACAACTGGACCATGATGCAGCAGGGCGCCAAGTTCGTGGATCAGGGGGCCCGCTTCATCGCCACCAACCCCGATACCCACGGCCCCCTGATGTACCCGGCCTGCGGCGCCCTGTGTGCCCCCATCGAGCGGATGACCGGCAAGAAGCCCTTCTATGTCGGCAAGCCGAGCGCCTGGATCATTCGCGCGGCTCTCAACCGGATGGAGGCCCACTCCGACGACACCATCATCATCGGCGACAACCTGCGCACCGACATCCTGGCAGGCTTCCAGGCCGGTCTCGAGACGGTGCTGGTGCTCTCCGGGGTGAGCAAGGTGGCGGACATCGATCGCATGCCGTTCAGGCCGAACCACATCTTCGACTCCGTGGTGGACATCGACATCGTCTGATCCCGGGTGCCGCCTTTCCGGTAGCCTTCAGCCTGCACGGGCCCCCTTGGCAAAGGGGGCCCGTTTCGTTTAACGTAAGCGCAACATCGTTAAACAAACTAAACGGGAGCAGGATGCTCCTTCGCCACTCAAGGACGCACCATGAAGAGCCTGAACGACTGGATCCTGCTGGACAAGCACACTGTCTCCCCCACCCCGATGATGCCAGCCCCCGAGCGCATCAGGGCCGGAACGCCGAGCCAGACGGCATGGAACCACTACTCCGACCCGAGCCAGCAGTTTCACGTGGGCTTCTGGGCTTGCGAGCCGGGCTGCTGGGCCGTTCACTATACCGAACACGAATACTGCCAGATGCTGGAAGGGGAGGCGGTGATCCACGACGAGCAGGGCGGCCGGCTGCACCTCAAGCCCGGCGATCAGTTCGTCATTCCCGCCGGTTTTGTCGGGCAGTGGGAGACCCTCACCCCTTGCCGCAAGCTCTATGTGATCTTCGAACCCGCCGCGACTTGACGCGCACGTCAACCCTGACCCTCTCTCTTCAGGCGGCCGGACGGCCGCCATCCCCTGCGCAACTTGACGCTTACGGCATGATTTTCTGCGGTTTTCCCGCTTGCAAAAGGGTTTTCCGCTAGGCATTGTGATTGGCGAGGAATGTAAATGGAATTTCGAGCCCAAACGTGGGGGGCTCATATAAAAATCAAGAGGATTACCGCCAATGTGTTCTATTTTCGGCATTCTGGACATCAAGACCGACGCCAGTGCTCTGCGCAAATCGGCCCTGGAGATGTCCAAGCGACTGCGTCACCGCGGGCCTGACTGGTCCGGCGTCTACAGCTCCGACAAGGCCATCCTGGTGCACGAGCGCCTGGCCATCGTCGATCCGGGCAACGGCGCACAGCCTCTCTACAACCCCGAGCGCACGCACGTATTGGCCGTCAACGGCGAGATCTACAACCACAAGGAGCTGGAGAAGAACCTCAAGGTCGACTTCCAGTTCCAGACCCACTCCGACTGTGAAGTGTTGCTGGCCCTCTACAAGGAGAAAGGCCCGGCGTTTTTGGACGATCTGAACGGCATCTTCGCCTTCATCCTCTATGACGCCGAGCAGGATGCCTACCTGATTGGTCGCGACCACATGGGGATCATCCCCCTCTATACCGGCCGCGACGAACACGGCAACTTCTATGTCGCCTCCGAGATGAAGGCGCTGGTGCCGGTGTGCAAGAGCGTCGAGACCTTCCCGCCGGGACACTACCTGTGGAGCAAGGATGGCGAGCTTAAAACTTGGTACAAACGGGACTGGATGGAATACGCGCCGGTCGAGCACAACGTCAGCGACAAGGCCGAGCTCAAAGCGGCCCTGGAAGCGGCGGTCAAGCGCCAGCTGATGTGCGACGTGCCCTATGGCGTGCTGCTCTCCGGTGGTCTGGATTCGTCCGTCATCTCCGCCATCACCAAGCTCTATGCCGCCCGCCGGGTGGAAGACGATGGCAAGAGCGAAGCCTGGTGGCCCCAGCTGCACTCCTTCGCCGTCGGCCTGGAAGGGTCGCCGGATCTCGCAGCCGCCCGCAAGGTGGCCGATCACCTGGGCACCATCCACCACCAGATCCACTTCACCGTGCAGGAAGGACTGGATGCCCTGCGGGACGTCATCTATCACCTCGAGACCTATGACGTCACCACCATCCGCGCCTCCACGCCCATGTATCTGATGGCCCGCTACATCAAGGCGATGGGCATCAAGATGGTGCTGTCGGGAGAGGGCTCCGACGAGCTGTTCGGCGGCTACCTCTACTTCCACAAGGCCCCCAACGCCCGTGAGTTCCACGAGGAGAACGTGCGCAAGCTGGCCTCCCTGCACCTCTATGACTGCCTGCGGGCCAACAAGTCCATGGCCGCCTGGGGCGTGGAAGGCCGCGTGCCCTTCCTCGACAAGGAGTTCATGGACGTGGCGATGCGCCTCAATCCCGCCGACAAGATGTGCGGCAAGGGCAAGATCGAGAAGCACATCCTGCGGGAAGCCTTCGAGGATCTGCTGCCCCACGAAGTGGCGTGGCGCCAGAAGGAGCAGTTCTCCGACGGTGTGGGCTACTCCTGGATTGACAGCCTGAAAGCCATGGTCGAGGAAGAGGTGACGGATCAGATGTTCGAGGCCGCGGCCTTCCGCTTCCCCGTCAATACCCCGCTCACCAAGGAGGCGTACTACTACCGCGCCATCTTTGACGAGCACTTCCCGCTGGAGTCCGCCGCCCGTACTGTGCCCTACGGCAAGTCGGTCGCCTGCTCCACCCCGACCGCGCTCGAATGGGATGCCAAGTTCAAGGAGATGGCCGACCCCTCCGGTCGCGCCGTGATGGACGTCCACCAGCAGGGTTACTGATCGCCCCTGACCTGAATACAAAGCCCCTCTCGAGGGGCTTTGTTGTTTTCTGCCATTCCATTGCCGCTTTTTGCCTTCCCCTTCCCTGTTTGCGGCTTGGCGCAGGAAACGCCTCGTGTCACATTGTCTGCGCCTGGAAGCAAAGATAACGACACAAGGAAGAGACCATGAAACGACTGTTACTGCCCCTGATACTGGGCACCCTCCTTTTCAATGGCGCCGCCTGCGCGGGCGACCACCTCTGGAGTCAGAGCCTGCCCGATTACAGCCAGGGTTATGACGAGACGCGGGATCCGGCCCGCGATCTCGCCGCCGCTACCGCCAAGGCCAGTGCCGAGGGCAAGAGAGTCCTGTTGCTGGTGGGGGGCGAATGGTGCAGTTGGTGCCAGGAGATGAACCGCTTTCTGGACCGGGAACCCGATCTCGCCGGCCAGCTCAACCGCACCTTCGTGGTGGTCAAGGTGAACGTCAGCGAGCAGAACAAGAATGAATCCTTCCTGAAAGCCTATCCCGAGTATCTGGGGGTCCCCCACTTCTACGTGCTGGATGCCAGGGGCAGGCTGCTCGAGTCCTTCAACACCGGGCTGCTGGAGAAGGGGAAGAGTTACGACGGGGAGAAACTCGGCAAATTTATCGCCTTTTTCCAGCCCAGGACCACCCACGGCTGACTCACCAGTCAATAAAACAGGGCCCCGCACGGTCAGTGACAGTGCAGGGCCTTGATGGCTACGCAAACAGGGAAGTGGCATGTCTGCGACAAACAGGCCATCCATCACCTCGGACAAGGACGAAAAAGATGTTGCGAATACTGGGCAAGGCATCGTCAATCAATGTGCGCAAGGTACTGTGGACCTGCGCCGAACTGGCCCTCCCCTTCGAGCTGGAGGAGTGGGGATCCGGCTTCAAACCCACGGACACCCCGGCGTTTCTGGCGCTCAACCCCAATGCCATGGTGCCCGTCATTCAGGATGAGGATTTTACGCTGTGGGAGTCGAACACCATCATCCGCTACCTGGCGACGCGCCATGGTGCCAATGCACTCTATCCCGCCGAGGCGAGAGCCAGGGCCAGGGTCGATCAATGGATTGACTGGCAGGCATCGGACTTGAACACCGCCTGGCGCTACGCCTTCCTGTCGCTGGTGAGGCGCTCCCCGCAGCATCAAGACCATCAGGCCCTTCACGCAGCTTGCCTGCAGTGGTCTCACTGCATGGAGATCCTGGAGAGACAGCTTCAAACAACCAGAGGATATGTGGCCGGTCCGCACTTCTCGCTGGCAGACATTCCCATCGGGCTGTCAGTCAACCGCTGGCTGGAAACGCCCTATGATCGCCCGTCGCTACCCGCCGTGGACGACTACTACCAGCGACTAAAAGAGCGGCCGGGGTTTCAACGCTATGGGGCCAATGGCACGCCCTGAGGCGAGCAAGATAACCCGGGCAAGGAAAGAGACGGCAGACCGGGCCAACGCGCTGGCCCGGTCTGCACAGCTTCAGGGCTGGGCATCCGGCTGATTGGCGGGGGCGGCCTTGATAAAGGCCTGCAACTGCTCGCAGTTGGCGACGATGCGCGCAATGGTGGGGTAGTCATCCAGGGTCATGTCAAAGCGGCGGGCATTGTAGACCTGGGGCACCAGCATGCAGTCCGCCAGGGTGACCTCGTTGCCCACGCAATAGATGCCGGCGGTGGTCATGAGAAGCTGCTCCAGCGCGGTAAAGGTCTCGTCTATCCAGTGGCGATACCAGGCATCCCGCGCCATCTTGCTCTGCCCCAACTCCTGCTCCAGGTAGTGCAGCACGCGCAGGTTGTTGAGGGGGTGGGTGTCACAGGCGATCATGTTGACTATCTGGCGCACCCGGGCACGTTCGATGGGGGCGGAGGGCATCAGGGGGTAGGCGGGATAGGTCTCGTCGAGGTACTCCATGATGGCCACCGACTGACCCAGATGCACGTCATCGTCCACGAGAAACGGCACCAGTCCCTGGGGATTGACCCGGCGGTAGGCCTTCTCCTTCTGCTCACCCTGCCGCAAGTTGACCGGGTGCTGCTCATAATCGAGCCCCTTGAGTTGCAGTACCAAACGCACGCGAAAGCTGGCCGATGAGCGCCAATATCCAAACAACTGCAGCATAGTGTGTCCCTGTGGTGGCAGGTGTCTGCCACCTGCCGTGTCGCCCGCCCCTCCAGGGGTCGGGCTCTCCTAGCTCGCCCGCTCGGCCGTTGCTTGCGTGACCCGCTGCAAAATGGTGCCAAACAGACTCATCCCGTTGCGATCCTGCATCGCGATGGACACTGTATCACCAAAGCGCAGAAAGGGTGTAGTGGCTTGACCTGACTCGATAATTTCCAGCATCCGCCGCTCGGCAAGGCAGGAGGATCCCCGGCTTCTGTCGTAGTTGGAGACGGTGCCCGAGCCGATGATGCAGCCCGCCCCGAGCGGCCTTGTCTTGGCGGCATGGGCAATCAGCTCATCAAAGTTGAAGGTCATGTCCACCCCGGCGTCGGGCTGCCCGAACAGGGCGCCGTTGAGGTGGGTCACCAGGGGCAGGTGGACCTTGCCATCGCGCCAGTCATCCCCCAGCTCGTCCGGGGTGATGGCCACCGGCGAGAAGCTGCTGGAGGGCTTGGACTGGAAGAAGCCAAAGCCCTTGGCAAGCTCCCCTGGAATGAGGTTGCGCAGGCTCACGTCGTTGACCAGCATCAAGAGCTTGATGTGGCTCGCCGCCCCCTGCGAACGGGTCCCCATGGGCACATCGTCGGTGATAACGGCCACTTCCGACTCGAAGTCGATGCCCCACTCCTCGGAGCCCATCACGATGGGGCCACGGGGCGGCAGGAAGCTGTCAGAGCCTCCCTGATACATCAGGGGATCGTGCCAGAAGCTTTCTGGCATGTCGGCGCCGCGGGCCTTGCGCACCAGCTCCACGTGATTGACGTAGGCACTGCCGTCAATCCACTGGTAGGCGCGAGGCAGCGGGGAGAGGCACGCCTCCTCATCGAAGGGGAAGGCGTCGGGGCAGGCGCCCTCGTTGAGTCGCTGATAAACCTTCGCCAATTGCGGCGCCACTTCGCCCCACTGGTCGAGGGCCGACTGCAGAGTCGGGGCAATGGTCGTCACGTGGACGGCGCGCGCCAGATCGCGGCTCACCACCACCAGGGCGCCGTCGCGCTTGCCATTGTTCAGGGTTGCCAGTTTCATATCGAATTCCTTATTTGCCGAGCGTCTCTGGACGCTGCCAGCTGGTGACATAACCGGGGTGTTCGACCCCTTCGCAGATCGGGCCGACGGCCAGGGCATCACGGGTGTCGAGCATCACCGCCACCTCGTCGGTGAAGGTCTTGGCATGAGCCAGTCCCGCCGCAAAGGCCTTGGGATGGGGGCCGTGGGTGAAGCCGGCAGGGTGGAAGGTGACCATGCCCCGCTTGATGTTGTCCCGGCTGAAGAAGTCCCCGGCGTGGTAGAAGAGCACCTCGTCGAAGTCGTCGTTGCTGTGGTAGAAGGGCACCCGCAGGGCGCCAGGGTCGCTCTCGATGGGACGCGGCACGAAGGTGCAGATCACAAAACGGTTCGCCACGAAGGTGGTGTGGGCCGAGGGAGGCAGGTGGTAGCGGTGGCTCATCAGCGGGCGGATATCCCGCCAGTTGAGGCGCACCACGCACAAGTCCCCGTGCCACCCTTGTGCATCCAGCGGGTTGAACGGCCAGGTGACGACCGAGACCTGATCGTGGCGCTTGATCTGCAGCGACCAGGGGTTTTCATCCTGCTGGGCCAGGAAGCGCTCGTTGATGGCGGGCACGTCCAGGGCCGCCGGATCGAAGATGGCGTGATTGCCCACCAGTCCCTTGTCCGGCAGCTGATAACTGTCTTCCGTCGCCTCGATCATCAGGATGAAGAGGGGCGCGGTGGGCTCGATGCGCCACATGGTGCCACGGGGGATCACCACATAGTCGCCATCTCTCAAGATGAGGTGCCCGTAGTCGCAGTAGAACTCTCCGCTCCCCTCGTGAATGAACAGGAGCTCGTCGCCATCGGCGTTTCGCACCAGAAACGGCATGGGCTCATGCAGGCGCCAGATGCGGTAGCGGCAGTGGGGGTTGCTGAGAATATCCGGCATCACCCAGGGGGAGAGGGAGCTCACCTCCTCCTGCAGATCGTTCAAGTCAAACGCCCGCGGCCGCAGCGGCCCCTCCCAATGGCTCCAGTCGGTGGGTGCATGCTTGTGGTGCATGTGGGTGGCCGGACCGAAGAAGCCCGAGCGCCCCAGTTCGCGCTCATAGATGGCCTGCTCCGGCAGATCGGCATGGGCCTGGCGGGAGTGGGTTCCCTCCCGATGGGGGAAGCTTATCCAGTTACGCATCGCTCGGTTCTCCGTTTTTCTGGCCCTGCGCGGCACTGTTCACCTCCCCTTGCGTGGATCCGTCCAGCACGCCACGGCGGATCTGATCCAGCTCGATGGATTCGAACAATGCCTGGAAGTTGCCCTCACCAAAGCCCTCGTTGCCCTTGCGCTGGATGATCTCGAAGAACACGGGACCGATGACGGTATCGGTGAAGATCTGCAGCAGGATGCCGTCCTTCGTCGGCGAGCCGTCGATGAGGATGCGCAGCGCCTTCAGCGCGGCCAGATCCTCCTGATGACCCGCGACCCGGCTGTCCACCTTCTCGTAGTAGGTGTCCGGCGTCGGCATGAAGCCGGTTCCCCGCCCTCTGAGCGTGCGGATGGTGTGATAGATGTCGGCAGAGGCGAGCGCGATGTGCTGGATCCCCTCCCCCTTGTACTGGCGCAGGTACTCCTCTATCTGGGACTTGTCGTCCGCCGACTCGTTGATGGGAATGCGAATTTTGCCGCAAGGGGCCGTCATGGCGCGCGAGTGCAATCCGGTCAGCTTGCCCTCGATGTCGAAGTAGCGGATTTCCCGGAAGTTGCCGATCCGCTCGTAGAAATTCGACCAGAGGTTCATGTTGCCGCGATGGACATTGTGGGTCAGGTGGTCGATCTCATAGAGCCCCGCGTCCACCTCGGCCATCCGGGCCTGCCAGTCGGGGTAGAAGATAAAGTCCACGTCATAGATGGAGCCCCGCTCGCCATAGCGATCGACAAAGGAGAGGGTGCTCTCACCGATGCCGTAGATGGCGGGGATGTTGAGCTCCATGGGCCCTATCTTGCCGACAAACGGCTTGGCCCCCTGGCCGATGGCGTACTGCTGGGCACGGCCGGCATCGCTCACCCGAAACGCCATGCCGCACACGCTCGGACCATGGGCCCGGGCAAACTCCTCCGCCTGGGAGTGGGGCTCGGCATTGACCACGAAGTTGATGTCCCCCTGGCGATAGAGCCAGCACTGCTTGTGCCTGTGCTTGGCCACTTCGGCAAAGCCCAGTGAGACGAACAGCGCCTTGAGGGCCGCAATGCCCTTGAGATCCGGCGCCGTGTACTCGACAAACTCAAACCCGTCGGTGCCAAGGGGATTGATGGTGTGAGTACGGGAAGAAGGGGTGGTCATGATGCGCTCCTTGCGATGAACTGATAACGAAACGGTGCACGCCGCAAGGGCTCGACAGGCAGCCCGCACGGCATTGTTAACAACTTGTTTCATTAGAGTGGCGAGCGCAGGGAATGAGAAGGGGCGGCGTTCAGATAGTTTGGCGGGGATCCGCGCCAAAAAATGTAAATGAAATGTGACAACAAAGCCCCGACCTTGCACTGCGCTCGTTAGCGTCCCGCAAGGCTGTCAGCTTTGCCTTACAGCGACCAATAACGGGGTTCGATATGGGGCAGCACCGCCCTCGCCTTTAGCAATCGAGTCCTTTGCGGGTTGATGAGCCAGGCCTGCTCCCCCAACGCCAGCAGGGGCAGATCGTGCAGGCTGTCACTCAGGGTGAGTGCGGCCTCCAGGGTCAGGAGCTCGGGCAGCAGCTTGTGCCTGCCATGGCAATAGAAGCGCGGCACCAGGCCGCCGAAACGGTAACCCATCCGCGAGCCGATGATGCGGTGAGGGAGCCTTGGCAGTTGACGATGGAGCTGGGCACGGACCAGGGCGCGGGGACTGGCGGAGATGACCCAGCAGCGGTGCCCCTCCCCCGTCAGGAGGGTTCGCGCCTCCCGATACAGACCGGGCCGGGTCAGGCTGTACTGCCGTACCAGGGCGCGCCAGGCCAGGGGGGATAGCCCGAGGGTGATGGTCCACCAGATGAGTGCAATGCCGCGACTGCGCTGACCTGGCAGCAGATAGATCACGGCACCGAACGCCATCAGTGGCCACAGCAGCAGCGGCCAGATACGGCGGCGCAAGATGAAACGCAGCAACCCCGCATGGCTGTCATCCGGCGCCAGGGTGTCATCGAAGTCGGCCAGGATCCAGCCGCGGGCTGGGACTCTCGCGGTTGCAGCGCTCATTCGGTGATCTCCGCGATGGCGGCATGCAACTCGGGCAGGAGGAACAGCACCCCCTCATCGGGCGGACAGACGAGATCGAAGCTCTCACCTGCCAGGGTGAAGGCGAGGCGCCAGGCGTGCAGATAACCGCGATCCGCCGCCGTGCCGCCGTAACGCTCATCTCCGAGGATGGGGGCTCCCACGCTCTTCAAGGCCACCCGGATCTGGTGGGTCTTGCCGGTCCGGGGCTTGATGCGATAAAGGCGCAGCCCCTCGCGCACCGAAACGGAGTCGAACCAGCTGATGGCAGGGTTATCCTGGGTGCGGCTCAGCATCCAGCTGCCGCCTCGCCCTTTCTCCATGTCCCCCTTCACCCAGCCCTGCTTCTTCTTCGGCTTGCGATCGGAGAGGGCCAGATACTGCTTGCTCACTTCCCGCGCCGCGAAAGCCATGCTGAGGGCGCGATTCGCTTCGGCGGTGCGGGCCAGCAGCACCAACCCAGAGGTCATCTTGTCCAGTCGATGGACCGGATAGAGGTCAAGACCGGTATCCATTCTGACCCGATTGACGAGACCCGGCTCGCCGGCATCATCGTGCATTCCAATGCCCGGACGCTTGTTGATCACCATGAAATCTTTGTGCTGCAATTGTATCCGGTACATGTATAACCCTTTAGAATGTTATTTGTTAACAACTTGAATGCAGGCCTGCAGGCCATCTTCATGGACCCTCAGCACAAGAATCGCACGAATGAAAAAATGCCTGTTTTGGCTGTTGTTGCTTGGCATCACTTGCTTCTCGCCCCTCCAGGCCAGTGAACGGACACGTGATCTGCCGGAGAAGGTGGTATTGCAGTTGCGCTGGCTGCATCAGCCCCAGTTTGTGGGCTATCACATGGCCAAGGCCAAGGGGTATTACGCCGACGCCGGTCTGGATGTCGAGATAAGGCCAGGTGGCAAGGGAATAAGTCCGGTTCAGGAGGTGCTGGCCGGACGCGCCGACTTTGGCGTCGGCAACACCGAGGTGCTGACCCACTACGCCCAGGGCAAGCCACTGCTGGCGCTGGCCAGCGTCTACCAGCACTCTCCCTCCATCTTCCTGGCACGCCGCGACAGCGGCATTCTCACCGTTGCGGACATGCGTGGCAAACGGATCATGATGTTTCCGGGTCATCAGGATGCCGAACTGCTGGCCACCCTCTACTATCAGGGGCTTCACGAGCGCCAGCTCATCCCGGTACCCACTTCGGTCAACATCGACGATCTGATCGCCGGCCGGATAGACATCTTCAACGCCTATCTGAGCAATGAGCCCTTCTATCTGGAAGAGCGCGGCATCTCGGTGTCCGTCATCAACCCTCGCAACTACGGCATCGATTTCTACAGCGACATTCTCTTCACCACCCAGGCACAGGAGCGGCTCAATCCGGAGCGGGTGGCACGTTTTCGTGCAGCCAGCCTCCAGGGATGGCGCTATGCCCTCACCCACCCCGAGGAAGCCATCGCCCTGCTGCGCACAGAGTATGGCGTCAACCGCAGTCAGGCCCACATGGAATACGAGTTGCAGATGAGCAAGGAGATGATCCAGCCGCTCTATGTGGAGATCGGGTATATGAATCCGGATCGCTTCGCTCACATCATGCAGCAGCTGGTCGAGATAGGCCTCCTTGCCAAACCGGTCTCCCTGACCCGTTTTCTCTATCAGGTTCCCTCAGAACAGTGGAGCTTCTGGCGTCCATGGTTCCTGCTGAGCCTGGGTGTTGGTGGTCTCATCCTGCTGCTCTCCCTCTATCTTCTGATGAGCAACAAGCGGCTCAACCAGGAAGTGGCCCTGCGCAAGCAGCGAGAGCAGGAGATACTGCAACTGGCCCGCCTCGATCCCCTTACTGGGCTGCCCAATCGCCTGAGCCTGATGGAGCAGTTGAAACTCCAGGTGCAAAGCGACAATCCGGGCTGCCTGCTGTTTTGCGATCTCAATGACTTCAAGCGCATCAACGACAACTTCGGCCACAGCCAGGGGGATGCCATCCTCTGCCAGCTGGCCCGACGGATCCACGACGCCATCGGCCACCAGTGCTATTTTGCCCGCTTGGCGGGGGACGAGTTCATCCTGCTGCTGCCGGGCTACGATATCCGTCAGGCAGAGGAGGTCACCGCCGTGATCCGCCAGGCCATGCAGGCCCCCTTCGTGGTCAATGACCAGCCGATGCAGGTGGGCATCAGCATCGGCGTCAGCCACTACCAGCATGACTGGAGCCCGGAGCAGTGGCTCATCCAGGCCGACAGGGCCATGTATTGTGACAAGGGCGGCCGCGTCATCACGCTGGCGGAGCAGTCCGGCTGACTGGTTCATCTCCCGGCACACAGAGCCGATACCCCCATGAAACCAATAACAGGAAGGCCACCCCAGGGGTGGCCTTCCTGCATTGCATGAGTCTGACCGCTCTTACCCGAAGGTCTGCCCCAGGGATTTGAGCTGGCGAGCCTTGGTGAGCAGGATGTCGCTCGAGGCGTCCATGTCCTGCATCTTGTTGCTGTTGGTGTGGGAGTGCTGGGAGATGGCGTTGACGTTGCGGCTGATGTCCTCCACCACCGCCTGCTGCTCCTCTGCCGCCGTCGAGATCTGGGCCGAGAGGTCCACCACCCGTTCTATTTCCGCCAGCACCTGATGCAGGCTCTCTGATCCCTGGCGGGTCAGGGTCACGCAGGATTGGGTCTGTTGCAGGTTCTGCTGCATCATGCCCTTCCAGCCGTTCAGGGTACGCTGGATCTGGCCTATGCTGCTCTGGATCTGTTCGGTCGCCTTGTGGGTGCGCGTGGAGAGGGTTCGCACCTCGTCCGCCACCACCGCAAAGCCTCGCCCCTGCTCCCCTGCCCGCGCCGCCTCGATGGCGGCGTTGAGCGCCAGCAGATTGGTCTGATCCGCAATGCCCTGGATCTCGCTCATCAGCACACCGATGCGGTCCGACTCCTCCGCCAGTGCCACGGCGGCCGTGAAGGCATGCTCTGCCTGGGTGGCCAGCTCTGTCACCCTGTGCTGGGTATCTTCCAGCTGTTGATCGGTATTTTGGCAGTGCGCCTTGGCCTGGGCTATCTGGTTATCCGTCTCCAGGATATTGCGGGCAATCTCGTGGGCTGTCGCCGCCATCTCGGTGATGGCCGTCGCCACCTGCTGGGTCTGGACATCCTGTTCGGCGATGTCGGCGCTTGCCTCGCTGGAGGCTGTTTTCAGATGCACCGCGAGATCCTGCAGGGAGAGGGTCGCATCGTCCACTCGTCCAAGGACGGTGCGGATCCTGGCCTGCAACAGCTTGATGTGGAAGTCTGCAATGGCACTGGCATCCTCCCCCGAATAGATGAGCCGGGTCAGGCTGTCATATTCGTCCGCGAGCTGTCGCAGATAACGGGGGGTAGTGATGAGGGTGTCACGATAGATCAGGGCCAGCCACAAGAGAGGCAACAGGGTGAACAACGGCCCCCAGGGCCCCATCAGATAGCCCCCCCCCGCCAGCATCAGCAAGACACCGACGATGGCCAGCCCGTGGCGCATCGGGCGCAGGCTCAATCCGCCCTTTCGCTCCCCCCGCTCCACACTCTTCAATCTGGCATAGGTGCGCCCGGCCACGGCTTTCATCTCCGGCGCGGCGCGACTGCGGACCGACTGGTAGCCATTGATCCGCCCCTGCTCGAAGATAGGGGTGACATAAGCATCCACCCAATAGTAACGCCCATCCTTGCAGCGGTTTTTCACCATGCCGCGCCAGGGTTTGCCCTGCTTGAGCTTGCCCCAGAGGTCAGCAAAGGCGGCCTTGGGCATGTCCGGGTGGCGAACCATGTTGTGGTGCTGGCCGATGAGCTCGGCCCGGCTGTACCCCGCTACCCGGCAGAAGTGATCATTGGCGTAGGTGATCACACCCTGCAGGTCCGTAGTGGAGACCAGCTGTTCATTGGCAGGAAAATCCACCTCTTCGTCGATGAGATGAACCTGGCTTTTCTTCATGGCGCACACCCCTTGTTTGATCACCCACTGAGCGTAGCCAAACGCCTACGGGCAAGCAACGCAGAGACCCAGTCGGGGAGGATGGCTGAGACACAATTTGCATCCTGTTTGACGCCGCGCAAGATTTTGACCCCAAAAGCCCAGGTTTGGCCAAAAAACACTCGGCATTTTCCCAGGTTCACCTCTCTCCCACACGATGCATCACACCAAAAAATGGTTCCAACGAGTCTGTGGCACTGGCGTTGCCAGGAGGCCGTCAGAGGAGAGCACACTTGATACGACCTTGGACCTAAGCATAATTGACGTTAACGTAAACGTAGTGTGAGATGATACCGTTCACCCTACACATCCAGCAGACACGCACCCCATGAAAGGAGTCACCATGTCCCACCTCTCCCCCTCGGCCGGCAAGCGTTTTCGCACGGCCCTGGCCAACGAAAAGCCCCTGCAGATTGTCGGCACCATCAATGCCTACATGGCGCTGATGGCCGAGCGCAGCGGCTTCCAGGCCCTCTATCTCTCCGGCGCCGGGGTGGCGAACGCCTCCTATGGCCTGCCGGATCTCGGCATGACCTCCATGAATGACGTGCTCATCGATGCCGAACGCATCACGGCTGCCACCCTGGTGCCACTCCTGGTGGACATCGACACCGGCTGGGGGGGTGCCTTCAACATCGCCCGCACCATCCGCGCCTTCGAGCGTGGCGGTGTGGCCGCCGTCCACATGGAAGATCAGGTGGCCCAGAAGCGCTGCGGTCACAGGCCGAACAAGGCGGTGGTCACGGTCTCGGAGATGGTGGACAGGATCAAGGCCGCGGTGGATGCCCGCCAGGACGAGCACTTCGTCATCATGGCCCGCACCGACGCCCTGGCGGTGGAAGGACTGGGCTCGGCCCTGGAGCGGGCCGCCGCCTATGTGGAGGCCGGTGCCGACATGATCTTCGCCGAGGCGGTCACCGAACTGGATCAGTACGATCGCTTCAAGCAGGCGGCCGGGGTGCCGATCCTCGCCAACATGACCGAGTTCGGCAAGACCGAGCTGTTTGACAAGGAGGCGCTCGCCTTGCATGGCGTCGACATGGTGCTCTACCCCCTGAGCGCCGCCCGCGCCGCCAACCAGGCAGCCCTCAACGTCTATCAGACGCTTCGCCGCGACGGCCACCAGCGCGCCGTGGTCGACACCATGCAGACCCGGGAGTCCCTCTACGATTTTCTCGGTTACCACCACTACGAGCAGACCCTGGACAGGCTGTTCACCCAGGACTTGTCGACCAAGGAATAAGACGGCGACCGGCCGCCTTATGCTGGCGGCTGGCGCTTCAACGGACTGAATGAGGAAACATGTGATGAGCGCCCTGCCCGAAACCACCGGCTTCAAGCCGAAGAAATCCGTCGCCCTCTCCGGCACCGCCGCCGGCAATACCGCCCTGTGCACCGTGGGCCTCAGCGGCAACGATCTGCACTACCGTGGCTACGACATCCTGGACGTGGCCACCAGCTGCGAGTTTGAAGAGATAGCCCACCTGCTGGTGCACGGCCATCTGCCCAATGTGGCGGAGCTCGCCGCCTACAAGGCCAAGCTCAAGGCCCTGCGCGGCCTGCCCACCGGAGTGAGGACCGCCCTGGAGCAGTTGCCTCCCTCCGCCCACCCCATGGACGTGATGCGCACCGCCGTCTCCGTGCTGGGGTGCCTGTCACCGGAGAAGGACGATCACAACCACCCGGGCGCCCGGGACATCGCCGACAAGCTGATGGCCTGTCTCGGATCCGTGTTGCTCTACTGGTACCACTTCAGCCACAACGGCAAACGCATCCACGTGGAGACCGACGACGACTCCATCGGCGGCCACTTCCTCCACCTGCTGCACGGGCACAAGCCACGCGACTCCTGGGTTCGCGCCATGCACACCTCTCTCATCCTCTACGCCGAGCACGAGTTCAACGCCTCCACCTTCACCGGCCGCGTCATCGCCGGCACCGGCTCGGACATGTACTCCTGCATCACGGGAGCCATCGGTGCCCTGCGCGGGCCCAAGCACGGGGGCGCCAACGAGGTGGCCTTCGAGATCCAGAAGCGCTACGAGAATCCGGACGAGGCGGAGGCCGACATTCGCGCCCGGGTCGAGAAAAAAGAAGTGGTCATCGGCTTCGGCCACCCGGTCTACACCGTCTCCGATCCCCGCAACAAGGTGATCAAGGAGGTGGCGCGCGAGCTCAGCCAGGAGCAGCACAACACCAAGATGTTCGATATCGCCGAGCGGCTGGAATCCACCATGTGGGAAGTCAAGAAGATGTTCCCGAACCTCGACTGGTTCAGCGCCGTCAGCTACCACATGATGGGGGTGCCCACCGCCATGTTCACCCCGCTGTTCGTCATCGCCCGCACCTCAGGCTGGTCGGCCCACGTCATCGAGCAGCGCATCGACGGCAAGATCATCCGCCCGAGCGCCAACTACGTCGGCCCGGAGGATCTCCAGTTCGTGCCGCTCAAGGAGCGTAAGTGATGATCAACACGCAATATCGCAAGCCCCTGCCCGGCACACAGCTCGACTACTTCGACGCCAGGGAGGCGGTCAACGCCATCGTCCCCGGCGCCTGGGACAGGCTCTCCTACACCGCCCGCGTCCACGCCGAGAAGAATCAGGAGCGCAAGTGATGATCAACACGCAATATCGCAAGCCCCTGCCCGGCACACAGCTTGACTACTTCGACGCCCGGGAGGCGGTGAACGCCATCGCCCCCGGCGCCTGGGACAGGCTCTCCTACACCGCCCGCGTCCACGCCGAGAACCTGGTTCGCAAATGCGATCCGGCCATCCTCGACGAGTGCCTCGGCCAGATCGTTTTCGCCCAGCGCGAGCGCGACTTCCCCTGGTTCCCGGCACGGGTGGTGTGCCACGACATCCTGGGGCAGACCGCCCTGGTGGACCTCGCTGGCCTTCGCGACGCCATCGCCGATCAGGGGGGCGATCCCGCCCAGGTGAACCCGGTCGTGCCGGTGCAGCTCATCGTCGACCATTCCCTGGCCGTTGAATGTGGCGGCTTTGACCCCCAGGCGTTCGAGAAGAACCGCGCCATCGAGGATCGGCGCAACGAGGATCGCTTCCACTTCATCGACTGGACCAAGCAGGCGTTCAAGAACATCGAGGTCATCCCGCCAGGCAACGGCATCATGCACCAGATCAACCTGGAGAAGATGTCGCCGGTCATCCACGCCGATCGCGGCCTGGCCTACCCGGATACCTGCGTCGGCACCGACAGCCACACCCCCCACGTGGATGCCCTCGGCGTCATCGCCGTGGGGGTGGGCGGGCTGGAAGCGGAGAACGTGATGCTGGGGCGCGCCTCCTGGATGCGGCTGCCTTCGATCGTCGGCGTGGAGCTCTCCGGCAAGCCGCAGCCCGGCATCACCGCCACGGACCTGGTGCTGTCGCTCACCGAATTCCTGCGCCAGCAGAAGGTAGTCGGCGCCTACCTGGAGTTTCGTGGTGAGGGCGCCGCCGCCCTCACCCTCGGCGATCGGGCCACCATCTCCAACATGGCGCCGGAGTATGGCGCTACCGCGGCCATGTTCTTCATCGACCAACAGACCCTCGACTATTTGCGGCTCACCGGCCGTGACGACGACCAGGTGAAACTGGTGGAGACCTACGCCAGGGAGGCCGGCCTCTGGGCCGATGCCCTGGCGAGCGCCCAGTACGAGCGGGTGCTGCACTTTGACTTGTCCACCGTGGTGCGCACCCTGGCCGGCCCCTCCAACCCCCATCGTCGCCTGCCTGTGACCGAGCTGGCCACGCGGGGCATCGCGGTGGATCTGGACAAGGCCCGCGCCCAGGAGGCGGACGGTCTCTTGCCCGATGGCGCCGTCATCATCGCCGCCATTACCAGTTGCACCAACACCAGCAACCCGCGCAACGTGATTGCCGCAGGCCTCCTGGCCCGCAATGCCAACAAACTCGGTCTGGTGCGCAAGCCCTGGGTCAAGTCGTCCCTAGCCCCCGGATCCAAGACAGTCGCCCTCTACTTGAAAGAGGCGGGACTGGACGAGGAACTTGAGCAACTCGGTTTTGGCGTGGTGGCCTTCGCCTGCACCACCTGCAACGGCATGTCCGGTGCCCTGGATCCCGCCATCCAGCAGGAGATCATCGACCGGGATCTCTACGCCACGGCGGTGCTGTCCGGCAACCGCAACTTCGATGGCCGCATCCACCCCTATGCCAAGCAGGCGTTCCTCGCCTCCCCGCCCCTGGTGGTGGCCTACGCCATCGCAGGCACCATCCGCTTCGACATCGAGAAAGATGTGCTGGGGGTGGTTAACGGCAAAGAAGTGCGCCTCAAAGACATCTGGCCGAGCGACGAGGAGATCGACGCCGTGGTTCGCACGGCGGTCAAACCGTCCCAGTTCCGCCAGGTCTATATCCCGATGTTCACCATAGAGGAAGACCAGGGCCCGAAAGTGGCGCCCCTGTACGACTGGCGTGCGCAAAGCACCTATATCCGTCGCCCGCCGTATTGGCAAAAAGAGGGGGAGGGGGCACTGGCGGGCGAGCGCACCCTGCGCGGCATGCGGCCCCTGGCGCTGTTGCCGGACAACATCACCACCGACCACCTCTCCCCTTCCAACGCCATCCTGCCCGGCAGCGCGGCGGGGGAATACCTGGCGAAGATGGGCCTGCCGGAGGAGGACTTCAACTCCTACGCCACCCACCGCGGCGATCACCTGACCGCCCAGCGCGCCACCTTCGCCAACCCCCAGCTGGTCAACGAGATGGCGGTGGTGAACGGCGTGGTGCAGAAGGGGTCCCTCGCCCGCGTCGAGCCGGACGGCAAAGTGATGCGGATGTGGGAAGCCATCGAGACCTACATGGCACGCAAGCAGCCCCTCATCATCGTGGCCGGTGCCGACTACGGTCAGGGCTCGTCCCGGGACTGGGCGGCCAAGGGGGTGCGCCTTGCCGGGGTGGAGGTGATCGCGGCGGAAGGCTTCGAGCGCATTCACCGCACCAACCTCATCGGCATGGGGGTGCTGCCGCTCGAGTTCAAACCGGGCACCACCCGCCTCACGCTGGGCCTCGATGGCACCGAGACCTATGACGTGGTGGGAGCACGCCAGCCGCGCACCGATCTCACTCTGGTGATCCGCCGCCTGAGCGGCGAAGTGATCCAGGTGCCCATGACCTGCCGCCTCGACACCGCCGAGGAGGTCTCGGTCTATGAGGCGGGCGGCGTGCTGCAACGCTTCGCCCAGGACTTCCTGGCGTCGACCGCGCAAAAGGCCGCAAGCTAAATCGCAACCCCGCTCCGCCCCTTTGAAAAAGGGGAAGGCATAAGGCACCCTCTCCCTTTGGGAGAGGGTTGGGGTGAGGGGACATCCCCCTCACCTCCCTTCGGGCACCTTCTCCCAGAGGGAGAAGGGTTTATCACCCATTTCAGGACGATCCTATGGCCCATACACCTCAAGTCAGAATCCCGGCCACCTATCTGCGCGGCGGCACCAGCAAGGGGGTCTTCTTTCGCTTATCTGACCTGCCCGAGCGCTGCCAGCAACCGGGCCCGGCACGGGATGCCCTCTTCCTGCGGGTCATCGGCAGCCCCGATCCCTACGGCGCCCACATGGACGGCATGGGGGGGGCCACCTCCTCCACCAGCAAGTGCGTGATCCTCTCCAAAAGCCAGCAACCCGATCACGATGTGGACTACCTCTACGGCCAGGTCGCCATCGACAAGGCGCTCATAGACTGGAGCGGCAACTGCGGCAACCTCTCCACCGGCGCCGGGACCTTCGCCATCCACGCCGGCCTGGTGGACCCGTCCCGCATCCCGGAGAACGGCACCTGTGAGGTGCGGATCTGGCAGGCCAATATCGGCAAGACCATCCTCGCCCACGTGCCGGTGACAAACGGCCAGGTGCAGGAGACAGGCGATTTCGAGCTGGACGGGGTGACCTTCCCCGCCGCCGAGATCGTGCTGGAGTTTCTCGACCCGTCCGACGAGGGTGAAGACGGCGGCGCCCTCTTCCCCACCGGCAATCTAGTGGACGATCTGGAGGTACCCGCGTCTGTTGTAAAGAGCGGCGTACTGAAAGCCACCCTGATCAGCGCCGGCATTCCCACGGTGTTCGTCAACGCCGAGGAGATCGGTTATGAGGGCACCGAGCTGCGCGAGCAGATAAACACGGACCCCGAGGCCTTGGCCCGCTTCGAGGCGATCCGGGTTGCCGGTGCCCTGCGCATGGGGCTCATCAAGCGCCCCGAAGAGGCGGCCACTCGCCAGCACACCCCGAAAATTGCCTTCATCGCACCCGCCAAGGATTACCGCACCGCCAGCGGCAAGGAGATTATTGCTGGCGAGATCGATCTGCTGGTGCGGGCCCTCTCCATGGGCAAGCTGCACCACGCCATGATGGGCACCTGCGCCGTGGCCATCGGCACGGCGGCGGCCATTCCCGGCACCCTCGTCAATCTGGCCGCCGGGGGCGGCGAGCGCGAAGCGGTGCGCTTTGGTCACCCCTCCGGCACCCTGAGAGTCGGAGCCCAGGCAGAGCAGGTAGCGGGACAGTGGACGGTCACCAAGGCGATGATGTCCCGCTCCGCCCGCATCCTGATGGAAGGCTGGGTGCGGGTCCCTGGAGATGCCTTCTAGCCCGCTGCGGCATCACACCGACCAGGCCAGCCAGACGAAAAGAGCCCCAAGGCGACTGCCTCAGGGCTCTTTTTGGGATGTTTCAGGCTGTGAAAATCACATCATCATTGCGGTCTTGCCACACACTCCACCTTTCTTGGCACATTGTGCTTCGCGTCCCCGCCGATGAGCCGCTTGACCTGCCCTGGTGGGCAGCGACCGTCATCCACATAGGCGGTCTCCCCAAGGGGCAGCCTGCCTGGGGGCGGATCCTGACTCAGATAGGTGACGGGAATGGGCGCAGGCGCAAACCCACTGCACCCCGACATCAGGAGTGCACTGCACCACAGAGCCAGCATGCCTCCCCTCTTTCCTGCAACCGCCATCGCTCACTCCCTGCCTCTGTCGGGGCACCGACCCGGCGCCCCTCGTTTCGGCAGTCTACCCAGGGATGGCGCCGGACCGACACCCGTCTCCGGCACCGTTGTGACGATTCCAGACACAGGCAAAAAATCGGCTTTTCACGGCTTCGACCCGTAGTAGTGGGCCAGCAGGGCATCGGCCTCGTCCACGGAGATCGCCATCTGCGGCCAGCGCGCGGCCTTCTCCCTGATGTCCCGCAGGCTCCCCAGCTCCGGGCGCAGTGCGCTGCCGAGGTGGCGGTTCAGGGCATCAAAGCGGGCGATCACCCCCTGTCGGCTGAAGTGCCCGAGCGCCAGATCCAGCCGGTAGCCCTGAAACAGCCACTGGAGTCCCTGATAGACGGCGGGGTGGTAGACGCTGTGGTGATCCTCCTCCTCGAAGTAGCGGCTGGTGACGTGCAGGTTTGCGCCGGGTGCCCCCGCCACCTGCCGGGCAAACTGCTGCAGGCGATCCCGGTGAAACGCCGAGCGCCCGAATCCCGGGGTGAAGGGGTTGTTGGCCACCGCGATAAACAGCGAGGAAGCGTGCTTGAGCGGCCCGGTCAACTCCGACGCGATGCGCTCGTAATTGCGGGGGTAATCGAACCAGAGGCTGGCGTCGATGGCGATCACACCTTGGAACTGGCCGCTATCTTGCGCCTGTGCATCGAGCGCCAGCAGGCCGCCGAGGGAGTGACCCACCAGCAGGGCCGGCGCCTGGGTCCGAAACCTCTCCTCGATGAGGGGGCGCAGCTCCTCACTCAGATAGCGCAGGAACCGGGGCCCGCCCCCCGTCTCGGCATAGCCGGGCCCCGCCGGTGCCCCATTTGGCAAGGTCATGGTGTGGCTCGGGGTGTAATCCCGCATCCGGTCGGTGTTGTGGACCGCGACGATGATGAGGGGGGGAATCACCGGATTGAGCCCGGCCCGCAGGGCCCGGGTGATGCCGACAACCTCCAGCAGACTCTTCTCCCCGTCGAGCAGATAGAGCACGGGGAACCGAGCCCCGGGCTCGCGTTCATATTCCTGGGGCAGGGAGACGCTGTATTGCCGCGTCTCCCCCAGCAGGGCCGAATGGTGGGTGAAGCGCTGGGCGTAGTGGAGCATGTCTGCCTGGGCAGAAGAGAGTGTGGTCATGGTGAGCAGCAGGATGATGAGTCTTGTCATGGGATGAACCAGGATTGTGTCGCCAGCCTTGGGGATCCCCCATAGGGCGGCGCACAGAGACGACAACAGGGCCCGCAGGCCCTGCTGTCGTCGGTCGTTACAGCTTGTAGGTGAAGCCTGCCATCAGGTTCGCCGGCTCGCCGTACATGTTGAAGGTGCTGGTGGAGCCGACCCGGTAGAAGTACTCCCGGTCGAGCAGGTTGTAGAGGTTCAGGGTCGCCTGCATCTTGTCGTTGATCTCGTAACGCACCGCCGCATCGAACAGGGCATAGCCCCCCTGATGGGTCTCGACCCCCTTCTGGTTGAAGCCGTAGTCGCTCACCGCCGTCATGCCTGCCCCGAGGTGCAGCCCCTGCACCCAGTCGGCCAGGTGGTAGTCGGTCCAGAGTGAGAGGGCGTGACGGGGGATGGTGTCGAATTTCGGGTTGTGATCCCCGGCCTTCTCCTCGATGTCGGTGAAGGTATAGCCGGCCATCACCATCCAGTTCTGGCTGAGATAGCCGCTCGCCTCCAGCTCCACCCCTTGTGTCTCCACCTTGCCGGTGGCCCAGTAGGTGTTGGTGATGGCAATGCCCTGATCGTCGTAGGCCTGGGCCGCGATGTTGTCGTCCTTCATCAGGAAGAGGGTCGCCCGGGTGTTGAGCAGGCCGTCACGCAGCGAGGACTTGATGCCGGTTTCCCACTGGCTGCCCTCCCGGGGCTTGAGCAGGTTGCCGCTCTCGTCCTGGCTGGTCTGGGGCTTGAACACCTTGGAGTAGCTGGCATACCAGGCGTGTTCGTCGCTCAGGTCATAGACGGCCCCCGCGTAGGGGGTGAGCTTGCCGTTGAACGCACTGGACTCGCCACTCTGGGCTCCGGAACTCAGGGTCGTGCTGACGGCATCCAGATCGTACCAGGAGACGCGGGCCCCGGTGATCACCGCCAGCGGCTCCAACAGACGCCAGGTCACCTTGCCATACAGACCGAGCTCCGACTGCTCCTCATGGTCATTCTTGGTGTAGCTGTAGTCCGGCTTGGCGACCCGGGTCGGGTCGAAATCGAACACATTGATCTTGCCGAGGTTGCGGTTGGTGTAGGTCTGGATGTCCGACTCGTAGCGCTTGTAGTCGGAGCCCAGCACAAACTCGCTCTTGTGCCCCAACAGATCGAACATCTGACTGTAGTTGGCATCGAAGGCCATGTTCTTCTGCTGGTTCCCCTGGCCGTTGAACATCAGCCCGGTGTTGCCCGCCGCGTCCACGGGGCCGTTGGTGAAGGTCTGCTCCAGCCGCATGTCGTGATCCATGTAGCGGGCCGAGACCTGACCCACCCCGCCGTTGGCAAAGGCGTGTTGCAGCGAGGCCCCCACATCCGTGGTATCGGCGTCGAAGAAGTCTTCAGCCGACCCCAGGTAGGTGCTGCGGCCGATGTCGAGCAGGGAACCGTCCTTGTACGCCGGCAGGCCGTTGGTGGGCAGGATGTCCTTGGTCTGGTGCAGGGCGTAGACGGAGAGCCGGGTGCGATCCGAGAGATCGAACTCCAGGGTGCCGTAGTAGGTACCGTTGTCGTTGTTGTTGTAGTCCACCTGGTTCTTGATGTCGGCGTTGGCCACCACGACGCGGCCGCGCAGGGAACCCTCGTCGTTGAGTGCGCCCCCCATGTCCGCCTCCAGGTAATGCCTGTCCCAGCTGCCATAGCGCGCCGTGACCGAGCCCTTGAAGGCGTCGGTCGGACGCTTGAGCACCATGTTGATCACGCCCCCCAGCTCGCTGGTGCTGTTGAAGAGGCCGGAGGGGCCCCGCATGATCTCCACCCGATCCACCGCCGCCAGCGACGGCAGGGTGCCGTACTTGCTCTGCATGGGCGATGGCAGGCCGTTGAGGTTCACCTCGTCGTATTCATAGCCGCGGGAGAAGATGGAAGAGCGACCGCTGTCGTTGACCAGGGTGCGCAGACCCGGCGTGAACTTGGCCAGATCGTCCACCGCCACGAAGTTGCGCTCCTCGATGTAGTCGTGGGTCAACACGGTGATCGACTGGGGGATGTCTTTGAGGGCCGCCGGCGTCTTGGTGCCGACGGTGGCCGAGTCGACCCCATAGCCTCCCGTCTCCTCCGACGGCGACATCCCGTAGAGTGGATTGCCATAGACGACCAGGGTTTCGTCCGGCTTGATGTCCGGTGTGTGTGCCCCTGCCGGGGCGGCAACGGTGACGGCCAGAGCGGCAGAGATGGCCAGAGCCAGCGGGCTTCGCGCTTTATCCTTCAAGACAACCATAGTAAGAGTGATCCCAAGATAGAGATGATAATCATTTTCATTTGATTTTCCGGGGGCTAATATATCACTCCATCTTCCGCCGCAGTTTTGCGGTGTGGTCATTTCACTCTTCGACATGGTCAAATTGCACATGACTGACACAGTGGCAAGGGACACCAGCGCACGCCAGCGAGGCCGCTTCACCGGCAGGGTGGAGAACCTGGTGATCCAGGAGGGTCTTCGCTTTCACAACAAGGACATCGTTCACAAGGCAGACTTCGCCACCGAGCGGGAGTTGCCGCCGCAGTTGATCATCGCCATTCCCCTCGAGAGCCGGGCCCTGATGACCTATGGCGCCACTCACAAGCTCAAGGGGTGTCGCTTCCACGAGTCCGACCCCATAGTGGCAACCGCCATCCTCTATACCGAGCCCGACATCGTGCAGGGGGCGGCCAAAGCCCAGGTGCGCAGCCGCAGCATCGTCCTCTCCCTGGACCACGGCTGGCTCGCCCACAACCTGGCACAGGCGCATCGCAAGGCTTTCACACAGACCTTCAGCCGCCATCTGAGCCGCGTCGACTGGACCCTGCCCGCTGCCCTTGGACAGATTGCGGAAGCGCTCAATCTCACCAGCAGCCAGAACGCCTCCGAGATGCTGATGCGCAAGGCCTTTGCCCTCAGTGTCTGGGAGAGCCTGATGACCCACCTCCAGCAGGCCGCCTCCCCCTGCTGCCAACGCCAGAACGAGCAACCGACACGCCTCAAGATGCTGCTCAGGGATGAAAAAGTGGACGAGATGACCCTGACCGAGATCGCGGCCACCCTCGGCATGAGCGTCTCCACCTTGCAGCGAGCCGCAAAAAAAGAGCTGGGCATGAGCCTGCAGCGCTACCTTCGCCAGCGAAAGCTGCAAGAAGCGCGGGCCAGGCTGGAGGCGCGCAGCCTCTCTCTGCAAGGCGCCGCCACCCACGCCGGCTATGACCATGTGGCCAATTTCATCACGGCGTTTAGAAAGCAGTTCGGCTTCTCGCCGACGCGGATCGCCAGACAGGGTAAAGAGCAGGAGCTGGCGCCCTCTGCAACGCCTTGAGCCTCCTTGTTCATGCGCAATACATCTTTACTCTGGGATAGTAGGCACCACGCAGGTGGGGTGGCGCTTGAAATCAGCGCTCGTCATCCACACATTCAGTGCATACAATGCGTTAACGAAGCACAACTGGTCGCTTCACCCCGGAAATCAAGAGGACATCAAGATGGATACCCGTTCTATCTACACTGGCACCCAGGGTGCCGTGCGCGACACCAACAAGGTGCTGCGCAACACCTACATGCTGCTCTCCCTCACTCTTGGCTTCTCAGCCGTGGTAGCCGGGGTAGCGACCGTCATGAACATGCCGCCCCTGCACTGGGCCGTGTTCCTCATCGGTGTCTACGGCCTGATGTTCCTGACCGAGAAGAACCGTGACAACGGCATGGGGCTGGTGTTCACCTTCGCCCTGACCGGCCTGCTGGGCTATAGCCTCGGCCCCATCATCAACATGTACATGAACAATGGCGGCGGCGAGATCGTGATGACGGCGCTGGGCGGTACAGCGCTCACCTTCTTCGGCCTGTCTGCCTATGCCCTGACCACCAAGCGGGATCTCTCCTTCCTCGGCGGCATGCTGTTCGTCGGGTTCTGGGTACTGCTGGTAGCCATGGTCGCCAACATCTTCCTGCAGATGAGCGCCCTGAGCCTGGCCCTGTCCGCCATGTTCATGCTCTTCTCCTCCGGCGCCATCCTGCTGACCACCCAGCAGATCGTGCGCGGCGGCGAGACCAACTACATCTCTGCCACCGTCACCCTGTATGTCTCCATCTACAACATCTTCCTGAGCCTGCTGAGCCTGCTTGGCGGCAACCGCAACTGATGGATGCTTGATATGCACAAGACCCCGCTTCGGCGGGGTTTTTATTGGCGCCCATTTCTGTCAGGATAAGTTGCAAATCAAGGATATGAAGCGAAGTGGCCCTGATCCAAATCAGGGCCGTTTCGTTATCGACGGGTTATGCTGTCGCTTTCGTTTCGCTCAAGGGTTGCCTTCATCCCATGCCCATGGACTTCTCAGGTTTATTGCGCCGTCTGCTGACCGACAGCCACATCGATTTCACCTCGTTCAAGGGTGGTGCCTAGCATGCCGATGGATTTCTCCGGCCTGCTGCGCCGGCTGCTGACAGACAGCCACATCTATTTCGCCCTCAAGGTCCTGCTCGCCATCGCGGGGCTGCTCGCCTTCGCGCTGGCTACCGGAGACATCCAGCTCACCGTGCTGCTCTCCCTCGGGGTGGTGGCCGGCGCCATCGCCGAGACCGACGACAGCCTCTGGGGCCGGGTCAAGAACCTCGCCATGACCCTGCTCTGCTTCCTGTTTGCCTCATTGTGCGTACAGTATCTCTTCCCCACCCCCTGGCTGTTTGCCATCGGGCTCGCGGGCTCCACCTTCCTCTTCGTGATGGTGGGTGCCCTCGGCCAACGCTACGCCACCATCAGCTTTGGCTCCCTGCTGATTGCCATCTACACCATGCTGGGGGCCGCCAAGGCGCCGGATCTCTTCTATCAGCCGCTGGCCCTGTGCGCCGGGGCCCTCTGGTACGGCCTGGTGTCCCTGGTCTGGCTCTGGCTGCTGCCCTACAAGACCCTGCACGAGCAACTGGCCCAGAGCTACTTCGCCCTCGCCCGCTACTTGCAGGAGAAATCCCGCTTCTTCCCGGCCGACGAACACGGCGCCCAGGCCATCCGCCACAATCTGGCCCAGCTCAACATCAACCTGGTCAATGCCCTGAACCAGGCCAAGACGGCGCTCAATGCCCGTCTTCATGCCCCTGGCCGCCACGGGGTTGCCCCCGAGCTCGCGGGCCTGCTGCGCCTCTACCTGCTTGCCCTGGAGATCCAGGAGCGGGCCACCTCCAGCCACTACCCCTACAGCAAGCTGGAAGCGGAGCTCAAGCAGGGCATCGTCCTCGACGGCTTCCAGGAGGTGCTGTCACAGCTTGCCGACGCCTGTCAGCAGCTTGGCTACGCCATCCTGGTGCACAAGCCCTACACCCACCACAAACGCATTCACTGGACCCTGGAGGCCCTCGGCGATCAGCTGGAGTTCACCCACCTCAAGCAGCACTACCCCAAGACCCTGCTGACACCGATGAAGTTCCTGCGTCGCAACCTGGCCAGCATCAACCAGTTGCTGCAAAGCGCCGAAGAGCTGCAAAACCCCGCCGCGCCCCCCACCAGCCTGCCTCCCCTGGCACGGCCGGTCGCCCTGCCCTTGCTGGCATTGCTCAGGCAGCACCTGACCCCGAACTCCATGGTGTTTCGCCATGCCCTGCGGCTCTCCCTCGGGCTGGTCGTGGGCTATGGCATTCTGCAGGCGTTTCACCTGGACAAGGGGTACTGGATCCTGCTCACCGTATTGTTCGTCTGCCAGCCGAGCTACAGCGCCACCCGCCGTCGTCTGGTGCAGCGGATGCTCGGCACCTTTGCCGGTATCCTCATCGGCGTGCCCGTGCTCTGGTTCTTCCCCGAGCTGCACCTGCAACTGGGGATCATGGGGCTTGCCGCCTTCCTGTTTTTCACCCAGGTGCGCAGCAACTACAGCGCCGCCGTCTGCTTCATCACCCTCTACGTGCTGATGGCGTTCAACCTGCTGGATGGCATCGGCTTCGCCATCCTCGGACCCCGCCTGCTAGATACCCTGCTCGGCTGCCTGCTCTCCTACGCCCTGGTGGCCTGGCTCTGGCCCGACTGGCAATACAAGCGGTTGCCGACCCTTATCGCCAACTCCCTGTCCGCCAATGCGAAGTACCTCTCGGCGGTACTCGCCAGCCTGCATCGCCAACGGGATGAATCCCTGGACTACCGGGTGGCCCGCAAGTGTGCCCACCTCGCCGACAGCGAGCTGGCCATGGCCTGGCAGAGCATGCTGGTGGAGCCGAGCAAGCGCCGCCGCTTCTTGGATCTCTGCTTCACTCTCACCTGGCGCAACCATGCCCTGCTCTCCTATATCTCGGCACTCGGGGCCCATCGCGACAAACTCGAGCCCATCGAGGGGCTGGAGGAGATAAGCCGCCACATCAGCCAGACCCTGGAGCAGGCCGCCGGTCACCTGGCGGGGCAAAGGCCGACGCCGCTCGCGGGAGCCTGTCCGGCCATCGCTCCGGAGAGCAGCGAGGAGCAACTGATGCTGAGCCAGCAGCTCACCCTCATCAGCCAGTTGGCAGACGAGCTGCTGACGCTGGCCAACGACGGCCAGCTGCTGACAGGTCAGGGCGAACCTAGCCGGACATAGCCACCGGGCCTGTCTCGCCCGAGGCAGGTGCCAAGCGCCGCCCCGGTTGCCGGGCGGGACGCAAGGCGCTACCATGCCCGCCCCATTGAGATAGCCTTTTCGAGGAAGCGTCATGTCCGAGCCACACCATTTGCAGTTCAACGGCCAACTCATCGAGACCGATGCCCAGGGCTATCTGCGCCACAGCGAGCAATGGAGCGAGGCGCTGGCCCTGGTGCTGGCCGAGAAAGAGGGGATAGTGCTGGAGGATCCGCACTGGGAAGTGGTGCGTTTCGTGCGGGCCTTCTATCTGGAGTTCAACACCTCCCCCGCCATCCGCGCCCTGGTCAAGGCAATGGAAAAGCAGTATGGCCCGGAGAAGGGCAACAGCCGCTACCTCTACAAGTTGTTCCCGGAAGGCCCCGCCAAGCAGGCCACCAAGATCGCAGGCCTCCCCAAGCCGGTGAAGTGCATCTAGGCCTCCTCGGCAGCCCGATAGCCCGATATCCACACTGCCTCCCCCGTGTTGGACACAAAAAAAGACCGCGCCCATGTTGCCATGAGGCGCGGTCTTTTCATTTCATCATGCTGTCAGGGGTTGTAGGCCACCACGGAGCCGCTCAAGCCCGTCATCTGGCTGATCCGGCTCTGCATGCCCTGCAACTTGGCCTTGGAGACATCCGGTCCGATGAAGACCCGGTTGATCTGCCCCTGCACCGGGGTTCTCGGCGACGTCTGGGCCGAGTAGCCCGCCGCCCTCAGCTTGCTCACCAGAGCATTGACGCTGTCTGCATTCTTGAAGGCGCCAAGCTGCAGGATCCAGCTCCCCTGAGCCGGGGCTGCTGCCGCCGGTGCCGTAGTCGGCTGGGCCATCTTGCTCGCGATGAGATCATCCATGGTCTTGATCTGGCCCGCCTGCGGCTTGGCCTCCACCGGTTTTTGCACCTCTACCGGCTTGGTTGGCACCGGCTTGGGTTTGGGCTGCTCCACCGGTTTCTTGGCGATCACTTCCGGCTTGGGCTCGGGTTTGGGCTGGGGCTTGGGTTGTACCACGGCCTGTACCGGCTGCTGCTGGGTGATGGGAGCCTGACTGGCTCCCCCCTGATTGGCCAGGGTCACGGTATCGCCAATCTCCTCTACCTGCCACTGGGTCGCGGCAGAGGCCTGCTGCTGACTCGCCAGATGCTCGGCCGGCAGGGTGCTCGCCGCCGAGACCTGAAGCGCAGGTTTGGCGGGCTCGAGCTCCGGACGCAGGGGGATCTTGGCGAAGGCCTCGTCCTTTTGCTCCAGCTTGTTGCCGTCCATCAGGTCCGGCAGAAAGATGACCACCAGGGCGACCAGGATGACGGTCCCCACCAATCTGTTTTGAAACTTCGAAGCCAAGTTAATTTCCACCCATGTTACTTAGGATCCATTGCAATCTTGCACACTTCGCAAAGAACGCCTCCCCTCACGCCGGCTGGCGAAGCAGGGTCCCTCGCCACCCACTTGGCCTGAAAGGGGATTATCCAGTGCAAAACCCGGCCCGTCGTCACGTTGACGGAGCCAGGGGAGCGAACGGCTCAGACCGAGCCCAGAGCCAGCACGTCGGCGACAGTGTAAAACGAGCCGAACACAATGACCATATCGTCAGGACTCGATGCGGCCAAGGCGGCGCCGTAGGCATCCCCCACGCTGGCAAAGGTGAGCGCCGCGCCCCGGCCGCTGCCAAGGGCCGTCGCCAACTGGTCGGCCGTGGCCGCGCGCGGGCCGTGGAGGCTTGCCAGGAACCACTCGTCAATCAGACCGTCAAGCTCGGCCAGCGACCCCGCCATGTCCTTGTCCTTGAGCATGCCAACCACGGCGCGGCGCTTGCCCTTGCCGGGGAGCTGGCGCAACTGGCTGGCGAGATAGGCGGCAGAGTGGGGATTGTGGGCCACGTCGACGATGACCAGCGGCGAGGTTTGCAACTGCTGCATCCGGCCAGCAAGGCGGGCATTGGCCAGGCCGTCGCGGATGGCGGACTCCGCCAATGGCAGACCGAGGGACTCCAGGGCCGCCAGCACGGTGACCGCATTCATCAGCGGCAGGGCCGGTTTGGGCAATCCCGACCAGTGGTGCAGGCCGTGATAATCCCAGTCACCTTCATGCTCGTCACCACGAAAATCGATGCCGACCTGACGCAGGCAGGCGCCGAGGCGCGCCGCTTCGCTTGCGATGGTCGACGGCGGATTGGGCTCCCCGCTGATGGCGGGTTTACCTTTGCGATAGACGCCGGCTTTCTCCACCGCCACCGCCTCCCGGGTATCCCCGAGCCAGTCGCAGTGATCCAGGGCAATGGAGGTGATCAGGGCGACGTCCGATTCCACCACATTGGTGGCATCGAGCCGCCCCCCCAGCCCCACTTCCAGCAAGAGCACATCGGGCGCGGCGCGGCGAAACAGCCACAGACCTGCCAGGGTGGCGAACTCGAAGAAGGTGAGGGCGATGTCGCCCCGGGCGGCTTCCACCTCGGCAAAGGCCGCGCAGTGATCGCCATCGGCCAGCTCCTGGCCATTGACGCGCACCCGCTCGGTAAAGCGCAGCAGATGGGGGGAGGAGTAGACACCGACCCGGTAGCCGGCGGCCATCAGGATGCTGGCCGCCATGGCGCAGGAGGAGCCCTTGCCGTTGGTGCCCGCCACCGTGATCACCTTGAACGGCAGTTCGGTGAGGCCCATGCGGCGGGCAACCGTGCCGACCCGCTCCAGCCCCATGTCGATGTTGGCCGGGTGGATCTGCTCCAAATAAGAAAGCCAGTCGACCAGCGACCGGCTTTGGGATTGTTGCATGTGTGAACTCATCTTCAGTCTTCGATGACCTGAGTGTTCATCAGCTTGGCCAGCAGACCGGCCAGACGGTTGCGCATTTCGCGCCTGTCGATGATGAGATCGATGGCGCCCTTCTCCAGCAGGAACTCGGAGCGCTGGAAGCCTTCCGGCAGTTTCTCGCGCACGGTCTGCTCGATGACGCGAGGACCGGCAAAGCCGATCAGCGCCTTGGGTTCGCCTACGTTGATGTCACCCAGCATGGCCAGACTCGCGGAGACGCCACCCATGGTGGGGTCGGTCAGCACGGAGATGAAGGGCAGGCCCGCCTTGGTGAGGCGATCTAGGGCCGCACTGGTCTTCGCCATCTGCATCAGGGAGAACAGGGCTTCCTGCATCCGCGCACCACCGGAGGTGGAGAAGCAGACCAGGCCGCGGCCCTCCTTGATGCTCTCCTCGACGGCACGCACGAAGCGGGCACCGACCACAGAGGACATGGAGCCCCCGATGAAGGAGAACTCGAATGAACAGGCGACGACCGGTACCCCCTTGAGGGTCCCCTTCATCACCACCAGCGCATCCTTCTCGCCCGTCTCTTTCTGGGCGGCAGACAAACGATCCTTGTAGCGCTTGGAATCCTTGAATTTCAGGATGTCTTGCGGCTCCAGCTCGGCCGCGACTTCGCTGCGTCCCTCGGCGTCGAGGAAGCTCTCGAGACGGGCACGTGCGCTGATGCGCATATGATGGTCACACTTGGGGCACACTTCGAGATTGCGCTCCAGCTCTGCCCGGTAGAGCACCTGTTCGCAAGCAGTACACTTGGTCCACACCCCTTCCGGAATGTTGTGACGACGCGGTGTGGTGATCTTGCTCTTGGGAAGGATCTTCTCAAGCCAGCTCATGGAATTCCTTAATGCATTTGTGCCTGACAAAACACATCGAGCCTTGATTGTTCAATGACTTAACGGCTCGATGGCAATAAACGACGGATCATTAAACCACAAATTTTCGGGCCCAGTTACTAAAAACTGGTCGTACCCGGTGCCGAGTCCGGCAGCCACAGCGGGCCGAGGGGCGGCCGGGGCAACCCGAATTCGGCCGGGTAATCCACATCCACCAGATAGAGGCCGCCCGCCTTGGCGGTCGGGCCCGCCAGGTTGCGATCCTTCGCCGCTAGCACCTCGGCAATCCACTCCACCGGTTGAAGCCCCTGCCCCACCAGCAGCAGGGAGCCGGTGATGTTGCGCACCATGTGATGCAGGAAGGCGTTGGCCTTGATGTCGAGCACGATGTAGGGGCCGGAACGGCTGACACACAGGTGGGTCACATTGCGCCAGGGGGTGTTGGACTGACAGGCGACAGCCCGGAAGGTGCTGAAGTCGTGCTCCCCCAGCAGGCTCTGGCCCGCCTGATGCATCAGCGCCGCATCGATGGCTTCGTGGTAGTGGCTGACGCCTTGGCCCAAGATCGCCGGGCGGTAGTTGTGGTTGTAGATGACGTAACGGTAGCGACGGGCGGTGGCGCTGAAGCGGGCATGGAAATGCTCGTCCACTTCCCTGACCCAGCGCACGGCGATGTCAGGGGGCAGGTTGGAGTTGAGCCCCAGGGTCCAGGCGCCTTCTGCGCGGTTCGACTCGGTATCGAAGTGGATCACCTGGCCGGTGGCATGCACCCCCGCATCGGTGCGACCGGCACACTGGATGGAGACGGGGTGGTTGGCGATGCGGCTGAGGGCTTTTTCCAGCTCCTCCTGAACGCTGATCACTTCGCGCTGGCGCTGCCAGCCGAAGTACCGGCTGCCGTCATATTCAATACCAAGGGCAATTCGCATGGGTAACGGTGTCTTCTGATGAAAGGATGCAGTGAAAGAAACGGGGCGGATTATACGCGCTCGGGCTCAAAAGTCCCAGACCGGGCGAGGCCGCGGTGCGGGGCCCCCAAAGAGAGAGGGCAGCCCGCGGGCTGCCCTCTCTGGTGCATGGATGACAAGGGCCTGCCTAGCCCAGGCGCTTGAGCAGCTTCTGCGCCTCGCTGCGCTGGTGCTCGCTGCCCTGGGCCACCGCCTCTTCCAGCAGCTCGCGGGCGCTCTCCTTGTCGTCTATCTCGAGGTAAGCCCGGGCCAGATCCAGCTTGGCCCCCACCCCGCCGTCATCGGCATCCACATCAAAGCCGTTGGACTCCGGCAGCACCTCGGGGAAACCGTCCAGCCCCACATCCAGGGAGAAGCCCTGATAGGGTTCCTGCTCCGTACTGCTGGCATCGGCATCGGCCAGCAGCTTGTCGATTTCAACGAAGTCGCTGTCTTGCACCTGTTCGCGGGGTTTCACCTCCCCCTGATGGGACTCCACCTCGGCGAAGGCATCCTCGAAGTCCGCCAGGGCCAGCTCGTTGGGATCCCACTCGGACGCCGTCGGCTTGGTGGGCTCCAGCCCCAGCTCGGCCAGCATGTCGTCCACATCGTCCTTGCCAAACCCCGTCTCGTCGATGTGCGGCGCCTTGGCGGCAAGCTCATCGTCGGCCGGCTCGCCAAACCCGGTCTCTAGATCGCTCAGATCGAAGTTGGCCAGTGTCTCGTCACGCTGGCTGCGGCTCTCCTCCTGGGCCTGGGCCAGATCCGCTTCCAGATCCGCGTCCAGCTCGGCAAACAGGGCGGCCTGCAGCTCCTCTTCGGTCATGATCTCGTCATGACCACGGGCAGAGGAGCTGGGCTCGTCGGAGAGATCGAGTTCCGGCACCACGGGGAGATCGAAGTCCCCCTCGTGGGCCAGATCCAGCTCGGGCACCAGATCCGGATCCCGGTTCGCCGTCGTCACCGCAGGCTCCACATCAAAAGCGGAGAGCGCCGTCTCGTCATCCCGGAAGATGACATCGGCGGCAGCACTGGCGCCATCTTGCTTCCTGCTCACTTCCGGCTCGTTGAGATCCGGCATGCCATGGAGGGGCTCGTCATCCGCGATCCCCACCGTCATCAGCTGATCAAACTCGCTGTTCTCGTCTCCCATGACCATGGAGGTCGACTCGGAGAGGCTCTTCTCCTGCTCTTCCAGCTCGCGGCGGGCACGAGCACGCAACCAGAGCGTGACCAGGGCAAGCACCAGGAGCACCGGCAGCAGGATGATCATGGCGAGATTGAGCGGCGAAGAGAGCAGCTCCATCAGCCAGCTCTGTTTGGGCACCGGCGCCACCACGGGAGGCGTCGGATTGGCCTTGAGTTCCGCCACCTCTTTTTGCAGGGCGGTCTGATCCTGCAACTGGGCCTTGAGGGTCTCCACCTCTTCGGTCAGGGCTTGCAGACGCAGCTTGAGCCTGTGGTTCATCTCGGTGACCTGGCCGAGCTGGGCGTTGGCATCTTCCAGGGCCAGCGCCATCTCGGTTGAGGGTTTGCCCACCGCAGTGGCGGGCAGGGGCGCCGGCGCCGTGCTGGCGGCGCTGCTCGCAGCAGCGCTCACCACCACGGGGGTGGAGACAGCCGCCTTGGCGGTCTCCTTCACCTCGGGGGCAGGAGCCGTCGCCTTGGGTGCCGCCGGGATCGGCGCCGCCTTGGGCGGTGTATTCTTGGCCACCACAGCCAGCTTGGCCGGAGCAGGCTTGCTCGCCACCGGCTGGGCGACATGGGATTGCTTGTTGGCCAGGTATTTGGGGCTCAGCCCCTTCCAGCTCGCGTTGTCGCTGTTGAAGCGACGGCGTGCTTCGGCATCCGTGATGCGCCCCGCCTCTGCGGCGGTGGGCAGCAGGATGTGGGAACCCACCAGAATATGGTTGATGTTGCCGTCTGCGAAGCTTCGGGGGTTCTTGTCATAGATGGCCACCATGGTCTGGTAGACACTTACCCGGTTGGACGGGCGATGCTTGCTCGCCAGACTCCAGAGGGTATCGGTGGGACGCACGGGACCATAACTGCCAGCCGACGCAGCAGGCACCTGACGCACGATGGGCTGGGCTCTGGGCAGGGTGACGGGCGCCACGGGCTGGGCCCGGGGCTCTGGTTGCACCGCGGGGGGCGGTGAGCCATCCGGTCCCTTGAGTTCGACAAAGAAGGGTTCTCGCGCCCCCTCTTCGGCCTGAACCGTGCCCAGAAGCCCCAATGCGAGTAGCGTTGCCAGCGTTATGCGGGAATGTCCCATATTCGTTCCTTCGTATGACGGCCCTATCACATTGAAAAATCTGGATAGTTACCCCAAAACAATCGGCTCAATATAAATCAGGCGCCGGTCTCAAGCCAGCGATCCGACATATTTCGCGCCCGGCGGCGACCAGAAAGCAGCCCCAGACGCGAACCAGAGTGTAGAAAAAAACCTAGTCCACTGATATCACACGGTATTCCAAAAACCGGAGAGTGGGTTCCCGGTCACATCCCGGGGCCAGGGCGCCCACATCAAGGCGGGGTTCCCTCCCCGCCCGGGGCCGACATCCGGCCTCAGAGGTAGTCGCGTACCAGCAGTTCGGCAATCTGCACGCTGTTGGTCGCCGCGCCCTTACGAACGTTATCGGCCACGATCCACATATTGATACCACTCGGATGAGAAATATCCTGGCGCACCCGCCCGACCATCACATCATCCTGGCCGGTGGCATCGCGCACCGGGGTCGGGTAGTCCCCTTCATCATCAAACAGGGTCACCCCCGGGGCATTGCGCAGCAGCTCCTTGACCTGCTCGGCGTCCAGCGGCTGATGCAGCTCCACATGAACCGCCTCGGCGTGACCGTAGAAGACCGGTACCCGCACGCAGGTGGGGTTCACGGCGATGCTGGCATCCCCCAGGATCTTCTGGGTCTCCCACACCATCTTCATCTCTTCCCGGGTGTAGCCGTTGTCGGTGAAGGCATCGATCTGCGGGATCAGGTTGAAGGCGATCTGCTGCGGATAGAGGGTCGGCTCCACCGGGCGGCCGTTGAGCAGGTGGGCGGTCTGGCCCGCCAGCTCGCTCACCCCTTCCTTGCCGGAGCCGGAGACGGATTGGTAGGTCGCCACGTTGATGCGACTGATGCCTACCTCGTCGTGCAGGGGCTTGAGCGCCACCAGCATCTGGATGGTGGAGCAGTTGGGGTTGGCGATGATGTTGCGGTTGCGAAAATCGGCCAGCGCGTCCGGGTTCACTTCCGGAATGACCAGGGGAATGTCCTCGTCGTAGCGGAAGCAGGAGGTGTTGTCGATGACGATGCAGCCGTGCTCGGCGGCGATGGGCGCCCATTTGGCCGAGACCTCGGCACCGGCGGAGAAGAGTGCAATCTCCACCTGGCTCCAGTCAAAGGCCTCCACGTCAAGGATGTCGATGTTCTTGCCGCCAAAACGCACCGTGTCCCCAGCGCTGCGACTGGAGGCGAGCGGATAGAGGGTCGCTACCGGGAAGGCGCGCTCCTCCAGGATCTCGATCATGGCCTGACCCACGGCGCCGCTGGCACCCAATACCGCTACGTTGAATTGCTGACTCACTGATCTGTTCTCCTGTGATGCGGCCCGTCGGGGCCGGGCATGAGGGCCCCGGCTGGCACGCGTATCGGTTTGATGACAGGCCCGCCATGATGCCGGGCCGGGGGGAGGCGCAGCCTGGACAAGCCCCTCCCCTTGTTGAAATCGGGTTTATTGCTCCGAGACGGCAAAGCCCAGTCGGGCCAGTCTGTCGTCGGCGAAGGGCCCTTTCAGTTGCAGGGCGCCAAGTTCGCGCCGCTCGGGGTAGCGCTTGCGCTGCTCATCGAAGCTGCCGGGCAGCCCGATCCGGTTGCGAAAACGGGCGTCGTCACGGCGCACGTCATAAACAAGGTGGACAAGCTGCTTGATGAGCGCCTGATCCGCCGGCTGCCCCGGCGTCAGCTCGCGCACCTCTGGGGCAGGCAGCAGGGATTGCAGATCCTGGCGCGGGGTGCGCCCCAGTTGCCGGCACAGCGCCTCATAGAGCATCCAGGTGCCACGGGCCTTGCCTTCCAGGCTGTAACCGGCGATGTGCGGGGTGGCCAGCTCGGTATGGGGCACCAGTTCATTGAGGGGCTCGGGCTCTCCTTCCCACACGTCCATCACCAGTCGCAGGGGATGGGGTCCCTGCTGGCGGACAAGCAGGGCACGGTTGTCCCACACCTCGCCGCGGGAGGCGTTGATGAGGATCTGCCCGGCCGGACGCTCGGCGATCTCCTCGGCTCCCAGCAGGTGGAAGGTGGCCTCATCCCCTTCACGAAGATAGGGGACATGGAAGCTGACGATGTCGGCATCCAGGGCAGTGCGGTAATCCACGAAGTCGCCAGCGGCGCCGCTACGGGCCAGGGGCGGGTCGCAGCGCAGCACCTTCATCCCGAGCGCCTCGGCCTTGCCGGCCACGCTCTCGCCGGTGTTGCCAGCGCCGATGACGGCGAGGCTCATCTCGCTCAAGATCAGCTCATGGCGTTCCGCCAGAACCAGCAGGGCGGAGAGCACGTAGTCCCCCACCGACACCTTGTTGCAGCCGGGGGCGCTGAAGAAGGGGATGCCCCGCGCCGCCAGCAGCCCCTGATCGATGTGATCCGTGCCGATGGTGGCCGTACCGACAAACCCCAGCCTGGGGCAACTCGCCAGGAGCGCTTCGTTGACCCGGGTCACGGAGCGCACCAGCAGCACATCCGCCTCTTGCAGATCCGCGGCCTTTATTTCTCGTCCCGGCAGGGGAACCACTTCACCAAATTCCGCAAACAGCTCCACCGCATGGGGCATATTTTCATCAACGACGATCTTCATCGGCACGCATCTCGTCCACAAGGGCCACAGGCGCGCCATTCTAGCCCAAACGCGACGGATTTTCAGAGGCTTGTTGGCAGACCGCTCTGCGGCCATCTTTTCACCTTCCGGCCTCAGGTGCGGGCACGATGCCCGGCAGCATCATATGTAACAGCCTGTTGCCCTCGCCCCCTTCGCCTTGACCAGAGCAACCTGACTGGCACAATGACGCCTCTTTTTAGCCGCTCGCGCCACCGAACCGGACCCCTTGATGCCGACTCACTCCTCTTCGTTGCAACGCCGCAAGGTGCTTCATTTCAATGCCCTCCTGCTCCTCCCCCTGCTGCTGCTCGTCTGCCTGCCCTGGCAGCCGTTCATGACCCAGGCCCTGCAATCGGGCTGGCTATGGTGGCCCTACGCCCTCACCCGCATGGTGGACTTGCCGGGGCTGGTCTTCACCATCGCCGCCCTGCTGCTGCTCACAAGACACAAGCTGACGCTGGACGGTCGCGCCCTGCTGGCGCTGGCTGGCGCCCTCTTTGCCGTGCTGGCGAGCGACTGGGTCATCAAGAGCCTCATCAAGCTGCTGACCGAGGAGCCCAGGCCCTACCTCATCTGGCTGGAGAGCCAGGAGCTGATCCCCGCCATCCGCCAGTTCTATGGAGGAAGCCAGGCCCTTCGCAGTGAACAGGTCCACGCCGCGACCCAGTTGCTGGCGCTGCCCGCCTGGCTCGGCCAGCACTGGCAGGCAGAGGTCAACTACGCCTTTCCCTCCGGTCACAGCATCGCCGCCATGAGCCTCGCCCAGTTCTTCGGCCTGATCTGGCTGGCCCGGGCACCCGCCGGGGCCTGGCTGCTGCCACTCTGGGCCATCGGGATTGGCCTCTCGCGCACCCTTATCGGCATGCACTGGCCCCTGGATGTGCTGGCAAGCGCCCTGCTTGGCAGCCTCACCGCCCTCCTGGCCGCCCGCTGGTGGTTGCGCCACTACTGACCTCCAATAAAAAACGGGCACCTGGGTGCCCGTTTTTTATCGCTTGTACGCCACTCACCCCTTCTGCTGCCAGCCCTCGGGATACTTGTAGCCGACGAAGCGCTTGGCGGCATAAGCCTTGAATTCGGGGGAGTTGTAGGCGGCCGCCACATCCTTGGCGAACGGCTTGCCCGCATCGGCGCTCTTGACCACCACCCAGTTGATGAAGTCATAGCTGCGCTCGAGGAAGAGGCCGGAGCTGAACGGGATCCCGCTTGAGGCGGCAAAGTTGCCGTTGATGACGGAGAAGTCCACATCCTCACGGGAGCGCGGCAGCTGCGCCGCTTCCAGCAGCACCAGCTTGAGGTTGTGGGGGTTCTTCACCACGTCGAACTCGCTCGCCTTGAGAGGATTGATCCCCTCCTTGAGGCTCAGCCAGCCCAGATCCTGCAACATCAGCAGTGCTCGGGCCTGGTTGGTGGGATCGTTCGGGATGGCGACCGTGCTTCCCTCTTTCACCGCCTTCAGATCCCCCAGCTTGCCGGCGTAGAGCCCCATGGGACCGGTCGGTACCTGGGTGATGGGCGCCAGAGAGAGACCCCGGTCTTTGGCGAAGCTCTCCAGATAGGGCTTGTGCTGGAAGCAGTTGACGTCAAGCGACCCGTCCGCTAGGGCGATATTGGGGGTCACGTAGTCGGTGAACTCCACCAGCTTGACCTTGTAGCCCTTGGCTTCGAGCTGCGGCTTGATAGAGTTGGTCACCATGTCGGCAAAGTCGCCAACCGTGGTGCCGATGACGATCTCTTTCTTCGCCTCATCGATGGCAAAGGCGGACAGCGGCAGGCTGCTGGCGAGCAGCGCCAGGGCGGAAAGGGTGAAGAAGGAACGACGTTGCATAAAAACTCCCTGTCAACATGATCATCAAAACGGTGAGCGGTCGGGGGCGCGAACATGCAGTCAGCGCACAACCATCTAGCCATCCAAACGGCTAACTGAGCACACCATAACAGAGCTCGTAGCCTTCGCCAAGCAACAAAACCGGGCAAGCTTGGCCAGCACGAAGCAAAGCGCATCCCGCAACTGGATGAAAAATCTTTGACGGAGCACGCAGTTATGCGCCTTGCCCTCTCCCTGCCTGGCTTCGAACTGACTTATTGTGGTCATTCGATACCCATGTCAACGGTTCCCATGAGGGCCTGATGGGCTGCTCTACACCCAGACAACACAAGGAGTCACCGTGTTCGATCATGTTGAAATCAAGGTGGTGCGTTTTGACTCCTGTCAGCACTTCTACGCCACCGTACTGGCTCCTCTTTTGATAGAACTCAAATGGTCTGATGAGGCGGCAGCCGGTTTTGGCCTGATGGGCCGCGATCACGTGGGCTTTCTGATTGAGCGGGGGCAGCAGGGCGCCTCCTGCCATCTCGCATTCAGGGCCGACGACGCGACCCAGGTGGATGCGTTCCATCACGCGGGGATCAAGGCAGGCTTTGCCTGCAATGGGCTACCGGGACTGCGTCCCCACTATGCCCCCAATTACTACGCCGCCTTCCTGCGCGATCCCGATGGCAACAACATCGAGGCGATGACCTACATTGAGTCCTCACACGCCGCAAACACATCGCAGCACAGTGCCACCCAGCAAAAGGCCCTGCATTCGGTGAATCCAGGGCCTGAGAAGTACACGGAATGAGTCGGGTTAGATTATTTGACCGCCTTGCTGGCGTTCTCCAAGGCCTGCTTCTCGGCGGCGTTCATGATGGACGCCTGGCGGTTTTGCTCGGCCTGGTAGCAGGCGTCCTTGCTGATCCCTTGCGCCTGGCATTCCGCCATGCGTTGTGCCGGGCTGGCGCAACCGGCCAAAAGGCCAGCCAGGGAGACGAACAGGATTATCTTCTTCATGGTACTTCTCATCGTTAATGGAAAATCGTCCAACTACGCAGTAGCGGGTTGATGCGTCGCCCCTTGTCATGCGCACCACAACTGAGAAAACGGGCTCCATGACGGGCATCCTAGTGTCCCCCACGCCGTCGGTCAGCTCACAATTTGTATCAAGATGTACGCGAGAATGGCTCCCAGGATGGCGCTGTATCTCATCCGCAACGGAGAAAGGAGACAAAAAATGCAGAAACACCATCACCCAGGCCTGCTGGTGGTCGATATCCAGGGCAAGCTGGCCCACCTGGTCGAGGAGAGCGACGCCCTGATTGCCAATACCGCCAGGCTGGTGCAAGGGGCCAGGGTACTGGGGCTGCCGGTTGTCTGGCTGGAGCAGAACCCGGACAAGCTCGGTGCCACCGTGCCCGAATTGCAGTCGCTGCAGGCAGGCGATCTTGTGCTGCCCAAATACAGCTTCGGCGCCCTGGGGGAGCCCACTGTGGCGACCGCGCTGGCCGAGAGCGGGATCGAGCATTGGCTGGTATGTGGCATCGAGACCCATATCTGCGTCTACCAGAGCGTGCAGGGGCTTCTGGCGAGCGGCGCCCGGGTCTCGCTGGTGGTGGATGCGGTGTCGTCTCGCTGCGCCGCCAACCGGGATCTCGCCATCGGCCAGCTTGCGGCCAGGGGAGCTGCGCTGACGTCGGTGGAGATGTGTCTCTATGAGCTGATGGGGGACTGCCGCCATCCGGCATTTCGCCAGATCCTCTCCCTGGTGAAATGACCGCCATGATGGACAACATGGCGCCCTTTCTGTTCGCCCTCATCGCCTTCGGGACGGCATTCATGGTGACTGTGACGGGGATGACCGCCACCCGTCACTATCTTGCCTGGCTCTGGCTGGGGATCATGCTCTTCTTCGGACTGTGGTGGACGCTGCTAGGGATGCCGCCGCTCCTCGCCGAACCAGCCCCTCTCTGACCATGCCGCCCGGACGGCTCAGCTCCCCAGACGCTCCTGCAGATAGTCGTATCCTCCCTCCTCCCTTGGCACGAAGCTCAGCCTGTGGGTCAGACCGGGGGGTGCATCATCGGCATGATGGGAAACAAACAACAGCTGGGTTCCCTCGCCAACGAGGCGCGCCACCATCTCCCGCACCAGGTGACGGTTGAGGGGATCCAGTCCCTGCAGGGGTTCGTCCAGGATGAGCAGCGGCGGATGCTTGACCAGGGCACGGGCGATCAGCACCAGTCGCTGCTGACCGAAAGAGAGAGAGTGGAAAGGCTGCGCCCCCTGATCGGCCAGCCCCAGCAGGGCCAGCCACTGGTTGGCCAGCGCCAGCTGACGATCCCCCGGCCGGGTATAAAGCCCGATGGAGTCGTAGAAACCGGAGAGGATCACTGTCTGCACCGGGCAGCTGACACGATAGTCCAGATGCAGCGCCGGGCTCACGAGCCCGATGTGGCGCTTGATCTCCCAGATGCTCTCGCCGCTGCCCCGCCGCCGTCCGAACAGATGGAGCTCATTGTTGTAACCTTGCGGGTGATCTCCGGTGATGAGGGAGAGCAGGGTCGACTTGCCAGCACCGTTTGGTCCCACCAGTTGCCAGTGCTCCCCCTCGTCAATGGTCCAGTCGAGCCCGTCGATGATCACCTGATCCCCGTAAGCGATACGCATGGCTTTCATGACGACCCGAGGGCCGGGAAGCAAGGGCTCGGGTGTCGTCAGCGGTGGCGGCAAACGGGGGGATACAGTTTCGGCCCGTGCCAGCTGGGCCACCTCCTGGCTGCCGAGCACCGCCTCGCGCTCCCCCGCCAGCAGCAGACGACACTCGCCGAGCAGGCCGAGGTGAGTGGCAAAGGGGGGGATCTCGTCAAAACGGTTGACGATCACCACCAGGCGCAGCCCCTCTGACACCAGGTCGGCCAGCAACATCATCAAAGAAGCCCTGGCCCCCTGATCCAGGCCATCGAAGGGTTCGTCCAGCACCAGCAGCTCGGGCCGCCCCAGCAGGGCCCGGGCCAGCAACAGCTTGCGCCCCTCCCCGCTCGAGAGGTAGCGATAGGGGCGCTCCCACAGGGATTCAATGCCAAAACGGGCCAGCAGCGCGCGGGCCTCATGCTCCTCCCCCCCCGCCTCCAGCATCAGGGTCGATACCCGATACCCCGCCTCCTCCTCTTCTCCCAGCATGTCGGTATTGCGCCGCTGCCAGTCCAGCTCCCCCAGCTGTTGCTGCGACTCGAACGAGAGTCGCTCGGCCCGGACTCGACCCGATACCGCTCCGGCACGCACGGCCAGCTCGCCGCACAGGGCCGACGCCAGCGCCGTCTTGCCGCTGCCGTTGCTGCCGACGAAGGCCCAGCAGGCCTGCGGGGTGAGACAGAGTTCGGGAATAACCAGGGTGTGGTGGCCACGCAGGGCCAGGGTGGCGGATTGCCACTGCAATGAGGTCATGGGATCGTCCTGTGATGGGTGCGGAGCGCCTTGCTCTTTCCCCTTTTAACAGAAAAAGGGGGGCGCAGACAAAAACGGCGCCATTGCGGCGCCGTGTCATCAAAAAGCGGGGACGGGTTTAGCCGGCCTTGTGCTGCTCGGCCAGATAGAGCCAGGTGTCGACCACGGTATCCGGGTTGAGCGACACGGAATCGATCCCCTGCTCGACCAGCCAGGCGGCGAAGTCCGGGTGATCGGACGGCCCCTGGCCGCAGATCCCCACGTACTTGCCCGCCTTGCGGGCGGCGGCGATGGCCATGGCCAGCAGTGCCTTGACCGCCTCGTTGCGCTCGTCGAACAGGTGGGCGATGAGCCCGGAGTCCCGATCCAGCCCAAGGGTCAACTGGGTCATGTCATTGGAGCCGATGGAGAAGCCGTCGAAGTGCTCGAGGAATTTGTCCGCCAGCAGCGCATTGGAGGGCAGCTCGCACATCATGATGACTTTCAGGCCGCGCTCGCCACGGCGCAAGCCGTTCTCAGCCAGTATCTCCACCACCTGCTCCGCCTCACCCAGAGTACGCACGAAGGGGATCATCACCTCGACGTTGGTCAGCCCCATGACATCCCGCACCCGTTTCATCGCCTCGCACTCGAGGGCGAAGCAGGGGCGGAAGCTGTCGGCGATGTAGCGCGACGCGCCACGGAAACCGATCATGGGGTTCTCTTCATGGGGTTCGTAACCACGGCCCCCCACCAGGTTGGCGTACTCATTGGACTTGAAGTCCGACATCCGCACGATGACCCGCTCAGGCCAGAAGGCGGCCGCCAGGGTAGCGATCCCTTCCGTCAGCTTGGCTACGTAGAACTCGCGGGGGCTCTCGTAGCCCGCGATCATCCTGGTGATGGTGGCCTGGAGTTCCGGGGTCTGCTGATCGAACTCCAGCAGCGCCTTGGGGTGGACCCCGATCATGCGGTTGATGATGAACTCGAGGCGGGCCAGGCCCACACCGGCATTCGGCAACTGGGCAAAATCGAAGGCGCGGTCCGGATTGCCGACGTTCATCATGATCTTGATGGGCAGGCGCGGCATGTTGCCCACCTCGGTCACCGCCACGTCAAAGTCGAGCTCGCCGTCATAGATGAAGCCGGTATCCCCTTCCGCACAGGAGACGGTGATGAGCTGACCATCCTGGATGTGGTCGGTGGCGTTGCCGCAACCCACCACTGCCGGAATGCCAAGCTCCCGGGCGATGATGGCGGCGTGACAGGTGCGTCCACCCCGGTTGGTGACGATGGCGGAAGCGCGCTTCATGATGGGCTCCCAATCCGGATCGGTCATGTCGGTGACCAGCACATCGCCGGGCTGCACTTCATCCATCTGGCTGATGGAGGAGATGACACGGGCCGGACCCGCGCCAATCTTGTGGCCGATGGCGCGCCCCTCGATCAGCACCTTGCCGGTTTGCTTGAGGGCAAAGCGCTCGAGGGTATTGGCTTCCTGGCGGCTACGCACGGTTTCCGGACGGGCCTGAACGATGTAGAGCTTGCCATCCTGACCATCCTTGGCCCACTCGATGTCCATCGGGCGACCGTAGTGCTGCTCGATGATGAGGGCCTGCTTTGCCAGGGCCATCACTTCCTCGTCCGTGATGCAGAAGCGGTTGCGCTCGGCATCGGTGGTGTCGACCACCTTCACCTGACGGCCATGACCGGCATCCCCGGAGTAGGTCATCTTGATAAGCTTGGAGCCCAGCGTCTTGCGCACCACGGCAGGGCGCCCGGCCTTGAGGGTCGGCTTGTGCACATAGAACTCGTCCGGGTTGACGGCCCCCTGCACCACCATCTCGCCCAAACCCTGGGCGCCGGTGATGAAGACCACGTCGTTGAAGCCGGATTCGGTGTCCAGGGTAAACATGACGCCTGAGGCAGCGAGATCCGAGCGCACCATGCGCTGCACCCCGGCGGAGAGAGCGACCCCCTTGTGGTCATACCCCTGATGGACCCGGTAGGAGATGGCGCGATCGTTGAACAGAGAGGCAAACACATGCTTGATAGCAGTCATGACGGCATCGATGCCGCGCACATTGAGGAAGGTCTCCTGCTGACCGGCAAACGACGCATCCGGCATGTCTTCCGCGGTGGCGGAGGAGCGCACGGCAAAGGATGCCTCGAGCCCCGTGCTCAGCTTGTCATAGGCCTCGCGTACCGCCTGCTCCAGAGCGGGCTGGAAGGGCGCTTCCACCACCCAGTCGCGGATCTGCTGACCGGCCCGGTTGAGGGCGGCGATGTCATCCACATCCAGACTGTCGAGCAGGTCATGGATCTTGCCGTTGAGGCCGCTTAACTCCAGAAACTCGTTAAACGCAAAGGCCGTGGTCGCAAACCCGCCCGGCACGGACACGCCGACCCCCGAGAGGTTGCTGATCATCTCGCCAAGGGATGCATTCTTGCCGCCGACGCGTTCAACGTCCTGCATACCGAGCTGTTCGTACCAGAGTACGTACTGTTGCATTTGCATGTCTCCAGGTTGGGGGGCCAGGGTGACAATTCACCTGCTGTGCCAAGTCGTGTGTTTTTGTTAGTGTCTGTTGCCAACGACCATGAAAACGTTTTCTATTTATTGTCAAAAAAATCCCCGAGCAAGAGTTGGGGATGGTCGTTTGACACAGGCATTCTACAATAGCGACACAAAAAGGTAACGACTCAGGTTTGCAAGCGAGTTCACAACTTGGGCATGGCAGATCTGTTGACAAAAACGATATGGTTTCGAGAGATACTTATTTCTCGCCGCCCCCTGGAGCGCACCACAGGAGTCCGCAGTGCACACCGTATTCTATGTATCCGACGGCACCGCCATCACCGCCGAAGTCTTCGGCCACGCCGTGTTGAGCCAGTTTCCCCTGGCCTTCGAACAGGTCACCATCCCCTTTGTCGAGACCCAGGAGAAAGCGCGCCAGGTACGGGCACGCATTGACGAGCAGTTTCGCCAGACCGGGGTGCGCCCCATCCTGTTTCACACCATCGTCGACCCCATGGTGCGTGAAGAGGTGCTCAAGGCCCAGGCCAGCAGCCACGATTTTCTCAACACCTTCGTGAGCCCTCTCGAACAGGAGCTCGGTATCAAGGCCGAACCCAGGTTGCACCGCACCCATGGCATGGAAAACCGCAAGCTGTACGACGATCGCATCGAAGCGGTCAACTTTGCGCTGGCCAACGACGATGGCATCACCACCAGGGAGTATGACGAGGCAGACATCATCCTCATCGGGGTCTCCCGTTGCGGCAAGACACCGACCAGCCTCTATCTGGCACTGCAATTTGGCATTCGCGCCGCCAACTATCCCTTTATCGAGCAGGACATGGGATCGCTGGAGCTGCCCGCCGCCCTCAAGGCCAATCGCCACAAATTGTTCGGCCTCACCATCATGCCGCAGCGGCTGCACGAGATCCGCAACCAGCGCCGCGCCAACAGCCGCTACTCCTCGCTTGATCAATGCAAACAGGAGCTGGCCAGCGTCGAGAGGCTGTTCCGCCAGGAGGCGATCCGCTTCCTCGATACCAGCTCCCACTCGGTCGAGGAGATCAGCGCCAAGATCCTGGAAGCGACCGGCCTTCGCCGCCAGCTCTGCTAACCTGCAAGGCTGCGACAGCACAACGCACCATGAGACAGAGGAGTGGCAAGATAACGAAACAGAAGAACAGGATGAAAAAATGATGCCAGCATCATCGCTGGCATCCCATCCCTCGCGGGGCAAGCAGGCTCAGGGCTTGTTGAGTTCCTTGTTGTTCATCAACATGCCGTGAAAATTAATGAGTCCCCTGCCCTTGCGGACTCGCTCGCTCAGCCAGCAGGCTGGCACCAGCCCCATCCCGGCAGCAAGGATGAGCACCATGGCGATGTGGTTCACCAGGTAATCCGCTCCCAACCAGCCCCAGACAACAAGGCTGCTCATCGCCATCGTCAGCAACATGGGGGATAGCCAGATCCCGAGCCAGAGCACGACCATCACCAGGCCACCCACAATACGCTCCATCATATGAGTCCCTTTTTATCAAAGGGCAAAGGAATCATAAAAACCAATTCGCGTCAACAGGCGCAAACCCATCCGAACACAAAACCAGCAATCACTCTCAAAACCCCTTTCCAGATCATGAAAAACCTGCATGGCGCACAAAACAGCAGCCAATGATGAGGAAAACAGGTGCATGGACGGTCGATTATCACTATTCTGCTCGGGTTGGTAGCCGCTACAAAAAACAGCCAGCGGCAAACCGTAACGATATAAATACGGATTTCGTCACGTTTTCGGCACAAGATGCCGCGCCAGGCAGAGGACGTGCTGTGGCTGACGGGACGCGAGCCGAGTGATTTCAGCGACGTAAGGAAGGAAGAATGGATCTTCAACAACACGGCGAGGAGCTCAAGCGCGGTCTGAAAAACCGCCATATCCAGCTCATCGCACTGGGCGGTGCCATCGGTACCGGCCTGTTCCTCGGCATTGCCGACACCATCAAGATGGCGGGCCCTGCGGTGCTGCTGGGTTATGCCATCGGCGGCTTCATCGCCTTCCTCATCATGCGCCAGCTGGGCGAGATGGTGGTGGAAGAGCCGGTTGCCGGCTCATTCAGCCATTTTGCCTACAAGTACTGGGGTGACTTCGCCGGCTTCGCCTCCGGCTGGAACTACTGGGTGCTCTATGTGCTGGTGAGCATGGCCGAGCTGACGGCAGTCGGTATCTATGTCCAGTACTGGTGGCCCGAGATCCCGACCTGGATGTCGGCGGCCTTCTTCTTCGTGCTGATCAACGCCATCAACCTCTCCAACGTCAAGGCGTTCGGCGAGATGGAGTTCTGGTTCGCCATCATCAAGGTGGTCGCCATTCTCGGCATGATTGGATTCGGCGGCTGGATGCTGTTCTCCGGCAGCGGCGGCCCCGAGGCCACGGTCAGCAACCTCTGGGCCCAGGGGGGCTTCTTCCCCAACGGCGTCGGCGGGCTGGTGATGGCCATGGCCTTCATCATGTTCTCCTTTGGCGGTCTGGAGCTGGTCGGCATCACGGCAGCGGAAGCGGACAATCCCGAGAAGAGCATCCCCAAGGCCACCAACCAGGTGATCTACCGCATCCTCATCTTCTACATCGGTGCCCTCACCGTACTGCTCTCCCTCTATCCCTGGGGCAAGGTAGTGGAAGGCGGCAGCCCGTTCGTGATGATCTTCCATGCGCTCGACAGCAACCTGGTAGCCAACGTACTTAACCTGGTGGTGCTGACCGCCGCGCTGTCGGTGTACAACAGCTGCGTCTACTGCAACAGCCGCATGCTGTTTGGCCTGGCCAAGCAGGGCAACGGCCCCAAGGCCCTGCTCAAGACCAACAAGAGCGGCGTGCCCCTGACCGCCATCACCATCTCGGCCGCGGCCACCCTGCTGTGTGTGCTCATCAACTATTTGATCCCGGGCAAGGCCTTTGGTCTGCTGATGTCCCTGGTGGTCTCCGCCCTGGTCATCAACTGGGCCATGATCAGCCTGGCGCACCTCAAGTTCCGCAAGGTGAAGGCCGCAGAAGGCGTCACCACCAAGTTCAAGGCACTGTGGAGCCCGTTTGGCAACTACCTCTGCCTCGCCTTCATGGCCGCCATCCTGGTGATCATGTACATGAACGACGGCACCCGCATCTCGGTCGAGCTGATCCCGGCCTGGGTCCTGGTACTCGGTATCGGCTATCTGCTCAAACAGAAGAGCCAACGCAAGCTGGCTACCAACCTGGGCTAGGCATCAAGCCTCCTCCAGCAAAAATGCCGGTCACTGACCGGCATTTTTTGATATCCAGGCTGCCAGATGCTGCTCGTCTTCTCATGGCTCGGATACCGGGATCAATCATCCGGACTATATATCCCCATCAAAGATCAAGGTCACCCTGCCTCGCCATGTGGAGCCGGGTTGGCGCAACATCGTCTCCACTGCAGGCTGTTCAACCCAGAAGTGCAGAGTAGAGCGCCGGGTGAACACAAAATCACTCACATCGAAAAAGGCAAGCCGACCACCAGGATGCAACAAGGCCTCTTTCACCTCGGCCCCCATCATCTGCAAACCGGGCAGCGTCAGCCTGGTTTCCAAAGGAACGACTTCTCCTCCCTGTGTATTACGAAGCCCACAGTTCATGCCAGCACGGTGCTCACAATCAAGCACCACCGTAATAGGCCCGGATGTTGTCAGGAAGAAGTCCAGATCCCGCCGCAAACGCGTTGGCTGCTGGCCACTATTGAGCCATTTGGCCCATCCCCCTTCAGGGGACAATACCAGTCGCTCAGAGCCCTCTGGGAACTGGAGCGAGAATGCATGTTCAACTGTCGCCTGTATCTGAATTGTCAGTTCACTATCCGAATAGGTCTCAGCGCCAAGATCAATGTGATCATTGTCACCAATGCTATAAGTCAACTCACCTTCATAAATTCCGTTATGCACTCCCATAGGAGAATCGATCTCCAGCTCATAACCGACACTGATGTCCGCGATCCGATAGACTTGGTCGACCGACACTCCGGTCTTTATTTTGCGGTGACATGTCTGCACATCGGACGGATATCCCCAACCAAACATGTACCAGGACGAATTGCCGACACCGACCCCTCGAGTACACCCCCCCTGGGGATTCAAGCCCGCCCCATTCCAGCCACCACCATGCATCTCACCGTTCACCCGCATGGCCACTAGGTTGAGGCGAAACGTGGCGGCAATTCGTTCTCCCGTTCTGCGGTCAAACAAGTGGATCTCTCGCGGTCGGGAATCGAGATGAGCATATGTGTGCTTCTTGATATCGTCCGAGCTGCTGACAAACCGTTTCTCAGCATTCAGAGAGGGGATAAGGATGCTGAACCCTCCTGCCGGACAATAATCCGGATAGGTTGAACAATATCCCGAAAGCGGTGTGGTATTGGTAAAACGTGTATGGCTGGGATTACTGATGCTGGGTTTGTATTCGGCCGTCAGTCGCAATGTCGCCGCATGAACAGAAAGACCAGTACACAGCAGCAGAAACACCAGTACCAGACGGACCAGGTTGATTGTCATGATGATATCCTACAGATTCGGGATGAGCTCACTGCCCATCTGAAAGAGCTCATGATCTTTATGGAGCCCAAGTTTATTGATGGCGGACTGTTTCTGGCTGCTGATGGTCTTGATGCTTCGGTTGAACTGGGTTGCAATCTCGCTGACGCTCATCCCTCGCAAGAAGCAGCGCAACACTTCACGCTCTCGCGGGGACAGAAGTGTCATCCCATCGAGCGCCAGTGGATTGTCCGGGGATTGAGACGATTGGAACATGGTCAACGCCATCTCAGGCTCGACATAATTCACCCCCTTTGACACCACACGAATAGCTTTTATCAGCTCTCCGCATTCAACGGATTTACTGATAAACCCAAGAGCTCCGGCTCGTATTGCTGCACTGACCTTCCCTCTGTTGTGCACTGCCGATATCACCAGAATCTTCAGGTTCGGGTAGGTTCGGTGGATCTGGGAGATCAGAGTCAATCCATCCAACATCCCCGGCGCCAACTCAAAATCCAGCAACAGCACGTCGATGGGTTGTAACGCCAGAGCCTCCAAAAGCTGCTGCCCATCGGTGAAACACCCGACAACCAGAAATTCAGGCCTCAGTTGCACGATTTTTCGTAACCCGGCCAATACCAGTGCATGGTCGTCCAATATCATCAATCGGACTACCTTCATGTGCTTTACTCTCTCTTTCATCAATTTCAGCTCTCTATCTTTGCACTGGATGTATGACATGACAGCGAACCGGCAAACAACACCTGCTCCTGACGATCTCTGGGTATGGGTAAGGTGATGCTGCAGCGCTCACCATCGGGTTGCTCAATCTCCACCTGCGGCGTATGCCGATGCATTTCCAGGGTGAAAATACCGTCGTGCTCGGTGACACTACGACCCGCATGGTTGACAACCCTTGCACCACCTAGTGGTAGGCCGTCCCTCCCCACGACTCTCCCCATGACGGTCACCGTCTCCATGACCCGAACCTGCTGGCGCGTCACCCCACCACGCCCCAGATGGTAATTCAGCTGTCGCGGTGAAATGCTCAATGCAGGGGCCTCACCACCAGGGAAATCAAGGTCCAATGCTCCTTCTTTCCAGGCGTCCACCGGGATGAAGTTGTTACCGGGCTTGAGCGTGATGCTGCCACGAGGATGATGAGCCAGCAGCCTTGCATTAGGATCATCCGAGATAACCTCGACAATCATGCCAGCCCCTCTGTTTGAAGTATCACGGCTCAACACCACCGCACCTCCGCCAGCCACGAGGGAGCTATTCAAATTAACACCTCCCGTCAATGCACCATCGGGACTGGATTGTCCCCACACACTGCCGGTGGCCTGAGAATGATCAAACCGGTTCCAGTTCCCTATCCCTAGCCCCTGGTTGTCCACGGTCAAGGTGGCGGAGCTTTCGGTAAAGGGCCCCCCCTCCCAACGCTGATTGACGGTACCGGACAGATAATGACTGCGCTCACCTCGTGAGTCCGTTCGGCTCCCAAGACTCAAGCTGCCGTAACGCTTGCTGCCACCAAGAGCAAAACTGGCGGTCAGCATGCCCCCTCGGTTACGCCGGACGCCATCTTCTTCATAGGGGCGATCAAACACCGATAGTTGCCAATTGATCTGGGTTTTCCCCAGAGGCTGGCGAAAATGCCAACCCAGGTCATATCCCATGCCGTTGTTGCCTGCACTGACTCGCGCCGTCACATTGTGGTTGTCCTGCACACGCTGATTAAGGGATATGCTGCTGTTTCTCTCCCTCACCTTGGCGCCATCCAGACTATCCCGTTCACTCCATTGCTGACTGTGGTTCGCAGTGAGGCTCCCCCCGTCATAGCGCCACAATGCCTGGGTAGAAAAACCCTGACCCGTCTCGCTGCTGCGATAAAGATTGCCAAACAGCTTGACGTCGCGGCTGGCTTCCCAGTCAAGGGACAGACCCAGCTGATTTGCAGAACCGGTTTGCTGCATGGCTACACCGCCAATCCAGCGAGAATCGATCAAATAGTTGACGCTTCCCCCCAGGGTCCACTCATCCTGTTGCGGATCACGGATATTGCTCAGCCATTGACTTTCGCGACCGGCAAAAACGTTGTAGCGCATTCGCTGAGCGGGATCGGCCCAGGCTCCCGGCTTGTGGACAGTCTCCTGGTTTTTGCTGATGATGTTCCCATTCTCGACAACCCTCACCTCCACGTCATAGATGCCACTTGGCAGCAAACTGGTATCCAGCATCTGCAAACCCGCGTTCAGAGGCTGGCTGCTGATGAGGACGCCGTCCCGGTAGACTTCAGCAACACTGTCACGATTCGCTGTCACATAGATGGGATAGAGGCTGACGCTCCCGCCCTGAAGTCGGCGTGTATCCGATGACCCCAACATCACACCAGCCATTGTCTGGGTGCGCCCGCCCAGGGTATAAGGTCGACGCAGTACCCCCTGGCTGTCCGGCGTAAACAAGCCGGTTCGCAGGTAATGCCCTTCCAGCTCTCGCTCACCATAAGTCGCTGTCAGTCGGTGATTGAGCTGGGAGCCATCGCTACGATCCACTTGACCCCGCCCAAGCAGGGTCCACTCCCCCAAGCCTGCTTCAAGGTCAAGGGACCAGCCCATGGCCGGTTCCTGCTCCTCCCCGCCACTGAAGTGAAACTGATTGGCCACGATCACCCCGAGACTCTGCTGCTCCGGCAAGGCATGCCACTGGGTTTCTCTCGTTTCTCCCATGTCGGTCAGCAGTGAGAGCTGGGCACTGTCCAGGTGATATGCAATGGCTGTCAGCTCAGCAGGGCAATCTTTCTCGCATTGGCCCAGGAGGATGGGTTTATCCAGCACTTTCGACCAACGCTGGCGCACGGTTTCCGGTAACGGGCTGTCATGCACATCGGTGAATGAAAGTAGGCGAACTTTGTTATCTGAGGAGAGCATTATCATGGCGTCACCGAGGACCTGGTTATCAAGTTGTACTCGTGCGGAGAGCGGGGTATCAAAGAAGTGCTCTCTAAATCCCTCAGGCAATGCTGCTACCTGCTCAGCAAGGGTGGGGGCTGACGTTTGTTCGGCCCCTGCATGAGAGACAAAGCCTCCCCCGAGGAGCATCACAGCTCCCAGAACGCGACGTAATGACATGAGAATGCTTACCTGTTGTGGGGGAAGGTGACCTTCCCCCATATCTGAACGTAATCGTGAATGGACGAAGATAATCAGGAGGCGCTGGCGTCAAACATCATGAGTACGGAACCAGAGTAGTTGCCCGGTACATGACCTTTCGAATCAACCGGCATGATATCGACGCTCAACCCTTTCTCGATGGCGGCGTCACTGGCGCTCAACACCTCAGTTGCATTGGCGGCACCGACATCAAGTTCGACACCACCGACTGCGATGGTAAGCGGAATATTGCCGCTGCCATTGATCTGGGCCAGAGTAGCAGGCGCATCCAGGTAAGCGTTGATACCGCCCTCAGTGTTCTTGGCTCGCAGGTTGACACTGGCAGGTCTGAGCACATCAGCGATCGGGTCATGGTTCAGCACAACAGGTCGGGAGTTCCAGTTACCATCCGGGACCACATAGAACGAGGAGGTCTGGATGGTGGTTTCCACATCGAAGTTCAGGGCGACAGGGTCTGCCTGAACGGTAGAGACCAGAGCGGCCAGGAGTGCAGATGCGAGAATGGTTTGCTTAATCATGGAATGATTTCCTTTAGTTTGGGTGGTTGTTACATCTGGCCGAATGCCAGATTTTTCTTGCTCTTTCCCTCAACGAGGGTGAACTGAAAACTTTTGCCTGCCTCTTTGGGCTGGGTCAGTGAAATACCGGGTCGCAAGTAGTGCACCTTGTGACCATGGCAATCCTTGAGCTTTGCCTTGCACTGTGCAAAAGCATCAAGCATGACCGTGCTGTTGCCCTTATTGGTGATCACCACTTTGCCAGGCTCTTCATCAATCTGGGTTTGATAACGCACGTTAGCGGGTCGCACGACCACAATAGCGCCATAACCTGCCATCATGTTGACGCCGACCTTGAGCCCGGCCTCATATTCCTGTTGCTCTGCGGCCGTCAGACCGAACTCTTTGCCTGTTTCCGGTATCACGGGAACATACCGAACACGGTAATAACGTTCCCGATCTCGCTCCCCAACGAATAACATTCGATTGGCCTGACTACCTGATGCTGGAATAATCATCCGAGCTGGGCTCACCAATAAGCCGACTCCCTTACCTTGCATCAATGCATCATTGTCAATGGGCTTCTCGACCGGTTTTCCGGCTGGCATAAAATCGAGTTCAAACGCCGATATACGCACATAGGCAGTACTGGTGCCTGTATTTCTGACCTGCTTAAGAATGGTATTTCGCTCCGGTTCGATAAAGTTGTGCATCGCTCCTATGTTAATAGCGGGGGATGCCATGGCTGAACAGGATAAAGCCAGCGTAGTGACTAAGGCGAATATGCTTTTCATTTCTTCTACCAAGTTAGAGATAGCTTTCGGCTATACATCGTGAATAAATCCGGTATGACACACTGCTGTGTCGATATGGGTGTATTGTGACTAGATGTATCCCACTCATAAATAAGACAACTCCTAAAAAACACTCTGCATATCAACCAGGGTATAGGAGCCAAACAAAAAAACCCAAAAACACATTAAAATTCAATAAATTACAAAAATAGGAACCATTCTGCTCATTCTTAACCTCCCCCCCACCTTCTAAGATTTTCATCATGGGAACAAATGCAAACACAAGCGCCACATGAAAAGCATACATATGATCATTTTGCGCCCAGCAATTAAGAAGAGAACATGACGATATGCCAATTGAAATTTCATCTCCTGCATAAGCGAGATATGGACAGCATCCCACCTTGGATTCTTTGTATAGATCCACATCAACTTTAAGAGTACTCCTATATCGCATTTTCTTTATTGTAGTAAAATTACACAACCAAAGACGTTAACACAGCACACCGACATGGTTGAAAATATGTATAGATTTTACAAAATAGCCATCCTGATATTAATAGCTGGTGCACTGAGCGCTTGTGAAAAAATAAGTTCCTCAACAACAGAAAGTACCCCTGAGAAACCCAATCCCAAACCTGAAATAATGACTCTGGCAATTGCGTTGACCGATACCAGTATTCCTGTCGGATTCAGTTCGAAGGCTACCGCAGAGTTAAAGCGAACTGACGGATATTCATTGGATGTTACCTATCATCCTGACATGGTGTGGGACAGCGCCGACCCCTCTGTCGCGTCAATCAATCAGTTTGGTGAAATTAAGGCCTTGAAAGAGGGTCAGACCACTATTAGCTATGTTGGAAAAGTCAACGGTATTGATTATGCGGCATCTTCCACAGTCGTCATCAGCAATGCCGTGGCAACCTCGTTGCAACTCACACCATCTATCACCTCTGTCCCCATTGGGTTTGAAGAGGAAATCAAGGCGATCGCGTCTTTTTCAGATGGCAGCATCAGGGATGTGACCCATGAAAGCAGCCTGACCATAACCCCGGAGGACGCAAGCATTGCCACCCTGTCTCTGGACAATAACAAGCTGATGATGACTGGCCTTGCTGAAGGCAAGACCGCCATTCATGCCACACTGACTGCACAAGGCGCCTTGGTCGAGACAACCGCAGCGCTGATCGTATCTGATCTGGAGATGGTCTCTTTGGCTGTGACCCCTGTTTCCGACATTATTATGCCGCAAGGGTTCGAGCAGTATTTCAAAGCCGTCGCTACATTCTCTGACGGCAGTGTCAAGGACATCAGCCAATCTCATACCCTTGTCTGGTCATCAAGCAACGAAGAGGTTGCCACCGTGGATAACCAGCATCCTTACAAGAGCCTGGTAAAGGCGGTATCGGTCGGGAAAGCTGAAATCCATGCCACCGTCATCGCCAACGGCGTCAGGTTAGATGACAGCGAATGGGTATCGGTCAACGATGCAGCCCTCACGGATATCGAAGTGACCCCCAACGTGGCCACCATCCCGATGGGATTTGAACACGCCTTTTCTGCGATTGGCGTGCTCTCTGACGGACAACGCATTGACATCACGCATCATCATGCTTTGCACTGGTCCTCGAATGATAACGATATTGCATTTATCAAGGAGAGTGGATATGCCGGAGTCGTCGTTGGCAATCATGCTGGGGAAACAGGCATCACAGCGAGCATTGAGATGAATGGGCTCCAATTGCATGCTAGCGCCAATCTGGTCGTTACCTCGGCAATTGTTGAGAGCCTGCAACTGACGCCTGCAGATATCCAGCTTCCACGAGGCAGCGAGGTACAACTGACCGCCACAGCCCATCTTTCCGATGGCACAACATGGGACGTCAGCGGCGATAGCGCACTCAGATGGGAAGCTACTGACTCAGAAATCGCCAGCATATCCAATAACAGGGAATCCAAAGGGGTTCTTACGGCTTCAATGCCCGGCACGACAGAGGTCAAAGCATCCCTGAGCAATAACGGAAAACAAGTCTTGGCATCAGTCCCCGTTACGGTCTCTGATGCACGCATGACATCACTCTCTATTATGCCAATTCAGGATCACCTTCCCATTGGCTTGAGTACCCGATTTACTGCCACGGCAACTTATTCTGATGGTAGCCATCGTGACATTACCAGGATGGGGCGACTGCATTGGTCATCCGATAACCTTCAAGTAGCCAAAATCGGCGCATTGGGAAATGTGATTGCTACTGGCAGCGGTCACGCGAATATCTCTGCGATGCTTATCATTGATGGACAGGAGCTATCTGCCACATATCATTTTTCGGTGATATCCGCCGTTGTGACAGACATTTTCATCGACAATGACACCTCTTCCGTTCCCTTGGGACTCACCATGCCCTTGATCGCGAGAGCCAATCTGTCTGATGGCAGCACCCTGGATATCACGAAAGACAGTATGACCAGTTGGCAGGTCGACCACCCAGAGATACTCTCTGTCTCAAACAGCGGTGAGCAGAAAGGGACAGCATTGGCAAAATCTGTCGGCAGCACACGCGTGACGGTAACGTTCTTTAGTGGCATCGCATTCCACGGTTCTGTCGATGTACACGTTGATGAAGCAAGAATTATCGGCATTGATATATCCCCTAGCGATCTGAATATTATGCCGGGTTGGTTCTATCAATATTCGACAGATGCCATTTACTCTAATGGGACCAAGCTCTCGCTTGATCCGGAAGAGCTTGAATGGACAGTGTCTGACGACGGTATCTCAACCATTGATAAACAAGGTAAACTTTCTGCATTGGCAACAGGGATGGCCTCTGTAACGGCCAGTTATCATGGCATGAAAGGCAATGGCATCGTAAAAGTGACACACGCTAGGCTCAGCGATGTCTATGGCTATCGTTATCCAATAGACGAAGATGGTCTCTATCTGGTTTCCAATAGTCATCAATTAATATTCCGCTGCGGCTTCATTGTTGATGCCCTTGGAACGCCGGAGCTGGGGCTTACTGGTGGCTCAGGTGGCACCTCACTCACCATAAACACCGAGGAAGTAACAAAAATCGATGTTGAATGGGGGTATTACAAGCACCAGGACAACATGATCGTCATCTCCAAGTTACATTTCTTTTATGGTGATGGCATCAGTTTTACCTGTGGCAACTCCAAAGATGTTGTTATCCAGGGCAGCGCAACCTGGAATGTTCCTGATAATGAAGTGTTGCGTGGTTTTGCCATCTCGGCAAACAGATATACTCATACAATCCAGTTTGCCTCCACAATAAAAGAGTAATCATCCCCCCTTCTTGATAAAAAACATCAAGAAGGGTTTTTTAAAAACGCCTCCGTACATCCCTCCGAATACAATTCACTTTGCTCCCGATCTATGCAAGCCACGATTATTGCTCCCTACCCACTTGAATGCACTTCTTGGCAGTTACAAAAACTCGGTTGAAAAAACAACGAGTTACAACTACACTCATCTTCAAAACGCTATTGACTTTTGTCTGTAAACATTAGCTGAATCTGGAGGGAACACATACTCAGGCCATGAAAAGATAAAAATGATGATGTAATAAGACATCAGTTTCAGGAATAAACTTTGGATGGTGCAACAATGGATGGTGCAAAGATGTCTCTATATAAAAGATAGGTAGTTTCATTCCCCCTCTTGGCCGGACTCGCTTCTTGCGGAGGGTACCCTGGTGATAATGATAGCTCTTCAAACGCGCAGAACACGCCACCACAAGCAATCAACGTCACAGTCTGAGGTGCTGCACTCCCCCCCATTGCTGGTGCAGGTAATACGGCACTGTACATCACAGGTGAATACTTAGATAAAGAGTCGGATATTGCCGACACTCATGAGTTCAAGTGGAAAAAAATGGCATCATCATTGACGGAGCTCATAGTGCAAAGCTGTTACTGACCGCAGACAACTACCAAATTGACGCCGAGTATATTGGTTGCATCACTCCCATTGCCAAAACCGGTGTTCGCCGCGGGAACGAAATATGCGCTGCAGCTACCAGTAGTCAGCCCACATCTCCAGCCATAAAAAAACCTGCGGCTACCATTTCCATCAGAAGCGAAGATAATCTTTTTTCCCAATACCGCTACTACCCTGGCGACAACTCAACATCAGGGAAGGAAGGAGAATCCCTCTTTGGTTGGATTATTTATCGGGATACTAGCCTCCCTGATTATGAACCATGTGAATCCGGTGCTGGTAAAGAATGCCAATTGACGTTAGCACCAGAAGATAAAAACAAGGTTACTTATTCTTGTGTTCAACCGCGTAACCAAGATGGAGTATGGGGACCTACTCAATGTGAAACACCAAATGGTAATTTACCCCCTGAATTCCAAACTGTTTCCATCATCGGTATAGCCCAACAAGGTCAGGTTTTGACCCTTGCCAAACGTTATTATGATGAAGATGGCGACCTGCCTGATAACAATAAAATTCAAAACAGCATCGAGTGGTATTCAGATGATACCTTGATTGCAACCGGCCAATCCACCTATACAGTAACTAAAGATGCTGCTGATTTGGTTTTTAAAGCGTGTATAACCCCATTCTCTGATACGACCAAGAACAGTAATGCTGTTCCTGAGGGTGTTAAAGTCTGTACAACCATAACAGGCTTGCCTTCAAACCAGGATACCAAACCCGATGCAACCCCGACGATCTCTGGCGTACCTCTCGTTGGCAATGTGTACAGATCTAGTTATCACCTGACACCGGCCTCAAACCGGTGTCTTGATTACGCTACTTTAGTACGCACTTCCTTCGGTATCAATTTCTGTAGTGGTCAACTAAATCCGGACACTTGGTTAGGCCGATCCTCGGCTTTTGCTGGCGCGATCCCGTCATTGTGTTGATGTGGACGCCGCCAGTTGTAGTAATCCATCAGGTAATAGCTGATATCCCGCTTCGTCTCCCGCAGGTTCATATATCCCGTTGTCGGGAGCCACTCTGACTTCAGGCTCCTGAACAACCGCTCCATCGGTGTGTTATCCCAGCAGTTGCCACGCCGACTCATGCTCTGGGTCATGCGATAGCGCCACAGTCGTTGCCGAAATGCCCGGCAGCCATATTAGCTGCCCAGGTCGGAGTGAAACAGCACGCCTGATGGGCAACCTCGTTGCTGATAGGCCATCTCCAGTGCTTTGATGACCAGCTCTGCATCAGGCTTATCAGACATCGCCCAGCCCACGACCCGCCGGGTATGAAGATCAAGCACCACTGCTAAGTAATGCCAACGAGCACTTGTCCAGACGTAGGTTATATCGCCACACCACACCTGATTGGGTTGTGGAACATCAAATTCGCGGGCCAGCAGATTCGGAATATCCGGTCGTTCAGAGCATGCAACCTTATAACGGTGTGCGCCCGGCTGTTTGGACGCCAGCCCAGCTTCCTTCATCAGGTTACGGACTTTGAATCGGCCAATCTGATACCCCAGCGCTCGCATCATCGACATCAAGGCGCGGCTGCCTGCGGAATCCCGGCTCTCTTTGAACAAACGGCGCAACTCGCTTCGTTGTTTCATCCGCTCACGGCTAATCGTCCGCTTGCGGGCTAAATAGTCGTAAAAGCAGGACTTGGGAACATCAAAAGCGCAGCAGACCAAGGTGATGGGGCCTGCTCCCTTAATCGGTCTATCAGCGCGTACGTGTGAACTCGTCCGCCATCAAGAGAGCCGTAGCCTTTTTTAGTATGTCCTTTTCGCGCTCGAGCGGTTGATACGGGCTTCCAGCTCCTGGATTTTCTGCTGCTCCGGAGTCAGCGCGTTGCTGATTGGGGTAGTGCCACAGCGTTCGGATTGGAGCTGTTGAACCCAGCGGCGAAGTACGGTTTCACCGACATCCAGCGAGCGGCTGGCTTCGGGGACTGAATACCCCTGGTCGATCACCAGGGATGCGGCTTCCAGTTTGAATTCGGCAGTAAATGAGCGACGCAATCTTGTCATTGAACACCTCAGATTATGGTGGCGACTCTACCACCTAAAATGGTGTCCGGGATGATTAAACCACTAAAATTGCGCTCTTTGGCGAGCTCTAGCAGGCTGAGCTTACGACGTGCTACTTTCTCGTTGGTGGTCATACGGTGACTCCAGATAACACGGTAGGGGTACCGTTTTGTTATCCGGTTTGAAGCCGTATGACCACTCCCTTTTGTGGGCAACGGTCAGGTGAATACCATCTTCATACAGGGATAGACAATATAGGAAAGACATTATAAGTTACAGATAGTTACGTGATCTCTCGTTGAAATGCTTTCCCATAGATGCGTTTTTGGGGTAACGATATGAAGAAACTAAAAATTATGACTTTGGATGACCATGCACTTATATTGAGAGGACTCAATGACATACTACTAACAGATCAATCATTAATCATGGAGGGGAGTTTTACAACAAGCAAAACACTCATCACTGCTTTGCAAAATAAATCGACTGATGTGGTTATAATGGATTTTTCTTTGTCTCCTGATGAAATGGATGGATTGTCGCTGATAAAATACCTGACCAATAAAAATCCTGCTACAGCACTCCTTGTTGTGTCTGCACACTACAATTGTGGATTAGTTATTCAAGCCCTAAGAGCTGGGGCGAAGGGCTTTATAGGAAAAAACTCAGACCCCAAAGAAATAACAAAAGCTGTACATTGCGTGGCAAAGGGGAACATCTACCTATCCCCTGAAATGAAAGCTGAAATTGAATCTATTGAAATGGAACTACCGCATAAGCCATATACTAACTCAACGCAAAATCGGTATATAAACCGGTTATCACCAAAAGAACATGAAGTAGTTCGTTGTATCATTGAGGGAATGAGCGTCAGCGAAATCGCTCAGAAATTTCATCGCAGCATTAAGACTATCAGCTCACAAAAACAATCAGCCCTGCGCAAGCTTGGGATAAAAAATGACCATGAGCTCTTTCTTATTCGCGAGGAGATTCGTTAGACGGGAGAAGCATGATGTGCGCTTGTAATTTTTCTTTCCATTCTTCTCCTTCCTCTATGGACATACCCTCCCCCTGACTCAGCCGCTTCTCAAGGAGCGTAGCCAAAGCAGCTAACTTGGTTAACCCTATCATCAAGGCCACGCCTTTTATACGGTGACTGTAATGATGCATTCGAGATTGATCTTTAAGCTCCACAGCAACGGTAAATTCTCTCAGATCCTCTTCCAGATATTCCCTTGCTCCAATAGAAGGCTGCACAATCAAGGGGGTTGAAACGGTAGTTTCGACATCTGCTTGACACCACCGTAAAAGAGTATCGGCCAGACTCTGTAACCTAATCGGTTTGAACAAAACATCATCCATGCCACTTTCTTGCGTCCGGATTAGATGTTGATTATCACTCATTGCTGAGATGGCGATGATTGGCGTCCGCTCACGCTCCATTCGAGACTCGAAAGCGCGTATCTTTCTTGCAACCATATATCCACTCATGTCTGGTAAATTGCAATCAAGTAATACTGCACTGTAATAGTTTTCTTCAGCGATGAGTCTCAGTGCTGCAAGTCCATTCTCTGCGACTTCACTATGACAGCCCATGACTTCAAGTTGATCCGTCAGCAATCGCTGGTTGACAGGATGATCTTCAACAACAAGGACAGACATTGATTCAGTGAAACGAGGCAGTGCTTTCTCATTGTTTTGGCTTTCAGACTCTTGAGGTAAACAGCGCTCAACTTGCAGGGTAAGAAAGACGCGGGTTCCTTCCCCTACTTGACTGGCCAACCTGAGACTCCCTCCCATCAAGTGAGCCAACTGCTGACAGATGTATAACCCCAATCCACTTCCACCATGTCGACGGGTCACAGAATTATCCGCTTGTTGCCATGCTTTAAAAAGCCTTCTCTGTTCTGACTGAGGGATACCAGGCCCTTGATCCTCCACACGAAAGACTAACACTAGAGATTTTCCTTCCTCTTCTTGCAAGTCTACCGCTAATACTACCTTCCCTTTTTCCGTAAACTTGATCGCATTAGAGAGTAAATTGTGCAAAATCTGCTTGAGGCGTTGAGAGTCCGTAATAACCCACATTTCATTTATTGGACAATCCAGTCGTAATTCCAATCCCTTTTGGATAGAACTAGGATAATGACTATCATAGACTTCCTGTAAAAAAGATTTTAGCTCGAAAGTTATCAAATTAAGAGAAAGCTGACCTGACTCTAGGCGAGAGTAATCAAGAATGTCATTTAGCAGCTCCATCAATCCTTCTGCAGAGGTTCGAGCCAGTGAGATATATTCTTTTTGATTTGAGCTTTCTGGTCGTTGTAATAACTCCAGTGAAGCCATCACGGCATTCATCGGTGTGCGGATCTCATGGCTCATTACAGCCAAGAAGCGAGATTTCTCTGCCTCACTATCCTCGGCACGCATACGAGCCTGACGGGCCTGATATAATGCGACACTCAAAATAATAAGGAATACGATCAATAATGCTGCTTCACCGCTGTAATAATAGAAGATTGTACTAACAGGGGGCATCCCCAATTCAAGCTCATCAATCCAGCGTTTAAATATTGCATCGGTCTGCTGAGCACTGAGTGAGATAAGGACCTTATTCAGAATACTATGTAATTCTGGATGCTCTGCGCTGACCGCCATGTGCACGCCAGTATATGCCTCTGGCGGGTATCCAGCTATTGCCAACGTTGTTGTAAAATATCGCTGTAAAAGAGGCCTGATACTTAACTCTGCTCCAAGAGCTGCATACGCCGCTCCTGTTTTGACTGCCTGCAACGCCTGCAATCCATCGTCATACTCCATCAATCGGATGTTAGGATGTTTTTTATGCAACCAATCTCGATAGAATGTTGTCTTTTGAATAGCCAGGGTGCGACCTTCCAACTGGCGTAGCGCGTAAACGCTGGGTTTGTCCGTTTGCGTCACCACTAATGCACTAACAGTCACATATGCATCTGTCAGTGTCCATTTTTTCGAGAGACTGGAAAATTTAGGAGATACCGCCGGAATAACCCAGACAGGTGATGATGCCAAGGAAGGAGGGGTTTGTTGGCTTTCAACAAAGGTCAGTCCTGTCAATTCTGTAATCACGTCAAGGTAATCTCTGACAAGCCCAACATGCCTGCCATTACGATGGAAATCGACAGGCCAAGTACCATTAGACTGATAGACAATCACTGGATGTTCACTGATCCAATGGTGTTCCTTCTCACTCAACAAAAGAGCGCCATGGGCCACATTGGTGACAAGATATGAACATATCAACCAAATTTTGGTCATTTTCACTCTCATCCTTGACTACCCTCTATGACTTGAACTCGATTAATCATGGCCACGACTTCTGTGAGTTTCAATATTGTCTATCTTAAAGACAAAAAGATAAATAAGAGCATTCCCATATACGACCATTGACTTCCATTCTTTCACAAAGGAAATAAAAACCCGAGGGGTTGCCTCGGGTTTGAGTGATAGACAAAGGGGCTGTGTTATTCCAGCAGGAAGACGGCTTCAACATTGTCAGTGATGCTGATCTGCTGCTGTTGATAGCTGTTTTCCATCATGTCGGCGGCAGGGGCTGCCGCGGCCTTCATGGCACGGGTATAGACCGGCATGGGGGAACTGTTGCGGTATTCGACGCTATACACCTTGCCAAGCTTCATGCCGAAAGCCTTGGCCAGGGATTCCGCCTTGCTCGTGGCATCAGCGACAGCACCAAGCCGGGCTTGCTCCTTGATGACCTGTGGTGACTTCAGGCCGTACTCTATCTGGGTCACGGACTCCAGACCCGCCTTGAGGGCGGTATCCATCAACTGGCTGAGTTTGTCGAGTTGATAGAGTTTGACGGCCAGTTGGCGCTGGGCACGGTAACCCACCATTTCAGGCTGCTTATTCTGGGGATACTGATACTCGGGGGAGATCACCAGGTTGCCCGCCTCGACGTCGCTGCGCTTGATGCCCAGGCTCTCCAGCTGGCCAAAGAAGGCAGCTACCTTGGTATCTACCTGCTGTTTGGCCTTGATGCCCTGCTTCTCCAGTGCCGTGACGGCGACATTGAGTGTCAGCATGTCTGGTTCGGCCTTCTGCTCCGCATAGCCACTGACGACCAGATGGGGAGCCTGGGGAACCTCGATGGCAAGCAAGGGGGCACTGACAACCAGCGCGGACAGGGTAAGAAGGGGACGCCACATAAAAAAAACCTCCATCGTTTAGATGGAGGTCATTATGCATGTCGTCGATTGGGATTCATATATCGTGTGTCGGCGGGATCTGGTCCAGCACCTGATTGGTCATGTCGATATTGATGCTGATTTCCCCTCCTCCTGAATTGCCATGGCTTGTCATCACGGGAGCAGGCGCCTGGCTGCCAAACAGCGATTCATCCTCAAAGTGGAACGAATCCCACGACAGAACATGACCTTGTGATGGCAGATTCGGCTCGGACGTCGTCACGACGGCCAGCGCCCCCCAGTCAAGCTCCTCACCGTGGCTGAGCAGCCCCTGCAAGGAGGTATCACTCAGGCTCTGCAACGAATACTCCTGCTGCCCCCACTCATGGCCGACCAGCACCATCATGTGGGGCAGGGGCGCATCCTCTGCTGGCGTAAAGCTGATACGAGAGGCGGCAAAGTCCACATTGAGCAACCCCGCCACCTCACCATCTTCGCTCTCCAGCTCCAGACCATTGAGCGTGTCACCTGTCATCGTGGCCTGATAGCCAAAGCGGCCGGTGCAGACGATATTGTCCTGCCCGTTCCAGCTGTAGCGAATGCCGTCGATGTCGACCCAGTTGAATGACTGCATGGTGACCCTCTCCTGATACTGCAGCTATCTTATCTGCCCACTCCGTCAAATAACAGGGGCCGGGCACATCCGGCCCCCATACCCTGCTTACGGATCGACCTTGAGGTTGCCCTGATCCAGCAGATCCTGAATGATCTGCAAATTGGATTTACCGGCCGTCAGATCCACATTGTCAAAGAGGATGGTATGAGTCGTGGTGCCACTTCCCGCCCCATCGAGATCAATGGTTAGGGTCGACTTGCCACTGCCCGGACCAGAAGCAAAGGTAAGGTAGTGATCCAGTGTGCTCGCATCGGCATGCTCACCACTGAGCAGTTCACTCAGGTCCAGGACATCTCCATTGGCCCCCGTGGTGAAGTCTTTGATGGTATCCGTGCCTCCTGCATCACCTGCCATCCATTTGAAGGTATCCTTGCCAGCCCCACCAGTCAGGGTATCACTGCCGGTACCCCCAATCAGCAGGTCGTCGCCCCCACCACCACTCAAGATGTCGTTACCTGCCAGTCCGCTCAAGACGTTGGCATTACCATCGCCGGTCAGGCTGTCGTTGAACATGGACCCTACCAGATTTTCCATGTTGCTCAGGCTGTCTGTCCCTGCCCCTCCGGTATTCTGACTGGCACCATTGACTGTGACCGTGACCCCAGCAGCGCTGTCGAAGTAACTGGCCGTATCATTGCCGTTGCCGCCGTTCAGGGTATCGTTGCCAGCGCCACCGATCAGGAGATCATTGCCCTCACCACCATTCAAGGTGTCGTTACCGAGTCCTCCAAGCAGGATATCGTTCCCGGCATTGCCGTTGAGCGTATCGTTTCCAGATCCCCCAATAAGGATCTCGTCGAGATAGCTCCCGGTAAGTGTCAAACCGCTCTGCACATCCACATACACCTTGGCCGTATCTGTGGTCGTGCTATTGGTGTAGTTGAACGAACCCTCGTAAGAGTTGGGAGTCGCATTGCCGGAGGTATCATCAAATGTTACCGAGCCTGCATTGTCTGTGACGGTCCCTCCAACGGCTCCCGAGACGCCCGTGATCATCTGGGTCGCAGCCAGAGGCCCGGTGTCATTGGCAAGCAGAGCCCAATCCGGAATGGTCGCCGGGTCCTGGTTGGTGATGATAAAGTCATCACGAACCACGGTAGGACCGACCGCCGGGTTGATAACGATGGACAAGGTGCTGGACGCAGTATCCCCATCGTTGTCTATCACACTGTAACCCACGACCTGGTTTATCCCCCCGACCGGAATGGATGACGGCGGAGTATAGGTGTAGGCGCCGTTGTCCATGTCCACCTTGAGGATGCCGCCTGCAAGTGTAATGGTCCATTCGTTGGTCGTTGTATTGAAGGTCCCGGCTGATGTTCCTCCCGAGACGCCAGCGGAGTCCGTCTTCTGGTTGTAGGTATAAGTCACCCCCCCCACGGTAATGGCATTGAGCCAGCCACCGTCGGCCCCAGCACTCGCCGCTACCCCGTTGATAAGTTGTCCTGCCAGGGGCGGAGCTACCACGGTGCTCAAAAGAGTCGCGGTCAGTTGGCTGAAGTCAGTCACCACCACTGCGGTGGTATTTGCCGGGCTGGCACCACTGACCCCGTTGTAGGCAATGGGATCCAGTGCAGACTGAGTCGCTCCCGAGCCCATCCCGAGCGCGTACGAATTGATGTTGTTCGCCGTCAAGAAATCGGCCCAGTCCTTGGTTTCACCGCTCAGTGTCGTGCCGTCACCATCGATCCCGTTCCCACCGCCAAGCGAGTTGTTGCCATCAGGAACTGTGGCGGGGGTACCGCTCAACGAGTTGGCATTTGGCAGACCATCCGACATGAAGTAAGAGACATTTTGCGCATTAGCGAGTCTACCTGTATCGCCAAAGGCTTTGATTGCCTCGTTCAGTGCATCATCGTAGTTGGTCGAGTCCGTGGGGGTAAGGCCAAGGATGATGGCCTTGGCTACATCGACCGAGACCCACACCCCGGTCGGATTGGCGGCTGAAGTGGAGAAGGTCACGATATTGACCATGACGCTGCCGTAGGCGCTGTATTTGTCCAGCAGCTCCAAAGCGGACTTTTGCATCACCTGCATCCGAGTCATGCCTTGATAGCCCGATGGATCACCCATACTGCCGGAGATATCGAGGATCAACATCAGATTCGTGTTCTGCACCTGAGTCGCCTGGCCTGCATTGGTAACAGCATTGGCAATGGGGGCATCATCGCTGATCACAACCTGCAGGTTACCCGTGCCACTGTCGCCACTGGCATCCGTAGCGGACACGACGAAACTCGGACCATTCGCTGTATCACTGTTGCCTTGAACGTTGTGAGTCAGCACATTGTCTTTGAGCGTGTAGGTATAGTTCACCGTGTAGACACCGGCTGTGGGGCCGCTGACACCGGTTACCGTCAGCATTCCTTCCGTATTGTTGATCAAGGTCTGACTGCCGCCACTGGTCAAGTTGTAAGCCTGCCCACCGATGGTCAAGGTAGTCAGATTTTCCCCCTGGGTGTTGATGGTGAAGCTGCCATTGAATATCTCCGAATTACCACTGGCAGCCGTCCCCTCAGGCAGTCCCTCCTCATCAACCGTCGCATTGCCGATGGTCAATACAGGGACACGGGTATCCTGAGCAATATTGATGGTCAGAGTTGCCGGATCCGTATCACCATCGCCATCTTTGAGCGTGTAGGTAAATACCTCCGAGGCCCCCACGGGAACCGATGCCGCCGTGAGCGTATAACTGTATTCGCCATCCAGCCCCATGGTCAGCGTCCCATACAGCCCGGTCACGGTGAATCCACCGGCAGGATTACTGTCTGAATTGCCGTTCGAGCTCACGACCTGGCTGATTGCCGCACCATCCGCCCCCATGACGTCCACCCCGGCACCGGCTGTGCCGCCGATGGTACCCGCCCCGGTAATGACATTCCCCGTCACTGGAGTGAACACACCTTCAGTAGCACTGTCAGCATCATCGTTGGCCGTCGGCACGTCGTCCACGATCTGCACGCTCAGGGTGTTCGAGGCCGAGTCACCGTCGCTGTCCACCAGGCTCACCGCGAAGTCTTCGAACAGGCTGTTGTTGCCGTTCGCCGTCGGGTGCGCCTCGTTGTCGTTCAGGGTGTAGCTGTAGCTCACCAGCCCGGTCGCCGGGTTGTACCCGGTGATGGTCAGGGTATTGCCCAGCGGCGTGGTCACCCCGCTCAGCGGGAAGCCCGCCACCACCCCGTTCACCACGATGTTGATGCCACCCACGCTCAGGGTCTTCACCCCGTCCGGCGCGCTGATGGTGAAGTCCCCCGTCACCGTGGTCGACTCCTTGCTGCTGTCCGACCCCGCCGACTCATTCGCGCCGCGGGTCGCCAGCAGGTCGTCTTCGTACACCTTCGCATCCCCGCCCTCGCCCTTGGGCGTCAGGTTGGTGATGGTCACCCCGTCATCGTCGTTCTTGATGGTCAGGGTCAGGGTCGCCGTGCTCACGTCTCCGTCCGCATCCGTCAGGGTGTAGGTGAACACTTCGCTGCCCACCCCGCCCCCGGTCAGCGCCTTGAAGTC
>NZ_JBFOCZ010000011.1:0-67597 GCF_040908015.1 Aeromonas sp. R7-5 | reverse complement strand
ACTCAGAAGTGAAACGCTGTAGCGCCGATGGTAGTGTGGCATTCGCCATGCGAGAGTAGGACACTGCCAGGCACCCAATTAAACGGTGATGTGAAAGACATGACCGGCTGCGAGAGTGACACCTCATAAAGAAGCGGCAAAAAATTTAGCGAAAGCTAACCGAATGCGGAGCGGTAGTTCAGTCGGTTAGAATACCGGCCTGTCACGCCGGGGGTCGCGGGTTCGAGTCCCGTCCGCTCCGCCACTAAATTGAAAGGCCTTCCCTGACGGGAAGGCCTTTTTGCTTTCTGGCGTCTGGATAAGATCTCAGGAAACAAGAGGCAACCGACGGGTCTGCCGCCTGTTACTGACAACCCGCCTCTTCCCCCCTGTGGTGCTTGCGTGTCTGGCATTGTCCCTTTACCCAGGGCTTACCCTTCGCTCTGGTTTGCCTTCGTTCCCCCATCTTTTCCCAACCCGGCCAATCGACCGGGCTTTGTCGTGTCTGGAGATGAGCATCGCAAGCACGCGAATACGCTCTGGCCGAGAGTGCCAGAGGACCATCGGGAGCTCATATGCGGATAAGAGATAAGCAAAGCGCTTTTTCTTTCTTCATGGAATATGCATAAGCGGGCATGCTGTACTCAACCCAACGATATGGAGTATCACCATGAAACTGCGAATGACCGCTCTCACCGTTCTCTCCCTGCTGGCTCTCGGTCAGGTCCAAGCCGCCGAGGTGCGGCTGCTGAATGTCTCCTATGACCCGACGCGGGAGCTGTTCCAGGAGTACAACAGTGCCTTTGCCAAGGAGTGGAAGGCCAAAACCGGCGACGATGTGGTGGTGAGCCAGTCACACGGTGGCTCAGGCAAACAGGCTCGTGCCGTGGTGGACGGACTGGAGGCTGACGTGGTCTCCCTGGCGCTGGCCTATGACGTCGATGCGGTGGCCAAGGCAGGTCTCACCGCCAGCGACTGGGAAGGGCGTTTGGCCAACAATGCCTCTCCCTATACCTCCACCATCGTCTTCCTGGTGCGCAAGGGGAATCCCAAGCAGATCAAGGATTGGGGCGACCTGGTGCGCAAGGATGTCGCCATCATCACCCCCAACCCCAAGACCTCCGGCGGTGCGCGCTGGAATTATCTGGCTGCCTGGGGCTATGCCCTGAAGAAAAGCGGCACTGAAGAGGGCGCGAAACAGTTTGTCAGCGATCTGTTCAAGAATGTGAAGGTGCTGGACTCAGGGGCACGTGGCGCCACCACCAGCTTCATCGAACGCGGGCTCGGGGATGTGTTGCTGGCCTGGGAAAATGAAGCGTTGCTGGTGCTCAATCAGCCGGGCACCAGCGACAAGTTCGAACTGGTGGTGCCCTCGGTCTCCATCCTGGCCGAGCCGCCGGTAGCCGTGGTGGACAAGGTAGCCAAGAAGCATGGTACCGAGGCCGTCTCCAAGGCTTACCTCGAGTATCTCTACTCTGACGAAGGGCAGCGCATCATCGCCAAATACCACTATCGTCCGAGCAATCCGGCGATCCTGAAGGAGACTGCGGCCCAGTTCCCCAACCTGACGCTCTTTACTGTCAAGGATCTGGAAGGAGATTGGGACAAGGCACAGAAGAAGCACTTCGCCCAGGGCGGATCGTTTGACCAGATTTACCAACCGGGCCGCTAAGAGACGAAGGCCCCTGTGACAACAGATAGGAGTACCACGATGAACAAGATCCTTCTGGTTCCCGGTCTGCACAACAGTGGGCCGGATCACTGGCAGAGCCGCTGGCACCAGCAATTTCCCCAGTGGCAGAGAATGATGGGTCTGCCCTGGGACAAGCCGGATCTCACGGTCTGGAGCGCAAAGCTGGCGAGCAAGCTCAGGAGCCGGCGCAGCCGGGTCCACCTGGTCGCCCACTCCTTCGGCGCTCTAACGGCCATCGCTGCCGCCAGACTGCAACCAGACAAGGTCTCTTCCATCTTCATCGTTGCCCCTGCCGATCCTGCCCGTTTCGGTATCCCGGATGAGGTGTTGACGGGGTCCATCAAGGTCTCTGCCCAGTTGATCGCCAGCCGCAATGACCCCTGGATGAGTTTCGAGCGGGCAGAGTTCTGGAGCCGGCAGTGGCAGGTGCCCTTGTTCGATGCGGGGGAGGTGGGCCATATCAATGCCCAGTCCGGCCATGGGGAGTGGCACCAGGGCCTCGCTTTGCTCGGCACCCTATACCGCCGTGCCGAAATGGTGGTGGAGCCTGCTCCTGCCGAGTGGGGCAAGCAGGCCGCACTCAGTTTTCGATGAGGGCCCCTCGGATTGTCTCGGCACGATTTCCAGACAGGCTGGCAACTTGGCCAGCGTGACTGACTTTGCATGTTCCCGGTTTTACCGCTCCGTCTTTTAGGTCTTTTATTTATATAAAAGACCTTTTTTTATGCTTATCGCTCTAAAAGCCTTGTTCCACCATTGTTAGATAAAAAAGTGCTTAGCAAAGGCATTATTGGTGTTTGTTGTCCCTGGCCGCCGTGAGCAAAATCGTCACATCCAAAGTATTTATAACAAACGGATGTGTTATGCGATTAAGTTCTTATTCCGTCCTGCCAGGCCTGGGGCCAACGCTGGGCTTCAGTCTGCTCTATCTGGGCATACTGGTGCTGCTGCCGCTCTCGGCACTGGTGCTGTTTGCGGTGAACAACCTGAGCGCCGCCGAGTTCTGGCAGGTGATCGGCTCCCCCCGGGTGCTCGCCTCCTTTCGCCTGAGCTTTGGCGCCGCCTTCATTGCCGCCCTGCTCAACAGTCTGTTCGGTCTGATACTGGCCTGGGTACTGGTGCGCTATACCTTCCCCGGCCGCAGACTGGTGGATGCGCTGATCGACCTGCCCTTTGCCATGCCGACTGCCGTCTCCGGCATCGCCCTGTGCGCCATCTTTGCCCCCAACGGCTGGATTGGCCAATGGGTCGCTCCGCTGGGCATCGAGCTTGCCTACAACCCCATAGGGGTGGTCATTGCCCTGACCTTTATCGGGCTGCCCTTTGTGGTGCGCACCCTGCAGCCGGTGCTGCGGGAAGCGGAGAGCGAGCAAGAGGAGGCGGCCGCGAGCCTAGGTGCCAACCGCTGGCAGACCTTCATCCGGGTACTGTGGCCGACCCTGGTACCTGCGCTGCTCACCGGTTTTGCCCTGGCATTTGCTCGCGGCGTGGGGGAGTACGGCTCTGTCATCTTCATTGCCGGCAACCTCCCCATGGTGTCCGAGATTGCCCCCCTGATGATCATGAGTCACCTGGAGGAGTATGACTACGCCGGTGCATCGGCCATTGCGTCCGTCATGCTGCTCATTTCCTTTGTGCTGCTGTTGCTCATCAACAAGTTGCAAGCCTGGAGCTGGGCTCGCATCGGAGGAAGCCGTATATGAACGCCTCTACTGCACATCTCGATCAGGCCCAGGAGTCCGCTCCGGCCACCCCGGCGCGTCATCCTCCGGTGACCCATGAACCGGTCTGGGTCAAATGGCTGCTGGTCACCGTCGGTCTGGGCTGGTTTGCCGCCTTGCTGCTGTTGCCGCTGGCCACCGTCTTCATCCAGGCGCTGAGCCCGGGTCTGGCCTTCTTCTGGCACGCCATCAGCGAGCCGGATGCCCTGAGCGCCCTGGGGCTGACCGCCCTGGTGACGCTCTGCTCGGTGCCCCTGAACCTGCTGTTCGGGCTGGCCGCCGCCTGGGCCATCGCCCGGTTCCGCTTTCCTGGCCGGCAACTGCTTATCACCCTCATCGATCTGCCGTTCTCGGTCTCGCCGGTCATCGCAGGCTTGATGTTCGTGCTGCTGTTCGGCAGTCGCGGCTGGTTCGGCGAGTGGCTCAGCGAGCACGACATCAAGATCATTTTCGCTACCCCGGGGATCATCCTGGCGACCACCTTCATCACTGTGCCCTTCGTGGTACGCGAGCTGCTGCCCCAGATGGAGGCGCGGGGCCCGGAGGAAGAGGAGGCCGCCATCATGCTGGGGGCGAGCGGGTTGCAGATGTTCTGGCGGGTGACCCTGCCCGGCATCCGCTGGAGTCTGATGTATGGCCTGCTGCTCTGTACCGCCCGGGCGGTGGGGGAGTTTGGCGCTGTCTCCGTGGTTTCCGGCCACATTCGCGGCCAGACCAACACGCTGCCGCTGCACATCGAGATCCTTTACAACGAGTACCAGACCGGTGCCGCCTTCGCGGTGGCCAGCCTGCTGGCGCTGTTCGGGATCTTCACCCTGCTGGGTGAGACCCTGCTGGCCAGGCTGCGCGGCCAACCGACCCAGTCCCATTGATCCCGAATTAACGGTTATAGGAGAGGCATTCATGAGCATTCAGGTTCAAGGGCTCAACAAGCATTTCAATCAGTATGCGGCGCTGGCCGACATCAACCTCGATTTTCACGACGGTGAGCTGGTCGCCCTGCTCGGCCCCTCTGGCTGCGGCAAGACCACCTTGCTGCGGATCATCGCCGGGCTGGAGCAGGCGGACAGTGGCAGCGTCATCATCCGCGGCGAGGATGCCTCGGATCTCCATGTGCGCGAGCGCAACGTTGGCTTCGTGTTCCAGCACTACGCCCTGTTTCGCCACATGACGGTGTTCGAGAACGTGGCCTTTGGCCTGAGGGTCAAGCCGCGCAGCGAACGCCCGGACGAGGCGGCCATCCGCACCCGGGTCAAGGAGCTGCTGGATCTGGTGCAGCTCAGCCATGTCGCGGCACGCTACCCGACCCAGCTCTCCGGTGGTCAGCGCCAGCGGGTCGCCCTGGCCCGGGCCCTGGCGGTGCAGCCCAAGGTGCTGCTGCTGGACGAGCCTTTCGGCGCCCTCGATGCCCAGGTGCGCAAGGAGCTGCGCCGTTGGCTGCGTGAGCTTCACGACGAGCTGCATGTCACCAGTCTGTTCGTGACCCACGATCAGGAAGAGGCCCTGGAGGTGGCGGATCGGGTGGTGCTGATGAACGCCGGCAAGGTAGAGCAGATTGGCACCCCTGCCGAAGTGTATGATCAGCCCGCCAGTGCCTTCGTGCACAGCTTCCTTGGCAGCGTGAATCTGTTTCGTGGCAGGGTGGCCGGGCAGGGGCTCGGCATCGGTGAGCAGCAACTGGGTGGCCCCATCCCCTCCCATCTGGCAGAAGGGAGTGCGGCCATCGCCTATGTGCGCCCCCACGAGTTGGAGATCCTGCCCTCGGATGCCCCCGGTGGCATTCGCGCCACCATTACCCGCCTGCTGCCCATGGGGCCGCGCATCCGGGTGGAACTGCGTGGCGATGGGGAGACGGGGGGGGCCCACTACGAGGCCGAACTGAGCAAGGAGGCCGCCCGGGCCTTTGCCCCCGGCCAGGGGGTGCGTCTGGTGGCCAGGCAGGCACAGCTCTATCCCGACTACCAGATCTGAGGGCAAGCCGCGAGGTGCGGCCCTCTGTCAGGCTTGCTGCCGGGCTATGATCCCGGCAATCCATAACAAGAGGACGGTGGCACGAGCCACCGCCACTCAGCGCAGGAGGCGATGAGGTGAACTTTCAGCAATTGCGAATCATTCGGGAGGCGGCACGGCGGGATTACAACCTGACCGACGTGGCCAATGCCCTCTTTACGTCCCAGTCCGGGGTCAGCCGCCACATTCGCGAGTTGGAGGAGGAGCTGGGGCTCGCCCTCTTCATTCGCTATGGCAAGCGTCTGCTCGGCATGACCGAGCCGGGCAAGGAGTTGCTGGTGATCGCCGAGCGTATCCTGGGGGATGCCGACAACATCCGCAAACTGGCGAGCACCTTTGCCAATCGCGACTCAGGCCGGCTGCTCATCGCGACCACTCATACCCAGGCCCGTTATGCCCTGCCGAGGGTAGTGAAGGCGTTTCGGGAGCAATTTCCCCTGGTACAGCTGGAGCTGCGTCAGGGGAGCCCGGAGGAGATAGTGCGGCTGGTGCAGACCGGCGAGGTGGACATCGGCATCAGCAGCGAGCAGCTCGACAAGAGCGAAGGGGTGGTGGCCTTTCCCTACTACCGCTGGCACCACAATATCGTCGTGCCGGAGCAGCACCCCCTCACCGCCGAGCGGGAGCTGACCCTGGCCGCTCTGGCCCACTGGCCCATCGTCACCTATCAGGCCGGCCTCACCGGTCGGGCACGGGTGGATGATGCCTTTGCCGAGGCGGGCATAGTGCCGCAGATCCTGCTGACCGCTCAGGACTCCGACGTCATCAAGACCTATGTCGAGCTGGAGATGGGGGTGGGCATACTGGCGGACATGGCGTTCGATTCCCAGCGGGACAAGGGGCTGGTGCAACTGGACGGCAGCCGGTTGTTTGCGCCGCACACCGCCTGGATCGGCCTCAAGCAGGGGCAGTTCCAGCACAACTTTGCCTGGCAGTTCATCCAGCTCTGCAACCCCGAGCTGGCGCTGGCGGAGATCCAGGCCCGCGCCATGAGCAACGAACCCCTGCTCGACTATCAGATTTGAACCGAGGGGTGGATGAAAAACGGGGAGCCATGGGCTCCCCGTTTGTTTGATGTTGACCTGATCTGGCACCGGAAGCGCCGAGCGGGTTCCCGTCAGATCGGAGACGTCCCGTCACTGCGCTGTCCAGGCCTCCTGCCAGTGGGAGCCTACGCCCGGTTCATACTGGGTGGCCGTGCTCGCCCACTGGCTGCACCAGCCGCTGTAGGGGAAGGGTTTGCACTGATAGACCTTGCCGTTCTTCGGCTGCAGCACCCGGGTTCCGGCGGTGTAGGACTTGAGGCCGTCCGGGAAGGTGAACTGGTAATCGCCCCCGCTTGCCGGATCCTTGAACATGAGGTCCAGGGTCTGCTGCACCGCGTCACCACCGGCCTTGGGTTTGCCCTCGATCACTAGCTGATGGTGGCCTGCACTCAAGCCGGTCAGCGCCATGGAGAAACTCTGGCTGCCGTCCTTGATGTCGGCACTGCTCTGTCCCCTGGCGACACCGCCGTGGTCATAGAGGGTGTTGGTGATGGCGAGATCCCCCTGGGCCGTGACGGTGAAAGTCAGGGTGAGCTTGCCGTTGTCGAGCGTGTAGTCGCTCGCCAGACCGCTCACGCTGATCCCGTTCTCAACCGGGGGCTGCTGTTGCTCAAGCTGGATCTCGACCCGTTGCAGGTTGCTGCCAGCCTTGAGGTAGACCGGGTTCTGGCCATAGACGGGGTTGAACTGGCCGTCCGTACCTTGCTGGCCTGCACGGATCTGGCTCTGCTCGGCGTTGATCTTGCTCGCCAGGGCGTGGGCCCAGTTGTTCTTCTGGCCCTGCCCGGCGCTGGCGATGGTCAGCTCGGTCTGGAGATCGGTGCGCTCGCCATTGGCATCGAACACCCGGGTTCTGGCTTTGTCACCCGCCACCAGGTCGATGGAGGGATAGATGGTCCCTCCCTGGCTCCAGGTCAGCGGGGGCTGGGTGCCATCCTTGAACCGGGCGTCGATCAGGTTGTAGAAGCTGTTGGTGGTATCCCCAACCTCCCACACCCCGAGAATGACCTGATAACCGGTACGCGGGGGCAGGGTGCACTGATGGGTCACCTGTTTGGGGGGCTGCACCATGTTGCCGTCGATGACGCAGAAGGGATTGAGATCGAACGCATCCCGGGTGAGGGGCTGGTTCGGGTTCCAGTCCTGCTTGGTGAGGTAGTAGCGCCAGTTGCGGGTCACGTGGTTGGCAGTGAAGGTCCAGCTGATGGCGAAGGGACCGGCCTGCACTTCACGCTTGGTCCAGCGATCGAGGGTCTGGGTGTTGAGCTCGCCGAATTGGGGGTGACCGGCCGAGGCTATCTGGCCGTCGGCGGGGCCGCCATCAGGGAAGCCGGAGGGGGCTTCCAGGCTCTGGGGTTCCCACTGGATGGCGCCACACTGGCTGTTGCCCCCTGTCTTGCACAGGTAGTTGCGCCCTTCGGGCTGGCTGATGTAGCCGTGAGCGAGCACGCCGCCACTGGCCAGCAGCGCCAGCGCTGCCGCGAGATGGGTGAGTCGGATATTTGCTGCCATACATTCCTCTGTTCGGTGATGTGGGCAGTCACGTTGGCAGGGGAGTTCCCCGAAACACGGTGCTGCAACCCCGCTATCCTGGACAGCTTGTCTTTAGACCGGAGGCTTTGCGTCCTGGCCTTTCAACCAGTTTGCCAAATGACTACAGAAAGGATCATGGTGCCGCCTGTGGCGACCACCCATCATGGCTATATTTTGTTAAAAAATTAAGTGTAAAAATTGACAGTGCCGTCTCATCGGAGCAGCGCATCAGCGGCAGATGGCTCCGTCGGGATCTGCGCGCTGGTTCAGTGCGAGAGGGTGGCCCGGGAGAGGCTCCCGTGGCCATGACAGGAAAGGAGCCCCTGCCAGCCTGGCAGGGGCTCATGGGGCCACTCAGTGGCGGGGTTGCATGCCTGCTCGGGAAGAGGACGCCTGGGTCGGTCGCATCATCCTGTCCTGGGCTTGGGCGTTGTCCAGCTTGAACACCGCCAGTCGCTCGTCGAGGCTTCGGGAGAGACCGGCCAGCAGTTCGCTCTCCTGGGCCAACTGGGAGGCCGCCTGGGACATCTCTAGCGCCGAGTCGTTGATGCCGCTGACGTTGCGGTTCATGTCTTCCGCCACCATGCTCTGCTGCTCTGCCGCCGTGGCGATCTGGGTCGCCATGTCGCTCACGTGCTGGATGTGATTGACGATGAGGGAGAGATCCTGCCCCGCCTTCTCGGACTGGTTGACGCTGCTCTCCGCCAGCTTGCGGCTGGCGTCCATGGCGTTGGCGGCGGTGACAGCCCGTTGCTGCAACTGGGTGATGGTACTCTGGATCTCCTCGGTGGAGTGGCGGGTGCGACTGGCCAGCTGGCGCACCTCGTCGGCCACCACGGCGAAGCCACGGCCCTGCTCGCCGGCCCGGGCCGCCTCGATGGCGGCGTTGAGGGCCAGCAGGTTGGTCTGCTCCGAGATGGCGCTGATGACCGCCGTCACCTCGCTTATCTGCATCACACCCTCCTTGAGCTGGTTGACCTGCGAGGTGGCCTGATCCACCTCGGTGGCCAGCGCCTGGATGCCGTGCACGCTGGCATGGACATCCTGGTTGCCGAGCCCGGCCTCGCTGGTGGCATCCTGGGTGTCGCGGGCCGTATTCTCGGCGTGACCCGCCACGTCGGCGATGGTGGCGCTCATCTCGTTCATGGCGGTGGCGAGCTGGGCGAGCTGATCCCGCTGACTGTTGACCGCCTGGTTGGTCTGTTCGGCGGAGGCGGCGATGCGCAGGGCGGCATCCGCCACGTTGCGGGCCCCCTGGCTCGCCTCCAGCAGGGCGCGGCGGATGGCATCCAGCCCCTGGTTGGTGGAGCTGGCGACGGCGCCGAGCTCATCCCTGCCCAGCACCGGGATGCTGACCACCAGATCGCCGGCCGCGACCCGGGCCATGGCCTTGTTGATCTCGGCCAGGGGATTGACGATGGAGCGGCTGATGGCGAGTCCCAGCAGCCCCATCAACAGGATCACCAGCAAGGTGGCGCCACCCATCCACTCATATTGCGACCACATGGTGGCCTCAATGTCCTGCAACAACACACCGGAGCCCAGGATCCAGCCCCAGGGCTGGTAGCCCGTCACCAGCGACATCTTCTGGGCCGCCTCGCCGGACGGGGAGACCCACTGATACTCCAGCCTGCCCTGGTGGCCGCCCTTGCCGAGATCCACCATGTGCTGCCAGTGGGACTCGGCAGGGTTGTTGCCCATCTGCTGGCCGACCAGCTCGGGTTTGGCGGGATGCACCACCACCCGACGATCTTCATCCAGCACGAACAGGTAGTTGTCCCCGTCAAAGCGCATGCTGTCGAGCATGGCCTTGGCCTGTGCCTTGGCCTGTTCCGGGGGGAGGGTGGCGGCCAGGGCCTGGATCCGGCTCATGGCCAGATCCAGCACCGCCTGCAGCCTGGCTTCTCGTTCACTCATCAGATTGCGGTGCAGGGCACTGGCCGAGATGAGCAGCAGTGCGATGAAGCCGACCAGGGCCAGTGAGAGCAGCAGCATCAGCTTGCGACTCACGGCAATATCACCGAGCTTGAACATAGTCTTATCCTTACTTTCCCATGCGGGTCTGATTGTGGCCGTTCTAGCGGCCGGACCTGATTATTGTTGTTTTTAACATGCCATTAACTTTCAATGGGTTGCGGTGGAAAACAGCCAATTGAGCAGTTTGACAACCAGTATAGCCAGCAGACAGAAACCCTCGCTTTTGATAGCGTGATGGCGCGCATCCCGGCGCACAATTTGTCTGCTCCATTTGCAAGAAGTGTGAATGGGTTGGCATTTCACCAAAAAGGAGTGGGCGCCCCCGTGGTCGCCCCATAACAAGAGGGAAGTTATGAGTTCCATTGCCAGGAATTATCTCAACCAGCTCAATGCCGATTACCTGCAGGTGCACAGACGCAAGGAGGACCTGTTCTGGTCCACCTACATGGGCACCAGCGACGATCAGGCAGGCTTCACCGCTGCCGAACAGGCCTACAAGGCGTTCTGTGCCGATCCTGCCCGCCTGCCGGTGCTGCGGGAGATGCAGGCCCAGGCCGAAGAGGCGGATCTCAGGCGCGGCCTGGGGGGCTGGATCGCCTTCTTCGAGTGCAACGTCATCGAAGATCCCGGTGCCTCCGCCCTGATGGACGAGCTGGTGGCCGCCGAGGCGGATCTCTTCGCCCGTCGCAAGGGGTTGAAGCTCACCTTGCTGGATGAGCAGGGCCGCCAGGTCCCCGGCAGCCTGCCCGCCGCCAGCACGGCGCTGGCCGCCAGCAGCGACGAGGCGGTGCGCCAGAGCGCGCTCGCCATGTTCCACACCCTGGAGCAGTGGGTGGTCGACAACGGCTATCTGGCCATCGTCGCGCTGCGCAACCGCTTCGCCCGTGCCATGGGTTATCGCGACTACTTCGATTACAAGGTGCACAAGAACGAGCAGATGAGCCCGGAGCAGCTGTTTGCCATTCTCGACGACTTCATCGCCCGTACCGATGCCCGCTTGCACCAGAGTCTGGCGGAGCTGAAAGCGGCCAAGGGGGAAGCAGCCCTGCTGCCCCACAACCTGCGCTACAGCGTGAGTGGTGACGTGACCCGCCAGCTCGACCCTTACGTGCCCTTCTCCCGGGCGCTGAAGGATTGGGTCGAGAGCTTCCGCCGGCTCGGCATTCAGTACCGCGGCGCCACCCTCACCCTGGATCTGCTGACCCGGGAGGGAAAATACGAGAACGGCTTCTGTCACGGCCCGGTGCCGAGCTTCTGGCAGGAAGGGGAGTGGGTACCGGCGGTGGTCAATTTCACCAGCCTGGCCAATCCGGCCCAGGTGGGCAGCGGCTGGAGCGGGCTCAACACCCTGTTCCACGAGGGAGGCCACGCGGCGCACTTTGCCAACGTCACCGGCAACGCCCCCTGCTTCTCCCAGGAGTTTCCGCCCACCTCCATGGCCTATGCCGAGACCCAGTCTATGTTCTGCGACAGCCTGCTGGACGACGCGGACTGGCTCAAGCGCTACGCCAGAAACGCGGCGGGAGAACCCATCCCCGATGCGCTTATCCAGGCCATGATTGAAGCGCGCCAGCCATTTCGCGCCTTCAACGAGCGCCAGATCGCGCTGGTGGCCTACTTCGAGCGGGATCTCTACGCCATGGCAGATGGCGAGCGCACCCCGGCAGCCGTGCTGGCACTGGCCCGCCGCTGGGAGCGCCAGATCCTGGGGGTGGAGAGCCCGCGCCCGCTGCTGGCCATCCCGCATCTTCTGAACCAGGAGTCGGCCTGTGCCTATCACGGCTATCTGCTGGCGCTGATGGCGGTGGAGCAGACCCGCGCCTACTTCCTGAAACGCGACGGCTACCTCACCGACAACCCGCGCATCGGGCCGGATCTGGCCGCCCACTACTGGGGACCGGGCAACGGCATGACCCATGACGAGACGCTGCAGAGCCTCACCGGCGAGGGGTTCAGTGCGGTGCCGCTGGCAGAGGCGTGCAACCGGAGTGCCGCCGAGGCGTGGCAACAGGCACAGACGTGCATGGCGGCGGCGCGGCAGCGCCCACCGGCAGGGGAGGGTGCGCCCCTCGACGCCCATATCCGGGTGGTACACGGGGCCGAGCTAATCGCCGACAACAGCGAGTCCGAGGCGCGCATGCTGGCAGACTTCGAGGCCTGGATCCGGCGCCTTGAGGCCGCCGAACCAGTGACCCTGACCTGAGCCCGGTATCGCACCGTCAAAAGAGCCCCATAAGGGGCTTTTTTTTTGTGGGTTGAGATGGGCTGACCCCATGGTGCCAGCCGGGGATTGGCGGGTGGACAGGCTCAAGTGTCCCTGGCGGCGCTGCCCGCTGGTTTTTCTTCCTGCGCCATCTTCCTGGCCTTGACGATCAGCGCTGAGGCGCCCGGTTGCGGGCAAGAGGCGACGCCCTGCCCTTGGCAGGGTGTCTGCATGGCGGGTTGACGGCCATTTCCCCCTGCTGGCCACAGATATGTTTCTCCCGATATATTGAGTATTCACGGCGATCCCATATCATGGCGCTCGCTCGCCACCAGAGGGTGGCGGCATTCAGATGATTTGCTAACAAGAGAGCCCAGAAGGCTCGCAGAGGGATGGATAGTGAGAGCCGTATTGCTGTGTTTGCTGGGGCTGTGGCCCGCGTTGAGTTTTGCCACTCTGTCCGCCGATATGGTGGTGGTGAAGAAGTCGAGTTACAGCCTGACCCTGATGAAGGATGGCAAGGAAGTGAAGCGCTACTGGATTGCCCTGGGCCCGGCTCCCAAGGGACACAAGCAGCGTGAAGGGGATCAGCGTACCCCGGAAGGTCGCTATACCCTGGACTACAAGAAGAGCAACTCCGGTTTCTACAAGGCCATTCACATCAACTACCCGAATCTGGACGACATCAAGCGCGCCAACGAGCTGGGTGTGAACCCGGGCGGCATGATCATGATCCACGGCCAGCGCAACAGCCTGGGGGATCGCAGGGTGCAGCCGTCCAACTGGACCAATGGCTGCATCGCGGTGCTGAACCACGAGATGGACGAGATCTGGAACGCCATCGAGCCCGGCACTCCCATCATCATCGAGCCCTGATCCTGTCTGCCAACGCCCGCTCTCATGCGGGCGTTGCATTTGTCGCAGACCATGACGTGACACTGCCTCCTGCGCCGTGTTAGTTTTTCCGGTTCGCATTGGCTGTGACAAGGATGATCCCATGATGTCGGAAACCCGCCTCCCTGTGCCCGAGCGCACGGGGGCGCTCTGGTGGCGTGCCACCCTGGATATGCTCCCGCTCTCCATTTCCGTCATCCCCTGGGGAATACTGTGTGGCGCCCTGGCGCTTCAGGCGGGTATGAGCCCGCTCCAGGCACAGCTGATGTCGCTGCTGGTCTATGCGGGGGCGGCCCAGCTCTCGGCCACCACCTTGTTCGGGGCGGGGACGCCGCTGCTGCCCATCATGGGCTCCACCATGGTGATCACCTCCCAGCATCTGCTCTATGGCTTTACCTTCCGGCGCGACGTGCTGCCCCTCTCCCTGCGCTGGCGGGCCAGCCTCGCCTTCTTCCTGACCGACGAGATGTTTGCGGTGGCGCTGAAAGACAGGGAGCGCAGCGGCGCCTTCAATCCCGCCTATGCGCTCATCGCGGGCTTTGTCTTCTATCTGTTCTGGAACATGGCGACCCTGCTCGGCATCGCCGCCGGCCAGTACATTGACGGGCTGGACAAGATGGGGCTCGACTTTGCCATTGCCGCCACCTTTATCGCCATGACGCTCCCCGCCATGAAGAACCTGCCCATGGTGGCGGCCACTCTGGTGAGCGGCGGGACGGCGCTCGTCACCAAGCCGCTGCTGGCGGAGATCCATATCATCGTCTCGGCCCTGGCCGGCATGGTGGTGGGCTATGTGCTGCACCGGATGAGGAGGTGATCATGGGCTGGCTGATGATAGGGCTGCTGGCCCTGATCACTTTCTTCAACCGTTTTGCCTTCTTCTCGCGGTTGACCCGCTATCAGCCGGGGGCCGAGATGGGGGCTTTCCTCAGCTTCTCGGCCCAGTCGGTGCTGACCGCCATCTGGCTGCCCATCGTCTTCAGCTATGAGCCCGGCCACGGGCTGGACTGGGATCCGGACTACCTGGCCGCCACCCTGCTGGTGACGGTGCTGACCCTGCTGCGCCTGCCTACCCTGGTGGTGGTGGTGGTCGGCATGGGGGGCTTCTTCCTGCTGCGCTGGCTGGGGGGAGTGGCTCTGTTCTGGCCCTGGTGAAGGGCGTGCCGTGATCCGGCATGGCGGATGTCTTGATGGGATATCCGCCCTGTTGGGAATGTCACTTCAAAAAAGGCCTCTCAAGTGTGAGGATTTTGGTTCCACCCGCCGAGGAGCGAGCCATGTCCTTCACCGAAACCTGCCAGCGCATCGTGCGCGACCCCCTGCTGTCACCGGCCCAGAAGAGCCACGCCCTGGCGCTCGCCGCCGAAAACGCGTTGCCTTACCCCGAGTTGCCTGCCGCCGTGCAGGATGCCATGGCACAAGGGGTGCTGTGCGACATGTTCGAGGGACACGCTCCCCACAAACCGCGCTATGTGCTGCCGGATTACGAGCGGTTTCTGCGCCTGGGCTCGGCCTGGCTGGAGCTGGCGCCCCCCCTGGACTTCGACGAGGCCCTCGATGCCCTGCGCATCCTCTACCACCACGTGCCCTCCGTCACCGGCATGCCGGTCTGGCTGGGGCGCCTCGATCAGCTGCTGCTCCCCTTTGTCGGCGAGCTGGATGACGAGACTCTCTACCGCAAGCTGAAAGGGTTCTGGATCTATCTGGACCGGGTGCTGCCGGACGCCTTTATGCACGTCAACATTGGTCCCGACGACAACCGGATCTGCCGCCTGATCCTGCGCATCGACAACGAGCTCAAGCAGGTGGCCCCCAACCTCACCTTCTTCCACGATCCGGAGCAGACTCCCGACGATCTGCTGCTGCTGCTGGCGGTGAAGAATATCGCCGAGTGCAGCAAGCCGCATATCGCCAACTACCCGGTCCATCGCGATACCTTCGACCAGCGTGGTTTTGGCATCGTCAGCTGCTACAACGCCCTGCCGCAGGCCGGTGGCGCCAACACCCTGGTGCGGATCTCCCTCAAGCGAGTCGCCGAGCAGGCACAGGGGATCGATGATTTCCTCGGCTGTCTGCTGCCCCACTACTGCCGTCTCACGTCCCAGCTGATTGCGGTGCGCGCCGCCTTCCTGCACGAGGAGTCCGGTTTCTTCGACAGCTTCCTGGTCAAGGAGGGGCTGCTGGATGAGGATCGCTTCGTCCCCATGTTCGGCATCTACGGCATGGCGGAAGCGGTCAACATCTTGATGGATAAAGAGAATCTGCCGGGCCGCTACGGTCACGACGAAGAGGCAAATCAGCTTGGCTATCGCATCTCGGCCCAGCTTTCGGAATATGTCACTACGACGCCGCAGGCCCATGCCTGGGGTGGGCACGCTCTGCTGCACTCACAGGGCGGCCTCAGCATCGATGTGGCGGTGACCCCGGGGGTGCGGATTCCCTACGGGCAGGAGCCGGATCCGGCCAGCCATGTGCTGGCGCTGGCGCCGCACCACGGCTACTACCACTCGGGGATCAGCGAGATCCTGACCCTGGATCCCACCATCCGCCAGAATCCGCAGGCGCTGCTGCAGCTCTGCAAGGGGGCGCTCGCCATCGGCATGCGCGAGTTCACCGCCAACGTGGCCGACAGCGATCTGGTTCGGGTGACCGGCTACATGATCCGCAAGAGCGACGTGGGCCGCTTCGCAGAGGAGGGCTCGCGGTTGCAGACCACCTGTCTTGGTGCCGAGGCGAGTGACGTGACCGCTATTCGCCAGCGGGCACCGCGAGTGGTGGCCAATGAGTCGACCATCAGCCAGTACTGAGCCGAGTCCGATGGATGAAGCTCTGCTGACGCGCAGCGCCCTGGTGAGCAGGGTGCTGCCTTTTTCCTGCGTAGACGGCCCCGGCAACCGGCTGGTGCTGTTTTTGCAGGGCTGCAACTTCCGCTGCCCCGGCTGCCACAACCCCCACACCATGGGGTTGTGCGATCACTGCGGTGACTGCGTGCCCGGTTGCCCGGGCAGAGCCCTGGCGATGCAGGAGGGGCGGGTGAGCTGGCAAGCCGAGCTTTGTGCCCACTGCGACCGTTGCCTCGATGTCTGCCCTCGCCACGCCAGCCCCAAGACGCGCCAGATGTCGGTGGCCGAGGTGCTGGCCCTGCTGCGCCGCTATGGCCCGCTGCTCACCGGCGTCACCGTCTCCGGCGGGGAGGCGACCACCCAGTTGCCGTTCGTGATCGCCCTGTTCACGGCCATCAAGGCTGCGCCGGATCTGGCCCGTCTCACCTGCCTGCTCGACAGCAACGGATCCCTGGGGGAAACGGGTTGGCAGCGGCTGATGCCGGTGCTGGACGGCGCCATGATAGACCTCAAGGGGTGGCGCGAGCCTGTGCATCTGGCCCTGACCGGGCGGGGCCGCGAGCGTGTGCTGGCATCGCTGCAACTGCTGGCGCAGGCGGGCAAGTTGGCGGAGGTGCGGCTGCTGCTGGTGCCGGGGCGGAGCGATTTTCTCGATGCCACCGGCGCGCTGGAGGAGGCGTTGACGGCCTTCTTGCTGTCGCTGGGGCCCGTGCCCATCCGCCTCAACGGCTTTCGCCACCACGGGGTGAGAGGGGAGGCGCTGTCATGGCCAGAAGCCGGGTCGGCTGACCTGACAGTGCTGGCCAACGCATTGAAGGCCAAGGGTTTTGGGTCGGTGATGCTGCCTGCGATCTGAGCTCTGCGGCACGTCGGGATGCTGAGACCCGATATGACGCAACTGTGAACTCTGTCTATAGGGGCTGTCCGAGGGGACGGCTAGAATGGGCAAACCGTCCATCACCAACAGATACCCATGAGTGAATCCAACGCCCTTTATCGAGTGCAGTTCATTTGTCACAGCGAGCGTTACGAAGTCTATGTAAGAGAGGTGAATCAGGGCCAGCTGTTCGGCTTCATCGAGATCGCCCACTTCGTGTGGGACAACCACACGGCGCTCATCGTCGACCCCAGCCACGAGAAGCTGAAGAGCGAATTTGCCGACGTCACCCGCACCCTTATTCCCATGCACCACGTGCTGCGGGTCGATCAGGTGCGCAAGCAGGGGGCCGCCCGCATCACCGAACTGGGCAACAACGTCACCTCTTTCCCAGGCCCCATCTATACCAAGAAGCCCTGATTCCTGCGGCCAGGCATCATTTTGGGGCGTCCAGCTCCCGGGCCAGTTGCAGGATGCGCTGACGGAACCAGCGCAGGGCGGGATCTTCCCCCAGGGGGCCATACCACACCAGGCTGTGGGTCACGGCGCCGTAATCGAAGGGAACGGGGCGGCTCACCAGCCCCTGGGTACAAGCCCGGGTAGCCCAGCCCTTCACGGCCGTGAGAATGAGATCGCTCTGGCGCAGCAGGGCGGCGGCGCTGCCAAAATCCGGCAGGGTGGCCCCCAGTCTGCGCCGTACCTGGCGCTGGGCCAGACTCTGCTCGAAGAAGGGATCGGCCAGCTCCTGATCGCGAATGGCGATGTGGCGCCAGCTCAGGTAGGCATCGAGATCCCAGGGGCGCGTCAACGCCGGATGATCCGCGCGCATCAGGCAGACCAGCTCGTCCTCCCGCAAGGTTTCCCAGACGAGGCCGGGCTGATTGACCCCGGGCTGGCTCTGATCGTGGGGCAGGATCACGAAGTCGAGCTTGCCCGCCGCCAGAGCAGCCAGTCCCTGCTCGTCCTTGTTACGCACGACGGGCATCAGCCCCGGCACCTCCTGCATCAACTGACCCAGTACGGCCCCCATGGGCCAGATCATGCTGCTCTCCCGCATCGCCAGGTTCAGCTCCCCCTGCCAGTTGGCAGGGGCAAATCCTTCCTGGCTGGTTAGGCCGTTGAGCTCCCCCAGCAGGCGGCGCAGAGTCGGGCCGAGGCGCTCGGCAAACGGGGTCAGCAGCAACTGGTTGCCCTGGCGGTAGAGCAGTTGATCCCCCAGCAGTTCGCGCAACTGGTTGAGGGTCTTGCTGACGGTGGAGGGGGTGGTGCAGAGGCGCTCGGCGCTGCGGGTGACACTGCGGGTGTCGAGCAGCAGATGCAGGGTCACCAGGTGGCGACCGCCGAGGCGGGAGAGGGCAATGAGATCCATCACGGTTCCACGGGCAAGGGGACAAATGAAAAGCCCCGCCTGAGCGGGGCTTGCGGGCTTAGCCCTTGAGCACGGCGGCCATGGCGTCGGCCACGTAGTCGACGTTGCGGCTGTTGAGGCCCGCCACGCACATGCGACCGGAGCGCACCAGGTAGACGGCGAACTCTTCCCGAAGGCGGTCCACCTGCTCCGGCGTGAAGCCGGTGTAGCTGAACATGCCGCGCTGGTTGATGAAGTAACTGAAGTCGCGGCCCGGCACCTTGGCACTCAGCACCTCGAACAGCTTCTGGCGCATGGCCTTGATGCGGGTGCGCATCTCGGTCACCTCACCGACCCACATGGCGTGCAGTTCGGGCTGGCTCATCACGGCCGCGGTGATCTGACCGCCGTGGGTGGGGGGGCTGGAGTAGTTGCGGCGCACGGTGGCCTTCATCTGGCCGAGCACCCGGCTCGCCTCTTCGGCATCCTGGCAGATGACCGACAGGCCGCCGCAGCGCTCGCCGTAGAAGGAGAGGTTCTTGGAGAAAGAGTTGCTGACAAAGAAGCTGACACCGGCGGCCACCATGGCGCGGATGGCATAGGCATCCTCTTCCAGCCCGTCACCGAAGCCCTGATAGGCGATGTCCATGAAGGGGATCAGGTTCTTCTCGACCACCAGGGCGATCACCTGGTCCCACTGGGCACGGGAGAGATCCACCCCGGTCGGGTTGTGGCAGCAGGGGTGCAGCAGCACGATGCTTTTCGCCGGCAGGCTGCTCAGGCAGTCGATCATGGAGTCGAACAGCACGCCGCCGGTGGCCGCATCGTAATAGGGGTAGTCGTGCACCTTGATGCCGGCCCCCTCGAACATCGCCTTGTGGTTGTCCCAGGTGGGATTGCTGACCCACACCTCGGAGGTCGGGAAGTAGCGCTTGAGCAGATCGGCACCGATCTTCAGGGCGCCGGAGCCGCCGATGGTCTGGATGGTGGCGATGCGACCCGCCTTGACCGCTTCGTGGTCGGCGCCAAACAGCAGGTGCTGCACCGCGGTGCGGTAGTTGGCGGCGCCTTCCATCGGCTGGTAGGGGCGCGGGGCCGGGGCGGCGGCGCGCTGCGCTTCGGCCTGTTGCACCGACGGCAGCAGCGGAATGCGGCCCTGCTCGTCGTAATAGAGGCCAATCCCCAGGTTCACCTTCTGTTCGCGGGTATCTTTGTGGAAGGTTTCGACTAGCGTCAGTATGGGGTCGCCAGCATAGGCATCGACGTGTTCAAACATGGGGGGTCCTTGAAGTTGACTGTCCAATTCGGCCGGCCATCAGCCGGGCCGATATGATGGCGCAATCCAGAGGTGGCCTCAAGTTGTTCGAGATGGCGACAGGGCTGACAAAGTCTGTCGCAGTGGTGAATGCGGGGCCCTTGCCAGGATCCTGCATCCCGTCTGCACGTTCCCCCCATTTTGTCAGAGAAGGCTGCCTTATCGGCATCGTTTGGATAATATATGGATGCATACGGCCCCTCTCATTCCCCTCCCACCCATCCGGGGGAGCCAGGTTCGGCGCCGCCTGAGACAAAAGAAATAGTTGCATAATAGTCAGGCTATTCTTTTGACAACCATTGCAGTGTGCCCGGCCCCTTCGGGGGGTCCACGATAACAGGTGACTCATCGCCGATGACCCGACATGTTTCTGATGCCGATTCCCCCTGGCTGGACTGGCACGGCCTGGGTGGCTGGAATGTCTATTTTCTTGCCAAGTTCGCCCTGCTCTGGGGGGGATATCTCAACTTCCACCCCCTGATCAACCTGGTGTTTGCCGCCTTCCTGATCTTTCCTCTGCCAAGGGCCGGGTGGCGCCGTGCGCGGCACTGGCTGGCGTTGCCGGCGGGGGCGGGGATCTTCTATCACGATACTTGGTTGCCGGGGATAGAGAGCATTCGTGCCCAAGGCAGCCAGGTCTTCTCCTTCACCCTGGATTACTGGGCTGAGCTACTCGGGCGTTTCATCAATTGGGAGATGGTCGGCGCGGGGTTCGTGCTGCTGACGCTCTATCTGTTCATCGCCCAGTGGTTGCGCTTCACCCCCTGGATCCTGCTGGCGCTGCTCTGGCTCTGGGTCTCTCCCCAGGTGAGCAATCCCTTCGCGAGCAGCAAGGGGGCGAGCGAGCACGTCGTGAACACGTCCCGGGAGGAAACCCGCCCCTCAGTGCTGCCCATGGAGGAGCAGCTTGACCAGAGTGCCCCGCCGACCAACGAGAACCTCAACGCCTATCTCGATGACTTCTATCGGGAGGAGCAGGAGAGGCTGGTGCACTTCCCGGAGAGCCTGCCAGCCCAGGCGACCCCCTTCGATGTGCTCATCATCAATGTCTGCTCCCTGGCCTGGCGTGACGTGGAGGCGAGCGGCCTGACCGGGCACCCGGTCTGGTCCCACTTCGACATTCGCTTCAACCGCTTCAACTCCGCCACCTCCTACAGCGGCCCGAGCTCCATTCGCCTGCTGCGGGCCAGTTGCGGGCAGACCAGCCACCAGGGGCTCTATGTGACGGCGCCGAAGCAATGCCTGCTGTTTGAGAACCTGGCCCAGCTCGGCTTTGCCAAACAGGTGGCCATGGAGCACTCGGGGGATTTTGGCAACTACCTGACCGGCCTGCAGCAGTATGCCGGGCTGGATGTGACCCCCATGGACAAGAAGGGGTTGGCCCATGACCTCGCCTCCTTCGATGGCGAGCCCATCTATCGCGGGGATGCCCTGTTCGGCCGCTGGCTGAACGAGCGGACACAGAGTCAGGCGGCACGCAACGTCACCTTCTTCAACCTCATCGCCCTGCACGATGGCAACCGCTATGTGGCGAGCCGCCAGATAGCGCCCTACAAGGCGAGGCTCAAGACCCTGCTGGATCAGCTGGACGACTTCATGACGACGCTGGAGCAATCCGGCCGCAAGGTGGCCGTGGTGATGGTGCCTGAGCACGGCGCCGCTCTCACCGGCGACAAGATGCAGATGGCCGGGCTGCGGGACATTCCCAGTCCGAGCATCACCCAGGTGCCGGTGGGGGTTGCCCTGCTTGGTACCAAGGCGCCCCACGAAGCGACCCGCAACGTGGACACCCCCAGCAGCTTCCTGGCGGTATCAGAACTGGTCTCCAGGCTGGTGGGGAAGGATGTGTTCGGGAGCGAGACCATCGATTGGGATGCCTTGCTGGGCGACCTGCCGCAGACCCCGTCGGTGTCCGAGAACCAGGGCTCGGTGGTGATCGAATATCAGGGCAAGTACCACATCAAGCTGGGGCAGGGGGACTGGGTCCCCTATCCCCAATGAAACCGGAAGTGACGATGCGCAGCGAACGGCAATCAGACATGCAGACCCCCTTCGGCGTCCCGGTGGAGGGGTCGGTGATCAATGACGTGGCCATGGTCCAGCAGGCCTTTGGTGTCAGCCTCTCCTACCAGGATATTGCCGCCAGGGAGCGGCTCGCCGCCTTGTGCGCACGCTTCCCCCTGCTGGCGGAGGTGGCCGTGAAAGGGCCCGAGGGGACTGGCGAGGGGAGGTCTGCATGAAGGTGATCGCCCTGCAGGGGATCCGGGGAGGTGTGGGGACCACCGCCATCGTGGCGGGGCTTGCCCAGGCTGCTCATGAGCAGGGGGCAAGGGTGCTGGCGGTGGATCTCTGCCCGGACAACCAGCTTGGCATCCACCTTGGCCTGCCCCATGACGATCCGGGAGGCTGGAGCCGGCTGACCCAGCCGGCGCGGGAGTGGCGAGGTGCGCTTCACCGCCGGGAGGAGGGACTGGATCTGCTCTCCCATGGCGGGGGGGAGGGGGCGTCGGCCGAGTGGCTGGCGGTGATCGATGGCTATGATCTGGTGCTGCTGGATCTGCCCCGGGGCATGGCCCCCGTCATCCCCTGCAGGCGCTTGCTGGTGGTCAATGCGGATGCCAACTGCCATGTGCGGCTTCACCGCCACCTCTGGGCGGCCGATGAGCGTCTGCTGGTGACCCAGTTCTCCAGCCAGCGGGCCCTGCAGCAGGGGTTGCTGGATCTCTGGCTGGCAGGGGGGCTCCCTCTGCTCAATCTTCATCTGCACAGGGACGAAGCCATGGCGGAGGCCATGGCCGCCAAGCTGCCGGTCGGCCGCTATGCCCCCACCAGTCTGGTTGCCCACGAGCTGGCCGCCCTGGCGACCTGGTGTCTGGCAGAGGGGGAGGCCCCCCGATGAGAGTGCGGCTGCTGACGCCGGCTGCGGGCCTCTGGTGCTCGCAGCGCTATCGCACACTGCGTGAGCGGGGGGCTTCCCGCCCGGGGGCGGCCGCATTGACCCTGGGCTGGCTGCTGGCCTGGGCTCTCTTCCCCCTCGAGCGTCATGGCTGGCAATGGGTGCTGGGCCATGCCCGGGGGCTCTATCCCCAGTTGACGCACCCCCGGGTGGGGGATCCCCTGCGCGTTCTGTTGCAGAGCCTCTGGATGATAGTGCGTCGCCCACAGCCCATCCCTCTGCGCTGGCCTGCCTCCTGGCAACGGCTCTGGCACCGGGGCACTCAGACTCTCGGTGCCTTCCTGGCCCGTCAGGAGGAGAAAGGGCTGGCCGCCGCCAGGGCCACGCCCCGCGAGGCGCGCTGGAAGAGCGTGCTGCTCTGCGTGGTGGCCGGGAGCCTCTCCCTGCTCTGCGTCACCCAGCCGTTCACCCTGCAGGCGCAACTGGTGTTCGTCCTCTTGCTGGCGGCCATGGCCTTCATCCTGCGCGCCGTGCCGGGCCGTTATCCCATGCTGATGATGATGGTGCTCTCCCTCACCATCTCCTGCCGCTACATCTGGTGGCGCTACACCTCGACCCTCGACTGGTTCGACCCCGTCAGCCTGGCCTGCGGCCTGCTGCTGCTGGCCGCCGAGACCTATGCCTGGCTGGTGCTGCTGCTCGGCTACTGGCAGACCGCATGGCCCCTGCACCGCCCTCCGGCACAACTGCCGACGGATCCGGCCCAGTGGCCCAGCGTGGATCTGATGATCCCCACCTACAACGAGGATCTCGCCATCGTGAAGGGGACTGTCTACGCCGCCATGGGGCTTGACTGGCCCGCCGACAAGCTGACCATCTGGCTGCTTGACGACGGGGGGCGGGCAGCGTTTCGCGACTTCGCCGAGGAGGCCGGGATCCGCTATGTGGCCCGGTCGACCCATGAGCACGCCAAGGCGGGCAACATCAATCACGCCCTCAAGATGGCCACCGGGGATCTGGTCGCCATCTTCGACTGTGACCACCTGCCGACCCGCTCTTTCCTGCAGATGACGGTGGGCTGGTTCTACCGGGATCCCCGTCTGGGCGTAGTCCAGACCCCCCACCACTTCTTCTCCGCCGATCCGTTCGAACACAACCTGCAACGGTTTCGCAAGATGCCGAACGAGGGGGCTCTCTTCTACGGCCTGGTGCAGGATGGCAACGACATGTGGGACGCCAGCTTCTTCTGCGGCTCTTGCGCCGTCATCAAGCGCACCGCCCTTGACGAGATCGGCGGCATCGCGGTGGAGACGGTCACCGAGGATGCCCACACCTCCCTGCGGCTGCACCGCCTCGGCTACACCTCGGCCTATATCCGGATCCCGCTGGCGGCGGGACTGGCCACCGAAAGCCTCTCTGCCCACATCGGTCAGCGCATCCGGTGGGCGCGCGGCATGGTGCAGATCCTGCGTCTGGACAACCCCCTCTTCGGCAAGGGGCTCAAGCTGGGGCAGCGGCTGTGCTACTTCAATGCCATGCTGCATTTCCTCTCGGGCATACCGAGGCTCATCTTCCTGACGGCACCGCTCGCCTTCCTGATCCTGCACGCCTACATCATCTATGCCCCGGCGGCGGCCATCGCCCTCTACATGTTGCCGCACATCTTCCACAGCGCCCTGACCAACTCCCGGTTGCAGGGCAAGGTGCGCCACTCCTTCTGGGGCGAGGTCTATGAGACGGTGCTGGCCTGGTACATCGCCAGGCCGACCACTGTGGCGCTCTTTGCACCCCACAAGGGGACGTTCAACGTGACTGCCAAGGGGGGGATGACGGAGGAGGTGTTCCTCGATCTGTCGGTCTCCCGCCCCTATCTGCTGCTGATCCTGCTCAATCTGTGCGGGCTGGGGTTCGGCCTCTGGCGCATCGGCACCGGCCCTGCCGACGAGGTGCCGACCCTGATCCTCAGCATGATCTGGACCCTCTACAACATGACCATACTGGGCGGCGCCCTGGCGGTGGCCTTCGAGTCGCGGCAGGTCCGTGCCAACCCCAGGGTGGAGATGGTGATGCCGGCGGCCATCAGGCTGGCGAACGGTCACCTCTACCCCTGTACCGTCAGGGATTACTCCAACGGGGGGGTCGGGGTGCTGCTCGAGGCGCCCCTGCCCCTGGCCGACAAGGAGAGGGTCTGGTTGCTGCTGCGCCATGACCAGCGGGAGCAGGCGTTCGCCGCCAAGGTGCAGCGGGTGTTCGGCTGCAAGCTGGGACTGGAGCTGGAACCCATGGCGCAGGCGCAGCATGTCGAGTTCATCCAGTGCACCTTCGCCCGGGCCGATACCTGGTCCCTGTGGCAGCAGCGTCTGGGCAAGGATCGCCCCCTCCACAGCCTGATCGACATTACCCTGCTCGGCTGGGGGGCTTACTGGCGTCTGGCCCGTACCTCACCCTTCGGCTTTGTTTGTATCCTCCTCGAGAAGCTGGCTCGCTGGCTCCTCTCCTTCGTTCCCCGTCGCGTCTCCCCAGATTTCCGGGCCGGGACTCCGACCTCACAGACAGTGAAAGGATGATGAAACCACAACGCTACCTTATTCCTCTCCTGCTGATGGCGCAGGGTGCGACCGCCGCCGAGGCCGTCGGCCCCCTGCCGCCCGTTCCCGCTCCGGTGCGCACCCAGGGGATGAGCTTCGAACAGATGGCGTCATCGCCAGGCACCCTGTCCCTGCGCGGCAATGCGCCAGACGGACTGGCCGACTTCACCGTGCGGCGGGACGAGGTGGTGACCCGGGCCACCCTGGACCTGAACTTCACGCCATCGCCCTCCCTGCTGCCGCTCATCTCCCAGGTCAAGGTCTATCTCAATGACGAGCTGATGGGGGTGACGGCCCTCAACCAGGATCAGATGGGGACGATGACCCATGCCAGCATCGAGCTGGATCCCCGCTATGCCAAGGATTTCAACCGCCTCAAGGTGAGTTTCGTCGGCCACTATCAGAAAGTGTGCGAGAACCCGGCGAGCGATACCCTCTGGCTCAACGTCAACCGGGACAGCAAGCTGACCCTGCAGTTGCAGACCCTGCCGGTGCGCAACGAACTCTCCTTCTTCCCCATGCCGTTCCTCGACGTGCGGGACAATGGCAAGCTGACTCTGCCCATGGTGTTCACGGGCTCAGTGCCCCCGGAGCAGCAGCAGGCGGCGGCGGTGCTGGCCTCCTGGTTCGGCACCAAGGCCCAGTGGCGAGGCCAGCATTTCCCGGTGCTCATCAACCAGTTGCCGGATCGCAACGCCGTGATCTTTGCCACCAATGACGCGCGCCCCGATTTCCTGGTGGACTATCCCGAGGTGAAGGGACCCACCATCGACATGATCAGCTCCCCCGACAATCCCTATGTGAAGCTGCTGCTGATCCTGGGGCGGGATCAGCAGGATCTGCTGACGGCGGTGCAGGGGCTGGCGCGAGGCGATGTCATGCTGCGTGGCCAGAGCGTCATGGTGGACGAGGTGAAGCCGCTCTCGCCGCGTCAACCCTACGATGCCCCGAACTGGGTGCGACTGGATCGCAAGATGCGCTTTGACGAGCTCACGGAGTACCCGGGCCAGTTGCAGGCAACGGGGCGCACGCTGTGGCCCATGAGCCTGACGCTGCGCCTGCCGCCGGATCTCTATCTGCTGGGGGAGAACGGCATCAGGACGGAGCTGAAGTATCACCACACCTCGCCCACCCTGCGCGACGGTTCCCGGCTGGATGTGGGGGTCAACGGCCAGCTCATGAAGTCGTTCACGCTCGAGCCCGGCGAGGTCAAGAGTGAGCGGTTGCTGACCCTGCCGCTCTGGTTTGCCGACGACGGCGACACCATGGCGCTGCGCATGCCCGGGCTCAAGACCACCCAGGCCAACAGCCTGAGCTTCTCGTTCGAGTATGCCCAGCAATACATGGGAGGAACGGAGGATGGCCGTTGCGACCTGGTGATGCCGCCTGCCCATCAGGTGCGCATCGACGAGGGCTCCACCATCGACTTCACCGGCTATCGCCACTTCATCGAGATGCCCGACCTCAAGGCGTTCGCCTATGCCGGCTTCCCGTTCAGCCGGATGGCGGATCTCGCCGACACCCAGATTGTCATGCCGGCCAGACCCCATCCCGAGCAGATCACCACCTTGCTCGATGCCGTCGGTGCCATCGGGGCCGAGACCGGGTATCCGGCGCTCTCCCTGCAGGTTCTGGACGACTGGGAGCGGGCGCGCACCGCGGATCGGGATACCCTGCTCATCGGCACCCTGCCGGAGGAGTTTCGAGGGGAGCTGGCTCCCGACGCCCTGCTGCAATCCACGCGCAGCTGGGTCAACGAGCCAACCCGCCAGCACAAGGGGGATCTGCTGCACACCATGGCCGATCGCCAGCCCCAGGCCCGGGTGGGCATGACGGGCAACAGGGCCATCGCCGTCATCCTGGGGCTGCAATCGCCGACCCATGATCAGCGCAGCCTGGTGGCCTTGCTGGCGGATGGACCGGCGGGGGTCACATTGCTCAATGATGCCCTGCAGACCCGGACCCTGCGCGATCAGGTGGCAGGCTCGGTGGCCATCATCCGGGAATCCGGGGTGAAGAGCCTGGTGGTGGGGGATCGCTACGAGGTGGGTTACCTGCCGTGGTGGGAGCGTCTCTGGCAACTGTTTGCCCGTTATCCGGTGCGTCTTGCCGGGCTGACCCTGCTCTGCATGCTGGTACTGGGCTGGGGCCTGCGGGTGCTGCTTGCCAGTGCCAGCCGCCGCCGTCTGAAGGAAGATTAAGAGATGACTCAGATGAAAAATGTCTGTGGTGCCCTGCTCCTCTGGGCCCTTTGTTCCCTCCCGGCGCAGGCCGTCTGCCACTGGCCGGAGTGGGATCACTTTCGCCAGCACTACATCAGCGAAGAGGGCAGGGTCATCGATCCTGCCGACGGGCGCCGCATCACCACCTCGGAAGGCCAGAGCTATGCCCTCTTCTTCGCCCTGGTCAACGATGACAGGGAGACCTTTGCCCGCCTGCTCGACTGGACGGAGCGGCAGCTCGCCCGCGGGGATCTGACCGGCTTCCTGCCATCCTGGCTCTGGGGCAGGCAGCAGGACGGCAACTGGGGCGTGCTGGACGCGAACAGCGCGTCCGATTCGGATCTCTGGATAGCCTACAGCCTGCTGGAGGCAGGTCGCCTGTGGGACAACCACAGCTACTCTGCCCTCGGCACCCTGTTGCTGCGCCGCATCGCCCGGGAAGAGGTCGCCACGCTGCCGGGTCTCGGCCCCGTGTTGCTGCCCGGGGCGAAAGGCTATGAAGGGGAGGGACGCTGGACCCTCAATCCCAGCTATCTGCCTCCACAACTGCTGGCCAGATTCGCCTCCTTCCAGGGGCCCTGGGGCGAGATGCGGGCCCTCTTGCCCAAATTGTTGCAGGAGAGTGCGCCCCGAGGCTTTGCGCCGGACTGGGTGGACTGGCAGGCCGACAAGGGATGGCAGGTGACGGCGGACAAGGGCGACACCGGTGGCTATGACGCCATCCGCGTCTATCTCTGGCTCGGCATGCTGAGCGAGGAGGATCCCGCCAGGGCTTCCCTGGTGGCCCATTTTGCCCCCATGCTGGCGCAGCTGACCGAATCGGGTCATCTTCCCGAGCGGGTCTCCAGCCAAAGTGGACAGGTTCAGGGCAAGGGGCCGAGCGGCTTTGCCGCCGCCCTCCTGCCCCTGTCACGGGGCTTGCCGGCGCAGGTCACCTTGCGCAAGCAGGTCTCCGATCACGGGCTGGATGCGGATGCCTACTACGGCAGCGTGCTGACCCTGTTCGGCGCAGGCTGGGATCAGGGGCGTTATCGCTTTGCCGCCGACGGTACCCTGCAGCCGGATTGGAGCGAGTCATGTCAGGCAGAGTGACCCTGGGGTGCCTGCTCGCCTGCCTGATGAGCGGAGCCCTGGCGCAAGGGACGGTACAGCCGGTGGCCTGGCTGCTGGAGCAGGTCAGGATTGGCGAGGCCCGTGGGCGGGAAGATCTCGTCAGCAACAGCCTCTATTCTCTCTCCCTGGTGGAGCCCGATCATCCGGAGCTGCTGGCAGCCCAGGCCCGTCAGGCCCTGCGCCAGGGCAAGGTCAAGGAGGCTGGGGCACTGCTGGCCCGCCTTGGCAAGCAAGACCCCGACTCTGCGCTCTATCGTCAGGGCATGGCCAACCTGGCCCTGAACGAACCGGCCAGGCGCCAGCAACTGCAACAAGCCAGGCTGCTGACCAGCGCCGGCAGGCTGGAGGAGGCCGAGCGTCTCTATCGCTCCCTGTTCTCCGGTGATTTGCCCCCCAATCTCGACGTGGCGGTGGATTATGCCCTGTTGCAGACACGGATCCCGGCCATGAAGGCAAAGGGGCTGGCGGCCCTGGAGGCACTCAACCGGCAATATCCGGGTGAGCCCAGAGTGCGGGGCGGGCTGGCTCGCCTCTATCTGGCGGAGGGTCGGCGCCAGGGGGCGCAGAACCTGTTGCGCGAGATGGCACGAGATCCCTATCAGCGGGACGAGGCCGCCGAGATCTGGCTCGCGGACATCGAATCCCTGCCCATCGGTCCCGGGAGCATCGCTGCCTTGCAGGAGTACATGGTGCTCTTTGGCGAAGGGGATACCACCAAGGCGGAACAGCTGCTCGCGGCCCAGGAGGAGAAGTGGGCCTCGCCCGCCTATCGCGCACGCCAGTCGGCGCTCGCAAGCACAGCGGGAGGTGGTGCCTCCATCTCCCGCTTGCAGCGTGCCCTGGCTGCCAACCCGGGGGATCCTGAACTCATGGGCGCTCTCGGGCAGGCCTACTCCCGCAACGATCAGCGAGCGCTGGCCATCGCCCAGTTTGAACGGGTGCTGGCACACCCCGAGGTGACCGACAAGGACAAATGGCGCAACCTGCTGGCCACCAACCGCTACTGGCTGCTGGTGAGCCAGGGGCGCAGCGCCCTGGAACGGGAGCAGTGGGATGAGGCGGCGACCCTGTATCGCCGTGCCATCGCCCAGGATGGGCGTGAACCCGAAGCCTGGCTGGGGCTCGGAGACAGCGAGCGTGGCCGTCATCGCGATGCCGACGCGGAGTCCGCCTACCGCAAGGCGCTCGCCATGGGGAGCGCGCGGGAGCGGGCACTGGCCCGCCTGTTCGATCTCTACAAGGAGCAGGATCCGGCACGTGCCCTGGCCCTGCTGGAGCAGCAGGGCACCCCCGGGATGCAGGCCGAAGGGCGGCGGCTCAAGGCCGGGCTGTTGCAGGAGGAGGCCGATCAGCTCGATCGGACCGGCAAGCTGGCGGCGGCGCTGCGCCTTCGCGAGCAGGCACTTGCGCTGACCCCGGAAGAGGTGTGGCTGGCCTATCGAGTGGCCGATACCCGGGCCCGCCTCGGGGAGGCTGGCAGCGGGGAGCTGCTCTTGCGGGAACGGCTGGCGGCGCACCCGCAGGATGCCACCCTGCGCTACGCCACCGCCCTCTATCTCTCGGGGCAGGACAAGATGGTGGAGGCGAGAGGGGTGCTGGCCGCCATCCCTAGGTCCGGCTGGACACAGGACATGGATGCGCTGGATCAGCGCCTCGCCCGTGACGAGGTGCTCGCCAGGGCGAGGGCGCGTCACGAGGCCGGGGATGATGAGGGGGCCGAACGCCTGCTTCAGCCGTTGCAGCCGGATGAAGAGGTAAGCCTGATGCTGGCGGAGTGGGCCACGGATCGGGGGGCCTATGCACTGGCGGAGCAGCGCTATCAGGAGGTACTTGCCCGCACGCCGCAACAGCCCGAGGCCAGGCTTGGCATGGCCGAACTGGCCCAGGCCAGGGGCGATCTGGCAAAGGCCCGTCACTGGCTGCCCGCCTGGCCGGTCAGCCCGCTGCCCCCTGAGGGGGCCAACTACTACCGCCGGGTAGCCAATCTCTATCAGGCGCTGGGAGAGGGCGAGACAGCCCGCGCCATCTTCACCGACTACGAACCCCTGGTGGCGCTGCAACCGGCCTCCCAGCAGGCGGCACTGTTCTGGCGCGATGCCGCCCGCCAGCGCGTTGCCGAGCATGATGTGGAGGAGGCCCTGGTGCGGGATCGCAAGGGGCTGGTGGCCGCAGGTCTGGCCCCCCGCGAGGATCTGGAGGGGGGCGAGCTGACCCGGCTGGCCCGCAGTCAGGATGGGGAGGGGTGGCTGACATCCGGCCTGCGCAGCGATCTCGACAGGCATTACCGGCAGAGCCAGACCACCTTCTCCCTCGACAGCGATTACTGGGGCTCCAGCGGTACCGGGGGCTACTCGGATTTGCGGGCGCTGACCCAGATGGCGCAACTGGATACGCCGCTGGCCGGTGGTACCGCCTTCGGCCGCCTTGAACTGGTCGACATGGATGCCGGAGATCTGCCGGACTCCCCTTACCGGGCGCAGTTCGGTACCTGTGCGGCCAGGGACTGCCGCGGGGACGCGCACCAGCAGAGCCGGGGGACCACCCTGGCGGCAGGCTGGCAGCGGGGGGCCTGGGCGTTCGATCTGGGGACCACGCCCCTCGGTTTCGAGGTGGTGGACTGGGTCGGGGGCGCCACCTTGACCGGTGACTGGCACACGCTGGGGTGGGGGATGACCCTCTCGCGTCGGCCCGTCAGCAGCTCGCTGCTCTCCTATGGGGGAACGGTGGATCCGGGCACGGGCATCAGCTGGGGCGGGGTGCGGGCGAACGGGGTCCGCCTCGATCTCAGCCGGGATCTGGGAGGGGCCGTCGGGTTCTGGGGCAGCGCCCAGCAGCACCTGCTGACCGGCAAGAACGTGCCCGACAACTGGCGCACCCGGCTCATGGGAGGGGGCTATTACAAGTTCGTCAACGAGACCCATCGCCGTGCCAGCGTGGGGATCAGCACCATGCTGTGGCACTACCAGCAGGATCTGGGGGGCTATACCCTGGGGCAGGGGGGGTATTACAGCCCGCAGGGGTACTTCTCGCTCTCGGTGCCGGTCAGCTACCGGCAGCGTACCCCGGACTGGTCATGGGAGCTGGGGGGATCGGGATCCTGGTCCTACGCCCGAACCGACGACAGCCGTCGCTACCCGCTGGAAGGCCTGCTGCCCGCCGGTTTGCCAGACAGAAATGCGCCTGTGAAAGGAGGCAGTAGCAGTGGATTCGGCTACACCCTGAATGGTGTGGTGGAACACAGGCTGACGGAACACTGGCGCATCGGTGGCCGGGTGGACATCCAGCAGGCGGATGACTATGCCCCCAGCCATGTCACCCTGTTCCTGCGCTACACCTTCAAGCCCTGGCAAGGGGATCTCGACATGCCGCCAAGGCCTCTCACCCCCTACGCGGACTTCGACTGACAGGGGCGCCCGTCATCACCGGGCGCCCTTATTTCAGATAGGAACGCAGTACCCTCACCACCTGATCCAGATCCTCCAGCCGCTCGGCATGGGTCGCCTCCTCGGCGCCAAGATGCTCGCGCATGTGTCCCTCCAGCACCTCCAGCATCAGGCCGTTGACGGCGCCGCGGATGGCGGCGATCTGCTGCAGGATGGCGGCGCAGTCTGTTTCCTGTTCCAGGGCGCTCTCCAGGGCGCCGGTCTGTCCCTTGATGCGCCTGACCCGTGCCAGCAGCTTCTTCTTGTCGTGAACCGTGTGTGACATCCAGGATCCTCTCGATTAATAAAACTATACTGGGGTATAGTATATAGCATCCTTGTTTTCAGGAGAAATCCATGCCATCCCTCGCCTCATCCCACTGCCACCACCCCGTCGTCCACGAAGGGAATCCCCTGGCCGAACAGAAGACCCGCTGGGCCGTGCTGCTCACTGTCGTCATGATGGTGGCGGAGATCGGTGGCGGCTGGTTCTACAACTCCATGGCGCTGCTGGCCGACGGCTGGCACATGAGCTCCCATGCCCTGGCCCTCGGCCTCTCGGTGCTGGCCTATCGCGCTGCCCGCCACTTCGCGCGGGATCACAGGTTCAGCTTCGGTACCTGGAAGATAGAGGTGCTGGGGGGCTTCAGCAGCGCCCTGCTGCTGGTGGGGGTGGCGGGATTGATGCTGTTCGAGTCGGTGGCCAGGTTGCTGGACCCCAGCCCCATCCATTATCAGCAGGCGATCGGCATTGCCCTGCTGGGCCTGCTGGTGAATCTGGCCTGTGCCTGGCTGCTCAGGGACGATCACGGCCATCACCATGGTCACGACCACCATCACGGTCATCACGACCACTCGCACGATCACCACCACGGCCATCAGGATCTCAACCTGCGCGCCGCCTACCTCCACGTGCTGGCGGACGCGGCCACCTCGGTGCTGGCGATTCTGGCGCTGGTGGGAGGCATGTTGTGGGGGGCGGACTGGCTGGATCCCCTGATGGGCATCGCCGGGGCCGTGCTGGTGGCGGTGTGGGCCAGGGGGCTGCTGCGTGATACCGGGCGCGTCTTGCTGGATGCGGAGATGGATGCGCCCCTGGTGGACGAGATCCGCGAGGTGATTGCCGAGCTGCCTGGCGCCGAGATCCGCGATCTGCACGTCTGGCGGGTGGGGCAGATGCAGTATGCCGCCGCGATGTCGTTGCAGATGGCGACCCCGGTCCCGGCACAGGCGATCCGCGAGCGCCTCGCCATCCACGAGGAGCTGGTGCACCTGACCATCGAAGTGTCTGCCGACTGACACCCCTGGCGGGTGTCAGCGGGGAGGCTCGCTCCCCTGATCCTGCCAGAGGGAGCCCAGCATCAGCCTCAGCAGCAGTCCCGGCGGGTCGTCGAGCAGGCGGCCCGGCTCCAGCAGCAGGTGGCCGTCGGCACGAAAGCCCAGGCTGGCGTGGACCTTGCCTTCCTCGCCACACACCTGGAGGAGGCCGTTCAGGGACCCCCTCTCGCCGGGTTGACAGCGCAGCCGCAGCTCCCGTGGTTCCCCCAGCAGGGTGAAGGCGCGGGCGAGGGGAGGGCTCTCTTCATAATCCGGCCAGTTGAAGAAGTGATAGCGTTCGGCGAGCACGCCGGCCTGCTGGCAGAACTGATCGAACAACTGGGCAATGCCCTGATACTCCTGGTCCAGCCGCCTGGCCTGCTCCTCAATCCGTTTCATCACCCAGCCCCCTCTATCCATTTGATTGGACATTGATTTCGTCACTCGCTCCCCTCTTCCCGCTGGTATGGGCCGAAAGCGGTGCCAGGTCTGTGAGCGCGATCGAATTTTCGTTATGAAAACGTTATCTTGTTGATGCGGATTGGTTTTTTTTGCCCATCCGCTCACATTTACGGCAATTCCCGCTGATTAATATGACACCGCTCGGCAATGACCGGGTACTCGGATATCGAGACTAACTACAGCGGGAATTATAAAAAAATGGATATGAAAAAGACCAAAGTGGCGCTGGTAACAGCCTCACTGCTCGCGCTTTTGTCAGGCTGTAACGACAACAGTTCTTCTGCTCCTGCCCCTCAGGATGAGCCCGTCGCTCGTCTTCCCAACGTCCAGCCCCCGGCCGAACTGCTGACGGCCGGCCCCGACGAAGCGGTCATCGCCCTGGTGGATACCCAGACCAGCGCGGCGCGCGGTGTCACCGGCCCGTTCGCCAGCCACAGCCTGCACCTGTGGAACAACGATGCCTGCAACTCGACCTCGGAGGGCGGCCTCAACACCGGTTGGGATGACAAGAGCAAGACGCCGTCCGCGGCGGACAGTTTTGGTCCGGCCTGGGTCGTACCGCTCTCCAAGATGGAAGGCTGCATCAACTTCATCGCCCGCAACGGCGATCTCGCGAACCTGACCGGCAGCGACATGAAGGTGGTCTTCAGCGATCACCCGGATCGCACCGTGGCCATCGTCGCCGGCAAGAACGAGATCTTCGGCAGCCGGGCGGAAGCCTTCACCGCCGCCTTCGGCGTGGCGGGGGCCAGTGCCCACCTCATCGACGACAACACCCTGATTTGGCAAGGGGGCAAGGACAAGCCCTATGTGCGCCTCTACTACACAGAGTCAGGCACCATCACCGCAAACAGCGAGGGTGTATTCGATTTCCCCTACCTCAAGCTGACTCCGACCAGCCTGACCGAAGAGCAGCAGGCCAAATACCCGCACCTCAAGGATGCCGCCGCCTTCGCCCTGCCTGCGGGGAAAGATCTCAAGCCCCTGCTCAAGGGTGAGCTGGTCGCCATCGGGACCGATGCGGACGGCATCCTGCAGGGGGCGACCCTGGTGCAGAGTGCCGGTGCCCTCGATGCCCTTTACAGCGAAGCGGCTACCAAGCTGGCCTACGGCGCCGTGGTGGAGGGAGGCAATGTCACCTTCCGGCTCTGGGCACCGACTGCCAAGTCGGTCAAGCTGGCGCTGTTCGACGAGCAGCACAAGTCGCTTGGCGAGCGCGCCATGACTCTGGACGAGGCCAGCGGCAGCTGGAGCGTGCAGGGGGGCAGCGATCTTGTCGGCAAATACTACCGCTACGACATCCAGGTCTATCACCCGGTCAGCCGCAAGCTGGAATCCTATCAGGTGACCGACCCCTACTCCCTGAGCCTGGCGATGAACTCCGAGTTCAGCCAGGTGGTGGATCTCGACGATCCGGCCCTCAAGCCGGAAGGCTGGGACAGCCTCAAGGCGCCCCACAGCCAGAAGAACCCCGCCGACATCACCATCTATGAGGCCCACGTCCGGGATCTGACCGGCAACGACGAGTCGACGCCGGTGGAGCACCGCGGCAAGTTCCTCGGGCTGACCGACAGCGACAGCGTGCCCGTCACCCACCTGAAATCCCTGGCCAAGAGCGGCGTCAGCCACCTGCACCTGCTGCCGGTGTTCGACATCGCCACCGTCAACGAAGATCCGGCCAAGGTGGCCAACATCGGTGATGACTTCAGCAAGCTGTGCGAGGTCAATCCCGAGGTCAAGAACTCCAGGTTTGCCAGCCACTGTGGTGGCGGCGAGACCATCGAAGCCGTGCTCGGTGATCTGCAAGCCAGCGACAGCAAGGAAAACCCCGTGGTGCAGGAGCTGTACGGCTACCTGCGCGGGGTGGACTCCTTCAACTGGGGCTATGACCCCTACCACTACACCACCCCGGAAGGCTCCTACGCCACCAATGCGGAGGGGACGACCCGGATCAAGGAGTTCCGCGAGATGGTGCAGGCCATCAAGCAGAACATCGGCATGAACGTGGTGATGGACGTGGTCTACAACCACACCAACGAAGCGGGTCTCGGTTCCAAATCCGTGCTCGACAAGATTGTGCCCTGGTACTACCAGCGCCTCAATCCGGAGACCGGTTCGGTGGAAAACTCCACCTGCTGCTCCAACACGGCGCCGGAACACGCCATGTTCGCCAAGCTGATGGATGACTCCCTGGTCACCTGGGCGCGGGACTACAAGATCGATGCCTTCCGCTTCGACCTCATGGGCCATCACCCGAAAGATCAGATGGTGCAGGCCCTGGCCGAGGTGAAGAAGGTCAATCCGGACATGTACTTCTACGGCGAGGGGTGGAACTTCGGCGAGGTACAGGATGACAAGCGCTTCGTACAGGCGACCCAGAAGCACCTGGCCGGTACCGGCATCGGCTCCTTCTCCGACCGGCTGCGTGATGCGGTGCGCGGCGGCAGCCCGTTCGACGGCGGCGAAGCCATTCGCAAGACCCAGGGCTTTGGCAACGGCGCCCTGGTGGATGCCAACGAGCTGGACGGCGTCGATCTCGCCACCGCCCTGCATCAGTCCGATCTGGTGCGCCTCGGCATGGCGGGCAACCTCAAGGAGTTCGTGCTGACCGACAAGGACGGCATTCCGAAGAAAGGCTCCGACATCGACTACAACGGTCAACCGGCGGGCTATGCCCAGGATCCGACCGAAATCCAGAACTATGTCGACAAGCACGACAACCAGACCCTGTTCGACAACCTGGTGTACAAGGCACCCGACGGGGCCGACCTGGTGCGGATGCAGGGGGTCTCTCTGGCGACCGCCATGCTGGGTCAGGGCATTCCCTTCACCCACGCGGGTGTCGAGCTGCTGCGTTCCAAGTCCATGGAGCGGGACAGCTACGACTCCGGTGACTGGTACAACCGGGTCGACTACACCCTGGGCGACAACAACTTCAACAAGGGCTTGCCGCGCAAAGACAAGGACGAGGCCAACTACGAGCTGCTCGAGCAGGTGCTTGGCCAGCACGCCAAGCCGGGTTCGGCCGAGATGCATCAGATGGTGAACTTCTACCAGGAGCTCTCCGAACTGCGTCAATCCTCTCGTCTGCTGCGTCTTGGCAGCGGCGCCGAGGTGATCAAGCGGGTCGACTTCCGCAACACCGGCCCTGAGCAGATCCCGGGTCTCATCGTGATGAGCGTGGATGACGGGGTGGGCGCCGGTGCGGATCTGGATCCGGCCATCGACGGCCTGGTAGTGATGATCAACGCCACCAATCAGCCCCAGAGCATCGGCGATTTCCGTGACGGCAAGGATCAGCCCATCGATCTGACCGGCATGGTCCTGAGCGGTGCCCACCGTGACTCCGACAGCATCGCCAGCGGGGCGGCCAATGACAGCGGTCAGCTGACCCTTGGCGCCTGGTCGGCGGCGGTGTTCATCAAGCCGCAGAGCGGTGCCCAGGGCGCGGGGCTGCCGGTGAGCAAGAAGACGGATCTGAGCACCTTGCCTCCCTTCGGTGACACCGAGGTGTTCGTGCGCGGTTTCCTGAATCAGTGGGATCCGGTCAACAAGATGAACTTCAGTGGCAATTTCACCTATGAGTTCACCACCGAGGTGACGGCGGATCAGCTGGGGTCGACCCAGGTGAAGATCGCTGGCAACGAGTGGAGCGGCCCCGTCAATTACGGCAAGTGCAGCGATACCGACCAGCTTGCGACCGGCCAGGTCAATACGCTCTGTGCCAATGGCGGGGATCTGCCGTTCAACGTGGAGAAGGCTGGCACCTACAAGTTTGTCTTCACCGCTATGAACAAGGACAAGCCCACCCTGAGCGTCAGCTACACCGAACCGGCGCAGAGCTGCAAGGTGCTGGATACCGTCGCGGGCAATCCGCTCGGCTTCCCGCTCTATGTGCGCGGCAGTCTGAGCGACTGGAACGCCCAGCCGGCCTACCAGCTGAGCTACAAGGGGATGGAAGGCAACCTCGCCATCTACCAGGCCGCCTTCAACTACGCGGGCAGCTTTGACTTCAAGTTTGCCAACGACGATGGCAACTGGAGCAAGCAGTTCTTCGTGAAGGATGCCGGTGGCACCCTGATCGCACTGGAGCCCGAGCAGGTTTACCCGCTCCAGCACGGCGACGGTGGCATGGGCAACAACAGCATCACGCTGGAACAGGGTCTGTGGAGCTTCCTGGTGAAGGTTGACCCGACACAGACTTCCGGCGAGGTGGGCAGCGTCATCATCCAGGAGTGCAGCGCCAAGTAAGTCTTTCCCATCGAGCCCGGGGCTGGCTCGGCAGCCCCGGGTTGAATTCCGCCTCGCCAAGGGCGGGATAACACCGAGAGAGTAAGCAAAGCGCGACTGCCGACCGGCAGCCGCGCTTTTTCTTTGCTGTGGGCGAGGCAATAAAAAAGCCGCCCCGTTGGAGCGGCTGTTGGTTGTGCAGTTTACGGCCGGCCTAGCGTTTTCGCAGCAGGCGCAGAGCGTTGGCGGTGACCAGGGCGGTGGCGCCGGTGTCGGCTAGCACCGCAATCCACAGGCCGGTGATGCCGAGCAGGCTGGTGACCAGGAAGATGGCCTTGAGCCCCAGCGCCAGCGCGATGTTCTGGTGGATGTTGGCCAGCGCCGCGCGGGAGAGCCGGATCATGGCGGCGACCCCGCCGAGCTGGTTGTGGGTCAGCGCCGCATCGGCGGTCTCCAGCGCCACGTCGGTGCCACCTCCCATGGCGATGCCGATGCTGGCCCGCTTCATGGCCGGGGCGTCGTTGATGCCGTCGCCGATCATCGCGACTTTCTGGCTGAGGCCGAGCTTGGCGATCTCATCGACCTTGCCCTCCGGCAGCAGGCCGGCGCGCCAGCCCATGCCGAGCTCGCCGGCGATGGCCTCGGCGGCGCGGGGGTTGTCACCGGTCAGCATGATGCTCTGCAGGCCGAGCTCGCTCAGCTCTTGCAGCGCCGCAGCCGCCTCCGGCCGGATCTGGTCGCGCAGGGCCAGCAGGGCGGCCGGGGTGGCGTCAGGCTGACCGAGCACCACCACCGTCTTGCCTTGCTGTTCCAAGGTGGCGACCCGGGCCTGCATCGCGGCATCCAGAGTAGCGACCCGGCTCGGTGCCAGCAGCTGCCAGAGGGTGCCGTCGATGCGACCTTCCACGCCCATGCCGGGCAGGGCGCGCAGCGCCTGGGCGGCAGCGAGGCTGAGGCCCCGTTCGCTGGCCGCCGTCACCACGGCGCGGGCCAGCGGGTGGTGGGAGCCCTGCTCGATGGCTGCCGCCAGCGCCAGCAGGTCGGCCTCAGGCTGGCCATTGAGGCTCACCAGTTCGGTCAGTTGCGGCTTGCCCAGGGTCAGGGTGCCGGTCTTGTCAAAGGCCAGGGTATCGATGTGGGCGAGGCGCTCCAGGGCGGCGCCCCCCTTGATGAGGGCCCCCTGCCGGGTGGCTGCCGCCAGCGCCGAGGTGACCGCCGCCGGGGTGGAGATGACCAGGGCGCAGGGGCAACCGATCAGCAGCAGCGCCAGCCCGCGATAGACCCACTCGTCCCAGCTCTGGCCGAAGGCGAGCGGCGGTACCAGCACCACCAGCAGGGCGACCAGCATCATGGCCGGGGTATACCAGCGACTGAAGCGGTCGATGAAGCGCTCGATGGGGGCGCGTTGGGTCTCGGCCTCCTCGATGAGGTGCAGGATGCGGTCGATGGCGTTGTTGCCGGGTTCGGACACCACCTCGAGGCGCAGCACCCGATCCGCCGCCAGACTGCCGGCGGGGACCTTGTCACCCCGGCGGCGCTCCACCGGGATGGATTCGCCGGTCAGGGCGCTCTCGTCAAAGGCGCCGAGGGGGTCGAGCAGGCGGGCATCGGCGGCCAGGCGGGCGCCCGGGGCGATTTCGATGATGTCACCGGGGCGCAGCTGGTCGGCAGCGACTTCTTCCCGCACCTCGCCCTCGGCAGTGGTGCGGATGCGCAGCGCCTTGTCGGGCACCAGCGCCATCAGGGCGGTGACCCCGGCGCGGGCGCGGCCAGCGGCGTAGGCTTCCAGATGTTCCCCCAGCATGAACAGCAGCAGCACCATGGCCGCTTCGGCGGTTTCGCCGAGGAACAGGGCCCCCACGGCGGCGACCGTCATCAGGGTCTCGATGGCGAAGGGGGAGCCGCTTCTGGTCAGTGCCCACGCCTTGCGGGAGATGGGCCACAGCCCCCAGAGAGTGGCCAGGGTAAACAGCGGCTGACCGATCTGGCTCGGCAGCAGGGCCGCCATCCCCATCAAGCCGGCGAGCGACAGGGGCTGCCAATACTTGGCGAGCAGGGTCTGCAGCGGGCCGCGCTCGCGGCCGGGCTGCTGCTTGCCGCTGCGCTCGCTCTTGAGCTGGAAGCCGGCGGCCAGCACGGCGGCGGTAACGGGGTCGGGGGAGAGGCCGGGGGCCAGATCCACCACCAGCTTCTCGGTGGCAAACAGCACCCGAGCCTGCTGTACGCCCTCCAGCCGGCTGACGGCGGTCTCTATCTTGCGGGCACAGCTGGGACAATCCATGCCCAGCACCTGCCAGCTATGGCGGCGGCTGTTCTGCTCGGGGGTCGTCAGCGGCGGCTCGGTCGCGGCGGCCGTGTGGGCGTGCCCCTGCTCATGATGATCGTGGTCGTGGTCGTGGTCGTGGGCTGTGTCGGTGGCGCAAGCGCCTCTGGGGGGCTCTTCATCACCCGGGCCGTCTGCGCCACTTTGCCCCTGATGATCGTGGTGGGTCGGGTTGGCGACACCACTGGCCTGTGCCCCGTTGTCGCAGCAGTGGCTGGTGTGGCTGTGCTCGGCCTGTGGGGTGACGGCCTTGCTGACGGCCTTGATGGGGGCGGCGGCGTGTTGATGGCTGCAGCAGGATTTGCTCATGATGCGTTCCTCTTGAGGGATCCCGCCCCTGCGGGATCCTGGATGACTGAGCCGAGTGTAAACCTTGGTGTAAAGTCCAAGGTCAAGCCCTCTTCTCCTCTTTGTCCGGGTCCATGCCAGTGGCCGCTGATCTGCCCCTGGAGCAGGGGGATGCAAAGGGATGCCAAATCCCTTTCATTAGCGGGTGTTTGTCATCCCGTGGCGGGCCTATACTGGGGACCCTGGATCCCACATCAATTATCAAGGACCTAACATGAGCAATACCGTCACCCTGCAAGGCAACCCCGTCTCCGTCTCCGGCCACTTCCCCGTTGCCGGTGAGCAGGCCAAGCCCTTCTCCCTGGTTGCTGGCGATCTGTCCGATGCGACCCTGGCGACCTTCGCCGGCAAGCGCAAGATCCTGAACATCTTCCCGAGCGTCGACACCCCGACCTGCGCCACTTCCGTGCGCAAGTTCAACGAGCAGGCAAGCGCCCTGAACAACACCGTCGTGCTGTGCATCTCCGCCGACCTGCCGTTCGCCCAGGCCCGTTTCTGCGGCGCCGAGGGTCTGGACAAGGTGGTGAACCTCTCCACCCTGCGCGGTGTCTCCTTCCTGCAGGACTACGGCGTGGCCTTCTCCTCCGGCCCGCTGGTGGGTCTGGCTGCCCGTGCCATCGTGGTACTGGATGAGCACGACAAGGTGCTGCACAGCGAGCTGGTGGCCGAAGTCGCCGACGAGCCGAACTACGCCGCCGCCCTGGCCGTTCTGTAAGTCGCGCCACAGGCTGATTGCCTGACGGCCTGCCCCGTTCACACGGGGCAGGCCGTTTTTATTGCGCTCCCGAACCTTTTACTTATGGGGTGGGTCTGGCTAGACTTCGCCTCCACATCCTCGTTCAGCCTGTATCTGCGATCCCCATGACGTTTGACGAACTCGCCCTTGACCCCGCCCTGTTGCCCCTGCTGCCCGCCGCGCTGGAAAAACCGACCCCCATTCAGCAGCTAGCCATTCCTGCTGCCTTGTCAGGACGGGATCTGCTTGCCCTGGCCAGGACCGGCAGTGGCAAGACCCTGGCATTCGGCCTGCCGCTGCTGCAGAGGCTGGACGCAGCCAGCGACCGGGTACAGGGATTGGTACTGGTCCCCACCCGGGAGCTGGCAAGCCAGGTGAGCGCCGCCCTGCAGGAGATTGCCGACGGGTTGGGGGTGCGCCTTCTGACCCTGTGTGGCGGGGTGGCCCAGGAGTGGCAGGAGCGGGAACTGGCTCTCGGCCCCCAACTGCTGGTGGCGACACCCGGACGGTTGCGAGACTTGCTGGCCCAGCAGGCGCTGGGGCTGGGTGCCCTGCGCATGCTGGTGCTGGATGAGGCGGATCGCCTGCTGGAGATGGGGTTCTGGCCCGATATCCAGTGGCTGATGAAGGCGATGCCGGAGGCGCGGCAGCAGATGCTCTTCTCCGCCACCTTGCCGGTCGAGCTGGAGAGCCTGGCCTCGGGCCTGCTGCAGGATCCGGTGCGCATCGAGGCCGAGCCGCTCAACAGCCTGGTGAGCGACATCGAGGAGCGGCTCTATCTGGTCAACAGGAGCAGCAAGGTGCCTGCGCTGATCGCCCTGCTGGAGGCCGGAGAGTGGCCCCAGGTGCTGGTCTTCATCAGTGCCAGGGACGACGCGGACGGGGTGGCCAAGAAACTCGCCAGGGCTGGCATGACGGTGGCGGCCCTGCACGGAAACAAGGATCAGGCCGTGCGGGAGCAGGCGCTGGCGGATTTCAAGGAGGGCAGGGTGCGGGTGCTGGTGGCCACGGACCTGATGGCGCGCGGCATCCACGTGGAGGCATTGCCGGTGGTGATCAATCTGGATCTGCCGGACCATGCCCCCGTCTACGTGCATCGTATCGGTCGTACCGCCCGTGCCGGGCAGAGCGGTCTGGCCATCTCCCTTACCTGCCACGGGGATGGGGAGGCGCTCGAGGGGATCCGGGCCCTGACCGGTCGGCCCCTGCCCCTGGCGGCGCTGGCAGGTTTCCCGGTGACCGACAAACCCGCCAGCGGGGAGAGCAAACGGGCGCCAAGAGACAAGCAGGCGAACCGTCGCACCCAGGGCAAGCGCAGCATCAAGCAGTTCAAGGGCAAATCCTGAGACGGACTTCTTGCCCCCGGCGGGAGCCTGTCGTCGTGAAGGAGAGGAGAGATCGGCAGCGCGCCCGGGGGCGCGCCAAACTACACGGCAAGGGGGTCAGTCGTGGAACTGGTTGATCAGGCGGGAGAGGTTTTGCAGCCGCTCCACCAGCAGGGTGATGCCATCGAGGGCTTGACGGCTGTTGTCCGCGGTGTGGCTCGCCAGTTGGTGGATCTGGTGGATCCCCTGATCCAGGGTGCTGGTGACATCCGCCTGCTGGCTCACCGCCTGGGCTATCTCGTCGCTAGTGTGGGTCACCCGGGCCAGCATCCGGTTGATCTGGTCGAGCACCTCGGCGGTGGCCCCCATGTGCTGCTGGCAGAGCACTGATGTCTGGGCCCCCTGCTCCATGCCATCGGACAGTTGCCGGGTGCTCTGCTGCAGCGCCCCTATCATGTCGCTTATCTCGCCGGTGGAACTGCGGGTCTTCTGGGCCAGGGCCCGTATCTCGTCGGCCACCACCGCAAAGCCGCGCCCCTGTTCACCGGCCCGTGCCGCCTCGATGGCCGCATTGAGGGAGAGCAGGTTGGTCTGATCCGCAATCTGCCCGATCACCTCCAGAATGCCGTTGATTTTCTGGCTGTCCTGGGTCAGGCGCGCCAGCACGCCCTGGCTGGCGTCCAGCTCCTGATGAAGCCTGTCGACCGAATCCCGGGTGGTGGCCAGCGCCTGCTGGCCACTGGCGGACACCTGCTGGACCTCGCCCACCAGCGCATTGGCCTGGTGGGCATTGTCAGCCACATCGCGGATGGACTGACTCATCTGGGTGATGGCCGCCGCCAGTTGCTCGCTCTGGGCCCGCTGCTGTTGCAGGTGAGTGTCTATGGTCTGGATATGCCCCCTGTCATCTTCCGCCGCCTGCAGGATCTGCTGGTTGGTGTCCGCGCTGCGACCTACCACGGCGCGCAGCTCCGCCTTCTTCATGCGCAGCAGCAGTTCAAGGGCGGCCAGGCTGTCCTGACGCCTGGCATAGAGTACCTGGCAAAGGGCGCTGCCCTGCTCCTCGCCCGCCATGGCCAGCAGTCTGGCCAGCCGCCGTTGCAGATGCCAGCCATGCCCCATCTGGGCCAGCAAGCAGAGCAGGGTGATGACTCCCCACCCCGGCTGGCCGGTGACCAGACTGGCCCCCATGCCGAGCAGGGCGGTGCCAGAGAGCAGCAGACACAGCTGCCCCGGCTCCAGGGTCAGCCGGGTCAGCCAGGGCAGTGCCTTGCCGTCACGGATCCGGGCATAGAGCTGCTCTGCCCAGGCGATGTCGTGATCCTGGGGACGGGTGCGGACAGACTGGTATTCGATGATCTGCTGCTGATCGTTGAGAATCGGCGTGACGTAGGCGTTGACCCAGTAGAACTGACCACTCTTGGCGCGGTTCTTTACCAGCCCCATCCAGCTCTTGCCTTGTTGCAGGCGGCGCCACATGTCGGCGAACGCGGCCTTGGGCATGTCGGGGTGGCGGACCAGATTGTGGGGCTCCCCTTCCATTTCGGTCGCGCTGTAGCCCGCCACATCGCAAAAGTGCTGGTTGGCATAAGTGATGTGACTGGCGGGATCCGTGGTCGAGATCAGTGATATGTGATCGGGGAAACGGATCTCCCCTTCGTGCCGGGTTGTGGTCATGTGCGCATCCTGAATGAGCCAAGTAACTGATAAAATTATTTTTTATTTTTGTGATTGTTACGGCGTCATTGTAGATGCGGACTGTTGCACCACCTTGGCTTGGGTCAATAAATCAACACGGGAAAGGCTGAAAAAAGTCGTAGATGGCGGCTCAGCCGCGGGGAGTGAAGTCGTGGATCTCCCCCGTCCTCGGCTTGAAGCGGGGGTCATTGTCTTCTGCGCTGGCGACCCAGGCCATGGCCTGGCAGAAACTCTCCTGCTTGGCGAAGGCATCCCGGGCCTGATCGATGGCTCGTTCGGCATTGCGTCGCTCCATCTTGCTGGCCTTGCGGTCGCTGAACTGCTTCTGCTGGCTCAACATCCATTCGAGGAAGGCCTGGCGGCATTCGGTTTCATCGGTGGCCTTGGCGGGAAGGGCAACAAACAGGGCAATCAGGAGCAGAGCACGCATGGCAGGATCGGATCACGGGGTTGATGAATGAAAAGAGGCGGCATTTTATGCCGGGAACTTGAACAGGAACAGTGCCAGGAGGGGTCAGATGTCCCGACCCCTCCCCGGACTCAGTGTTTGACGAGGTAGAGCTGACGGCTGTAGGCCACATCTTCCGGGTTGTTGATGGGATACCCCTTGAGCCAGGGCTTGATGAGCCGGGCATTGGTGTACTGGTAGATGGGGGCGATGGGGGCCTCCTTCTGCAAGATGGCCTCGGCCTCATCAAACAGGCGGGCTCGTTCTGCGGGATCCTGACTGTTGGCCGCCTGCGCCAGCAGCTTGTCGTAAGCCGGGTTGGCGAACCGGGCCATGTTGCCGCTGTGGCCCGATCCCCAGAGCCCGAGGAAGGCGGAGGGGTCGTTGTAATCGGCGACCCAGGAGGAGCGGATCACCTCGAACTGGCCGCTTTGACGGCTGTCGAGATAGGTTTTCCACTCCTGGTTGGTGAGCTCGACCCGGGCCCCCAGTTTCTGTTTCCACAGGTTGGCGATGGCCAGCGCCATCTTCTTGTGAATTTCCGCCGTGTTGTAGAGCAGGGTCAGCCTGAGGGGATTGCTTGGGCCGTAGCCCGCTTCTTTCAGCAGGGCTCTGGCACGCTCGTCCAGCGCTTGCTGACTGCTGGTGGAGAGCAGATTGGGCTTGGGGTCGAAGCCGGCGGTCACGTCCGGGGTGAAGTGGTAGGCCGGTTTCTCCCCGGTGCCCAGCACCTTGTCGGCAATCAGGCCCCTGTCGATGGTATAGGAGAGCGCCTGGCGAACCCGTACATCATTGAGGGGCGGGCGCTGGGTGTTGAAGGCGTAGTAGTAGGTGCCGAGCTGTTCCGGGGTATAGACCTCCCCCGGGATCTGGGCCATCAGGCTCTGGTACTGCTCCTTGGGGAAGGATTCGGTGATGTGCAGATCCCCGGCCAGATAGCGGTGGGTGGCCGCGCTCTCCTGGTTGATGGGCACGAAGGTGACGCGGGTCAGCACCGTGTGGGCGCGATCCCAGTAGTAGGGATTGGGCGTCAGCTCCAGTTTCTCGTTCACCACCCGGTGACTCAGCACGAAGGCGCCGTTGCCCACCAGCTTGCCGGGCTGGGTCCACTGGTTGCCATATTGTTCCATGCTGGCCTGGTGCAGGGGCGACAGGCTGGGATGGGTCAGCAGGCTCAGGAAATAGGGCACCGGCTGGGAGAGGGTCACCTTCAGGGTATGGTCATCGACGGCCTTCACCCCGAGTGCATCGGGGGCCAGTTTGCCTGCCACTATGTCGTCCACCTTGTCGAAGCGAGCGAGCTGGGCGAACCAGGCGAAAGTGGCGGCTTCCCTGGGGTCAACCAGCTTGCGCCAGCCATAGACGAAGTCGGCGGCGCGCACGGGGTCGCCGTTGGACCAGCGGGCATCCTGCCTCAGGTGGAAGGTGAATGTCTGGTTCCCCTCGTTGTCCCAGCGGGATGCCACCCCGGGCAGCACCTTGCCGTCCGGCCCCTGGGTCAGCAGCCCCTCGTAAAGGTCCCTGAGGACCTGCAGCTCCGGCAGTCCCACCAGCTTGAGGGGGCTCAGGCTCGCCGGTTCATCCTTGAGATGACGGACGACGGCCTGTTCGGCGGCGAGTGGGGTGCCGGGCGGCACATCGGCGGCCTGGACGCAGGCACAGCCCAGCAGGGCCAGCAGGGGGCTCCATCCTTTCATGGTGAATCCTTCAAAATGTGTGAAGCGGGGAGAAAACTCGGCGAGAATGCATCGCCGGCAGATGGGAAATCATGATATCCCCTTTGCTGGTCAGACCGCCAGCATGAGTCCCATGATATCCGATGCGGCTGTCAACGAAGGGGCGCCGTGAGCGCCAGGAAAAGGAGAGAATGATGAGAGCATGGATCTTGTTGGTCTGCGTGCTGACCCAGGGCGCCTGGGCGTTGTCCCCGTGCGAGAAGAGCAGCCCGGTGGGAAGCTGGTGCGAGGTGAACATAGAGGCGCTGCACCCCACCCAGGGCGGCGTGGGGCAGTTGCAGGTGGATACCACTGCCCGGGAGCTGGCGGACAAGAGCGAGAAGCAGCTCGACAAACTGATGAAAAAGAAAGAGATCCCTATCGTCATCGCGCCGGATGGGGGTTACTGGCTGGTGGACAGGCACCACCTGACCAAGGCGCTGTGGCAGCAGGGGGTGAAGCAGGTCAGGGTCAAGGTGATTGCACGGTTGCAGGACAGGGCCAATTTCTGGAGCCAGATGCAGAACAACCACTGGGCCTGGCTCAAGGATGAACGGGGTCAACCCCTGACTCCCGAGCAGTTGCCCGGTCATATCGGTGAATTGCCGGATTATCCCTACCGCACCCTGGCGGGGCTGTTGCAGGATGCGGGCTACTTCAGCAAGAAGGATCAGGTCTACTTCGTCGAGTTTGCCTGGGCCAGCTGGCTCGGCCAGCAGATGGCCTGGCAGCCGATCGATGAGGTCAACCTCGCGGATCGCCTCGCCGAAGCCAAACGGCTGGCGTGCAGCAGCAAGGCGGCGGATCTACCTGGTTACCCCGGCAAGCAGTGTCGCGTCAATCAGCCCAGAACGGCGGGTTGAGGGATCCTGCACAAAGGGTCTGGTTGATATTTGTTCTCGATTGGCCATGATACAAACTCCACTCGTGTCGGCAAAGGAGAGGAACATGGAACATCAGAACTGGCAACGCTACATGCTGGAGGCGGAGAACGCCCTTGGCATGGGGGCTCTGGGCACGGCGATCTGCCTCTATCAGCAGGCCCTGGGGGAAGTGTATGAGCTGGCCTCTGGGGATCTGGACGAACTGGCCAGCATGCGGGTCGCCACCTGTCACCGCATGGCCGATTTCTGGCGTGCCATGGAAGAGCCCGCCTATGAACTGCGCTACCTCAAGCTCGCCTCCGAGCTGGTCACCGCCCTGGTGCCCCAGTGCCCCAACCGGGAGTGCGAATCCCTCATCAGTGAGCTGGGCTGCTGTCGCGCCGCCCTGCTCTCCTTCTTGAAGCGCCATCCCAATCCGGAGATTGCCCGGCTTATCCAGGTGCAGGACAGGGTGCAGGGCTGCGAGTTGATAGGCCGGTTCCGTCTCAACTGAGTTCAGCGCCGTTTTTGCAGCTTGCTGGCGATGCGGCTTTGCGCCTCTTCCCCTTGCAGGGCCTGGGCGAAGGCGCGCGCTTCCAGGTCGATGACGAAATGCACCGCCTGTTTGAGCTCCTGCTTGAGCAGCGCCTTGCTCTTCTGGAGCGCCATCGGCGGCTTGGCCGCCAGTTTCAGTCCCTGCTCCCGAGCGAAGGGGAGCAGGTCCGCCGGGGCCAGCACCCGGTTGGCGAGCCCGAGACGCAGCGCCTCTTCTCCATCGATGGCCTCTGCCAGCAGCAACAGCTCCGCCGCCTTGAGGTGACCGACGGCGCGTGGCAGCAGCAGGCTGGCGGCAAACTCCGGCACCAGTCCCAGCTCGACGAAAGGCAGCTGCAGCCGGGCGTTGTCACCCAGATAGACCAGGTCGCAGTGCAGCAGCAGGGTAGTGCCGATGCCGACTGCCGGGCCGCCCACGGCGGCGATCACCGGTTTGGGGAAGTCGGCCAGGGTGTGCAGAAATTGCAGGATGGGATCGTCCGGCTCAAGGGCGTGCTTGCCAACAAAGTCGGCCAGATCGTTGCCGGCGGTGAAGCACTCCACCTGGCCCTGAAACAGCAGCACATGGACCTCTTCGTCCCGGGCGGCCTGGCGCAGTGCGTCGGTCAGCGCCAGATACGTCTCCGTGTTGAGGGCATTGCGCTTTTCCGGTCGATTGAAGGTCAGGGTGAGCAAGCCGTCCTGCTGTTCGGCCAGAATTGTGAGGGCCATGTCTGAATCCTTGTTGTCGGGGGCTGTCAAAAGCTTGCCACAGGGGTAAGCTTTGTCTCGTTTAACAACATCATAAAAGGATTTCAACCATGTTTAAACGTGCGTTTTATTCCACCATGGCACTGCTTCTGGCCGCCCCGGCCCTGGCCAAGGTCGACGCGGTCGATGGTTATGTGCGCCTGCTGCCCCCTGGCTCGCCGAACACGGCGGCGTTCATGGTGCTCAGGAACGATGGGGACAAACCGGTGAAACTGGTGGCGGGTGCGTCCCCTGAGGCGGGCCGTGTCGAGCTGCACACCCATTTGCACGAGAACGGCGTCATGAAGATGCGCCAGGTGGAGAGCATCGAGATCCCGGCCAAGGGGGAGGCCGTGCTCAAGCCCGGCAGCCTGCACATCATGTTGTTCGACATCCATACCCTGGCCCAGGGCACGCCCTTCCCGCTGACCCTGACTCTGGACGATGGTCAGACGCTGTCACTGAGCCTGCCCGTGAAGCCGGTCGAGCCCATGAAAGGGATGAAGCACTGACATTTATGGACGCTTGTTCAGCTTTTTACTCTAGGTATTCCTTGCCCAGCGGGTAAAATGATGGCCTTTCCAGTCCAAAATGGAGCGAAGTGATGAAGAAGACCCTGATTGCCGGCACTGTGATGGCCCTGCTCAGCCATGGGGCCATGGCCGCCAATGACTGGCGTTTTGCGGCGGGTGCCGATCTGTGGAATGCCCAGGGAAGTGGCCAGGTCAGCAGCGTGGGTGCCGATGGCAGCTACGACGAGAACTACAACTGGAGCGGCTACCTGCAACTGGAGCACGGCATCCTGCTGCTGCCCAACGCCAAGTTTGAAATGTCCGACTTCAGCAGCAGCGGTGGCAGCTTCAACAACGATCTGCTGGCTTACGACCTGAGCCTCTACTATCGCCTGTTCAACAACGATCTGTTCCAGATCGATCTGGGTCTGACCGGTCGTCGCTACGACGGTGATTTCAACACCCAGCACTACTCCTATGACAAGGATGTGCTGATGGCCTACACCGGGGGTGAAGTACGCATCCCGGGGACCGGCTTTGCGGCGTTTGGCGATATGCGGGTGCAGGATGCCGACAACTACGACTACCGTCTGGGCGGTTCCTACAAGTTCTCTTCCGTGCCGCTCAAGATCCGCGCCGGCTGGCGTGAGGCCGAGATGGACTTCGATCGCGTCGATCAGACCATCGACGGCTGGTTCATCGGTGGTGAATTCACCTTCTGATCTCCCTGAGGAGCACACATGGGCCACATCATAGTGACTGGCGCGGGGTCCGGACTGGGCCGCGCCCTGACCATAGGGCTGGTTGAACGCGGCCATCAGGTTTCCATGATGGGTCGCCGTTACCAGAAACTGCAGGAGCAGGAAGAGCTGCTCGGCAAGGCGGTGATCGGCATTGCCGCCGATCTGGCGCACCACGAAGAGGTGGATGTCGCCTTTGCCGCTGCGGTGGAGTGGGGCGGCCTGCCCGACATGGTGATCCACTGTGCCGGTGTCGGCGAGTTTGGCCCGGTGGGTGTCTACACCGCCGAGCAGATCCGCCGGGTGGTGGAGAGCAATCTCATTTCCACCATACTGGTGGCCCAGCAGACGGTGCGCCTCATCGGTGACAAGGGCGGGGTGCTGGCGAATGTGCTCTCCTCCGCAGCCCAGACCGGCAAGGCCAACGAGAGCCTCTATTGCGCCTCCAAATGGGGAATGCGCGGCTTTCTCGAATCCTTGCGGGCCGAGCTGAAGAGTGCTCCCCTGCGACTGGTGAACCTCTATCCGAGCGGGATCCGCAGCGAGTTCTGGGAGAATTCGGATCACGTGGACCCGAGCGGCTTCATGACGCCGGAAGACGCGGCAGCCTACATGCTGGATGCGCTGGCCGCGAGAAGCAGCTGCCATGTGACCGATCTCTTCATCGGTCGCAATGCCTGAAGCGCCGTGAACCGGCCCCGTCGCCAGATGACAAGGAAACAAAAAGCGCGCCATTTGGCGCGCTTTTTCATTGATGTGCAGTGCTAAATTATCTGCTTGCCTGCCTCTCTTTACGCCGGGCCATCATGGATTTGAAGGTGGGTAAATTCAGTGCCGACATGGCGTGGATGGTTGATGATGCATGTCGGCACATATTATTTCCGAGTCGCATATTCCCGCAGGAAGGATGGAATCACCTGTTTTGGCTTCTTGCCAAGGGTCAGCAGCAATTCAAAGTCCGGGTCGATAATGCCATGTCGACACGCCAGCTCTTCCAACAAGGCAAGCCAGAGGTGGGCCGTCACCTCGGCATCCGCCAGGGCACGGTGAAACACCCCATCATTGGGCAGACTCCGGTATTGCACCAGGGTACCCAGCTTGTGATCCGGGGCATCGGGAAACAGGCGCCTCGATAGCAGCAGGGAACAGGCGAACTGGCCGCGGTATTGCGCCGGCAATCGCTCTATTTCCGCATCCAGAAAGCGCTTGTCGAAGGAGGCGTTGTGGGCGACCAGATTGTCATCACCGATAAAGTCGACGAAATCCGCCATCACCTCGTTACAGGGGGGAGCCTGTTTCAGCATGGCATTGCTGATCCCGGTATATTGCTCGATGAAGCTGCTCACGTTGAAGCCCGGATTCATCAATGCCGAGAAACGCTCACTGATATGGCCATCCTTGATTCTGACGGCACCGATCTCGATGGCTCTATCCCCTTGTCCGGGTGAAAGCCCTGTGGTCTCGAAGTCGAGCACGACAACGGTATTGGCTGAGGCGAAGGACATAACTTCTCGGGCAAGCTGGGTAAAGAGCGCCAGTCTAGGAAATCAGCCGTGCCGTGTACAGGGCAATGCAGTTATCTCATTGGTTCACGCTGGAGACGCATTTTTGTGCATCATGGCTGAGAGCCATATAAAAAGCCCCGAGTGCCGTGGCACTCGGGGCTTTCCTATGAAAAGCGAAAGGCGGTATGTCGCGTTATCAGCGACCCAGCTTGGCCTTGAGCAGGGCAACGATCTCGCCGATGGCCACTTCCTGCTTCTCGCCGGAGCGGCGGCACTTGTACTCCACCACGCCGTTGTCGAGACCACGGTCACCGATGACGATGGCGTGGGGCACACCGATCAGCTCCATGTCGGCGAACATCACACCCGGGCGCTCCTTGCGGTCGTCAAACAGCACGTCCACACCGGCGGCTTTGAGCTCGGCGTAGAACTGTTGCGCCTGCTCGGCCACGCGCTCGGACTTGTGCATGTTCATCGGCACGATGGCCACTTCGAACGGGGCGATGGCGTCCGGCCAGATGATGCCGTACTGGTCGTTGTTCTGCTCGATGGCGGCAGCCACCAGACGGGAAACCCCGATACCGTAGCAACCCATTTCCATGGTGACGGACTTGCCGCCTTCGTTCAGCACGCTCGCCTTCATCGCTTCGGAGTACTTGGTACCCAGCTGGAAGATGTGGCCCACTTCGATACCGCGCTTGAGCAGCAGCTTGCCCTGGCCGCACGGGCTCGGGTCGCCTTCTACCACGTTGCGCAGGTCGGCAACCTCGAAAGAGGTGATGTCGCGATCCCAGTTGGCACCGGTCAGGTGGAAACCGGTCTCGTTGGCGCCGCAAACAAAATCGCTCAGATGGGCGGCGCTGCGATCGACGATGATGCGACCGGCAAAGCCGACCGGGCCGATGGAGCCTGCGTCGCAACCGGCGGCCGCTTTGATCTGTTCGTCATTGGCGAAGGTCAGCGGGTTAGCCACGCCAGAAAGCTTCTCGGCCTTGATTTCGTTCAGCTCGTGGTCGCCACGCAGTACCAGAGCGATGACAGCCTGTTTTCCGTGCTCGTCTTCCTCGGCCAGTACCAGCAGGGTCTTGGCGATGGCGGTCGGCGCCACGTTCAGGAAAGCGGCCACTTCGTCGATGGTGTGGACGGCCGGGGTGGCCACCTTGGTCAGGGCTTTGGTTGCGGCAGCGCGCTCGCCAGCCGGTGCCAGGGCTTCGGCCATCTCGATGTTGGCGGCGTAATCGGATGTATCGGAGAAGGCGATCAAGTCTTCACCGCTCTCGGCCAGCACCTGGAATTCGTGGGAGCCGGTGCCCCCGATGGAGCCGGTATCGGCCTGCACCGGGCGGAAGTTCAGACCCATGCGAGTGAAGGCGGTGCAGTAGGCCGCATGCATCTTCTCATAGGTATCGACCAGGGAAGCCTTGTCGATGTGGAAGGAGTAGGCATCCTTCATCAGGAATTCGCGGCCACGCATCACGCCGAAACGGGGGCGCACTTCGTCGCGGAACTTGGTCTGGATCTGGTAGAGGTTCAGCGGCAGTTGCTTGTAGCTGTTCACTTCGTAACGGACCAGCGCGGTGATCACCTCTTCGTGGGTCGGACCCAGCACGAAGGGGCGGTTGTGACGGTCGGTCAGGCGGCACAGCTCGGGGCCGTAGTCATCCCAGCGGCCGGACTCCTGCCACAGCTCGGCGGGCTGTACCACCGGCATGGACACTTCGACGGCACCCGCATTGTTCATCTCTTCGCGGACGATGTTTTCAATCTTCTTCAGGACCCGCAGGCCGGTCGGCAGCCAGGCGTACATGCCGGAAGCGAGTTTGCGGATCATCCCGGCGCGCAGCATCAGCTGGTGGCTGACAACTTCAGCGTCGGAGGGGGTTTCCTTGAGAGTGGAAAGCAGATATTGGCTGGTACGCATCGCGGTAGACCTTCGCTAGTTCGGGCGGCTTGGCCCTGGAAAATTTCAAGTGCGGAATTTTAACAGGCGAAGCCCCCCGGCCCAAGGGCTAAATTCAGCGGCGCTGGGGGGAGGGCGGGGGCCTTGCCCCGCCCGCACTAGACCCGAAATTGCGACAGCAACTGCTGTTGCTGCTGGCTGGCCTGATGGAGGGAGGAGGCCAGTTGCAGGCACTCCTGGGCTTCCTGTTCGCCCGTCTGGGCCTGCAGGCTGATATCCGAAACCTTGCCCGTGGTGTGTCCCAGGGTGTGGGAGAGCTGACTGGTCGCCTCTGCCACCTGTTGCACCATGTCGGCGAGCTGATCGATGGCCTCTTCTACCTTGAACAGGATCTGTTTGGTGTTGTCGGAGTCCGCCATACCCGATTCCACGGTTTTCAGGTTGCGTTGCATCATCAGATAGGCCTGCTCTGTCTGCTGCTGGATGCTGTTGATCACGTCCGTTATCTCGGCGCTGGAGGTGGCGGTGCGATTGGCCAGGGTGCGCACCTCGTCGGCCACCACGGCAAAACCGCGCCCCATCTCGCCCGCCCGGGCGGCTTCGATGGCGGCATTGAGAGCCAGCAGGTTGGTCTGCCCCGAGATATTGCTGATGGTGGAGATGATCTGGCCAATCTGCCCTGCCTGCTCCTTGAGGGCGTTGATGGCGGTGGCACATTCACCCACCTCCATGACCACCCGCTGCATGCCGGCGGTGGCGGAGGAGACATACTGGCTGCTTTGCGTGGTGAGCTGGCGCACCTCGTTGGCGTTGTGTGCCGCCAGGTTGCAGTTGTCCGAGATGGTGGTAGCCACCTGCACCATCTGCTCGCTGTCGTGGTGCAGCGCCTGGGCATGCGCTGCGGTCTGGCGGCTGCTCTGGCTGATGGCCTGGACCCGGTTGACCGAGGTGCGCACGTGCTGGTTGATGTGCTGGTTGTTGTCCATGGTGGCGCTGATCATCTTCTGCAGCTTCTCGATGAAGCGATCCACGCTGCCCGCCAGGGAGCCAATCTCGTCGTCGCGTGAGAGGTTGATGCGGGCATTGAGATCTCCTTCCCCGGCGGCGATGTCCTGCATGCGCTTGTCGACCTGGAGTAGCGGGCGAACAATGGTGCGCACCAGCCAGAAGCCGCAGCAGGTGACGATCAGCAGGCTGAGCAGCAAGCCCCCCAGGATGAGTCCCCTGGTGTAGTCGATGATGGCGTTGAGCTGGTGAACCTGATCCTCGACGGTGGCGTCCCCCTGGGCCTCGACCTCGACCAGCGCCAGCCTGAGCTGGTCGGCGCTGTGTTCGTAACGGGCCAGCTGGTTCTGATAAGCGCTCAGGGCTGTGGTCCATTCACGGATCAGGCGGGCATTGTCGGCTTGCAGGGCACGATACTGGGTGGAGAGCATTTGGCCTGCAAACTCCCCGTCGCCGGGCACATCGAACTGGCCGGTTGCCAGCATGCCGTCAACCGCGTCCTGATAGAAGCGGGTGGCTTGTGCCAGCTCGGCCTGGATGGCAGGAGTAGGGCCTTCGCTCTGCATCTTCTCCAGCGCATAGAGCTGGCGCAGGAATCCGATGTTGGCCTCCATGCCGCCATCGGCCGCCTGCCAGCGGGTCGCGAGGCCGCCGTTCCAGCTGATGGCCTGATCCGGTGAGCGGGTGAGGCTCTCGACGGCCTCGTCACCGATCACCTCCAGCCTGGTCGAGAGGCGTGACATGCGTTCAGAACTGGCGCGCAGCGCCTCATCGGTGCTTGTGAAGGTGCGATAGAGGGTCAGCAGCTGTGCCTGCTCTTGCTGATAGGTCTGCTCATGCTGCTTCAGTGTGGTAATGGCCGCCCCATCGATGAGCCCGCCTTGCTCCACCCGGCGCAAGGCGTCGCTGGCCGCTTCTTTTGCCCGTTGCAGTTCCGGTGCGTCGAGGGGGATCCCCGAGAGCATTTTCTGGATATAGAGCGACTGGTTGCCGAGTTCGATGGAGCCCTCCATGGCACCATCTGCCGTCTGCCAGGCGGCACCCAGGACGTAGGAGAGCAGATCAGCCAGCCGCTGGCTGCCATACCAGCCGATCGCCCCCATGCCCAGGGTGCAGCCGAGCAGAATGGTGAGTCCGAGGTTGGATGTGGTGACGATTTTCATGATTCAAGCCTTCCCTGGTGCCGAACAAGACCATTTCAGTGTTCAATCAATGACGCAGATGTGCCATCCCCGATGGAAAATAAAGTGACAGACAGTGTTCTGAACGAGGGAAGTGGCCGGGTATGAAGAGCTGGTCATCCCATGATCTGCATGGACCTATGCTGGATACTTATCCAGTTATTCTTTATGCTATGACCCAATTTGCGAGAGTCTGTGTGGCGAGGAAAAGAACATGATCGGTCGCTTGAGAGGCGTCATCATCGAGAAGCAACCCCCCGAGGTGTTGCTGGAAGTCGGAGGGGTGGGATATGAGGTTCATATGCCCATGAGCTGCTTCTATGATCTGCCCGAACTCGGGAAGGAGGCCGTCATTCACACCCACTTCGTGGTGCGTGAAGATGCCCAGCTGCTCTACGGCTTCAACCACAAGCAGGAGCGGGCGCTGTTTCGCGAGCTGATCAAGACCAACGGGGTCGGCCCCAAGCTGGCCCTGGCCATTCTCTCCGGCATGACGGCCACCCAGTTTGTGATGAGCGTCGAGCGCGAGGAGATAAGCTCCCTGGTCAAGTTGCCCGGCGTGGGCAAGAAGACCGCCGAGCGCCTGGTGGTGGAGATGAAAGACCGCCTCAAGGGCTGGGTCAGCCACGATCTCTTCTCCCCGGCCGAAATCACCCTGCCCGCGAAAGAGAGCCCGCTGCGTGCCCCGGATGCGAGCGAGGAGGCGGCCAGTGCACTGATGGCCCTCGGCTACAAGCCGCAGCAGGCCAGCCAGATCGTCAGCAAGGTGGCCGCCGACGGCATGTCGGTAGAGGAGATCATTCGTGAATCCCTGCGCAGCCTGGTGTGAGGTAGACAATGATTGAAGCGGATCGCCTCATCTCGGCCGGTGCCGCCCGTGAGGACGAGATCATCGATCGGGCCATCCGGCCCAGAAAGCTGGCCGATTACACCGGACAGGATCACGTCTGCGATCAGATGGAGATCTTCATCGAGGCCGCCCGCCAGCGCGGGGAGGCCCTCGATCATCTGCTGATCTTCGGGCCTCCCGGCCTTGGCAAGACCACGCTGGCCAACATCGTTGCCAACGAGATGGGGGTCAACATCAAGACCACCTCGGGCCCCGTGCTGGAGAAGGCCGGCGATCTGGCGGCGCTCCTCACCAACCTGGAACCGAACGATGTGCTCTTCATCGACGAGATCCACCGTCTCAGCCCGGTGGTGGAGGAGGTGCTCTATCCGGCCATGGAGGACTACCAGCTCGACATCATGATAGGGGAGGGGCCAGCGGCCCGCTCCATCAAGCTCGATCTCCCTCCCTTCACCCTGATCGGTGCCACCACCCGGGCCGGCTCCCTCACCAGCCCCCTGCGTGACCGGTTTGGCATCGTGCAGCGCCTCGAGTTTTACAACGTCAAGGACCTGACCGACATCGTCTCTCGCAGCGCCCGCTGCCTCGGGCTCGACATGACGGAAGACGGCGCTCTCGAGGTAGCCCGTCGCTCCCGGGGGACACCGCGGATTGCTAACCGTTTGTTAAGGCGGGTACGGGATTTTGCCCAGGTGAAGTCTGACGGGCGAATTGACGGACCCATTGCGGCCCGTGCCATGGACATGCTGGATGTGGACAACGAAGGTTTCGACTTCATGGATCGCAAGCTATTGTTGGCCGTCATCGACAAGTTTATGGGTGGGCCCGTCGGGCTCGACAACCTGGCCGCCGCCATCGGTGAGGAGAAGGACACCATAGAAGACGTGCTGGAACCTTATCTGATCCAGCAAGGCTATCTGCAACGTACACCCAGAGGGCGGATCGCAACTCAGAGAGCCTACGCACACTTTGGCCTGGAACGACCGGCAGATCAGTAGACGTTGCGATATGAAACAAAAAGCCGCCCTTGAGGCGGCTTTTTGTTTTGCGGGCAAAAAAAAAGCCCACGGCACAGGCGGTGGGCAAAGACAATTCAGGATGGATGTTCACAGACAGTGAGCGCGTCTCCAGACCGGTCGGGAAAAAAACAGAGGAGCCGTCGCGAGGCTTCAGAGTCGGTTCATTTGATAGAGTTGAACGAAAGAAAGCTTGTAGTAACGGATGGTCTTGGCAACAAACTTTTTCATCATTAATCCCAACAAACAGGTTCGAAATGTTCATCGAATACGTACCGGGAACCCGGAATGACCGGCCTGTATTCAGAGGTATGCCCTCACTGCGAGGCGCATTGTAGGAGCTCTTTCCGGGTGGGGCAAACAAGAAAATCTATGGACTTTTGATTAGATAAACTAATGATTTTGGTGGGGGTGTCAATCCGCATAAACATGTGTTTTTACTGGGTTTAAATTGATTTTTGGATGAGCCTGGCCATTTATTGAAATAATCGAGATGCGAAGGCTTTATTTCCGGGGTTGCGTATTTGTTTAACAGAATTGAAACTATTTTGGTTGATCATAAAATTGATTTAAATCAATTATTTACGACTTATCGTTTTTTGTGATGAAGCTCCCATAATTAATGGGGAAAGCCCTATAAGTTACCTTGAAAAAACATGTATTGAGGGTGGTTTTACATTGATTTCAATCAAATAAAGGTGATATAAAACAGCGATCATTATAGGCGGGAATAGAACCCTGGTTATTGTTTATTAGATGTTAAACATTAGCTTTTTTTGTTCCTGTATATTGCCTTGTTGTTAATGTGGTGGCAGTCGAATCCGGTCAGTCCGCGAGGGGTGACCGACCGTTCGGGGACTTCCAATGGAAGCTTTGTCCTTAAAACTTAAAATAGCCGTGCCAATAATCGGTGAGGAAACATCATGATTGCTGAGCATGTGGTAGACCTATCGCGGTTCCAATTTGCTGCGACGGCCCTTTATCACTTCCTGTTTGTACCCTTGACGCTGGGGATGGCCTTCATCCTGGCGATCATGGAGTCTGTCTATGTGATGACCAACAACACAGTGTACCGGGACATGACCAAGTTCTGGGGCAAGTTGTTTGGTATCAACTTTGCCCTCGGGGTTACCACCGGGCTCACCATGGAGTTTCAGTTCGGTACCAACTGGGCTTACTACTCCCACTATGTCGGCGACATCTTCGGGGCCCCGCTGGCCATCGAAGGCTTGATGGCCTTCTTCCTGGAGTCCACCTTCGTCGGTATGTTCTTCTTCGGTTGGGATCGTCTCAGCAAGCGCCAGCACCTGGCGGCTACCTGGCTGATGGCGCTCGGGACCAACCTTTCCGCACTGTGGATCCTGGTCGCCAACGGCTGGATGCAGAACCCGGTGGGTGCCGAGTTCAACTTCGAATCCATGCGCATGGAGATGGTGAGCTTCGCCGACCTGGTGTTCAACCCGGTTGCCCAGGTCAAGTTCGTCCACACCGTGGCGGCAGGCTATACCACGGGCGCCATGTTCGTGCTCGGGATCTCCTCCTATTACCTGCTGAAGAATCGTGATGTGGCGTTCGCTCGTCGCTCCTTCGCCATCGCGGCCGCGTTCGGCATGGCCTCCATCCTCTCCGTGCTGGTGCTGGGTGACGAGTCCGGCTACGAGACCGGGGAAGTGCAGAAGGTGAAACTGGCAGCCATCGAGGCCGAGTGGAACACGGAGCCGGCTCCGGCATCCTTCACCCTGTTCGGGATCCCGAATCAGGAGGAGATGCGCACCGACTACGCCATCAAGATCCCCTATGCCCTCGGCATCATCGCCACCCGTTCCCTCGACGGTCAGGTGACTGGTCTCAAGGATCTCAAGAGCGAGCATGAGCTGCGCGTGCGCAACGGCATGACCGCCTACGACCTGCTGACCAAGCTGCAATCCGGTGACAAGTCCGACGATACCCGCGCCCGCTTCGACGAAGTGAAGCAGGATCTGGGCTACGGTCTGCTGCTCAAGCGTTACACCCCCAACGTGACCGACGCCACCGACGAGCAGATCAAGGCTGCCGTGGATGACTCCATCCCGCAGGTACTGCCGCTGTTCTTCGCCTTCCGCATCATGGTTGCCTGCGGTATCCTGATGCTGGTGCTGATCGGTCTGGCCTTCTATGACAGCACCCGCCACAAGATCGGTGAGCGCAAGTGGCTGCTCAAGGCGCTGCTGTACGGCATTCCGCTGCCTTGGATCGCCATCGAGGCTGGCTGGTTTGTCGCTGAGTATGGTCGTCAACCCTGGACCATCGCCGAGATGCTGCCGACTTATGTCTCTGCATCCAACATTCCTGCGTCCGAGATCTGGTTCTCTCTGATCGGGATCTTCCTGTTCTACACAGTACTGCTGATCATCGAGATGTACCTGATGTTCAAGTATGCGCGCCTGGGCCCAAGCAGCCTGAAGACGGGCAAGTACCACTTCGAACAGAGCAAGGCATAAGGAGAGTGACCCATGTTTGATTACGAACTGTTGCGTCTGGTCTGGTGGGTGCTGGTCGGCGTGCTGCTGATCGGGTTTGCCATCACCGACGGTTTCGATATGGGGGTGGGCGCCCTGCTCCCCTTCGTCGGCAAGAAGGATGTGGAGCGTCGCGTGATGCTCAACACCATGGGGCCGCACTGGGAAGGCAACCAGGTCTGGTTGGTGACCGCCGGTGGCGCCCTGTTCGCCGCCTGGCCCATGGTCTATGCGGCGGCCTTCTCCGGCTTCTACATCGCCATGATCCTGACCCTGATGGCGCTGTTCTTCCGTCCGGTCGGCTTCAAGTACCGCTCCCTGCAGGAAGACGCCAAGTGGCGCTCCAACTGGGACTGGGCTCTGTTTGCCGGTAGCGCCATTCCCCCTGTCATCTTCGGGGTGGCGTTCGGCAACCTGCTGCAGGGTGTACCGTTCAGCTTCAACCAGTTCCTGATGATGACCTATCACGGCAACTTCTTCGGTCTGCTCAATCCGTTCGGCCTGCTGGCCGGTCTGGTGAGCCTCTTCATGATCATCACCCAGGGTGCAACCTGGCTGATGATGAAGACCGAAGGTGAAGTGCTGGCGCGCTCTCGCACCGCCGCCATGATCTTCTCCCTGCTGACCCTGGTGCTGTTCGCCCTGGCCGGTGTCTGGGTGAGCGGCATGGATGGTTATGTGATTGTGGGCTCCGTCGCCACCGACGCCGTCACCAACCCCCTTCACAAGGAAGTGGTGGTGCAGGCCGGTGCCTGGATGCAGAACTACAACCTCTATCCCTGGATGATTGCTGCGCCCGTGCTGGGTCTGGTGATGTGTCTGTTGACCGCCGTGGCGGCCAAGCTGGACAAGGGGTGGGTGGCGTTCCTGTTCTCCTCCCTGGCCATCGCCGGCATTATCCTGACCGCGGGCTTCTCCATGTTCCCGTTCGTGATGCCCTCGAGCCTCGAGCCGTCCCAGAGCCTGACCATGTGGGATTCCACCGCCTCCTTCAACACCCTCAAGGTGATGACGGTAGTCGCAGTCGTCTTCGTGCCGACCGTGCTGGCTTACACCATCTGGACCTACATCAAGATGTTCGGCCGGGTGAGTAACAAGCACATCGAAGACAACCAACAATCGCTCTACTAAGAAGGTGCCCTGATATGTGGTATTTCACCTGGATCCTGGGGCTGCTGCTGGCCTGTGCGTTTGGGATTATCAATGCGCTCTGGCTGGAGCACACCGAGAACCTGGATCGTCAGATTGATGAAGACAAGTGACAGGCTCGCCCGGCTGGCCGCTCCTCTGGAGCGCCAGCCATGGCAAGGTCTGATGCTGCTGGCGGCGGCCCTGCTGGCTGTCGCCATCTTGCAGGCGCCCAACCTGGTCGCGGCCAACACCAGTGAGCACGGCCTTTGGCTTGCGCCCTGGCTGATGTGGGCGGTCTGTTGCGGTGTCATGCATGGACTGGGGTTTCACCCGCGCAGCCTGGTGGGTCGCGTGCTGTTCTTCCCCTGGCTCGCCCTGCCCAGCCTGCTCTGCGGGCTCTGGCTGACCAGCAGCTACTACCTGCCATAAATGATGAAGGAGGTCGGCATCAGCCCACCTCCTTCTTCTTTTTTGAGGGGCGTGCCGCCGCCCGGTCAGAGCGACAGAACCTCGCTCGTCACGCCGCTCGCAGCCACTTCTCTTTTCCGCTTTTCTTGCGATGCTGACAGCCCTGTGGTCTTCGGCCTGTCGGCGCCGCAGCACGCCATAAAAAACAGGGGGAGAGGGGATTTCCCTGTCTCCCCCTGCTTCTTTCCTATTCAGCCCTGCGCTATGATAGCCCCCCATCTGACTGTCGAATGGATCACAGATTTTTATGGGGGAAGTCTCTGAGTTTCCGGTGCGTGTCTACTACGAAGACACGGATGCCGGAGGCATCGTCTACAACGCCAATTATCTCAAGTTTATGGAACGGGCCCGCACCGAATTCCTGCGCGCAGGCGGCATCGAACAGGATGTCCTGCTGCAGGCGGGGATCGCGTTTGTGGTGAGTCGCACCGAAATCGACTTTCGCGCGGCGGCCCGCTTCAATGAACTGCTGACCGTAATGACGCAAGTAACTGAAGTGAAACGCGCTTCCATGCGTTTTTCACAGCAGATCCTGGCGGCTGATGGACGGCTGATCACTCAGGCCATGGTACAGATCGCCTGTGTCAGTCATCCGCAAATGAAACCTGTTGCAATACCTGAAAAAATCAAGGGAGTGCTGTTAAGTGCACGCTGAAATTTCGTTTATTGGCCTGTTCTGGCAAGCCAGTCTGTTGGTGAAACTGGTCATGATGACCCTGATGGGCATGTCGGTCGTCTCCTGGGCGCTGATCATCCAGCGCTCCAAGGCCATCAAGGCGGCCAACCTCGCCTCGGAGCAGTTTGAAGACAGATTCTGGTCCGGGGTCGACCTCAATCGTCTCTACCAGGAGTCCTCCTCCCGTCGTGACGACATCGAAGGCATGGAAGACATCTTCTACTCCGGCTTCAAGGAGTATGCTCGCCTGCTCAAGGCCGGTGCCCGCGGTCAGGATGCGGTGATGGACGGTACCTATCGCGCCATGCGCGTTTCCCTGTCCCGTGCAGTGGACGATCTCGAGTCCAACCTGCCGGTCTTGGCGACCATCGGTTCCATCAGCCCCTATATCGGTCTGTTCGGTACCGTCTGGGGGATCATGAACGCCTTTATCGCTCTGGGCCAGGTTCAGCAGGCGACCCTACAGATGGTGGCACCGGGTATCGCGGAGGCGCTGATCGCCACCGCCATGGGTCTGTTTGCCGCCATCCCGGCCGTTATCTTCTACAACCGCTTCACCAACAAGGTCGAACGGCTGGAAAACGCCTACGCCAACTTCATGGACGAGTTCACCACCATTCTGAACCGCCAAATCGCACAGCAGGGTGAGAAGTAATGCAAACCTATCAGCGGCTCAAACGCAAGAAGGTCGCCGAGATCAACGTGGTGCCCTATATCGACGTCATGCTGGTGCTGCTCATCATCTTCATGGCGGTCACGCCCGTGATCACGCAGGGGGTCAAGGTCGACCTGCCCCAGGCGGAGTCCGAGCAGTTGCCGGAAGACTCCAAGCCGCCTTTCATCGTCAGCGTCAATACCGAGGGTGAGTACGTCATCAAGGCCGGCGAGGCGGATGACGAACCCGTACCGAGCGGCACACCAGAGGCGATGCAGCAGTACATCACCGAGAAGGCCATGGGCTATCTGGCCATCAACCAGAACGCGCCCGTGGTGGTCGCCGGTGACAAGTCCGTGCGCTACGAGGAGGTGATCCTGCTGATGGTGGCCCTCAAGAAAGCCGGTGTGCCTCAGGTTGGTCTGATGACGGATCCGGTGAACTGACGGAGATGGATGTGAAGCGTGGTATTTCCGGTTATCTCGTCGCGTCGCTGCTGCTGCATCTGATCATCGGCATCATCCTGCTGGTCGGTGTCGACTTCAGCAAACCCAAGCGCCCCGAGTCCAAGGGACAGATCGTCAATGCGGTCATGATGGACAGCGAAATGCTGGAGCAGCAGATGCAGCAGGTCCAGCAGCAGAAGCAGGCCCAGCCCAAGGCTGCACAGCAGCAGAAGGACAAGGAAGACGCTGAGCGCGTCAAACGCGAGCTGGCACAGGAGCAGGAGCGTCTGCGTATCGCCGAGACCAAGCGCAAGCAGGCCGAAGAGGCGACCCGCAAGGCCGAAGCCGACAAGCAGAAGAAAGAGGCTGAACAGAAGCAGGCGGAAGAGAAGGCCCAGAAAGCCGAGGAAGCCCGCAAGCTGGAAGAGCAGAAGACCAAGAAGGCCGAAGCCGAACGCAAGGCGGCGGAAGAGGCCAAGGCGCTGGCGCTCAAGAAGAAAAAAGAAGAGCTGGAGAAGAAGCAGGCTGAAGAGAAGGCCAAGGCGGAAGAGGCCAAGGCCAAGAAAGCGGAAGCCGAGAAGAAGGCCAAGGCCGAAGCCGAGAAAAAGGCGAAGGCGGAAGCCGAGAAGAAAGCCAAGGCCGAGGCCGAGAAGAAGGCGAAGGAAGAGGCTGACAAGAAGGCAAAAGCTGACGCAGAGAAGAAGGCGAAGGCCGAGGCCGACAGAAAGGCCAAGATTGAGGCTGAGCGCAAGCGCAAGGCGGCCGAAGAGGCCAAGTTGCAAAAAGAGATGGAAGCCATGATGGAGCAGCAGCTGGCCGCCGAGGCCAATGCGCGCAGTCAGGCAGCATCGGCAGCCGCCAAGGGCGAAGTCGACAAGTATGCCGCCCTCATCAAGGCCACGGTCGAGCGCTACATGATTTTGGATCCCACCATGCGGGGCAAAACATGTACTATCGGTGTCAAGTTGGCCAGTAGCGGCTTCGTCATCTCGGTGGACAACGGTCAGGGTGATCCGGCGGTCTGCCGCTCCGGCAAGGCGGCGGTTCTGAAGGCCAACCAGTTGCCGGTGCCGAAGGACCCGGCGGCATTCGAGATGTTGAAGGAGTTTAACCTCAAGTTAGAACCGAGCATCTAAGCGTGATAGAACGGGGTCAATGACCGTGGTTGGCAGCATCTGCTGATAAAGGGATTTCACCTCTCATTTTTTTGGAACAGAGTATTTAAGCCATGATAAGAAAAGTGTTTTTTGCTTTGGTTGGCTGCCTTCTGCTAGGCCAGAGCGCTCAGGCGGCCTTGGACATCGTCATCACCGGCGGTATCGACAGTGCGCGCCCCATCGCCATCGCCCCCTTCAAGTGGGAGGGCAATGGCCAGTTGCCGCAGGATATCGCGGAAGTGGTCTCCAACGACCTGATGCGCAGCGGCAAGTTCAAGCCGCTGGCCCGTGGCCAGATGCCGCAGACGCCGAGCACCAGCGGCGAGATCAACTTCGCGCCCTGGGCTTCCCAGGGGGTCGAGGCCGTGGTGGTCGGCTCCATCGCCGCCGTGGGTGATGGCACCTACAAGATCAACTTCGAGCTGGTCGACGTCCTGAAAGGCCAGCTGGCCAAGACCCAGGGCGGTGAAGCGAACGGTTACATCCTGGACAGCCGCATGGCGACCATCCCGGGTGCCCAGATGCGCCAGTTTGCCCACCGCATCTCCGACATCGTCTACGAGCGTCTGACCGGTGAGCGTGGTGCCTTCCTGACTCGTCTGGCCTATGTCTCCGTGCAGCAGGGCACCCAGTTCCCGTATCAGCTGCGGATCTCCGACTACGACGGCTACAACGAGAAGACTCTGCTGCGCTCCCGTGAACCCCTGATGTCCCCGGCCTGGTCGCCGGATGGCAGCAAGCTGGCTTACGTGAGCTTCGAGAACCAGAAGTCCGAGATCTATGTGCAGGACATCTACACCCAGCAGCGCAGTCTGATCACCAGCTTCCGTGGCATCAACGGTGCGCCGGAGTGGTCTCCAGATGGTCGTCGTTTGGCTATTGTTCTGTCCAAAGATGGGCAGCCTGACATCTATGTCGTTGATGTTGCTAGCAAGCAACTCACTCGAGTCACAAATAACCGCACCATCGACACCGAACCCTCCTGGATGCCGGACGGTCAAACTTTGCTGTTCACCTCTGAACGTGGTGGCAAACCCCAGATTTATAGCGTAAATTTGGCGACTGGCATGACTCGCCGGATGACCTGGGAAGGGGATTCCAACCAGGGGGCATCCATCACACCGGACGGCAAGTCCATGGTGATGGTGACCCGGGTTCAGGGACAATATCGCATCGCTCGCCAGGATATGGAAAATGGAGCCATGCTGGTACTGACCCAGAGTGCTCTGGATGAATCGCCAAGTGTGGCTCCCAATGGCAGCATGATCATTTATGCCACCATCTATCAGGGTCGTAAGAGTCTCGCATTGGTGTCGACCGACGGTCGCTTCAAGGCAGTGCTTCCGACCAGTAGCGGTGAAATTCGTGCACCAGCTTGGTCGCCCTTCTTGAATTGATAAAAATCGATTGTTTTTTGTTTTGTTATAAAGGTTTAAGGAAATAGCATGCAACTCAATAAACTGCTCAAGGGTCTGGCCATCGCACTGCCACTGTTCACCCTGGCTGCCTGTAGCTCCTCTTCCGACTCCGACGCCGCTGGCGCCGAGTCCGGCATGACCGACGGCATGGGCGGTGTACAAACCGGCGGCGCCAACGGCATGTTGTCCCCGGAAGAGCAGATGCGTCAGAAGTTCGAAGCGCTGCAACGCGACAACGTGATCTACTTCCCGTACGATGGTTACGACATTCAGGGTCAGTACGCCGACCTGCTGGATGCCCACGCCAGCTACCTGCGTGAACGTCCGAGCGTCAAGGTACTGATCGAAGGCCACGCCGACGAGCGCGGTACGCCGGAATACAACATCGCGCTGGGTGAGCGTCGTGCCAAGGCTGTTGCCAAGTATCTGCAAACCCTGGGTGTGCAGGCCGAGCAGCTCTCCATCGTCAGCTATGGCGAAGAGAAGCCGCTGGATCTGTCCCACACCGAGGAAGCCTTTGCCAAGAACCGCCGTGCGGTCCTGGTTTACTAAGGTTTGAGTCGAACGAAGTTCGTTTATATGCAAGCGGCCATTTCGATGGCCGTTTTATTTGCACTAAACGTCAAGGTTTGATCCGAATGAAATCTGTATCAGCGAGCGACTATGCGCTGGCCGTTTTATTTGCACTAAACGCTAAGGTTTGATCCGAATGAAATCTGTGTACAAGCAAGCTGGTGTTGCGCTGGCCGTGTTGGTTGCTTTGAATGCGCAAGCGGCGGCACCCGTGAGCGATCTGAGCGGGGATTCTGGCAGCAGCGGCGTGGTGCTGAGCGGCAACAATGGTGCCATCGTACCGACCGGCAGCCTGGAAGACCGGGTTGCTCTGCTGGAGCGTACCCTCAACGCCCGTCTGCGTCTGCAGGCCGAATTGCAGCAACAGGTCGACTCCCTGCAAGGGGAGGTCTCCGAGCTGCGTGGTCAGCTGGAACAGCAGACCTACCAGATGGAGCAGTCCCAGGAGCGCCAGCGCCAGCTCTACCAGGAGCTCGACAAGGTGGCCAACAGCCAGCCTGCCGCAGCGCCCGCAACACCTGCTGCAGGTGCTGCAACGCCTCCTGCCGCGGCTGCCAACTACTCCACCAACCAGGATGAGAACCAGGCCTACGACGCGGCCGTGAACATGGTGCTCAAGGAGAAGAACTACGACAAGGCCATTCCTGCCTTCGAAGGGTTCATCAAGCAGTTCCCGAACTCCAGCTATGTTCCCAATGCCCACTACTGGCTCGGCCAGCTGATGTTCAACAAGGGCGACAGGGCGGGGGCCGCGAGCCAGTTCTCCACGGTGGCGAACAAATACAGCAAGTCACCCAAGCGGGCCGATGCCCTGCTGAAACTCGGCATGCTCGCCCAGCTTGACGGCAAGAAAGCAGAGGCCAAGGCCTTCTATGAGCAGGTAATCAAGGGTTACCCCAACACCTCGCCGGCCCAGCTGGCCAAACAGAGTCTGGCCAAGCTGTGACATTGCTGCATGTCACTGTTTTCGTAACACTCTTGTAAAGAACTCTCTGCTTTGTATGCGCAGTGAACAATCAGATTTAATTTAAGATTTTTCTATTGCGCCAGGATGATAAATCCGTAATATAGGCCGCCGTCAGAGCCGGAGCAGTAATGCAGTCGGCACTGGTCGTGGTGAGGGTCGTTAGCTCAGTCGGTAGAGCAGTTGACTTTTAATCAATTGGTCGCTGGTTCGAATCCAGCACGACCCACCATTTCTTCACAGCAGGTGAAGACAATATTCCCAGGTCGTTTAGCTCAGCTGGGAGAGCACCTCCCTTACAAGGAGGGGGTCACTGGTTCGAGCCCAGTAACGACCACCATGTTGTAACGCTGGCCGCCACATGCGGTTGGTGAAAAGTTCAGGATGTGGGTCGTTAGCTCAGTCGGTAGAGCAGTTGACTCTTAATCAATTGGTCGTAGGTTCGAACCCTACACGACCCACCACTCTGAACA
>NZ_JBFOCZ010000010.1:0-65881 GCF_040908015.1 Aeromonas sp. R7-5 | reverse complement strand
CGCCAGTCATCCGCACCAGAGGTGCCGGCAACGGTGTGCTCCCAGTCGATCTTGCGGTAGGCCATGGAGACCTGGATCAGCTGGGTGAAGTCGGACTTCGCCGGATCCTGGCAGTGGGGCATCTGGCAGTCGATGTCAACGATGGTGGCATCGGTCAGCACAGTGCTGAAGAAGTGCTCCTGCTTGCCCTCGACGGAGGTGCGATACCACTTCAGGGTCACTTTCGGCAGCATCTCGCCGGAGGCCAGGGAGTTGTACATCAGCGGCACGGCCTTGTTCAGGGCAACGGTGAACTTGAACGGCTTGTGGACACGCTGACCCGCCGGCTGACCGGATTGCGGATCGGTCGGCACGGTGACGACGTGCTGGAACTCTTGTACCAGCATCTCGTCTTCGTGGCCCTGCACGAAGATGTTGCCGACGGAATCGGAGGTGAAGGCACCGGCGGTGATGTTGCCCTGGGTTTTACCTTCGATGCTGATATAACATGGGGTTGGCATGGAATTGCTCCTGATGGTTGAACGGTTATGACACTCGCCCGAATCCGTTAGCAGCGTCCATGCCACTCTTTTTACCCATTACATTTCAATCAGTTATAAAAAATCTCCCCACACAGCAGTACGCTCGGCGCAATAAGTTGTACTTTTCAACACGTTTGACCATCAGTCATTGCACTGGCAGTTCAATCTTCTGGTATATGCGCAATTTTTTGCGCCAATCCGACGGGAACACTACTGCTCATCCACATTGGCGACGGCGGCCAGCTCTACGTTCAACCTCACCACCCCCTGTTTCAACGCCCACGAGATCGCCTGGCACTTGCTGCTGGCCCCCAGCTTGGTGACCACATTGTTCAGATGAAAGGTCACCGTGCGCGGGGTGATCCCCAGGATCTGCGCAATATCGCTCGTCTGCTTCCCTTCCGCCGCCCAGCGGCACACCTCCAGCTCGCGCAGGCTCAGGGCATCATGAGAGGACTCTCCTACCAGGCAGACCCTCACCACCGCCTCGAAGATATGCATGGATAGCCAGCTGAGAAAAGGCACCGCAGAGAGCCAATGCGCTCTGGTGCGAGGTGTGCTGGTGATCAGGGAGAGCAGGCCCACATGACCGTTGGCCCCGTGCCAGGGAAACGTAATACCGTCGCGCAATCCCGCCTGCTGCGCGAGCATCATCACGGCAAGGCGCTCATCGTCACAGACCCCCTGCACCATGAGATCCGCCCACAGGATGGGGGTGCTCTGTTCCATGCCGCGCTGGACGACGGGATCGATGGCAAAGAAGTTGGCCTGGGTATAGGCGTCAACCCACTCCTGAGGACAACCATTGAAGATGGTGACATCCGGTCGCTGTATGGTGCTGGGAGACATCAGGGCCAATCTGAAGTAGTCAAATCCCGCCTGTGTCGTCAACTGGCGCAGCAACGCCACTATGGTGTGCTCATCGTCGGCCTGTTCGAACCGGGAGATGAGATCTAACGCGTAGCTTGTATCCATGTTGTCGAATTGTTTTCAAATGGTGTCGGCATTGTTTTTCATGAAACCCAATGGGAGCTGAATCACGTGCCAACAAATAGAAACGGAACCCGTGAAACCCTGATCTCAGGGCCCGCCATGAGCCTCAAGGGGCTCGCTCTCGGCGGGATGAAGGGTATGACTTAGAGAGAAATACCAATAACCAGAACTTAACTGCATTAAAATCACGAGTTTTTGCAAAAAACATCGCAATCATATAACAGCACTCGGCGGGGAAGGGATAATAAACTTTCCAGATGAGACCTTGATCACTGACAGGCCAATCGTTTTGTGTCCCATCTCCCCGTTTCTGGCCCTTTCGGGCTTCCCCGGCTTGGCACCGGCTGTTAACATGCGCCCCTTATGCCTGTTATGTGCTCTGGGGTGGCCGTCACGCCGCCCTGACCCTGCCCTGTGCGGCCTCTGCCGCTTGACTCCTGTTATGCCGACCGGCCGGTTTACCCGACCATCAACAGCCAGTCCAATCCTGTGATCCCCGCCATTCCCCCTGATTTGCGGGCCTGTGGCCATGGATCCTCAACGAGCGAGAAAATCCCCATGCTGGAACGTGCAAGACAAGAGTGGTTCTCCAACATACGGGGCGATCTGCTGTCGGGCATCGTCGTCGCCCTGGCGCTGATCCCCGAGGCCATCGCCTTCTCCATCATTGCGGGCGTCGACCCCAAGGTCGGCCTCTATGCCTCCTTCTGCATCGCCGTGGTCATCGCCTTCGTCGGCGGTCGTCCCGGCATGATTTCCGCCGCCACCGGCGCCATGGCGCTCCTGATGGTGACCCTGGTCAAGGAACATGGCCTGCAGTATCTGCTGGCAGCCACCCTGCTCACCGGCCTCTTCCAGATAGCGGCGGGCTACCTCAGGCTCGGCAGCCTGATGCGATTCGTCTCCCGCTCCGTGGTGACCGGCTTCGTCAACGCCCTGGCCATCCTTATCTTCATGGCCCAGTTGCCCGAGCTCACCAACGTCACTTGGCAGGTCTACGCCATGACCGCGGCCGGGCTTGGCATCATCTATCTGTTCCCGCTCGTTCCCTTGGTGGGCAAACTGCTCCCCTCTCCCCTGCTGTGCATCGTCATCCTGACGGCGGTGGCCATCACCCTGGGCATCGACATCCGTACCGTGGGCGACATGGGCGAGTTGCCCGATACCCTGCCGGTCTTCCTCTGGCCCGACGTGCCCCTCAATCTGGAGACCCTGGCCATCATCTTCCCCTATTCAGCGGGGCTGGCGGTGGTGGGACTGCTCGAGTCCATGATGACAGCAGCCATCGTCGACGAGATGACCGACACTCCAAGCGATCGCAACCGCGAGTGCAAGGGTCAGGGGATCGCCAACATAGGCGCCGGTCTGCTGGGAGGCATGGCGGGGTGCGCCATGATTGGCCAGTCCGTCATCAACATCAAATCCGGTGGCCGCGGCCGCCTCTCCACCTTCGTGGCGGGGACCCTGCTCATCCTGATGGTGGTCTTCATGGATGAGTGGATCCGTCAGATCCCCATGGCCGCCCTGGTGGCCGTGATGATCATGGTCTCCATCGGCACGTTTTCCTGGGAGTCGGTACGCAACCTGAAGAGCCACCCCCTCTCCACCAACCTGGTGATGGTGACCACTGTCGCCGTGGTGGTCGCGACCCACAACCTGGCACTCGGGGTCTTCGTGGGGGTGCTGCTCGCCTCTCTCTTCTTCGCCCACAAGGTTGCCCGCGTCATGCTGGTCAAGAGCGACAGCGAGCGCAGCGGCGCCGTGCGTACCTATCTGGTGCGGGGCCAGGTCTTCTTTGCCAGCGCCGAGCAGTTCCTGGCCGGTTTCGATTTCAGGGAGGAAGTGGAGAAGGTAATCATCGACCTGACGCACGCCCACTTCTGGGACATCACCGCCATCACGGCCCTCGACAAGGTGGTCATCAAGTTCCGCCGTGAGGGGAAAGAGGTGGCGGTCATCGGCCTGAACGACGCCAGTGCCACCCTGGTCGATCGCTTTGCCATCCACGACAAACGCCAGGAGGGAGAGCCCCTGCTGGCCGAGCATTGATCCCGGCGCCCCATGAGGGCGCTGCCTGCAAGCCATAAAAAAAGCCCGTCTCTCCCCATGAGATGGGCTTTTTTTGGGCTGTTGGATCACAGTCAACACGCGCGCCTCGGCGCGCCCATCCCGAGCCGATGCGGCAATGCGGGGTCATGACCTGCCGTCAGGGTGCAAGAGGGGCCAGGAAAGCAGGAACAGGGTGCCGCCCCGCCCGCCGGATTGGCAGACCGCACTGCCGCCGTGGGCCTCGGCAATCGCCTTGACCACCGCCAGCCCGAGCCCGCTGCCGCCACTCTTGCGCGAACGTGACGGATCCCCCCGGCGAAACGCCTCGAAGATATGGGCGGCGACCTCCTCGCTGATGCCAGGCCCTTCGTCTTCCACGCTCAGGATGCACTGGGTGCCCGAACGATGCAGGCGCACGGTCAGCATGCCCGGCACCGCGTGCTTCTGGGCATTTTCCAGCAGCGCCATCAGGGCCTGACGGATGCGAAGTGCATCGCAACAGACCCAGAGTTCGGCATCGAGTTCCCGCTTGAGGGTGAAACCGCTCGCGGCCAGAGGGGTGGCAAACGCCTCAAGCACCACGTCAAGCTCGTCGGCCAGACTGATCGCCTCTCGTTGCAACTCCAGGTGGCCGCTGTCGTTGAGACTGAGTACCCGCAAGTCTTCGATCAGGTGGGTCAATCCCTCCACCTGACGCAGCAAGCCTTCAAAGAGCGCACGCTCTGGCGGAAATACCCCTTCGGCCAGCCCCTGCAAGCGGCCACGCAAGATGGTCACCGGGGTGCGCAATTCGTGGGCGATGGCGGCATTCCAGAACTCCCGCTCACGGGTCATGCTCTGCAGCCGCTCGGCCATGGTGTTGAAGTCCCGCACCAGTTGCGCCGTCTCCCCGATCGCCTGTTCATCCAGCGGCACGCGCGCATCGAGTTTGCCCTCTGCCACCTCTCGCAGGCTGGTTGCCACCGAATTGAGCGGGGTCAGGATGCGCCGAGAGAGGTGCACCGCCACGTACAGCGCCATCCCCAATGCAATGAGAATGGTCGAGCCAATCCAGATCATCTCGACCCTGGAGGGCATCCAGCTCTCGGAGATGCTGCCAGGCACATAGGTCACGGCAATGGCGTAGAACACATAGGTGCCGATCACCGCGAGGCAGATGATGCCGAGCGCCATCAATCCCAGGGAGCGGATGATCTGCCTGCGCAGGCCGGGGGCCGATGTCACGCATCGCCCCCGAAGCGATAGCCGACGCCCCAGACACTGGCGGGCACCCCTTGGATGCCCTGTGCCTCCAGCTTCTTGCGCAGCTTGCTGATGTGGCTGTCCACCGTGCGCTCCTGGGTATCCCCCTCCGGCAGGCAGTGGGTCAGCAGTTCGGCCCGGCTGAACACCCGCTTGGGAGCCCGCATCAGGGAGGCGAGCAACTTGAACTCGGTCAGGGTCAGATCCAGCATCTGTTGCCCCTCATCACGGCAAATGCTGGCCTCGTGGCTCTCCAGATCGATCTGGAAGGGGCCGACCCGCAGCACCCGGGCCGTGGTCTGCTTCGCAGCCTGGCTGCGTCTGAGCACCGCCTGTACCCGAGCCACCACTTCGGCCGGGTTGAAGGGTTTGACCACATAGTCATCCGCCCCCATGCGCAGCCCCATCAGCTTGTCGAGGTCCTGATCCAGGGCGGTCAGCATGATCACCGGCGTGTCGCCACGGGCCCGGATCTCGCTGAGCACCTGCCAGCCGTCGAGCTGCGGCATCTGCACATCCAGCAACAGGAGATCGGGTTTGCATGTCTGGTGCATGGCCAGGGCTTCGCGGCCATCGGCGGCATGCAGGGTGCGCAATCCGTGGCGTTGCAGGTAAGCGGCGAGGATGTCGGCTATCTCGGCTTCATCCTCTGCAATCAGTACCAGTGACTGGGCCGCCGGGTTGGCGGAAGCAGGAAGATACGACATGGTCGGACTCGAAAATGGTGGGCTTGAACTTTATCACCGCCTCCATGGATTCTCCACAAAGCCTCGAATCATTCGCAATAGCCCCTCGCCATAATGCCCGCTCGATGTGCTCTCGCGGCAACACCATGCCGGGGAGACGGTTTAACGAGGTGAGTATGATGTTTGTCAAACAGCGGTATGCGGGCGCCCTGCTCGCCGTCATTGCCGCATTCGGGTTGGCAGGTTGCGATGGGGCGACGCAAGCGCAAGATGCGCCGACCCGTCCTCAGGTGTCGGTGATGACGCTGGCAGAACAGGACCTGGTCATCAGCGAGGATCTGCCCGCCCGGGTGGCCGCGCTGCGCAGTGCCGAGATTCGGGCCCAGATCAGCGGCATCGTGCAGCGCCGCCTGTTCGAGCAGGGCGCCGAAATCGGCGCAGGCACCGTGCTGTTCCAGATAAATCCGGCCCCCTTCAAGGCGGATGTCGACAGCGCCACCGCAGCATTGCAGCGGGCGGAGGCCGTGCTGGCCCGCGCCCGTATCCAGATTGACCGTCTGATGCCGCTGCTGCGCACCGAGGCCATCAGCCGCCAGACCTATGACGATGCGGTCTCCCAGCGTGATCAGGCGGCCGCCGACGTGGCCCAGGCCAGGGCGACCCTGGCCCGGCACCAGCTGAACCTGCAATTTGCCAGCGTGGAAGCCCCCATCGCCGGGCGCATCGATCAGGCGCTGGTGAGTGAAGGGGCCCTGGTGTCCCCCACCGATGCCACCCCCATGGCCAGGATCCAGCAGATCGATCAGGTCTACGTCGATGTGCGTCAACCGGCCTCTGTGCTGGACACCCTGCGCCAGCAGGCTGGCTCGACGACACCGGAACTGGCGGTGGACATCCTCGGCAGCGACGGCAAGCCGCTCGGCATGCAGGGACACATCCTCTTCTCCGGCATCGAGGTGGATGCCGGTACCGGTGACGTACTGCTGCGGGTACTGGTGGACAACCCGGAGCGGCGGCTCTTGCCCGGCCTCTACGTACAGGCGCGCATTCCCCGTGCCCGCTATGCCAACGCCCTGAGCGTGCCTCAGCAGGCGATGGTGCGCACATCGGGCCAGACCAGCGTGTGGGTGGTGGATGGCCAGGGGCAGGCACAACTGGTTCCGGTCAACACCGCTGAACTGGTGAATAGCCAGTACCGCATCACGTCCGGGCTCAACGCCGGACAGCGGGTGGTGATCGAAGGGATCGACCGTCTGACCCCGGGGGCACAAGTCATTGCCCATCCCTGGCAATCCCCCGCAGTCAGCCAGCAGGCTGACGCCGGTAACCGCTGAATCGGAGACGTTTTCATGCCGCAGTTTTTCATTCATCGCCCGGTGTTTGCCTGGGTGATCGCCCTCTTCATCGTGCTGGCGGGGGTCATCGCCATCCCCAAGCTGCCCATCTCCCGCTACCCCTCGGTGGCGCCGGTGTCGGTGACCCTCTATGCCACCTATCCGGGCGCCACGCCGCAGACCCTGAATGATGCGGTGGTGAGCCTGATCGAGCGCGAGCTGTCTGGGGTCAAGAACCTGCTCTACTTCGAGTCATCGGTAGATGCCTCCGGCAGCGCGCAGATCACCGCCACCTTCAAGCCGGGCACCGATCCGGAGCTGGCCCAGATGGACGTGCAAAACCGCATCAAGGCGGTCGAGCCTCGCTTGCCACAGGCGGTGCGGCAAACCGGCCTGCAGGTGGAGTCCGCCTCGTCCGGCTTTCTGATGATGGTCGGCATGACTTCACCGGATGGCCGCTTCGATGAGGTCGCGCTGAACGACTACATGGCGCGCAATATCGTGCAGGAGCTACGCCGCATCGACGGGGTGGGGCGAGTGCAGCTGTTCGGCGCCGAGCAGGCCATGCGCATCTGGGTGGATCCGGGCAAGCTCGCCGCCTACGGGTTGACCATCAGCGAGGTGGCGCAGGCCATCGAGCAGCAGAACGTGCAGATTGCACCGGGGCGCCTCGGCGACGAACCCGCCCTGCTTGGCCAGCGACTGACGGTTCCCCTCACGGTACAGGGGCAGCTGACCACTCCCGAGGCGTTCGCCGCCATCGTACTGCGGGCAGGTGCCGATGGCGCCAAGCTGGTGCTGGGCGATATCGCCCGGGTCGAGCTGGGGGCGCAATCCTACGCCTTTTCCAACCGCGAGAACGGGGTGGCTGCCACCAGCGCCGCCATCCAGCTCTCCCCCGGCGCCAACGCCGTGCGCACCGCCGATGCGGTACGCACTCGCCTTGCCCAGCTCGCGCCAACCCTGCCGGCGGGCATGGCCTATTCGATCCCCTTTGACTCGGCCCCCTTCGTCAAGGTCTCCATCGACAAGGTGATCCACACCCTGCTGGAAGCCATGGTGCTGGTGTTCCTGGTGATGTTTCTCTTCCTGCAGAACCTGCGCTACACCCTGATCCCGGCCATCGTCGCCCCCATCGCCCTGCTTGGCACCTTCGCGGTGATGCTGCTGGCCGGTTTTTCGATCAACTCCCTGACCATGTTCGGCATGGTGCTGGCCATCGGCATCATCGTCGACGACGCCATCGTGGTGGTGGAGAACGTCGAGCGCCTGATGGCCACCCAGGGGCTATCGCCCAGGGAGGCGACATCGCGGGCCATGAAGGAGATCACCGGGGCGGTGATCGGCATCACCCTGGTGCTCACGGCGGTGTTCATCCCCATGGCGTTCGGCAGCGGCTCCGTGGGGGTCATCTACCAGCAGTTCACCCTGTCGATGGCGGTCTCGATCCTGATTTCGGCCTTCCTCGCCCTGACCCTGACGCCGGCGCTCTGCGCCACCTTGCTGCGTCCGGTCAGCCCGGATCACCATGAGAAGCGCGGTTTCTTCGGCGCCTTCAACCGGGGCGTCGAGCGGCTCACCGCAGGCTACGGCGTTCGGGTCACCCGGCTGGTCGGGCGCAGCGGACGCATGATGGTCACCTTCGCCGCCCTCTGCGCCGTGCTGGCGATCGCGGCCACCCAGCTGCCCTCCTCCTTTCTGCCGGACGAGGATCAGGGCTACTTCATGACTTCCATCCAGCTGCCGACCGGCGCCACCAGCGAGCGCACCCTGGCCGTCATCAAGGAGTTCGAGGCCCATGTGGCCTCTCGCGAGGCGCTCGACACTAATCTGGTAGTGCAAGGCTTCAGCTTCTCCGGCGCCGGCCCCAATGCGGCCATGGCCTTCACCATGCTCAAAGACTGGGACCAGCGCCATGGTGCCACGGCCGCCGAAGAGGCAGAGCTGGCACAGGCCGCCATGGCCAACAGCAAGGAAGGTACTGTGATGAGCCTGCTGCCGCCCGCCATCGACGAACTGGGCACCTCTTCGGGTTTCACGCTCTTCCTGCAAGACAGGGCCAACCAGGGGGAGGCCGCGCTGCTGGCCGCCCAGGCGCAACTGCTGGCACTGGCGGCCCAAAGCGAAGTGGTGAGCGATGTCTATCCCGACAGCCTGCCCCCCGGCGAGAGCATTCACCTCGAGATCAACCGGCAGAAGGCCGAGGCCATGGGGCTCTCGTTCACCAGCGTGAGCAGCACCCTGTCGGCGGCAATGGGGTCGCTCTACATCAACGACTTCCCCAATGGCGGACACATGCAGCAGGTCATTCTGCAGGCCGACGCCAAGGCGCGCATGCAGCTCGATGACGTGCTCGGCCTGCGGGTGCGCAATGCCAGCGGCGGCATGGTGCCCCTGCGGGAGGTGGTGACGCCGACCTGGCGCCAGTCGCCGCAACAGATGATGCGCTTCGAGGGCTTCCCCGCCGTGCGTCTCTCCGGGAGTGCCGCCCCCGGGGTTTCCAGTGGCGCCGCGATGGCGGAAATGGATCGCCTGGTGGCGCAATTGCCGCCAGGCTTCGCCCTGGCCTGGACGGGACAGTCGCTGCAGGAGCGCCAGTCGGCGGCCGAGGCCCCCCTGCTGATGCTGCTGTCGGGGCTGGTGGTCTTCCTGGTGCTGGCCGCGCTCTACGAGAGCTGGTCCATTCCGCTCTCCGTGATGCTGGTGGTCCCCCTGGGCCTGCTCGGCGCCGTGGCGGCGGTAATGCTGCGCGGCATGCCCAACGACGTCTTCTTCAAGGTGGGCATGATCACCATCATCGGGCTGTCGGCCAAGAACGCCATCCTCATCGTGGAGTTTGCCCGCCTGTTGCATGGCGAAGGACGCTCGCTGCTTGACGCTGCGGTGACCGCCGCACGCCTGCGTCTGCGCCCCATCCTGATGACGTCGCTCGCCTTCACCCTTGGCGTGGTGCCGCTGATGCTTGCCAGCGGTGCCAGCGCGGAGACCCAGCATGCCATCGGCACCGGCGTGTTCGGCGGCATGATCAGCGGCACCCTGCTGGCCATCTTCTTCGTGCCGGTCTTTTTTGTCTTCGTCATCGGCACCCAGGCGCGCATTCAGGCCTGGCGGGCACAGCGAGCACAGCGAGCACAGCACCGATCATGCTGACCGCTGCGCGGGTTTGCTGGCCCTGGGGAGGCGATGATCATGCAATGCATGCCTGGCACCATTTTGCGTTCCTTCGAAGAGGATGAGCGCGCCATGGTGCCGGGCCTGTGGTTCATGGCCGGTGCTGCGGGGCGACCCTATCGCGGGTTGCCTCTCCAGGATTTGTGACCAGCCCTCCGTCACCGGTGCATCCTTGGTCTTCTCCAAGATGGCGATCTGCTATCTGGCACAGGGGGCTTGCACCATCCCGGGTCGGTGCCAACCCAGCAGGAACCCGGCCTCAGCATCGCTCTGACGGCCGACTCCCTTGGCCTCATCGACTGCATGCTGTCTGCCATCACCAGTCAAGGCTGGACACTCCTGGTGCCTGAACCGCTGGAGAGGCCCCCGCAATGTTGATGACAGCCTGAGTCTCATTCAACACACCATGAAATCGAAGTCAATTTAAGTGTTGCTCAGAAATCGACACATCGCAATCACCTCAGATACATTGCAGATCTACTCCAATACTATCCCTCTGATATTCAGCCTCAAGATAAAAATAAAATAAACGATAAAAAACAACACCATAAACTCTTTTCGTTTAAAGATAACTCTTTCTTGCACATCCCATCAGCTGGTCATCAGGACACGCTTTCTGTGATTTGAAACACAAACTTTGATCATCACAGGGGATAAGCATTGCATTGGAAATCGATTTCAAGAAAATGAAGCCAGCATGATTTGTCTTGGCATCGATTGCATAGCGTCTGTTTGAGTCTTGACGGTTCATCGCGGTGGATATTTTTCCCATTGATTGGAGTGGTCAGTATGAATGCATCAAAAAAAGGACTTTTGGCGTCGTTGATCGCCGCTGCCCTGCTTGGCGGGTGTGGTGGGGCCGATAATATCGACTCGAATAGTGGCAACACCGGTGGTAATAACGGTGGCGACAACGGTGGCACCACGCCCCCTGGCGACAGCACCCTGATCCTGTTCGGGGTCGGTGCCAATGGGGGTACAACCCCCAGCATCCAGTCAGAGAAGGACAACTGGAGCTTGCAACCGGTCACCGCTTCTCCCGTCGCCATGACCAGCATCAGCGCCGTGCTCATCAACAATGCCGGTACCGATGACACCGCCGATGTGCAGGTAGCCGGTGACGGAGATGGCACCTTCATGCTCAAATCCGCCACCCCTCTGAACCTGAGCAAATACGCCTCCGGTTTCATCGAGTTCCAGTTGCGGACCAAGAGCAAGGTGCCGGAAGTGCTCAATGCCTCCATCGACAACGAGTATCCCAACCGCAGCAGCCTGCCCATTGCCAGCGCCCTGACCGGTTCGGGCGACTGGGAAACGCTCACGCTGCCCATCAACTGCATGAAGCCCTTCCCCGGTGCCACGGCCATCAACCTCGCCACTGTGGGCACACCGTTCCACCTGGCCACCAAAGAAGCCTTCAACTACGAAATCACCAACATCAAGTACCTGCTCACCACCTCGGCCAAGCCCGTTGTCGACCCGGTCACCTGTGAAGCGCCTGGCGGCGCTACCGACCCGGGCACAGACCCAGGCACCGACCCGGGAACCGATCCCGGTACCGATCCTGGCACCGATCCAGGTACCAATCCGGACACAGGCTCCGGCGTCAACAATGCCCCCGCGTTGGTGGCCACCGATGCCGCGCTCTACTACTCCGGTGACAAGAGCCAGGCCTTGGACCGCAGCGCCGATTACCCGGCAGCCAGCTTCGGCGGCACCCTGACCGATGAAAACCAGGTCATCACCATGGACCTGCCAGGCAATGGCGCCGCCTTCCTCGGGACCGACAGCGCCAATGGGGATCTCTCCGCCTATCAGGACGGCGCCATGCTGCTCGACCTGAAAGTCTCCAGCTACGGTGACTCCCCCAACATCCAGATCCGCATGGACGGTACCGCAGGCCCGGACTTTGGCACCTTCTTCACCATGGACAGCAACATCGTGCCCGATGACGACACCTGGTACCGATGCATCCTGCCGGTCGCCTCTCTCATTCCGGCGGCCAACACAGGCTCGGTGCAAAAGGCGCTCTACCTGAGCGGGGCCTGGGACTCCATGGCCGGTCTGCGCTTCGCCTTCACCAACGTGGCCCTGAAAACAGCCATCCCGGCAGACTTTGACAGCAATCAGCCCTGCCAGCAGATCAAGTGACAAGGCATTGAATCTTCGAGAAATCGATTGAAAATAATTTTCTACGGATTGGAGCAATAAGATGAAATTGAAGTCACTCGCCTTGTTTGTCGGGGCATGTTGCGGGCTGGCAGTGCCCGCAGTATCGAATGCCGCCGAGAGTTTTGGCTTCCACGGTTATATTCGTGCCGGCTCGATGTTTGACGCCAAGGACAACTTCGCCAAGGCGGGGTACGAATATGAGATGGACAAGACCATGGGGCGCCTGGGCTCCGAGCTGGACAACAGCTGGGAAGCAGGCCTGAACAAATTGTGGGATCTGGGCAGCAACAAGTCGGTCAACATCCACTTCAAGGTGGAGTCCGATGCCGATGGCCTGCAAACCCGTGCCGCGCCTCGCGAAAGCGGTGTGTCAGAAACCTATGTGGAGCTGGGTGGCATCACCCCGACCGGGACCATGTGGGGCGGCCTGCGCTATTACGACCGCGAGAACTACATCTGGACCACCGACTATTTCTACACGGACTACTCGGGAACCGGCGTCGGCATCAAAGCCATGGAGATGGCGGGTGGCAAGTGGGACTTTGCCTATATCAACAGCAACGACACCAGCCACTCCGACCGCGCCAATGGCACTGAAGCCACCATGCACACCCTCCACACCAGCGCCCTCTACGGTGCCTGGGACATGGAGATCGCACTCAAGCAGATGCCCAGCAACGAGTTCACCGGCGACAACAAGCAATATGCGACCAAGGGGGCAGAAGGAACCGTCATCTATTCCCGCGACGACTTCTTCTTCATGCCGGGGGGCTTCTCCAAGTTCATCGCCCAGGCAGGACGTGGGCTGGGTTCAGGGGACTTGCTGGGTGCCAACCTGACCAATACCGCCATGTATCGCAAGGGCTCCCTGTATCAGAAGACACTGCAGGACAAGGCGGATGGCTATAAACCCTACCAGTCCAAGGTGATGGAAGGCGATCAATCCTACCGCCTCTTCCTCTGGGGTGGCTGGTATGGCGCCAATATTCATCTGCTGCCGACCCTCTCCTACCAGTACAACGATTACGAGCTGGGTGGCCATGACTCCTGGTATGCCGCATCTCTGCGCCCGGTATTCCCGATCAATGAGTTCTTCTCCATCCAGACGGAAGTCGGATATGTGAAAAACAACCTGATCATCGACAACGTCGAACGGGGTGGCACCTCTCACAAGGTCAGCATAGTGCCGACCTTCACCGTCAATACCGGCATGGGGCCCTCACCGGAGATCCGCATTCTGACGACCTATGTCGATCACAACAACGAGACCCCCTGGCAGGAAGACCGGGAAGATTTCCTGGTCGGTGTACAGGCGGACATGTGGTGGTAGGTTAGGTCGCGATACTTATCTGCACTATAATCTCGGGTCCCTTGGGGGACCCGCATTGCATACGAGGAAACACGATGAAGGGAACGAAGCAGTGTCTGCCTTTCCTGGTCAGTCTGCTGATGGCCGGATGCGCCGGCATGGGCCCGGAGCATTCGCCAGGATCGGCAGTCTCCGCCCTGCAGCAACAGGTTGAACAAGGTCGGGAACAATTGTCGAACAAGGTGGCGGTCGAGTCGTTCAAGGAACTTCGCTTCCAGTCCCTCGGGCAGGAGAGCCGCTGGGTCGATGTGAGCACCGACAGCCAGGTCTATGCATTTGATTCAGGCAAAAGCTATGTAATGGCCTTCTCGCTGCCCGAAATCAGCCAGGCAACTCGCGTCAAAATAACCATTCCGGTCGACTATACCGTCTTCCTGCCCAGCATCCTGTTGCTGGACGAGCAATACAACGCCGTTCAAACCATTCCCGGTTCCACATTCAGTTATGACGGTCGTTCGTTAATTTCAGGGCAGAACATTCAGGGGGAATTCACCATTCCGGCCCCCATCGGCAGCGCTCGGGCCGCCTATATGGTGATCTATTCCACGGCGAAGGACATGCAGGGCAGTACCCGGCTCAACCCGGACCATCTCCAGCGCGCCATGCAATATGATCGCACCACGGATGTCGCCCGCCTCATCAATGTGGAAGTGCCTCACTCTGCTACCGGACGCCTATATTTGACGCTGGACGCAGAGCCTGCTGAGAATGCGACACAGATCGCAAAAACCATATCGCCCGTGACGGTCTCACCAGATAAATCGTTGGGTGAACTGGATTATTATCAGCATATTCGCACTGCCGTTCAGAGCAAAAACTATGAGCAGGCGCTCGCCTGGGTCAAAGCCGCCGAGCAAGCCGGTTTTACCAAGGCAAAAGAGGTCTTTTTTGCCGCCCAGCAGTAGCATTCCCTCCCCTGGCAAGGCGCATCATCGCTTGTCACCACCAGGGGAAACGGGTATCCTAACTTGCTGATTTATTAAGAAGATATTCATATAACACTGGCCATGACCAGGGGTTTTCACAGTCGAGTACGGAGGGGGGATGTCGAAGTCAGCTCAGGAGAAAAAAGCCACTGTCTATGATATCGCCCGCCGAGCCGGTGTCTCGGCAAGCACTGTATCCCGGATATTGAACGGCTCGGCCAAAGTGGCCGCAGATAAACGTCAGGCGGTGGAAGATGCCATTCAGGAATTGAATTTTCGTCCCAACCTGATGGCGCAATATTTGAAAACGGGTCAGTCCATGACCCTGGGTGTTTTGACCCAACATGTGGAGAGTCCATTTTCCAACGAAATGTTGCGGGGTGTTGAACACACTCTTCAGGGCATGGAGTATGTGCCGCTGATTGTCAGTGGTCACTGGAATGCGGAAGAAGAAGTTGAGCGGTTGCGCCTGCTGGTGGCCCGGCGGGTTGATGGCCTTATTATTTTGACCGGCCACGTCAATCAGCAAACACTGCTCGAGTTTTCCCAGCAAATACCGATTGTGGCAACAGGTCACAATATCATGACCGAGCGGGTACACTCCTTCAGCATCAATAACCGGCTGGGTGGCTACATGGCGACTCGCTATTTATTGGATCTGGGTCATCGTGACATCGCCCATATCGTCGGTTTACCGGATCATAACGATGCCATCGAGCGTCATCATGGCTATCGCCAGGCCCTGGTGAGCGCAGGTATTGAATATGACCCCTCCCTGGTCATCCAGGGGGATTTCGCCGAAGTCGGCGGGCTCAATGCCGTCAAGAAGCTGGTGGAGAGCGGCCGGAAATTCTCCGCCATCTTCTGCGCCAACGATCAGACCTGTTACGGTGCCATTCTGGGGCTCAAGCAGTGCGGCTTGCGGGTGCCTGAGGATGTCTCGCTCATCGGTTTTGACGACCTGCCCTTCTCTACTTATTCCAACCCGCCATTGACCACGGTACGTCAGCCCATCTACGAGATGGGTGTCAAGATGGTCAAGACTCTGTTGGGTTTGATCGAGAACACGGAGCTGAACTCGGACGAACTGCCCGAGTTGAGCATTGTGGTGCGTGATACCACACTGCCGTACAAGGGGTGAACACAGACCGGGGCAGTTCCCTGCGCAGCATCAGATCCCAGCACAGCATCAGCGCAAAGCGGCCTTCGGGCCGTTTTTCTTTTGTCAGCCGCCTGCCCAGCGAATGACTTGCCCCTGCCGCGACTTCCACCTTGACTCTCTGACATAGCACAGAGACCACGCTCAACCTGGCGTCCCTCTTCTGCCGGCCCCTCAATCCGGCCTGGCCCGATGACACCAGCCAAAGCCTGGCAATCACAACCCGATGGACCCGGTCGACCTGAATGAAACAAGGCGCCTGAAGGCGCCTTGGGGAGTGTGCAGATCCCTGCGGGAGCAGGGCCACCGTCAAGGCGCTGCGAAGGGGGATTCCGTCCCAGTGGCCGCGCTGGTTGCCAGCGTGGGGAGAGGCTCGTCCGCTTCACACAGACTGGCTCTTCTCGTGGCCGCCTTCTGGGGGGGATACCAGCTTGCCAACCCCTGCTGGATGCGCGCGGCGGCGGCTTCCGGCGTCATGGTGCCGAGCACCACGGATTGCGATACCTCCGCAAGCTCTGTGGTAAGCGATGGCTCACCCCGGGTGAGGAACTGTGCCCCCAGACGCAAGGTGGAATCGCAGGTATCCCGCCAGCCCATCATGGTGCTCGCCACCGGATCCTTGAGCTCGAAGAAGTGGTTGGAGAGGGAGAAAAAGCCGGGCACCGAATTGGAGAAACGCTCGGCAAAGTCGGCGCTTGCCATCCACTCCACCAGTTTCAGGGCGGCCTCCTTGTTCGGGCTGGCGGCATTGATGCCGATCCCCATGTCGGTGTGATCGGTGAAATAGCAGGTGTCCCCCTCCCGTGCAACGGGGGGCGGGAAGGCACCAAAATTGACCTTGCCGGTGAACTGGGCCAGCGACCAGGAGCCCGCCACTATCATGGCGGCCTTGCCCGCAGCAAAGGCATCCACCGCCTGTGCTTCGGTGGCATCGGCAGGATGGTCCCCTATGTAGGGCCGCCAGCTCGCCAGCTCACGAAACGCCGCCACATAAGGGGCGTCGGTCACTCGCGCCTGACCGTTGATCAGCGCCAGGCGGCCATCTTCCCCATGCCAGTAATTGGGACCGATGTTCTGATAACCAAGCTCGGAGACCACCCAGCTGTCGTGAGCCGCCAGTGCCAGCGGCAGATAGCGGCCATCCTGCTTCACCTTCTCCAGCACGGCGAAGAAGTCGGCACGGGTTCGCGGCGGTGTCAGCCCAAGGGCGTTGAAGATATCGACATTGAAGTAGAAACCCTGGATCACGGAGGCAATGGGCAGGCAGAAGGTCTGGGCCCCGGAGTCGGTCTGCCAGGCGGCCTTGGCAAAGCTCGGGAAGTTCTCCATCCCGGGCAGGTCCGTCAGATCCAGCAGATGCCCCTGCTGGAACAGCCGCAGGGACTGATCATAAGGACGGCAAGTGATGAGATCCCCCGCCTTCCCCGCCGCCAGCCGCTCGGCAAGCTCCCGATCGTAATCCGCCGAGCGCTGCGAATGCAGCTTAAGGGTGATCTCGGGATGGATCGCCTGAAAACGGGGCAGAAACTGCTCCTTCCAGAGCGCCTCGTCATCCACGCGCCAGGTTTCCAGCACCAGCTCCTGGGATACCGCCGCCGTACTCAGCCCCCAGACCAGCAGGGCACTCACAGATTTCCACATCGCCTCTCTCCTACACCTTGAAACGGGCCACCAGACTCTGCTGCTGGCTGGCCAGCCCCGACAACACCTCACCACTGCTCGCCGATACCCGGGACGCCTGCTCGGTCTCGTGAGCCACGTCTGCGATGGCCGCCACGTGCTGGGCCACTCCCTGACTCACCGAAATCTGCTCCGCTGCGGCATAAGCCATGTGATCCGCAATCTCCTTGATGGCCTCCATGCGCGAGGCGATCCCCGCCAGGGCACTCTCGACATCCCGGGTCTGCTGCACACTCTGCTGGGTCTGCTCATGGCTCTGGGCCATCACGCTCGCCACATCGCGGGCGCATCCCTGCAGGTTGTCGATCATCACCTGGATCTCCTGGGTCGCCCCTTGTGAACGGGTAGCCAGCGCCCGCACCTCCTCGGCCACCACGGCAAAGCCCCGCCCGGCCTCCCCGGCACGGGCCGCTTCGATGGCCGCATTGAGGGCCAGCAGGTTGGTCTGTTCAGCCATGCCACGGATCACCTCGAGAATGTTGCCAATGTTGCTGCTGTAGCCTTCGAGCTTGCGGGTGATCGCCATGGCCCCGGCGATGTCGGTCGCCAGTTGCTCGATGCCATCCCGATTGGCCTGCATCAGATGACGTCCGAGCCGGCTCTCGTCATTGGCCTCCCCCACCTCCCGACGAACATGATCGCTCGAGCGCGCCACTTCGGTCGCACTGGTCTCCAGCTCGAAGATGGCGGCCGCCACCTGATCGGTCTGGGCCTTCTGCGCCTGCACCTGCGACATCACCTGCTCGCCGATCTCTGCGGTCTTGCGCGTCTCGCTCACCAGGTACTCAGACCCGGTCTGGACCTCCATCAGAAGCGTTTTGGTGTGGTGGGCCAGCTGGTCGATGGAGTTCGCAACCTCACCAAGCTCGTTCCTGGCGGGGTAGCGAACCCGCAGCGTCATGTCCCCTTGTGCCATCAGACCGAGAACCCGATTGATCCGCACCAGCGGCACCTGGATGCTGCGGGCCGTACTCCAGGCAACAATGAGGGCGATGAGCACGGAACACAGGGCCACCATCACGATCCAGGTGCGGGCGCTGTCAACCGCGACGTCGGCACTCAGCCTGTCCTCCTGCATGCTCTGGTTGCTGATGGCGATAAGCCTGTCCAGGACCTCCCCCAGTTGCTGGCTCTGCGCCTCCTGCTGTTCACGCAAGCCATGGAGTTGCTGGCTGATTTGCTGACGGCGCACCAGGGTGGCAATCAGCCCCTTGTCGCCAAATACCAGCTGGGGAATGCGCGCCACATGGCGGGTGAACCTGGCCTTGACGTCATCGGGGACAACAATCCGCTCCAGACGCTGGTTCGCAATGTCGATGTCTTTGGCCAGCACCCCCTGTAGCGCCACCAGATCCGTGTTGCCGTCGGCACGCAGGATCAGCTTGAGATCCCGTGCAATACCGCTGGTGATGAGCTCCGCCTTGTTCTGCAAAGAGCGCCGACCTGCCGTGTAACGCACCAGCAGGTCCGCCGCCGAACGGTAGTTGTCGTCCAGGTGCAGCAGCTCGCTCCGCATCCGTGCGAGCACCCGTTCCAGCTCGACCGACTCTTCGTGCAGGCTCATCAACTGCTCAGAGATGGTAAACAGCCGGGGGGCCTGGTCGGTGACCCGGGCGAGTTGCCGCTCACTCTCGGTATCGAGTGTCAGGGCCGCGAATGCCTTGATGTTCTGCTCATAGCGGACCTTGTCATGGGCAACACGCTGACGGGACTCGGGGAACGCCGACGTCTCCCGGATGGCGAGATGCGCCAGGCTGTCCCTGTCGGCCATCAGCAACGCGGCGCGCAGCCGGCTGGCGGTCAGGGCCTGAGGCGTCGCCTCCTCGGTCACCTGCTGGAAACGACCGTGAATGGAGGTCGTCTTCAGGTAACTGATGGCCCCGAGCAATAGCAACAGGACCAGCAGCAGCGTAAAGCCCAATCTGATCCGCTGTACGATCGACATCCTTCTCTCCCACCTCTCCCTCCGCATCGGGGCGGAGCCGGTTATCAAGGCACCAGGAGCCCGACAGGCATCCTGGTGCATCTGGCTGACGGCTTATCGACTCAACCTGCCCTGGCAATCGAGCCTGACCACTTCCCCTGAGGCCCCCAGCAGAGAAGCCGGTACCCAGCGTACGGTCGCCATGTCGATGCGTGCCTGTCCACTGGTGCCCAGGATGAAGGGGGTATTCACCTTCGCGAAGTCCATGCCCTCTTCGAGGCAGCGCAGGGGCAGACTCAGGGTCACCCACTTCTGCGGGGGCAACTGGCGCAAGGTCGGAGCAATCTCGATGGACTTGCCGCAGGGCCAGCCACACTGCAGCCCCAGCGTCATGTCCCCCGCTGGCGCCTGCTGCACCCGCAGCGTCACCTGCAGCTCGCTCTCTCCCTTCAGGTAGGTGCGACGATCCGCCCCCTTGACCTGGGTGGTCTGCAACTGGATCGTGGCCCCGGAGTCGACACCCGGCTTGTTCGCCCCGAGGAAGGTGACCGCTCGCGCATCCTGCTGGCGCAGGTAGTCGATGGGCTGAACCTTGATGAAGGTCATCTCGGTCACGCTGTTGCCGGAGACTTCAGTCCCCGTCCAGTTGCTGGCATCCCCCATGCGCAGACGATGTTCTTCACCCGCCTTTGGCCCGAACAGCTCGAGCACCTTGTCAGCGGCGGTCAGTTTGGCGGGGTCGCTCTCGTTGCAGCCGAAGGTACGTTTATCCAGGGTCAGGGTATTGAGGTTGCTGACCCGGGCCGCCACAGGGGAAGGCTTGCCGTAGCTGAGCCCGTAGCCATAGGGGAAGAGCGGTGCGTACTCACCCGCAGGATCCTGCTCGAAGGCTGGACGCTGCCAGCCCGGGATATGGGTGGGCGTGCGATTGATGGTGGTGGCGCACTTGCTGAAGGGCCACGAGAAGGAGAGGCGTCCCTGGAAGTCATGGGCCACCTTGCCCTTGGCATCCCTGAACAGCAGATCGGTGATCCCCTCCCCCTCGGTGCCCGGCAGCCAGGCGGCGACAAAGGCGGAAGAGAGATTGAGCTCCTCATTGACGTAGAGCGGACGTCCGGAGAAAAGCACGGTCACCACGGGGATGCCGGCCGCCTTCAGCCGCTTGAGGGTCAACAGGTCCTCATGATAGCTGCTCTTGAGATCCCCATAGGCAAGGGTCTTGTTGTCAGGAATGTCGCCGAACCACTCGGCATAGGGATCCTCCCCCATGACCAGGATGGCGACATCGGGCTTGGCTCCCGCAAACTCACCGGATCCCGTGCTCACCTGCACATGATCCGCACCGACGGTGGCGGTCACCGCATCCAGCACGCTCTGGGCACCGGGGAAATCACCGCGCCCGTTTTCGCTGCCTTGCCAGGTCAGGCTCCAGCCCCCCACCTGCTTGCCCAGATCATTGGCGGCGCTCCCAGCCACCAGCACCCGGCTCTGCCGGCTCAGGGGCAGGATCCTGCCCTCGTTCTTGAGCAGCACCAGCGACTTGCGTACCGCCTCCCGGGCCAGCGCCTTGTGCGTCACGGCACCAAGTTCACCCTGCTTGCCCGCCAGCTCACGGGCCGATGGCATGGGTTTCTCCCACAGCCCGGCCCGCATCTTGACCCGCAGGATACGCGTCACGGCATCGTCGATCCGGCTTATCGGGATCTGCCGGCTCGCCACGCCATCGAGCAGGCTCTGGCGAAACTCCATCCAGTCCTTGCGCGCCGTGACCATGAAGATGTCGACCCCGGCCAGCACCGCAGGCAGGCAGCTCCCCATGGTGCAACCGGCGATCTCGCTGTGACCGTTCCAATCAGAGACGACAAGGCCATCAAAGCCCATCTTGCCCTTGAGCACGTCGGTCAGCAGATAGCGGCTGCCGTGCAGCTTGCCGTTGTACTCAACCCCGTCTTCTGGCAGCACGTCGCGGTTGAGCTCGTTGTGCCAGCTGTTGAACGAAGCCATGACCACCTGGGCACCGGCATCCAGCCCCGAGAAGTAGCCCACCGCGTGCAGGTTGCGCAGGTCCTCTTCCGAATAGAAGTTCTGACCCCGGTCGACCCCGTTCAGGGTACCGCCGTCCCCCACGAAGTGTTTCACGTTCGAGATGACATGGCGCTGGCCGCGCAGATCCGTCGCGGAACCTTGCAGGCCACGCACCATCTCGCCGGCATAGTGATAGACGATGGCGGGATCTTCGGAATAGCCCTCATAGGTCCGGCCCCAGCGATCATCCCTGGGCACCGCCACCGTCGGGGCGAAGGTCCAATCCAGCCCGGTGGCGGCCACTTCCCGCGCCGTCACCTGGCCGATACGGTAGATGAGATCCGGATCCCGCGCCGCCCCCAGGCCGATATTGTGCGGGAACAGGGTCGCCGCGAAGACGTTGTTGTGGCCGTGCACCGCATCGGTCGCCCACATGAAGGGGATGCGATACCCCCTGCCCTCAAAGCCCGCTTCCGCCGCCTGCCAATAGGTGTCGGCCTGGTGTGCCCAGTCCTGGGCCGACGCGTGTTTGTTGTTGCCGGGCCAGCCCCCCCCCCCGTTGAGGACGGAGCCAATCTTGTAGCGCGTCACCTCCTCAGGTGTCACTTCACGAAAGTCGGGCTGGATCATCTGGCCCACCTTCTCCTCCAGGGTCATCCGGGAGAGCAGAGCCTGGATCTGGCGCTCCATCCCCTCGTCCCTGGCAATGGCGCTGTGGATCTGCGGCCAGGTGGAAAAATAGGGCATGGTCGACAACTCATCCGCCATCCCGGCACTCCAGATGCCGCACCCCACGAATAGGCAGGTCATAGACCTGGTGAGACCTGTAGTTTTACGCATTTTCCTTATGACTCTCCGGATGTTCTCGTTCATCGCCTGGACTCATCGTTCATGGCGAGTCGTCTTGAAAAACAGTCAAATTTGAAATCGATTGCAAGAATATTAAATGGTAAACAGAAATCTCTTCGTCATTCCAGCAGTATCTTTGTCATGCCATGACAAAGATCCCGCTGAAAGAGAAAATAGTGATGCAACTCACAAACTCGGGGGCGTGCCTCATCAGCAGAATACCCAGGAAGGAACAGAGAGAACGGGTAGACTCATGTCAGAAAAATCAACAAAATAAAATTAAAACAATAATTTAAATGCAATCTATCACATTAATTTGCCGCATGAGCTGCCTGGAACGACACCGATATGGCCAAACGGCTGGGGAGTCAGAGGAATGTTGAAAGGATTCAATGGAATTCAATTCAAGTGCATGAATATATCAATAAACGAAAATTTGCCGTCTCCATCACATTTCATAAAAGCAAACTTGATCTGCCAAAAAATTTACTGTTACCTGAATCGTGAAATCGATTTCCACTCAAGGATTGTGTGTGAATCTTGACAGTGAAATGCGGGCCGCAGGATGACTCGGTCATTTTCTGCGTGAGTGCGAAAATCGACGCCATTATTTCCGTCTGTGATCAAAGGGGTAACAATGAAAACATCTCGGCTTAGTGCCCTGACGCTTGCCATGTCTTGCGTCATTGGCTTGCATGGCTGCTCACTGCCCAGTGCAGGAGCATCTGGTTCAGCTACCTCCTCGGCATCTGCCGGACCTGTGGGTGAATTGCTGACCAATGGGGGCTTCCAGGGAACCGATGGATGGTGGACGGCCGGGGGGACCCTGAACGCCGAGAACCAGATGGGTTGTATCACCTTCACCGAGTCGGGCTCCAATCCCTGGGATGTCATCCTGGGTCAGTCCAATCTCGGCCTAGTGCAGGGGCAAACCTACAAACTCCATTTCACTGCCATGGCCAAGAGCGACATCAACGTCAAGGCCCTGATCCAGCATGATGGCGCCCCCTACACCAACTACATGGTGCAGGACCTCGCCCTCGGCAGCACGCCCAAACCGTTCGATATTCAGTTCACACCTTCTGCCACTGACGAGAAGACCCAGTTCCAACTTCAGATGGGCACCCAGACACCGACCACTGTCTGTATCGGTGAAGCCACGCTATCAGGCCCCTCCTTGATCAAGAAATCGGAGCTGGGCAGCGTGCGCGTCAACCAGGTCGGCTATCTCAGCAAGGCTCTGAAACGGGCGACCATCGCCACCGACAGCAAGGACGCGCTCCCCTGGACCCTGCGCAATGCCCAGGGTGAGACCATCGCGGAAGGCAAGACCACGCCCTTTGGCCTGAATGCCGCATCCGGCGAGAACGTACAGATTGCCGACTTCAGTCAGGTCACCACCCCGGGCACCGGCCTGGTACTGGAGGTCGCCGGCCAGAAGAGTCATCCGTTCAGCATCGGCGATGACATCTATCACACCATGAAATTCGATGCCCTCTCCTTCTTCTATCAGCAGCGTAGCGGCATCGACATCGAAGCCAAATATGTCCAGCGCCCCGACCTTGCTCGCCCGGCAGGACACAAGCCCGAGAACGTAACCTGCTTCAACAAGCAGGACGCCAAGGGCAACCAGTGGCCTGGCTGTGGCTTCACGCTGGATGTGACCGGCGGCTGGTACGACGCCGGCGATCAGGGCAAGTACGTGGTCAACGGGGGGATCTCGGTATGGACCTTGATGAACCTTTATGAACGGGAGCAGCTGGCGAAAGAGGGTGACAAGAGCGCCTTTGCCGACGGCAAGGTCAAGATCCCGGAACAGCACAACGGCTACAACGATCTGCTGGACGAGTCCCGCTGGATGATGGAGTTCTTCCTCGCCATGCAGGTGCCCGAAGGCAAGAAGGCCTGGGTGCCGGTAGGCGATCAGTCCAAGCAGCTCGACAGCCTGAAACTGACCGAGATCGATGCCTCCGGCATGGTCTTCCACAAGGTCGCCGACGAAGCCTGGACCGGGATGCCGCTCCCGCCCCACAAGGATCCACAACCCCGTTTCCTGAGCCACCCCAGCACGGCTGCGACTCTGAACCTGGCGGCCACCGCCGCCCAGTCTGCTCGCGTATGGAAGGATCTGGATCCGGCCTTCGCACAGCGCAGCCTGCAGGCAGCGGAACGAGCCTGGAAGGCGGCCAACCGCCATCCGGACGTCTATGCCTATGACAACTTTGTGGGATCCGGCCCCTATGATGACACCAACCTGAAGGACGAATTCTACTGGGCTGCCGCCGAGCTGTTTGCCACCACCGGCAAAGCCGAGTACAAGCAGGCCGTCCAGCAGTCCCCTCTCTATCTGGCCGCCCCCAAGGGGGATCGCAGCGCAAGTGGTGATCTCTACTGGCAGGATCTCAGCAGCGCAGGGACCATCACGCTGGCCATGGTGCCTAACAAACTGGGCAATCAGGAAGTGGAGAAGGCACGCGCCGCTATCATCGCCGCAGCTGACGGCTACCAGAAGAGCGTGGCGACGGAGGGCTACCTTATCCCCTATCAGGCTACCGAATACCCCTGGGGCTCCAACTCCAACCTGATGAACCGCAGCATCTTCCTCGGGTTGGCCCATGACTTCACGGGAGAGCGCAAATACCTGCAGGCCATGTCCGATGCCATGGACTATGTGCTCGGCCGCAACCCCCTCGACCAGTCCTATGTGTCGGGCTACGGCAGCCGTCCGCTGAAGAATCCGCACCACAGGTTCTGGGCTCACCCCATCGACCCCGCGTCTCCCCTGGTTCCGCCAGGTGTACTCTCGGGCGGGCCGAACTCCATCAACTTCAGCGATCCCGTTGCCTCCACCCTCAAGGGCAAGTGTACCGGCCAGACCTGCTGGAAAGATGAGATTGGTGCCTGGACACTGAACGAGGTCACCGTCAACTGGAATGCCCCCTTCTTCTGGACGGTCAGCGTACTGGATGAAGGTGGATTGACCCGCTGATCACCCTTCCAATGCTCCGTCCCCGTGACGGAGCATTGTTTTACTCCCCTGCCGACCTTGCCCAGGACAGCTCCCGCACCGGTCGCCGCCCTCCGCTTTACGTTTTCCGTTCCCCTTTTCCCTTTTCCCTTTTCCCTCATCATTCAGAGGCTGACGGCAGCAGAACCCTCTCTTATCGATCATTTCATCTGACCGCACCTTCGCAACCCTGCTTTTTACATGTCCGTCTCTTGGCCACCTTATTTGCGCATCCACTTGATCCCTCATTTGCCATCAGATCTGCTGACGCCATCTGGACATCGCCCGCTCCCCGCCTCTTCTACAGTGCCCCGCGCGCGAAGCAGGCGGGACAGCAGAATACCCGGCTCCTGAATCGGGTTTCGTGACCCTCAGCGAGCACCACAAGGCAACCCAGGCTGAGCCCGCCATCTGAGCAAGACACTGTACAGAGCCCCTTAGCCGCCACCATGACACCCTGCCACCAGGGGGTGAAGGAGCACGGCAATGGGCTCGGTTATCCGGGGTTGCTGGCATGGGCGCCGGATCGGCACCATGCAGAAAGCGCCCCCTGCATCATGCAGGGGTCCAGGAGCAGCATGAAAACCACGACAAATTTGAAATCGATATTTCAACAATCCAAGTCGAGCAAACATGGCGAAAGCCACATCACAAAAACAACGATAAATTACTGATAAGTAACGACATTTCACCTTCACCTCCTTATATCAAACATCCATCAAGTGATCGCGATCACAATTACAAAACCTGATTTGTGAAATCGATTTCCCGCTTTGTTGCATCGATCTATAGTGAGCCCAGCTTAATAACTGAGGAATGATCATGAAAAAAATCATGTTGTGCTGCTCTGCCGGGATGTCCACCAGCCTGCTGGTGAAAAAAATGCTGGTAGAAGCCGAAAAACGGGGCCTGGCTGCCGAGATCAAGGCTTTTGGCGCATCGGAGTTCGATGACCAGATGCCCCATTACCAGGTGGTCTTGCTGGGACCGCAGATCAAGTACATGCAACCGGAGTTGCAAGCCAAGGCGGCGGCTCACGGCATCAAGGTACAACCTATCGACATGATGGATTACGGCATGCAGCGCGGCGACAAGGTGCTGGACTACGCCCTCTCCCTGATTGGTTAAGCGTGCTCACAAGGAAGGACACACACTATGAGTTCACTCTATGGGATGCTGGTCAAGTTGATCGAACAACGGATCGGCCCATTGGCAGGAAAACTGGGTCAGCAACGCTATGTTCTGGCCATCCGTGACGGTTTTATTGCCGCGCTGCCGTTCATGATCGTCGGCAGCTTCATGCTGGTCTTCATCTTCCCACCCATCTCCAGCGAAACCACCTGGGGCTTTGCCAGAGCCTGGCTCGATTTTTCCAACACCTATCGTGCCGAACTCATGTTGCCCTTCAACATGAGCATGGGGCTGATGACGGTCTTCATTTCGGTGGGCGTCGCATCCAGCCTGGCCAAGCAATACTCCCTGGACCCCATCACCACAGGTCTACTCTCCCTGATGTCGTTCATGCTGGTGGCGGCGCAATATAAAGACGGCACCATCTCCACCCAGTATTTCTCCGGTCAGGGCATCTTTACCGCTCTTATTTGCGCCATCTATTCGACCGAGGTCTACGCCTGGCTCAAGCGCAACAACATCACCATCCGTCTGCCCGAGCAGGTGCCGATGGGTGTGGCGCGGTCCTTCGAGGTGCTGATCCCGGTCCTGGCGATTATCCTGACCCTGCACCCCTTCAACATGCTGCTGCAGGAAACCACTGGCATGATCCTGCCCGAGGCGATCATGTCCATGCTCAAACCGCTGGTGGCGGCTTCCGACAGCCTGCCTGCCGTCTTGCTGGCGGTGCTGTTGTGCCAGATCCTCTGGTTTGCCGGTATCCACGGCACCATGATCGTCACCGGCATCATGAACCCCTTCTGGATGGCAAACCTGGCCAGCAACCAGGCCGCATTGGCCGCAGGTCAGGCCATTCCCCACACCTTCCTGCCCGGTTTCTGGGATCATTTCCTCTTTATCGGCGGCGTGGGCTCCACCTTGCCACTGGCATTCCTGCTGATGCGCAGTCGTGCCGTGCACCTGCGCACCATAGGGCGAATGGGCGTGGTCCCCGGGTTCTTCAACATCAACGAGCCGATCCTGTTTGGTGCTCCCATCATCATGAACCCGGTCTTCTTCCTGCCCTTCATCCTGGTGCCGGTGATCAACGCCATCCTGGCCTGGTTCGCGGTGGATCTGGGTCTGGTTGAGAAGGTCGTGATGCTGACCGCATGGACCACGCCGGCCCCCATCGGCGCCTCCTGGGCGACCAACTGGGCCTTCAGTCCGGTCATCATGTGCTTCATCTGCATGGGGATCTCCGCCCTGATGTATTACCCCTTCGTGCGGGCTTACGAACGCACCCTGCTCAAGCAGGAAGCCGAGACGGCTGAAGCGGAAGAAGCGGCCAGATCAGAAAAAGCAGACACAATCACACCGATTCAGAGTCAGGCGTAAGCGCCAGGCGTGCGGGCGCCACGCCGCCTGCACGCCGGTCATCAAGAGGAAACTGCAATGCAATATACATTCCCCGAAGGCTTCTGGTGGGGTAGCGCCTCGTCGGCCGCACAATCGGAAGGGGCTGCCAATGTGGGCGGCAAGGCACCGACTATCTGGGATCACTGGTTCGAGACGGAGCCACACCGTTTCCATGGTCAGGTTGGCCCGGCCAACACCTCCACCTTCTACGATCGTTATCGTGAAGACATCGCATTGATGGAACAGATTGGCCACAACAGCTTCCGCACATCCATCTCCTGGGCCCGGTTGCTGCCGGATGGCCACACCGTCAACCAGGAGGCCGTCGACTTCTACAACAAGGTTATCGATGAGCTGCTGGCCAAGGGGATCAAACCCTTCATCGGCCTGTTCCACTTCGACATGCCGATGTACTGGCAGGAGCAGGGGGGCTGGGAGAGCCGCGAAACCGTGGCGGCTTATGCCGAGTACGCAGCGATCTGCTTCAAACTGTTCGGTGATCGCGTCGCCTGCTGGATGACCTTCAATGAACCCGTTGTGGTAGTGGAAGGAGGGTATCTGTATGACTTCCATTACCCGAACCAGATGGACTTCAAACGGGCAGCCCAGGTGGCCTATCACATGATGCTGGCCCACAGTCTGGCGGTGAAGCGTTACCGCACACTTTCTCTGCCCGGCCAGATCGGCATCGTCCTGAACCTGACCCCCTCCTATCCGCGCTCTTCAAACCCGGCAGACTTGAAGGCCTCGTTCATTGCCGACCTGTTCTTCAACCGCGCCTTCCTCGATCCTGCGGTGAAGGGGGTTTATCCCCAGGAGCTGATCGATATCCTGCGCGAGCACGATCAGATGCCAGTTGTGCAAAGCGGCGACTGCGAACTGCTGGCCGCCGGCAAGATCGATCTGCTCGGCATCAACTACTACCAGCCGCGGCGAGTGAAGGCACGCATGACGGCCATCAACCCGGACTCCCCTTTCCTGCCTGACTGGTTCTTCGAGAATTACGAGATGCCAGGCCGCAAAATGAACCCTTATCGCGGCTGGGAAATATATGAGCGCGGTATTTATGACATATTGATCAACCTGCGAGATAACTATGGAAATATCCCAAGCTATATCTCCGAAAATGGTATGGGTGTCGAAGGGGAGCACAGATTCATTGGTGAAGATGGTCAGGTAAAAGACGATTATCGTATCGACTTCATTCGCGGCCACCTCCAGTGGATTCATACCGCCATTGCCGAAGGAAGTAATTGCCGTGGTTATCACCTGTGGACCTTTATTGACAACTGGTCCTGGATGAATGCCTACAAGAACCGTTATGGATTCATCAGCCTTGATTTGGAAAGCCAGCAGCGCACCGTCAAGAAAAGTGGTGAATGGTTCGCCAACGTCTCTCGTAATAATGGATTTTAAGGAGTCATAAATGATGGATCTTGAAGAAGCAGTCATGGGCATCATCGTCAATGCCGGCCAATCTCGCAGTCTCTGTTTCGAAGCCCTGCGTCAGGCTCGTGCTGGCCAGTTCAGCGAAGCGGATGCCTTGCTGCTCCAGGCCACCGACGCGGGGAAGGCTGCCCATGCCGTACAAACCAAACTGATTGAAGCCGATGAGGGCGAAGGCAAGACCAAGATGACACTGGTCATGGTACATGCCCAGGATCACCTGATGACCTCCATTCTGTGCCGCGAACTGGCCACCGAGCTGGTCGAGATCTATCGCCGCCAAGCCAGCTGACTTTAACTCATCGGATCGGGAGTCCGTGCTTTTGCCACCGTTATATACGGTGGCTTTTTTTATTCTGGTTATACCAGCCAGCCGTCATGTCTTTCATACCTTTTTCAGGCAATTTCAAAAATATGAAACTGTCATGACGCGATACCAGTATAAGTTTCAATATCTGTTTATGGCTATTCTGGTGCTGCTTGTAGTCATCAATAAAACACTCATTAATAAACACACAGGAATGTGGATAATATGCGTAAACTTGGACTGATGTCAGTATTGCTGATGGCGGGAGGATTATATTCCACTCAGGCATCGGCATGGTGGTGGAGCAATCAGGATTGGCAGGTCTCTGATGGTTGGCGCAATGGCGGGTCAGAATTCGACTGCACCTGGCGCGCCGCCAACGTCTGGATGGAGTCCGGCACGGCCATCCTCCATGCGAAATCCGACAAAGGGAACAAGAGCTGTGCTGAGCTGCGAACCTACAACTACACCCGCAAGGGTCGTTATGAGGTGCAGATGCAGGCAGGATCGGTGCCCGGCACCATCAGCTCCTTCTTTACCTATACCGGAGATGCAGGCACCAGCTCTCACTATGAAGTCGACATCGAGCTGATGGGGGGCACCAACCTGCTCCATACCAACGTCTGGATCCAGGGGCGTCAGTATCCCCAGGACATCGACCTGGGCAAGTACGGTATCTCCATCTGGAACATGGAGCGCTACGCCTTCAACATCGACGAGGCGGGAGTCACCTGGCAGGTCTTCAGCCGCACCCAGAACAAATGGGTGAGCGTGCGCCGCGAGAGCCGCCCCGTCACCAGCTGGATGCAGACGTTTGTGAATAACTGGATCAGCGCCAACCCGAGCTTCCCGCCCAGTTCCTACAACGGCCAGCCCGTCTACGCCAAATACAAGTACGCCAATGTGACGCCCTGGGAATGATCGCGATGGTCAACTAAATCCGGACACACGGCGGCATACCCAAAACCGAAGACACAAAAAAGCCCAACTGAATAAATCAGTTGGGCTATATAGATGGCGGAGGAGGTGGGATTTGAACCCACGGATGGTCGCCCATCGCCGGTTTTCAAGACCGGTGCATTCAGCCGCTCTGCCACCCCTCCGCAGCAGTGCGACGCATATTACCCATGCCCCCAGCCCTTGTAAATCCCCACTCCGTTTGTTTGCCCATTTATTGGGCTATCTGGCGCACAAAACCGGCAAAACCGCTGCAAACCGTGCTTTTTCAAGCGGATGGCTTGACTTGAAAACAGACTCACCCACTATAGGGGCCACTACCACATCCCCAGCAAGATGGACTTATGAGAATCAAACATGCCCTGTTCGCCGCCCTGACCGGCGCGACCCTGCTTGCGGCGCCCGTGCAGGCGAGCGAGCTGACCAAGAGCGATGTCGAGCAGATCGTGCGCGACTATCTGGTCAAGAATCCGGAGATCCTGGTCGAGATGTCCAACGCCCTGCGTGCCAAGCAGGAGAGCCAGCAGGCCGAGAACGACAAGACGCTGATTGAAGCCCATGCCAAGCAGCTCTTCGCCAACCAGGATCCCGAGAGCGGCAATCCCAAGGGCAGCCTGACGGTGGTGGAGTTCTTCGACTACAACTGCGGCTACTGCAAGCGCGCTCATCCCCTCATTCAGCAACTGCTCTCCGAGGACAAGGAGATCCGCTACATCTACAAGCAGTTCCCCATCCTGAGCGAAACCTCCTACTACGCCGCCCGCGCGGCGCTGGCGGTGAAGCTCGGCCAGCCCGACAAATACCAGGCCTTCCACGACAAGCTGTACGCCCATCAGGGGCCCCTCTCCGATGAAGCCCAGGTGAAAGACGTCGCCAGGGCCGCCGGCGTGGACTGGAGCAAGGTAGAGGCGAAGATCAAGGACGGCAGCATCGATCAGAATCTGGGTACCAACCGGGCGCTGGCAGAAGCCATGGCCATTTCCGGCACCCCGGCCTTTATCATCGGCGATCAGATCCTGCGCGGCGCACCGCGGGATCTGGCCAGCCTCAAGGCCATCATCAAGGATGTCCGCGCCGGCAAGAGCATTCAGTAACCCGCGCGCTGTTCATGAAAAAACGCCCCGGCATGCCGGGGCGTTTTGCTATTCAGGCTGCAAACCATCAGGCCTGATGGGCCGTCGCGAGAAGCTGTCAGCAAGGCGAAGAGCAGCGCTGGGACCCGAGTTTATATGAATAAATGAGGTTCCTGAGCAGCCCATGACCCTTGATCACGGCTTCGCAGCAGGGCCATAACCGTTCGGGTTCTGGCTTTGCCAGCGCCAAGTATCGATCATCATCTGCTCCAGACCCCGCTCAGCCTGCCAGCCCAGCTCGTCACGGGCCAGGGCCGGTTCAGCCCAGCACTCGGCAATGTCGCCGGGGCGACGGGGCTTGATCTGGTAGGGAATGGCACGGCCACTGGCTGCCTCGAACGCCTTGACCATCTCCAGCACGGAATAGCCCTGACCGGTGCCGAGGTTATAGGTGAAGACGCCGGTATCACTCTTGATGCGGGCCAACGCTTTGAGGTGACCGATGGCGAGATCCACCACGTGGATATAGTCGCGCACCCCGGTGCCGTCCGGCGTCGGGTAGTCGTTGCCAAAGACCCCCAGCTCCTTGAGCTTGCCCACGCCGACCTGACTGATGTAAGGCAGCAGGTTGTTGGGGATGCCGTTGGGATCTTCACCGATGAGGCCGCTCTCGTGAGCCCCCACCGGGTTGAAGTAGCGCAGCAGCACGATGGCCCAGCGAGGATCGGATTTGGAGAGGTCACGCAGGATCTCTTCGACCATCAGCTTGGAGCGGCCATAGGGGTTGGTGGCGCTGGTGGGGAAATCTTCCCGCAGGGGTACCGAGGCCGGATCCCCATAAACGGTGGCCGAGGAGCTGAACACCAGCCGGAACACGCCGGCCCTGGCCATCTCTTCGCACAGCACCAGGGTGCCGGTCACGTTGTTCTGATAGTAGGTGAGCGGGATCTGGCCGGATTCCCCCACCGCCTTGAGGCCGGCGAAGTGGATCACGGATACTATCCTGTGCTCGGCAAACAGCCGCTGCAGGCAGGCTCTGTCCAGAATGTCCCCTTCCACGAAGGTGACCGGCTTGCCGGTGATCCGCTCGACCCGTTTGAGCGATTCGGGGGAAGCGTTGGAGAGGTTGTCCAGTACTACGACCTGCTGCCCGGTACCAAGCAGCTCGACCAGGGTGTGGGAACCGATGTAACCGGCTCCCCCCGTCACCAGAATTGTCATTTTTTATCCCGTACTTTGCTGAAACTGGGGTTGAGTCTACCCGCACGACCCGCCCGGGAAAAGCTCGGGATACCAATGACGCCCGTCAATACTCCAGGCTCACATCCCCGCTGGCGGTGCAGGAACAGGCCAGCGCCACCCCGTTCTCGAGGTCCTGCGCGCTCAGGGTCATCACGCTCTGGCGCTCGATTTCGCCTTCCGTGGTGCAGCGACAGGCGCCGCACACCCCGGCGCGGCAAGCGGCCATCATGGTCTCCCCCGCCCCCTCCAGTGCTGCCAGCAGGGTCTGGCCAGGCAGTATCTTCACTTTCTTGCCGCTCTTTTTGAGGGTCAGCCAGAAGTGGTCGCTGCCGGCCGCAACTGGCGCCGAGCCCGATGCAGCAGCAGGCAGGCCGAACGACTCCTGATGCAACTGCCCGGCGGGCAGCCCGAGCCCGGCCAGCATCTCGCTCACCACCTCCATATAGGGGGCGGGCCCGCACAGATAGACGTGGCGTGCGAGCAGGTCTGGCGCCAGTTCCCTCAACATGTCCGGTGTGAGCCGGCCAACCCAAGGATGCGCCGTTGGCGCCTCTTCCCCTACTTTCTCCAGCACTAAAGCATGGCGCACGCCGGCATGAGCCTCGGCCAGCGAAGCCAGTTCCCTTGCGAAGATCACATCCCCGGGGGTTCTGGCGCTGTGAATAAAGCGGATATCTGCGTCCGGCCGCTTGGCGAGCTCGTCCCGCAGCATGGCCCACATGGGGGTGATGCCGGAGCCGGCGCTGAGCAGCAGCGGCCGCTCGCAGGGCAAAGCAGTCAGGTGGAAGTCGCCGAAGGGGCCGTCTACCCGGATCTCGTCCCCCACTTGCAGGCTCTGGTGCAGATGGTGAGAGACCAGCCCCACATCCTTGATGGTGACCTGCCAGAAAGGATCCTGCGGGCTGGAGGAGAGGGTGTAGGCGCGGCAGTGGGGCTTGTCGTCAATCATCGTGTGCAGGGTGATGCACTGGCCGGCCAGCACGGAGGGCAGGTTGCCAGCCAGGGGTTCAAATTGCCAGCTCGCCACGTCGTGGGTCTCTGCCCGGCGGGCTATACAGCGCAGGCTCAAAGAGGTGGAGGTCATCGCAAGGCTCCTCTTGCTCGGAAATAGCGTTGAAAAAAGGCGAGCCATCAGGCTCGCCAAAGGCTTACAACATGCTGAGCGTGTAAGGCTGTATCTTTGCTCAGGCCGCCAGGATCTCGGCGAGATCCGCGTCTGCCGTGGTGGTGCCTTTCAGGCCGAACTGCTCCTCCAGCACCTTGAGCAGGGCCGGGGTGAGGAAGGCCGGGGCGGTCGGGCCGGTGCGGATGTCCTTCACACCGAGCGCCAGCAGGGTGAGCAAAATGACGATGGCTTTTTGCTCAAACCAGGAGAGCACCAGGGTCAGGGGCAGATCGTTGACGCCGCACTCGAACGCGTCGGCGAGCGCCAGGGCCAGCTGGATGGCGGAGTAGGCATCATTGCACTGACCCACGTCCAGCAGACGGGGAATGCCGCCGATGTCGCCGAAATCGAGCTTGTTGAACTTGTACTTGCCGCAGCCCAGGGTCAGCAGCAGGCTGTCCTGCGGGATCGCCTTGGCAAACTCGGTGTAGTAGGCGCGCTCGGCACGGTCACCGTCACATCCCCCCACCAGGAAGAAGTGGCTGATTTCGCCAGCCTTGACCTTGTCGATCACCGCAGGAGCGGCCTGCATCAGGGCGTTGCGGGCAAAACCGATGGTGATGAAGTGCTCGAGCTCAACGTGCTTGAAGCCTTCCAGCGCTTGCGCCTTGGCGATAACAGCGGAGAAATCTTCCCCTTCCAGGTGGGTCACACCGGGCCAGCCGACGATAGAGCGGGTGAAGATGCGATCCGAGTAGTTGCCCACGTTCGGGTCGATGATGCAGTTGGAGGTCATCACCACGGCGCCCGGGAAGTTGGCAAACTCCTTCTGCTGGTTCTGCCAGGCGGAGCCATAGTTACCCACCAGGTGCGGGTACTGCTTGAAGAAGGGGTAGGCCAGGGCCGGCAGCATCTCGCCATGGGTGTAGACGTTGATGCCAGTGCCCCTGGTCTGCTCCAGGATGAGCTTGAGATCCACCATGTCGTGGCCGGAGACCAGGATGCACTTGCCCGGTACCGGAGTGACGCGTACCTGGGTCGGCTCGGGGTGGCCGAAGGCGGTGGTTTCACCGAGATCCAGCATCTCCATGATCTTGAAGTTCAGCAGGCCAATATCCATGGCGCACTTGAACAGGGGATCCAGATCGCAGGGATCCGTGCCGAGCCAGCTCATGATGCGATGGAATTCGGCGGCGACCCCGGCATCCTGCTGATCCAGCACCCGGGCGTGTTCCATGTAGGCGGCGGCACCCTTGAGGCCGTAGAGGCAGAGCAGGCGCAGCCCCATGATGTCTTCGTTGACCTCGTTCTTGCCCCGGTTGACCGCGGTCTGCGGCGCCTGGGCAAGCTGGGCCAGCAGATCGGCACCCGGCTCGAAGCTGGCTGCGGCGGGCAGTGTGTCGGCCTGCACCGCCAGCGGTGCCAGCTTGGCGGCCAGTTGCTGGCGATAGGCCAGCGCCTGGTTGACGTAGGCGACGATGCGAGCGGAGTCGAAGTTGACGTTGGTGAGGGTGGCAAAGAACGCCTTGGGCACGAAAGCGTCTATTTCGCTGTCGACGATGCCGTGCTCGCGGGCCGCCAGGGCCCAGGCGCTGAGCCCTTGCAGGGTATAGATCAGCACATCCTGCAGGTCGGAAGTTTCCGCCGTCTTGCCGCACATGCCTTGTGCATAGGCGCAGCCGTTGCCTGCCGGGGTACGAATAGTCTGTTCACATTGCACACAAAACATCATGTCTCTCCTAATTGGACATTTCAGTTATCTGTTTTGTGGCGATTCTATTCCCCTCCTGGAAAACTTAATAGGCATTCAATTTACCAATTAACATTTCATTGATGCAGATCAAATAGAAAAAAGCCGCCCAAATCGGGCGGCAAGCGGGTGGGAAATCAAGGAGAGACAACTCGGGTTTGCAACAACAGGGGCAATGATACGGGCCGGGGCATGGGCAGCCGGCCCCAGGTTCATCAGGCCAGATAGGCGCGCAGCATCCAGACCAGTTTCTCCTGCTGCTGCACATAGTCGGAGAGGATGGACGCAGTCCCTTCATCACCGGCATCGGCGGCCTGACCCAGGATGCGGCGCTGGGCAACCAGCAGTTCGCGGAAGCTCGCCAGCAGGGATTCCACGCAGGCACGACCGTCATGCAACCCCTTCTGCTCGGGGATGGCAGACACCTGGATGTAGTCGCTGAAGCTGTGCAGGGGCACCCCATCCAGGGTCAGAATGCGTTCGGCCAGGGCATCGACTTTCAGCAGCAGGTCGTTGTAGATCTCTTCGAATTTCAGGTGCAGCTCGAAGAACTGGTTGCCGCGGATGTTCCAGTGGAAGCCACGGACGTTCATGTAGAGGATCTGGTAGCTGGCCAGCAGCTTGTTGAGCTCGGCGGCCAGGGCTTGTGATTGAACGGTATCAAGACCAATGGGGCTCTTCATGATTCACCTCCAGGTGGTAAGCATTATCGGGAATGGAGTCAGCTTATCCAGAAGCAGACTCAAAGGACAATCGTCTGTGCCTTGCCGATTCATAGCCAATGGCTATCGTCGGCAAAAAATGCACCGGCTTTCATTGCTCAAGCCGTTCGATATAGAGGATCACCTCGCCGAGATGAATGCCGAACTTGCTGATCTTCGCGCGGTTGATCAGGCGGTCGTCGTCCAGCAGATACATCCAGTCATCAAAGCTCACCCTCACCACTCCCTCATCCGGCAGAGCCAGATCGAGTTGATAACGCCAATTGAGGGCAAAGCCCGCTGTCTTGCCTACCGCCTCCCCCACCACGTCTGAAGCCGTGCCGCGCCAGTGGCCATCCGCCCCCTTGCTCAAGAACCAGGTGCGGGTCTGCCGACGGCCATCATCAAAGTAGAACTGCTCGAACAGCTCCCCCTTGCCCTCTCGCCAGTGCCCCTGCATCTCGACCCGAAAGCGACTGGTCACTTCGCCGCTGCGGTCCGTCACCAGGCCATGGGCCACCAGCTTGCCATTGAAGAAACGGGCGAGATCCCAACCCGGCCGGGAGCCGCGATAATCGTCAAGACCCGCGCCGCAACCAGAGAGCCACAGCAGGGGCAGCAACCAGGCAAGACGCCACCAAGAAGAGAACTTCATGGAATACTCCATCAGGATTGGCCGCGCAGGCGGCGGGTCAGAGCGGGATCCCGGCTGTCGTCAGTCAGCCAGATAGCAAGAAACGCGGGGGCGAAGGCGGGATCATCGAGAGAGCCAAGGAGGCGATCTCGCAACCAGAAGTGGCCCGCCCCCTGCTCGTCCACATAAAAAACCAGCTTGTCGCCGGGGGCGACATCCGGCCAGAGCGTGGCCAGTCGAGCCAGCCAGCGTTGGCGCTCACTCTCGCTGCCAAGGCCGAGCCGCTGCCACTCGGCGGCGGTCGCCTCCAGCAAATCCTGGCGCTCGATGGCCCTCGCGTAGGTAATGCTGAGGGCCTGCGGGTAGCGCCCCGGCTGATAGCGGCCGCTCTCGCTGTAGAGGGTGGCGTCATAGAGCTTGAACCAGAGCCAGCGCATCTCCCCCTGTCCCACGGTGCGCAGCCCCTGCCAGGGGGCGGCAACGCTCTGGGCGGTCGCAAACAATGGCAGGCTCAAGGCCGCCAGCAGCAGGCTAGTTCCACCCCATGTGCCAACGGGCGGGATCCTCCAGTTCATGCCAGTCCATCTCCTGTTCCTGCAGGGTGTTGATATCCTGCATCACCACGCTCGCCAGATGCCCCTGGGCATCGCGCTGGCAGGCCACCACCAGGTAGAAACGTTCGGCCAGCTCGCACTGGCCATCCCTGGTCCACTTGGAAAACAACAAGGTGTCGGTCGAAAAGGTGTTCATCTCGTCTCACCCTCCAGCTTGACCGTTACCCACAGGAGTACGGGTAACCACCACATCCAGATCACCGCCAGCAGCACTGCGCTTGTCCAGATGCCCCAGGGTAAGTTTACTGCCCCCATGGCGGCCCCCGCCATATAGGAGGAGGCCCCCCCCACCATGCCGAACAGCCCCTGTTGCCAGCGCGGCAAGGGGCGAAGCCAGCGAAGGCCGTGGGAGAGGGTCAGGGCGAAACCGCACCAGAGCAGCAACAGCCAGAGCGGAAAACCGGACGGAAAGTGAAACAGGCCGAGGCGCCAGAGCAGGATGTCGAGCAGGCAGCCTGCCAGGGCGACCGGGATGAGGCGCCAGTCCTGCCCACAGCAGGGGGAGAAGATGAAATGGAGCAGCAGCATCCCGAGCAGCGGGCCCGGTTGCTGCCATGTCACCGCCAGCAACCAGTAGAGGTTGAACCCCAGCAGGTGGGCCCACTGCCACATGATCAGCGACCGCTTGCCGGCAAGTCCCCGGACCAGCCATGAGGCCCCGGCTTGGCAGCCTCCAGTTGCACCAGGCTGATGGCCCGCTCCCAGAATCCCCCTTCACAGTAGGCGAAGTAGAAGTGCCAGAGCCGGATGAAATCCTGGCTGTAACCGAGCTTGGGCAGCTCCGGGGCAAGCGCCAGGAAGCGTTCGCACCAGTGGGCCAGGGTACGGGCATAGTGGTGGCCGTGATCGTGCAGCCGTACCAGCTGCATGTCGGTCTCCCGCGCCAGCAGACCCGCCATCTGGGAGACGCAGGGCAGGCAGCCTCCCGGGAAGATGTAGCGCTGGATGAAGTCCACCCCGCGCAGATACTGGGCGTGGCGCTGATCGGCGATGGTGATGGCCTGGATCAGCAGGCGTCCGCCGGGCTTGAGCAGGCGCGACAACTGGCGGAAATAGTCGGGCAGGAAGGCGTGCCCCACCGCCTCGATCATCTCGATTGAGACCAGCTTGTCATAGCGTCCCTCCAGCTTGCGGTAATCCTCCAGCAGCAAGGTAATGCGATCTCCCAGCCCCTCCCGCTCGATCCACGCCTTGGCATAGTCGTGCTGGGCCTGGGAGATGGTAGTGGTGGTGACCCGGCAGCCGTAGTGACGGGCCGCATAGACGGCGAGACCGCCCCAGCCGGTGCCTATCTCCAGCAGATGGTCGTCCGGCCCAAGCTCAAGCCGCTCACAGATGGTGCGCAGCTTGGCCTGCTGCCCCTCCTCCAGGGTGGCATCCGGGTGGGGATAGATGGCGCTCGAATACTGCATGTGGCTGTCGAGAAAGCCCTGATAGAGGGTGTTGCCAAGGTCATAGTGGGCGGCGATGTTGGCGCGCGAACCGGTCAGGGTATTGCGATTGAACCAGTGGCGCACCTTGTTGAACGGGAAGCTGAGCCAGCCGAGGCGCCGTTCCAGGGCGTCGAGCAGCGGCAGATTGCGGGCCAGCAGGCGCACCAGTGCCACCGGCTCCGGGCTGGTCCAGAGACCCTCCACCCAGGTCTCTCCTGCGGCGATGCTGCCCCCCAGCAGCAGGCGGCGATAAAACGCCGGATCCTGCACCACCAGCTCGGCATGCAGGTCGCTGCCCGCCTTGCCGAAACGGTGACACTCGCTGCCGTCGTGGAGCACCAGCTGGCCCTGCTCAAGGCGCGCCAGCAATTTGAGCAGCAGTTGCTTGGCCCCCTTGTCGATGAAAGAGGCAGAGAGGGTTGATTGAGCAAGTTCCATTAGCGGCTCTCCGAATGGGTCAAGAGTGGGGTCGTTCGGTTGGGATGAACCCGCACCATGGGCTGCTGACAACACCAGGAAGCGGAATTAAGCGGGTGTGTCAGCGTCACGGGCGGCTCTCCGGATGGGTGAAGACGGGGGTGCGTTTGATAAAAAGGCGCAGGGCCTGCCAGTAGATCCCGAGCAGCACCTTCAGGGTCATCCAGGGCCAGCGAGCCAGCAGCGCCGCCAGCCCCTTGCGCGACAGCGGCGCGCGGCGCAGGGCCAGGGTGGCGTCAAACAGCTTGCTCTCACCGGATACGGGGTGGCTCTCGATATGGATCAGCGCCTCCTCTTTCGGCGCCCGGATGCGCCAGTGGTAGCGCATCCCCAGTCCCATGAAGGGGGAGACATGAAAATCCTTGTCATGGGGGGAGAGCGCCGCAAGATCCAGCAGGTAGTAGTGGCGCTCGTTCCAGGGGGTATTGGAGACCTCCGCCAGCAGGTAGCGGGTCTCCCCCGCCCGATCACAGAAATAGAAATTGACCGGGCTGAAATAAAACCCGAGGCAGCGCACGTTGCCAAGGAGCAGCACCCGCCCGCCGGGCTCCGCATCCCCCCCAAGGGCCGCCACCTTGTCCCAGACCGCCTGCTTGAGGGGCCCTTCGCTGCCCCGCAGATAGTCCTCGCGGCGAAACGAGAGCAGTCCGGCCCGCTCCACGGCAAACCAGCGCCCCTGCTCAAGCCCGGGCAGTTCATCCAGATCCAGCCCCAGCATGAAGAGGCTGTATGAAAAAGCGTGGGCCCTGGGGGCGAAGCGGCGGTGGCGCACCGAGCCTTGCCAGATGGCGCTGATCCCCTCCCCCATTCCCTCGTCCCCTTGCGTCAAGGCTGCGGCGCCGCTCATAGCTCGGCCCCGAAGCGTCTGGCCACGTCCAGGGCGCTGCGCACCCCGTCCTCGTGAAAACCGTTGTACCAGTAAGCCCCGCAGAAGTGGGTGCGCTGATGGCCACAGATCTCGCCCCGTCGCTGCTGGGCGGCGATGGAGCCCTGATTGAATACCGGATGATGATAGACGAAACGGCGCAACACCTTGCTCTCGTCCACCCGTCCACGGGGATTGAGGCTGACGCAGAAGGGCGCGGGGGAGCTTACCCCCTGCAGGATGTTCATGTTGTAGCTCACCAGGGGGCGCGCCCCGTCATCCTCACCGAGCTGGTAGTTCCAGCTCGCCCACGCCTTGCGGCGCATCGGCAGACAAGAGGCGTCGGTGTGCAGCCAGACGTCGTTGGCCTGATAGGGCATGTTCCCGAGGATGGCCCTCTCTCCGTCGCTCGCATCCGCCAGCAGGGCCAGGGCCTGATCGCTGTGACAGGCGAAGATCACCTCGTCAAAATGGGCCTCCTGCCCCTGGCTGGTGACCACGACGCCATCCGCCACCCGGCGCACCGCCTCCACCGGGGTAGCGAGGCGGATGCGCGACTGCCAGCCCGCCGTGAGCGGCCCTATGTACTCTCGCGAGCCACCCGGGATCACATACCACTGGGGCCGGTTCGCCACCTCCAGCAGCCCGTGGTTGGCGAAAAACCGCAGGAAGAAGCTCAAGGGGAAGGCACGCATGTCCGCCAGGGTGGAGGACCAGATGGCCGCCCCCATGGGCAGGATGTAGTGGCGGGCGAAATAGTCGCTGAATTTCCCCGCCTGCAGGAAGTCCCCCAGGGTCAGCTCGGGGGTCAGCTCCCGCTGGCGATGCGCGGCCAGCCAGGCCCGCGCCTCCCGGTTGAAGCGCAGGATCTCGGCGACGAAGCGATAGAAGCGCGGGCTCAGCAGATTGCGGCGCCGGGCGAACAGGGTATCGAGGTTGTGACCGTTGTACTCCATCCCCTCGGGACTCTTGACCGAGAAGCTCATCTCGGCGGGTTGGCGCCCCACCCCGATGCGCTCCAGCAATTTGAGGAAGTTGGGATAGGTGCGGTCATTGAAGACGATGAAGCCGGTGTCGATGGCATAGTGGCGCCCAGCCTGTTCCACCTCCACGGTGGCGGTGTGGCCTCCCAGGGTCGGCGCCGCCTCGAACAGGGTGATGTCATGCAGCTTGTGGAGCAGAAAACCGGCGGTGAGACCGGAGATACCGGAGCCGACGATGGCGATCTTTTTCTTCATGAAGGGCGTCCTTTCGAAACGAGTGTGCGGCCAAGGCGCAGCCAGAGCCCTGTCGGCAGGGCGCCGAGCAGGCGCAGCAGCCAGATGAAGCGACGGGGAAAGTGGATCTGGTGGCGACCGGCGGCAAGCCCCGTCATGATGGCGCGGGAAGCCTCTTCCACCGTCACCAGGCAGGGCATGGGAAAATCATTCTTGTCGGTGAGCGGCGTCTGCACGAAGCCCGGGCGGATCAGGGTCACCCCGATGCCCTTGCTGGCCAGATCCAGGCGCAACGTATCCGCCAGATAATCGAGGGCCGCCTTGGAGGCGCCATAGGCCTCCGCCCGTGGCAGGGGCAGCCAGCTCACCGAGGAGCTGACGATGGCAAGCCGTCCACCCGCCCCCAGCCGCGGCAGCAAGGCGGCCAGGGCGTTGCCGGTGGCAATGAGGTTGGTCTCGATGACCCGGGCAAACAGGGCGCCGTCAAAGCCTTCTGCCGGATCCATGTATTCACAGTTGCCCGCATTGAGAATGAGCAGGTCGAGGGCGGGCAGACTCGCGGCCACCCCGGCCATGGCGGCGCTGTCGCGCGCATCGAATCGCAAAGGGGTGATCCCCAGGTCGGCCAGTGACTGCAAGCGCACCTCGTCCCGGCCACAACCCCACACCTGCCAGCCGGCGCGCCGATAATCCAGCGCCAGCTGGCGGCCGATGCCCGAGGTGGCCCCGGTGATCAGCACCCGGCCGCTCATGTCCCCAGCCTCCCCTTGATGGCACGTACCACGGGCCCCAGCAGCGGCAACTGCTCGTAGAGCATGGCCCCGAGATCGAAGTAGTCCCGGTGCAGGCACACCTTGCCCCAGGAGTCGAACGTCAGCCGGGTGGCACCCTCGACCCTGACAGCCCGGCCACCGGCAATCCTGGGGTGGGAGAAGGTCATGACCCAGGCGAGCCAGGCTTCGTTGCCCGACTGCTGCTGACTCGTTATCTCGAAACTGCACTGGGCAAGGCGCTCATAAAGGGAGGAAAAGTAGCGGGTGAGCGCGGCCAGCCCCTCTATCCGGTGCGCAGGATCGATGAAGAGCACCTCATCGGCATAGACCTCCGGCAAGCGGTGCAACTGATGCTTGTCCAATTGCAGGTAGAGGATGACAAAGCGGGCCAGCGCGTCATTCATGCTAGTTTTTCTCCAGTTCGCGGAACATCTCGATGGCCCTCACCCGTGCAACGGCATGATCCACCATGGGGGCCGGATAATCCTGCCGCCCCTTGAGCCGCAACCAGTCGTGGGGCTCGTGGAGATAGGCAGCAGGCACATCCGCCAGCTCAGTGACCCAGGTACGAATGAACTCCCCTTGTGGATCAAATCGTTGCCCCTGGGTGGTGGGGTTGAAGACCCGGAAATAGGGCGCCGCATCGGCCCCGGTCCCCGCCGCCCACTGCCAGCCACCATTATTGGCCGCCAGATCCCCGTCGATGAGCCGACTCATGAAGTAGTCCTCCCCAAGCCGCCAGTGGATGTGGAGATCCTTGGTGAGGAAGCTCGCCACTATCATCCGCAGCCGGTTGTGCATCCAGCCGGTGGCGTTGAGGCAGCGCATGGCCGCATCGACCACGGGGTAACCGGTGCGCCCCTCGCACCAGGCGGCGAAGGCATCCGGATCCCAGCTCCACGGCAGGGCCGCCGTCTCCGGCTTGAAGGGGCGGTTCATGGAGAGGCTCGGGATCAGCACCAGCAAGTGGCGGTAGAACTCGCGCCAGATGAGCTCATTGAGCCAGACAAAACCGGGTTGGGCCTTCGACAGGGGCCGGTAGCCGAGACGCTGCTGCAGCGCCCCCACGCACTGGCGGGCACTGATGATGCCCGCCGCCAGATAGGGGGAGAGCACGGAGGTGCCCGCCAGCGCCGGAAAGTCCCGGGTCTCGCCGTAATCGAGCACCGCCTGATCCAGAAAAGCGTGCAACCGGCGGCTCGCCTCGGCCTCCCCCACCGGCCAGCGGGTGTCCGGCGTCAGATCCCCCAGCCCGTCGTCCACCCACTCCCGCTCGGCCAGGGGCAGCCACGGCAACGGCTCGCTGCGCGGTGCGGGGGCACGGTGAATGACGAAGCCATCCTCCTCGAGAGCCTTGAGCCAGGCGCGGCTGAAGGGGGTGAAGACCTTGAACATCTCCCCCGACCCGGTCAGCACCCGACCGGGCGGCAGCACGCAGCAGCCGTTGAACCAGTGGCTGGTCAGGCCCTGCTCCCCCAGCGCGGCGCTGACAGCGTGGTCGCGGCGCAGCTCGTCGATCTCGATGGCCTGGTTGGCGTAGAGCTGGCTCACCCCGAGCTCCCGGCAGAGCGCCGTCAGCGCCGTCGGCACCTCGGCAAAGGTCTCGACCCGCAGCAGATGAAGCGGAATGCCGAGGGCCGCCAGCTCGCGGCCCATGGCATCCACCTGTGCCAGCATGAAGCGCTGGCGGACCGGGGCCAGCTTGTGCGCCTGCCACTGGGTCGGCGAGACGATGAAGAGTGCGGCGACCGGTTCATCTCCGGCGCAGGCGTGGCGCAGGGCCGGGTTGTCGGCCAGACGCAGATCGTTGCGAAACCAGACCAGCCTCATGACGGTGTTCTCCCGCCCTTGCCCTTCGCCTTGGCAGTGCGGGGCGTCGCACTGACCTCTGCCAGGGTGGCGTGCCAGTTGCGGGCACGCCGCCACGGCTCATCGTAGAGGCGTCCCAGCTCGCCAAAGAAGCGGGTGCCCGCAGGCCATTCGGCGGCCTGGTCCTGCTTGCCGAGCCCGGCCCCCAGCAGGATCAGCCAGGGGGGAGTGGCACGCCCCTCCAGCAAGGTGGCATGGCGGGGCTCCACCGCCCCCAGCAGTTGCACCTCATAACCCTGACCGATGAGCTCATACGCAGCCCAGACCAGATCCAGCGGCCCCACCTGCCCCCAGCTTGCCAGGGTGACGGGGACACCCTTCTCCTGCTCGATGAGGTGGCGGGCGAAGCGGGTATGCAGCCAGCCGAGCCACACCTGTTGCAGCAGCTCGCCATCGGGGCGCTCGCGCCACAGCCCCAGCAGCCGCTCCACCAGGGGCTGCAGCACCCGGCTGCGCACCAGCTCGAAGGGGTAGCTCGCCAGCAGATCGCCAAGCTCGGCCTCCGCCTTGCGCTGGTTGAAAGCGAGCAGCGCCTGGCTGAACTGCTCCAGGGTCTGCTGCCAGTGATCGCTCACCGGCGCACTCTGGGGCTCGCTCAACAGCCCCTTCACCTGACCTATGCTCACCCCCCGCTCCAGCCAGCTCAGGATCTCGCCTATCTGGCGGATATCCTGCTCGCTGTAGAGACGATGGCCCTTCTCGGTTCGGGCCGGTTGCACCAGCCCGTAGCGGCGCTGCCAGGCGCGCAGGGTGACGGCGTTGACGCCGGTGAGGCGGGAGACCTCGCGAATGGGGTAGACGCCCTCGTCGGGGAGAGGCGCGGCGGCTTGTGATTCATCAGACATGAGAGAGTCCATCAGACGTTGGAAAGAGGCCCCGGTCATCCACCGGGGCCTGCACAGGGGGTTCAGAGCCCGTAGCGCAGCTTGAGCGTGTCGGGATGAAGGTCGAGGTAGGCCTGATCGGCCAAATCCAGCCACACCTTCACAGCCCGTAACGCAATTTCAGCGTGTCGGGATGGGGATTGAGGTACACCTGCTCGGCGAGATAGGGGTTCGGGTACTCGCGCAGGTAGTGGCGGATCAGGGTAAGGGGCACCAGCAACGGGAAGACCCCGGTGCGGTACTTGTCGATGGTGTCGCACAGCTCCTGCTTCTGGGCCGGGGTCAGCACCCGCTTGAAGTAGCCCTGCAGGTGCATCAGCACATTGGTGTGGCTGCGGCGGTTGGCCCGCAGGGTCAGCGCCGCCATCAACCCCTGGATGTAGCTGTCGGCCACCTCCTGCAGGTTGGCCTTGCCAAGGTTGGCGAGCAGGCGCCCCAGCGCCCGGTAGTGGGTGGTGGCGTGGGAGAGCACCAGGTACTTGTAGCGTGAATGGAAGCGGATCAGGGCTGAGGCGGTGATCCCCCGGGCGCAGAGCTGCTGCCAGTCGTGGTAGGCGAAGACCCGCAGCACGAAGTTTTCCCGCAGGATGGGGTCGCACAGGCGGCCATCTTCCTCCACCGGCAGCAGGGGGTTGGCCTCCATCAGCGCCTTGGCGAAGAGGCCGACCCCCTCCTTGGCGCTCCCCTCGTTGTTGGCGCCATAGATACGTACCCGCTCCATGCCGCAGCTGGGGGACTTGGCGCAGAGGATGTAGCCGGAGAGGAAGTCGAGCTGGCGTGCCTTCTGCTCGCTGAAGGCAATCAGCTTGTCGGTGACATCGAAGCTGCCGTTGCTTGCCTCGGCCCGCACCTCGCCCTGGCGTTTCACCAGCCGGATGGCGGCGCGGGGTGCCCCCAGGCCAATGGCCATCTCGGGGCAGACGGGGTGATAGTCGAAATGGGCACCCAGATCCCGTTCGCAGAAACTGGATCGTTTGTGGCCCCCGTCGAAGCGCACTTCCTGGCCGAGCAGACAGGCACTGATACCGACCTTGATCTTGTACATGATGAAGCCCCTTGTATAAGCCTTGAGTAAGTTATAGCAGTTATACAAAAAATTGGAAGCTGTATAACTATTGCGAACTGATACGGCCAGGGGGCGGCGGGCGGATCAGCCCCCATAAAAAAAACCCATGACCGAAGTCATGGGTAAAGGTGAAGACCCTGCAGGAAGGATGATCAGAAGCTGTATTTCACACCCAGGCTGGAGATGGAGCCTTTTTGCAGATCCCAGTTGCGATAGGTGTAGTCGGCGGTGAGGGCCAGGTTCTGGGTCAGCTTGTAGGCCGCCCCCGCCTTGAAGTCGTGCATGTCGTCGGTCATGTTGGCGTAGCGATAGCCGGTGGAGAGCTCGACGGCGCCGATGTCGTAGCGCAGGCCCACTTCTCCGTAGAGGCTGCCGCTCTTCTTGCGGGCCAGGGTATCCCAGCCGGAATGGTTCACATCGGAGGCCAGCTCCCGTTCCAGGCTGTAGCCCATCAGGCCGGTTTCACCGTAGAGGTTCAGGCCGGTGCTGAGGGGGGTGTAGACACCCATCCCCAGGCTGGAGATGGCCATGCTGTCGTTGCCGCTGCTGCGGGAGGTGTATTCGCTGCCGATCCGGCCATAGACATTGCTGGTGAAGCTCTTGGAGAGATCCAGGCTCAGGCCGCCGAAGTCGCGGTTCTCCCCATCCTTGCCACCGATGTAGTCAGACTTGGTGTGGGCCCAGGTGGCAGAGCCCTTGGCATAGCTGAAGGCATCTTGCGCCAGGACGGAGGTGGAAGAGAGACCGGCCAGAACCAGAACAGACAGTGCGATCTTTTGCATTTTGTTGACTCCATGGGTTGAGTTAGGCGGACCTAACTGGAATGGAGCCATTGTGACGGGCAAAGGGGGCAACGCCGAGGAGCAAGCTGTTGCCAAACCATGTCAGATGTAAGCGGATATTGCTGGCGGTTACCGGTGCAACACTCTGCGAGGGAGCGAGGGCTCCCCCGCCGTCATCCTAGCGGAACTCCACCTCGTCGATCTGCACCCGCACCAGCGGCTTGCCGGTGAGGCCGGCGGGGCGTGCCAGCTCGATGGCCCGGGAGGCGCGCGCCTCCCCCTTGCGCAGGTAGGAGTCAGGCAGGCGGTTCTCCCCGACCCAGAAGCGCACGGGCTCGCTCGAGAGCTGCACCCCGTCGGCGCTGAACAGGGTCAGGCTGCCGTTGACGCGCACCACGTTGCGACTGCCGGTGTTGCTCACCACGAACTGCAGGCTGAGGGGATCGTCCCCCGCCACCTGGTCCAGCTTCACCGTGATGCCGTCCCGGGTCGCCTGGGAGAGCAAGTCGGGATGGGCCATGGCCTGCTCGGTCAGCACCGGGGCCGCGACACTCGCCGTCACTGCCTGACCGGCTACCGTGGCTGCCGGCTTGACCAGCAGGTATTCCCAGGTGAAATCGTCATTGAGTTGCACCTGGCGACCATCCGGCAAGGTGATCTGGTGCAGGGGAGCCGCCTCGGCCAGCAGAGGGCACAGACAGAGGGCGACCAGCAGTCGGGAGAGGGGTTTCATGGGCAGGCACTCGATAAAGGATGCGAAGGGGGCAGTATAAAGAGTCGCGCCCTCCTTGCCTATGACCCCCCCCACGTTACGCCCCGGCTCAGATGACCAGGGGGTGGGGATCCTCCAGCGTGGCCAGATCCAGGGTCACCAGATCGAACTGGGCACTCCTGAGGGCCTTCTGGATGGTGGGCTGCATGTCGAACACCAGGGCCCGCAGCCGTTCGGGCACCCGGATCCTCGCAAGGGTGGTGACCCTGTCACCCAGGGTATGGAAGAAGACCTGGGCTCCCCCCAGCCCCATGTCCACCAGCATCTGCTCGGCCATGTCGACCATCCGCAGGTGCCGCCTGTCCAGGGAGGTCATATCGACAAAGCGCCGGCTCAGGCAGGCCTCCCCCACGTCTCCCCAGAGCGCCAGTTGCCGCTTGTGAAAGCCGTAGCGAAAATCCCGGTTGGTCATCCCCTGCTCGGCAAAGATCCAGAGGGTGTTGGCGGGCAGGCTGTGGAATCGGCGCAGGTACTCCCGCTTCTCCTCCACCGAGGCCGACATCAGCAGCGGCGGTCCCTCTTCATGTTCGAGCTGCTGGCAGAGGTAGCGCACCGGGTCGGTCACCTCGGCGAGGTGGCCCAGGTGGGCGCTGAAGATCATCTCGTCGGTCTTGAGCACCTGATGGGGGATGCCGTAGTGCCGGCAGTAGCGCTGTGCCCTGGCCACCGACTGGCGGCTGAGGGTGGGGTTGTCCAGGGTGATGGCGCGAAATCGCACCCCGCTGGCCCGGCACAGATCCATGCTGTAGCAGGATTCCAGTCGGCCGGAGAAGGAGACAAGCAGTTCGCTGTAACCGGCCAGGGTGTTGATGAGCCTCTGTTCCCTGGCTTGAAAGGTCTGATCGTATCCCCGATTCAGCGCAACGACATTGGCATCCATAACAACAACTCCGGATGATGAACTGGATACCATTTTGCCCGCCCCAAGCTGAATATACACTTAAAGAGTGCGGGTAAAACTGTACATTATTTGCTCCAAATCAACGCCTCCCCCACTTTTTTCGCTGCGAAGCGAAACTGGCTCCCCTCAGGCAGGCAACAACCCCTGATCGATCAGATGCGCCCGGCACCGGGCCGGATCGGTGAAGATCAGCCCCCGCAGACCGAGCGCCTCGGCCGCCGCCACGTTGGCCGGGCTGTCGTCGATAAAGAGGCACTCCCCAGCCTTGAGGTCGAACGACACCAGCAGATAGCGGTAGATGTCGGGCTCGGGCTTGAGCATCCGCACCCGGGCCGACACCACCTTGCCGCTGAAGAAGCGCCAGAAGGACTGATGCAGCTCCAGCCAGTCGATGCTGGCGTGCCCCATGTTGGAGAGGGCATAGAGGGGGTGGCCTGCACCGTGCAATTCTTCGATGAGCGCCACCATGGCGGGATCCGGCACAAGGGAGGACGGCACCGCCTGCAAGATGGCCAGATTCTCCGCCATCGACAGGCCGGTGCGCCCCTGCGCCTGACGGGCCATGGTGTGCAGGGAGAGGGTCCCCCTGTCCACCTCCAGCCAGTCCGGGTGGTTGAACAGCTGCTCCGCGATCGCTGTCGCCCCCTCGGGTCCGCGCACCCCACTCACTATGGCCACCGGATCCCAGCGCACCACCACCCTGCCCAGATCGAAGATCACCGCCATCGTCTCGTCCCCTCTATGTGTTGTTGCCACGGATGTGGTCACAGCGGTTGCCACAAACAGGGACCAGAACGACGCTCACTCTCCCCCGGCAACCCGAGCCACCACCCTGCCCCGTTCAACGCCCCCGGGCAAGTTTTACTTGCATCGCACCGCCAAATCCCTTAATGGTTATGGCGTTACATTCAGGACACGCCCATGAACACACCATTCTTCTTTGTTTTCTCGTTTACCCGGCCCACATGAGGGAAGGCCCGTCGTCACGTGAACCATTCGCGTAAACAGAAACCAAAGACGAATCGAGCCTCCCCAGCGGAGGCTTTTTTTTGCACCACACACCACAGAATCACTGGATAGGGAACCACCATGGCAACGCTCGACGAGATCAGACACGACATCACCCAGTTGGATCAGGAGCTGCTCGCCCTGCTGGCCAAACGCAAGACCCTCAGCATCGAGGTCGCCCGCGCCAAGCAGGCCAATCCCCGTCCCATCCGTGACCACCAGCGCGAACAGGACTTGCTGGTCGCCCTGATCCAGAAAGGGCGCGCCCTCGGACTGGATGCCCAGTACATCACCCGCATCTACCACACCATCATCGAAGACTCCGTGCTCTCCCAGCAGGCCTACCTGCAGAGCCTGCTCAACCCCCAGCAGCAGGAGCCCATGACCAGCGTCGCCTACCTGGGACCACGCGGCTCCTACTCGAGCCTGGCCGCCCGCAAGTACCTGGCCCGCTACAAGGATCAGGTGATCGAGGTGAACTGCCAGAACTTCCGCGAGGTGCTGGACACCGTGGAGTCGGGCCGCGCCGCCTTCGGGGTGCTGCCCATCGAGAACACCAGCTCGGGCTCCATCAACGAGGTGTACGACGTGATGCAGCACACCACCCTCTCCATCGTGGGTGAGCTCACCTATCCCATCGAGCACTGCATCCTCACCGCCGTGCCGACCGAGCTGTCCCGCATCAAGACCTTCTACGCCCATCCCCAGGTGTTCCAGCAGTGCTCCCATTACCTCAGCAAGCTGGAAGGGGCGCGCCACGAAATCTGCGACTCCTCCTCCAGCGCCATGATGAAGGTGAAGGAGCTGGCAAGCCCGGAAGCGGCGGCCATCGGCAGCGCCGCCGGCGGCGAGCTCTACGGCCTGGACGTGCTGGCCGAGCAGCTCGCCAACCAGAAGGAGAACTACAGCCGCTTCATAGTCGTGGCGCGCAAGCCCATCGACGTGGCGCCCCAGATCCCGGCCAAGACCACCCTCATCATGTCCACCTCCCAGAAGCCGGGCTCCCTGGTGGAGGCGCTGCTGGTGCTGCGCAGCCACGAGATCAACATGACCAAACTCGAATCCCGTCCGGTGCAGGGCAACCCCTGGGAGGAGATGTTCTACCTGGATGTCTCCGCCAACCTGCAGACCCCGGCCATGCAGGCCGCCCTGCTGGAGCTGACCAAGATCACCCGCTACATCAAGGTGCTGGGCTGCTACCCGAGCGAAGACGTCAAGCCGACCGCCGTGCCGCCCGTCTTGATGGGAAGCTGATGGGGAGCGGATCCCGCCCCTGCCACACAAAGGCGAGCCCCGGCTCGCCTTTGTGCTCTCTGCCCCCTCCCCGTGAGACGCGGCCCAGTCCCGCCCTTCCCTTCCGGCATTAAACCGCCCTCCACCCCCTTCCTCGTGGACCCGGGATCCTGGCGCTGCTGTCTTTCCACTCACCATCAGGCCATCTTCCTCCCGTTGCGGCCCCCTTTTGCCGCCTGCCGGGCCTTTCTATCGTTTGGCTTTATTTAACGACATGGCTACATCGTTAGATTTCCCTAAACAAAAAAGGCCGCCATTCCGGCGCCCGGGCGCCTCTTGTACTACCTCAGCCCCCTTTTTCCTCGCCACAGGCCGGATCCCGCCCGGCCCCTCAACCACGGTTATCCTCACCGCAGGCCCTATCCGTCCAAGACGCCAGCCCCGGTTATTCCCCGCAGATCCGAGCTCTTTCCCGGCCAAACAAAAAGGCGAGCCTGCGCTCGCCTTTGTCTGTACCGTGATGATCGCCGGGCTGATGCCGGCGCCCCCCGGACCCGCCCTAGAACTGGCCCGCCATCAGCTGGTTCAGGTGATAGAGGTTGCGGGTGTCGAGCTCCAGCTCGGTGGCATAGGTGTTGCCACGGGGATAGGTCGCCACCACCCGGGCACCGCGCACCATGCCCGCCACCGACACATCCAGGGAGTTGGAGGTCTGGGTCAGGTCCTTGTAGCTGCTCTGGCCGCGCACCTGCTGGCCGTTGAGCTGCTCCGCCAGCTCCCGGTAGGCGTCCATCTTGGAGGCGCGGATCGCCTGCAACATCTTCTCGGACTGGGAGGGACCGGGCTGGATGTCGATCACCGCATACCCCACCGCCTTGAGCACCGGGAAGTCATCGGGCTTCTCGCCCACGTCATAGTTCACCACCCGGTTGCCACTGCACGCCGTCAGCAACATGGCCATCAGGCAACCCAACAAGATTTTCATCGCTGTTTCCCCGTTTTCCTGTTCACCACACCCGATGTTTCACGGCTCAATGTCAGCCAGCCCGCTTCACGCTTCATGACGCGCCACCTCAAGGGGTCAGGTTGACCAGATGGCCGGACGGGCTCTGGCCCCCCCGCATCAGGTAACCGCGATTGATGGAGGCCCGGCCAAAGGAGTTGCTGGCACCGGACAAATATTGTTTCGGGATCAGGCTCTGGGCCGTGGTCTCCACCATCTTGGTGCGCAGATCGATGATGCGGGCGTTGACCAGGATCCCCTGCTGATTGCGGCTGAAGGTGCCGGTCAGGATGCGGGAGATGGGCAGCCGGGACGAGAGATCCTTGTAGTTGCGGCTCATCACGAAGTCCCCCTGCGGGGTCACCTGGATGTTGCCCGTGGTCTTGAAGTCCACCACCACCTCACCGCGCCGGTTCAGCTCGTAGATAAAGCTCTCCTCGATCTGCTGCCCCATCCAGTTGGTGTCCTTCAAGGTGTCGAGATCGACAAAGGAGGCGACCGCAATGGGCTCGGTCAGAGTCGTGAGGGACTTGCGCTCCATCAGCTGATCCGTCATGCGGGCCACCAGCCAGTTGAGCTCCATCCCCTTCGCCGCCTGGCGGGGGTCTCCCAGCTCCCGATTGATGGGGTCGGCCGACCCGCAACCGACCAATGCCAGTGCCACCGCCAGCACCGTGATAACTCTCTTCATGGATACCTTTCCTGTATCTGCACCTGACCTGTTATCGGTCGCAACCGCCAACACTTGAGGCGGGAATGCGCGCAGGATCCTCGATGATCCCCGGGCAGAGGCGCGCATTGCGCCACCGGAGCCCACCGTAGGGGCTCCGGCCAGGGAAGAAGGCATGGTTCTTGCTTTTATTTGGTCACCCGCTCCGGTGCAGACCGGATCTGTGTCCAGGATCCCTGACCCGCCCCACCGGCGGCAGCGGGGTCGCCCACTCAAGGTGTTTGTTATGAAAGTTTCGCTGCTGTTCACCCTGCTGCTGGCCAGCCTGTCGGCCAGGGCCGAACTTATCGAGGCCCAGGGCAGTGCCGCCATTCTGGGGGGCGACGAGGTCTACGCTCGCGAGCAGGCGACCCGGGATGCCCTGCGCCAGGCGCTGCTGGCCAGCGGTGCCTCCGTCTCCAGCATCCAGCGCCTGGAAAACGGCAGCCTGCGCTCCGAGCAGATCCAGATCCGCTCCGGCGGCGACATCCGTCAGTACCGCCTCAAGCGCGAAGAGGTGCGCAACGGCCGCATGTACATCACCCTCGTGGCCGACATCCAGGCGGAGCGGCAGATCTGCCAGACCCAGCACTACGCCAAGGATTTGACGCTGGTGCGCCTGCGCATGCGCTACCCGGACCAGGCGAGCACCGGTGCCCTGGACGACATGCCCGCCGATCTCTCCCGCCGGCTGTTTGAAACCCTGGCGACGACACCCCAGGTGGTCGCTCGCCAGTGGCTGGACGAGAATCTGCGCATCGACCCTCTCCATCTGCAACAGGGGGATCGCAGCGCCCTCGAGGAGATCAAGGCCCTGAGCCTGCGCACCGACAGCCAGTATCTGGTGCTCGGCAGCATCGACGACCTCTCCCTCGAGCCCCAGGGCAACGCCCTCACCAGCTGGTATGAGGATCCCGTGCGCAACTTCTCCATGCAGCTCTACCTGTTCGACGGCATCAACGGCAGCCTGCTCGGCCGCAAGGAGTACAAGGGCCGCGCCAACTGGACCTTCTCCAAGCGGGAACAGGTGGGCAGCAGCGGCGGCCAGTTCTGGCAGTCGAGCTTTGGCCAGGAGGTGGGCTACCAGTTGATGGAGGCGGCCCAGGACATCGCCGCCGAACTCGCCTGTGCCCCCGTCACCGCCCGGATCGTGGCCCAGCACGAGCGCGGCCCCCACATCAACCTGGGCCGTCGCAACGGGGTCAAGCTCGGGGACCAGTTCCGGGTTCAGCACAGCGCCGACTTCGTCGACCCCTATGGCAAGTCCAGGGTGATGCGCAACCCCGCTGACGGTCTGTTCGAGGTGGTGCAGGTGTTCGAGGATGGCGCCATCATCAGCAGTCAGAACAAATATTCGCCGTTCAATGTCCAAATCGGTGACCTGGCCGTATTGGAATAGGAATCAAGGGTTTAAAAGCACAATGCTTCTTGTATAATGCCCGCCACAAGGTTCCCGTAGCTCAGCAGGATAGAGCGGTCCCCTCCTAAGGGACAGGCCACTGGTTCGACTCCAGTCGGGAACACCATACACAGCAAGGGGCTGGCATCGTCATGATGCCAGCCCCTTGTGCGTTTCTGCGCCATTTCCCCCTCATCCCGGGCGCCACATGGCGGGCCTCGGGGAGCGACAACCCTCGCCACGGCCTGTGCGCCATGCCCGCCAGATCAGGCAGGCATCAGCTCGGGGACGAGGTCACGTCCCCTCAATCCCATCTAGCGCTCTCCGAATGACTCGCTCAGGGTCTTGCGCAGGGGCTTGAGCAGGTAGTCCATCACGGTACGATCACCGGTGCGGATATCCACCTGGGCCGTCATCCCCGGCAACACATCGATCTCCCTGCCCGTCGTGGAGGTCACGGGGTAGCTGGCAGGCTTGATCCGCACGCGATAATAGATGTCCATGCCGCGACTGGTCTCTTCCTTGAGGCTGTCAGCACTGACATAGGCCACCTCCCCCTTCACGCCGCCAAAGATGGTGTAGTCAAAGGTGTCGAAACGGATCGTCGCTTCCAGACCCGGCACCACACGGGCAATGTCCGCGGTGCTCACCTTGGCCTCAATCATCAGATCGTCGTCGACCGGGATGATCTGCATCAGCTCCTCCCCGGCCCTGAGCACACCGCCCACCGTGGTGACCCGGATGTTCTTGACGATGCCAGGCACCATGGCGGTAAACATGCTGTCCTGCTGCTCCTGCTTGCGCAGGGTCAGGGTCTGCACGCCCTGCGCCATGTCATCCTCCGCCTTGGCCAGCTCCAGTCTGGCCTCCTCAAGGAACTGGTTGCGCCGGTTCACCAGCCGGGCCTCGGCCTCGTTGAGCCCACGCTGCACCCGCAGCAGTTCGGAGCCGCTGGCATCGCCATCAGCATAGAGCTGCTCCACCAGACGCAGCTCCTTCTGGGCCAGTGACACCGCCACTCGCATGGTTCTCAGCTCTTCCCTGAGGCCGGTCTGGCGCTGCTTGAACAGCGCTTCCTCGACACGGGCCGTCTCGGGAGAGCGTGCCAGCAGGTCAGGTGAGAAGGTGAGTCGCGGTTCACCGATGACTTCCGCCCGCAGCCGGGTGGCCCTCGCCTCCAGCGCAAACAGGCGGGCCTCCACTTCTCCGACCGACGCCCCCACTCTGGTCTGCTCCAGACGGGCGAGCAACTGACCGGGGGCCACCCTGTCCCCCTCCTTGACCAGCAACTGCTCCAGCACGCCGCCATCCACCGACTGGATGATCTGCACCCGGCTGCTGGCAATGACCTCGCCCGTGGCACGGGCGACTTCGTCCACCCGAAACCATGAGGCCCAGGCAACAAAGATCGCCATCAGGAGCGCCGTTATCCACAACCAGCCCTGACGGCCCCGGTGAGAGTTCTGCAACTTGCGGATCCGAGCCTGGGTACGCGCATCATCGTCTTGCAGGAAACGATCAGACCACATCAAGCATTCCTCCTTTGCCAGGGTGCGAAGATGCCGCCGGTCGGGCGAGCATCTGTGTCAGCACCCGATCCGGCGTGCCATCTTTTACCACCCGCCCCTGTTGCATGGCGATGACCCTCGTCGCCAGCCGGGCGGCCGCCATGGGCCTGTGGGTCGCCACAATCACGATATCCTCGGGCTGTATCGCCCCTTGCAAGGCCGTCCAGACACGCTGCTCAGATTCGCCGTCAAGGGCCGCAGTCGGTTCGTCCAGCAGCCATACCCTGGGCTGGTTGATCAGGACGCGAGCAAGCGCAACCAGCTGCCTCTGGCCGCCAGAGAGCCCCTCTCCTCCCTCGCTGATCACGAGATCCATCCCCTGAGGGCTGGATGCCGCAATGCCGTCGATGCCGAGCTCGCGGGTGATCTGCAGCAGGCGAGAGTCGCTGGTCACGCCGGTCAGGGCCAGATTGCTGCGCAGGGTGCCCTTGAACAGCTGTACGGCTTGCGGCAGATACCCCACCTGGCTTGCCACCAGTTGGGGATCGATTTCCCACAGATCGGCGTCTCCCAGACGGATGCGGCCTTCGCTGGGGCAATACAGGCCGGCCAGCATCTTGAGCAGCGTCGACTTGCCACACCCGATCGGCCCGACCAGCAATACCCGCTCACCGGATTTGAACTGCAGGCGCTCGATGTCGAGCTGGCAGATGGGCGATTCGGGATAAGCGAAACGCACGCGCTCCAGGGCCACCTCCCTGGGGAGTTCGTCCGGCAGCAGCAGTTGCTGCTCCGGGCGCCGATCCCGCGACAGGGACAAGACCTGGTGCACCATCTGCAACGCCTGTCTGACTTGCTGCCACTGCGCAAGATATTGGACGCTCTGGGCGATGGGGGCGATCACCCGCCCCCCCAGGATGCTGCACGCGATCATCCCCCCCATCGTCAGGAGGCCTGCCTCGATCTGCCATACCCCGACAACCACGGCGGCCACATAAGCCAGGGTTGACAGGCTGCTGGTGCTGACGCTGGAGAAACTGCTGACCGCCTTCTGCTGGATGTTGTAGCCATCGATGGTCGCCGTCACGTCTTGCCACTCCTGTGCAAAACGCCAGCCGGCATTGTTGGCGCGAATCGTCTCTGCGCCCCGGATCGTGTCGACCAGCAACCCCTGGCGCTCGTTGCTGCGCAGCATCTGCTGTGACAGCAAGGCGCGAAGGCGCCACTGGCTGACATATCCCAGCAGCAATGCCACTGGCAGCAGCAGGGTGTACACCCAGCCCACCGCGCCGCCGATGATGGCGATAAATGCCAGAAACAGGGCAGCAAAGGGCAGATCCACCAGTGCAAACACCACGCCGGCACTGAAGAACTGACGCACGGCATCCAGCCCGCCAACCTGGGCCGCCAGAGTGCCCAGGCTGCGCGGCTGCTGATCCAGGCGCAGATGCAGTACATGCTCGAAGACCTGCTGCGAAACCCGCTTGTCGACGGCACAGGAGAGGCTGTCCAGGATCCTGGCCCGGGTGATCTTCAGCATCCAGTCCAGCAGGATGATCAATCCCATGCCGGTTACCAGGGTGGTCAGGGTCGAATAGGCCAGGGTCGGCACCACACGGTCATAGACCTGCATGGCGAAAATGGACGTGCCGACGGCCAGCAGGTTCACCAGCACGGTGGCCACGATGACTTTCCACAGCCAGCCCCGCTCTCGAAAGAGTTCTCGCCACACCAGGCGAGACGCCAGGTTGCCGGAGAAGACACTGTCGGCATCGGCACGTCTGCTCACCGGTGCCCGCAGCCAGACCACCAGGGCATCCTGCAGCTCGCTCTCATCGGCCTCACGGCGCATCCCTGCCCCATCGAGCAGGGTCAGGCAACCCGTGGCATCCCGCTCCGCCAGCACCCACTCCCCCTGGGAACAGACCAGTGCCGGCAAGCGGCGCTGATCAAGACGACGCCAGGCGAGTTGCACGGGTGCAAGGTTCTTCAATCCGGCCTGGATCAGTACCTGCCTCAACCACTGTGCGGGCCCGAGGGTGGCAGTGGCTGGCGCCGCTTGCTCCCACGCCTGTGCCAGTGCATCGCGGTCGAACGGGATCTGTAACGTAGCCAACAAGTGTGTCACCAACGCAGATGACATGCCGTGCGGCGCCTGCTCGGCGGTTTGCCTATCCATGGGGTTGTAACTCCTCACCGTTCAAGGTCACCAGGGGATCCAGCCCCCCTGTCAGGGCAGCCAATTGCAAGGAGTAAATCTCCCAGTCACTCTTTGCCTGGACCAGTTGCAACTGCTGTTCACTGAATTCGCGCTGGATATTCAGCACATCGAGCCAGCTCTTGGTCCCTGCCACATACTGGCGTTGATAGGATCCCAGCACGGCCCCCAACTCCGCCAGTGACTCAGTCTGTACCCGCACCAGCCCGGCCTGCAGCTCACGGCTGCGTTGCAGGCGACGCACGCTGCGCTCCAGCTCGCTGACGGCGTAGGCCAGGTCATCTTCGGCCGCGCTCTGCTGCGCCACCGCTGCGTCTGTCCTGCCTCGGGTCGCAAAGCCCATCCCCTCCAGCGTGCCCTCCAGCACCAAACTGACCCGGGTATCATCCCGGTAGGATGGCTGATCGTAATCCTGCTCTGCTTGCAGGTAGAGCGTGGGCATGGAGGCTGTTCTGACCTGCTCCACACTCGCCCTGGCCCGCTCGATCTCCTGCTTCTTGTAACGCACTTCGGCGCTGCCCTGCAGGGCGGCCTGGTGCAATGCCTCGCCCTCGCTGACCTGCAGCAGATCCGGTGTCACCGGTTGTCGGGCCGGTACGGGCGTCTGGGTCAGGGCCAGCAGATCGCTTCTCGCAATGGCCAGCTCCCCTTCGTATCGCTCCACCCTCGCCCTGGCTTGCGCGAGGCGAGTGGCCGCCAGGCGAACATCGGCCGTCGATGCCAGCTGACCCTGCTCCCGGCGGCTGATCTGCTCGAACAGCGACTGATGGGCAGCCAGACTGGCTTGAACCACCTCCAGGCGCTGACGGCTGCCAAGGACATTGGAGTAGGCCACGGCGGTCTGCTCCAGCAACTGGCGCCGCACTCGCAGCAGGTCGACACGCTCGACCTCTGTGTCGGCATCGGCAAACGCAATGCTGTTGTCGATGCGCCCGAATGCCCACAAAGGTTGGCGAGCGCGCAACGTCACCGGCGTGGCGCGATCCTCCCCCGTGGTGGCTTCAGCATCCTGCTGCACCTGGGCAGTCACGCTGGGGTAGCGCTGACTGCGGGCTGCATCGGCAGAGTATTCCCTTGCCTCGATCTGTGCCCGTTTGCCACTCACGGCAGGGTGCTGGCTCAGGGCCGCCTGCAACGCCGCCTGCAAGCCATCGGCCTGTTGTGCATTCGCGGGCAGGGTCAACACGGCCAGGCTCAGGAGCAGCAGGCCATGTCGCCTCAACTGCGGCAAGCTAGTTACCATGAACATTCTTCGTCGATTTCCTGTTCGTTGTGGGGCAAGGCTGTCTGTGCCACAGGCGGCACCTTGCGCATCAGCTGCGCCGCCTTTTCCGGCTCGCCCGATAGCGTATATGCCTGCGCCAGATCCTCGCGCCATTGCCCATGCCAGGGGCACTGTTCGTGGGCCTTGTGCATCAGGGCGATGCCTTCGGCCAGATGGCCCTTGCGCACATAGACAAGCCCCACCATGAAGGTGGCGGCAGCGTGCTCGGGCAGGTGATGCAGCAACTGCTTGAAGCAGTGCTCGGCCTCGTCCAGCTTCTCTTCGCGGTAGCGCGCCACGCCCGTTTCCAGCAAGCCGGGCACGGGTAGCGCCACCATGTCGTCGATTGGCTGCCATTGGATGCGCGCATTGGTGCCGCACAGCAGCGGGGCCAGATGGGCCTCGTAACACGCCCATCTGGCCATGGAGCTCTTGTACAGCGGCTGGCGCACCTGCCAGACGCTGGCTGTTTTCACCGGCCGTTGCAACTCGCTGAAATTGAGGACCTGAGGCTCCCAGGCCACCCCGACGTAATCCAGCATGCGCCGCGCCTCGCGTTCGGGGTCCGCCAGCACATCCTCGTAGATCACCTCCAGGATCTCCCCGGGGAAAAGCTGGTTCCAGTGGTGCATCAGCAGGTTATGGTCAGCGAGCTGCTCCCCTATCCAGGTCAGGTCATAGGCAAAGCCCATGCCGCCGTGTTTGGCTGCGTAATCGGTAAAGTAGTTGGAGATGGCGATATCGCGGGGATCCCGCCGCACCGAGATGATCCGCGCATGGGGGAAGAGCAGCTTGATGAGACCGATGTTCTCGAAGTTGTGGGGCAGCTTGTCCACCACATGCCGCGCCCCGGGAGCATACTCCCGCAGCTCTTTGAGAAGATTGCCCGTGATGCCCGCGATCACCTTGGCGTCCAGATCGTCCACACAGTCGGGGTAATGTCGGCCGGAACCGACCCGGCGCTCCCACCGTTCAAGGCCCGCAATCACGCCGGGGATGAGCCCCAGCTCGCCCGCACCATGCACCTGGCTGTGGCCGGCCAGCATCTGCTCGATCAACGTGGTGCCGGAGCGCGGCATGCCCAGCACGAACACTGGCAGCGTCGAGTCATTGCCAATACCCCGGCGATGTTCATAGAGCGATCTGCTGAAGGCATGACGGATGCGCGCGCAAGCTTGCCGGTGCGCCGCCGGGTCATAGCCGAGCAAGGCGCGGCTGGCGCTGTTGGCCTCATCGGCGAGTGCAAAGGCCTTGGCATAGTCCTGGCGTTTCTCCCAGGAGGCCGCCAACTGCAACAGCAGACCGGGTTTCACCAGCCCCTCTGGACCGGGGCGGCGGGCCAGCACCTCCAGATGGTGCAGGGTGGCGTCATCCTCCGGGAAGCGCCGCGCATTGATAAGCGAGGCATATCCGCGCACCGGGTCGAGCACCTTGACCCGTTCAAACAGCGCCACCGCCTCCTCAATTCGTCCCAGTTGCAGGTACAACTGCCCCAGCCCCAGCAAGGCCGGCACCTGTTGCGGATGCGCTTGCAGCACCTGGCTGTAGCGCGCGTCGGCTTCATCATACTGCTGCTCCTGCGCCTCGACCCCGGCCAGCGCCACCTGTGCTTCGGCCAGCCAGTGGGATCGGGAAGCCCCGTCGAGACGCTCTGACGGCGGCAATGCCTGCGCCTCTTCGAGTGCCTGAGTGGCCATCTCTCTGGCCAGCGCCGTCTGCCCCTGGGTCGCGACGGCAACCAGCTTGAGGCGCAATGCCAGCACGGGCTGTTGCTGCTGGCCCGCCAGATGGATGGCCCGCCGCAGCAAGGCGATGGCCTGGGACGAGCGCCCTTGCAGCTCAGCCAGCTCGGCGCGATGCTGATGCAAGCCGGGATGGTCGGGATACTCTCTTCCTCCCCGGCACAAGGCATCCTCGGCCTGGGCATGGCGACCTTGCTCGGCCAGCCGCTGGGCGTACCCCCTGACCAGGCCGCAATAATCCTCTTCGTCCAGCAAGCGTTGCTGCTCGTCCAGCCAGGCATCGGCGACGGCATATTCCTCTGCCGCCAGCCACAACTCCAGACGCAGACCTCGCAATTGCTGGCTATGCCAGGCCGCCTGTGGCTCGGGCCAGTGCTCCTGCTCCCCCTCCCAGAAGGCCTCGGCCCGGGTCAGCAGTTGCTCGCCCAATGCGATGGCCCCGTCCTGCAAATAGAGGCGCAGCAGTTGTTGATAGAACAGGATATTGGGCGCCAGGAAAAGGCTGCGCTCATACAGTTGCCGCGCCGCCGCCGTCTGCTGGCGCCTGAGCTGGCAGGTCGCCAGCCGCGCCAGCAGCAACGCATGATCCGGTGCGTCATGCCGGGCTGCCTCGAGCAGCGCCTGCGCCATGTCGAGCTCACCCAAGAGCAGTTGGACGGCAGCCAGGTCGACACGTCCGTCGACGTCAAGAGCGGCAAGATCCAGCCCTGCCAGCGCGTGGCGTGCAGCATCCAGCTCGCCAAGCTGGGCACAGGCCAGCGCCAGCAATACCTGTTCGGCGGGGTGTTGTGGGGCGCTGCAGGCCTCCTGCAACAGCACAAATTGTTGCTGCAAGGCCAGCGTGCGCAATAGGGAGAGTGAACTCATGGGAACCGCGGGATCCTGGGACTGGATCGCCCCTCCATGAGGGGCGATAAGGGTGGATAATTAGAGCCGGGTCAGACCAGCCCTTGAGAGGTCAGGACACCGTTTGGCATCTGGAGCATATGTGCATCATTGAAGACTTTTCCCGCATTGATGTGGGCCCAGGTGCCGTTCCACAAATCGCCGTTCCCATAGAGAGCCCCCGGAACCTGTCCGGTGCTCCATGCTATGCCACGATAGACTGTTCCTTTGGCATAAACCGTCATGCCCAGAACTGACATCGTATATATCGCATAGTAATCCTGTGTGTTCGAACCATTACGGCCTGCATCCGCTCTTCCTACGACGCGCCATTGCGAGCCGCTCTTGGCCATGACCCCCTGCCCCGTTCCCACAAACACCACCTTGTCATCCGCCCCCAGATTATTGGCCCCCGACCACATTCCCCAGGTTCCAGGCCCATTACCTGCCGTGCTCATCTCGGCCTTCTGGCTCTCAACACGGATATAAATGGTGTAACTGGTATTTGCATCGAAAGTACGGCTGCTGTGGTCGGAACTGACCCCCTGCACCAGGTCAAACACCACTATGCTGGTGTCGGCCACAGGCCCAGATGTGTCGATCACGATGGCTTCATTTGCCCCGAGCGAACCGGTCCCACCCGGGGTCGGCAAGGTCAGGGTGGCGTTGTTGCCGGCAACGTCGCGGATGGTGCCGCCATTGAGGCCGAGCGCCCCCGCGCTCAGGTAATCCAGATCGGCACTGGTGTCCCCCGCCTGCACCGTGTAGTTGAAGGTCAGGGTATTGGAGCCTGAACCACTGACGTAATTGATGGTCCGATCCGTGGCGCCGGTTTCCAGAGTCAGTTGCGGCGTGCCAGAGACGGTGACCGCCTCGCTGAAACCGACCTGGATGCTGATCACACTCCCCACTCCATAGGTACCCGCTGCCGTAGAGCTGCTGACCCCGCTCACCACAGGCGCCGTGGTATCCACCAGGTAGCTGGCGTTGTCGGTCACCTGGGAATGGCTCAGGTTCGCATCATTGCCCGCGGCATCGCTCAGGGTGCCACCGTTGGCCTCCAGGCCATTGGCAACGATCGAGATGCCGTTCGCATCGGCCTGACCCGCCAGAATGGTGTATTGGAAGAGCAATGAGGCCGTGCCACTGCCCGAGACGTAATTGGCATAGACGGTGCTGCTCCCGATATTCAGCGCCACACGGGGTGTGCCGCCTGAGGTATCGATCACGGTCGCTTCATCCATGGTCACGGTGACGCTGACCACGTCACCGGCATTCAGGGTGTTGCTCTGTGCACCGCTGGCCCCCGTGATACCCACACTGCTGACAGCCGGGGCCGTGGTGTCCACCAGGTAGCTGGCGTTATCACCTACCGCACCATGAGTCAGGGTAGCGGCATTGCCCGCCGCATCACGCAGGGTGCCGCCGTTTGCTTGCAGTGCATTGGCATCCAGACTGATGCCGTTGGCATCGGTCTGACCCGCCAGAATGATGTATTGGAACAGCAAGGAGGCCGTACCACTGCCCGAAACGTAATCGGCGTAGACGGTGCTGCCACCGACATTCAGCGCCACACGGGGTGTGCCGCCCGTGGTATCGACCACGGTTGCTTCATCCATGGTCACGGTGACGCTGACCACATCGCCTGCATTCAGGCGCCCGCTCTGTGCACCGCTTTCCCCACTGATGGCGATGCTGCTGACTGTCGGTGCGGTTTCATCCACCAAGTCGTTGATAGCCAGGGTGACGGTTTGCTCGCTGGCATTGCCTGCCGCATCGGTGGCCACCACGGTGAAGCTGTAGCTGGCCTTGGTCTCGTAGTCCGGGTTGCCCGTCAGGGTCACCGCGCCCGTGGCGGCATTGATGCTGAACAGCGCCGCGTCCGCTCCCGCCTTCAGGCTGTAGCTGGTACTGCCGGTCACTATGTCGTCGGTGTCAGTGCTCGTGACGGTGTAAACGACTTGGCCTGCCCCACTGTTCTCGCTGATAGCTGTTGCGGTAGCAGCGGAGGTAATGGTCGGCGCTGTGTCATCCAGGTTGTTGATCCCCAAGCTAACCACCTGCTCGCTGGCATTGCCCGCCGCATCGGTGGCCACCACGGTGAAGCTGTAGCTGACCTTGGTCTCGTAGTCCGGGTTGCCCGTCAGGGTCACCGCGCCCGTGCTGGCGTTGATGCTGAAGGCGGCATGGTCGTCCACCGCCTTGAGGCTATAGGTGACGTTGTTGGCATCGGTGGCCGCTGCAATGTAGATGGTTTGCCCAACATTGCTATTCTCGTCGATGGCCGTGGCCATATCAGCGGAGGTGATCACGGGTAATACAGCATCTATCGAAGTCGGCCCCATGCTGCCGGAGTAGTCCGTGAACTGGATGTTCCAGCCCTGCAGATAGCCAACATCCGCCTGTGCCTCGTCTGCTATCCGCAGCGTCCAAACCCCGCGCGCCCCCCCCGTCAGGTTGCTGAAGGCCTGTTCTGGGGTGAAGGTGCCGGTAAAAGGCGCCGAGCCATCCGCCAGCGCACTGCCACCTGGAGCAATCACCGTATCGATGAAGTTGTGACCACTCGCCCCCCTCTGATACACCAGCGTGATACTCGAGTCATCGGGGGCGATCAGGCTGATGACTAAGTCGGAATCATAAGAGTGCTGGATATTGAAACCCAGGCTCAGCAAGTCCGCGGCGCTGGCATCAGAGTCAACGTAGAGCCGGTAATCGGTGGTCGAATAATCGGTGATCGCCTGCATACCCGGCACAGGCGTGTTGTAAAGCGCAGTATCACGCCCGATGCCATCTTCCAGCGAAAATGACAGCGGTATCGAACCGCTCACAGCTACGCTCTGCCCTCCCTCGACAACAGTGAACTGGGCGCTGTAGGTCTGGTTGTCGATACGGGTCAGGTTGGTGAGGTCGTAACCCGCTAGGGTGCCGTCAATGGCGTTTAGCGGTATGCCATGATCATCGTCGATAAAGATGGTGATAGTTGCAGTATCCCCCACGCCCAGGGTCTCACCGGCGAGCACAATGCCAGTGATAACAGGTATAGCTGGTGCGACAGACAAGGTGACCACCTGCTCGCTGGCATTGCCCGCCGCATCGGTCGCCACCACGGTGAAGCTGTAGCTGGCCTTGGTCTCGTAGTCCGGGTTGTCCGTCAGGGTCACCGCCCCTGTTGAGGCATCGATGCTCAACAGCGCCGCGTCCGCTCCCCCCTTCAGGCTGTAGCTGGTGCTGCCGGTCGAGACGTCGCCGCTGTCGGTACTGGTCACGGTGTAAACGACCTGCCCGGCACCGCTGTTTTCATCGATGGCGCTGGCCGTGGTTCCCGAGGTGATGGTCGGCGCCACTTCGTCCAGGTTGTTGACCCCCAAGGTGACCACCTGCTCGCTGGCGTTGCCCGCCGCATCGGTCGCCACCACGGTGAAGCTGTAGCTTCCCTTGGTCTCGTAGTCCGGATTGCCCGTCAGGGTCACTGCCCCTGTGGTGGCATTGATGCTGAACAGCGCCGCGTCCGCTCCCGCCTTCAGGCTGTAGCTGGTGCTGTCGGTCACTACGTCGCCGCTATCGGTACTGGTCACGGTGTAAATCACCTGCCCGGCGCCGCTGTTTTCATCGATGGCGCTGGCCGTGGTCCCCGAGGTGATGGTCGGCGCCACTTCGTCCAGGTTATTGATGCCCAAGGTGACCACCTGCTCGCTGGCATTGCCTGCCGCATCGGTGGCCACCACGGTGAAGCTGTAGCTCCCCTTGACTTCGTAATCAGGATTGCCGGTCAGGGTCACCGCCCCCGTGGCGGCATCGATGCTGAACAGCGCCGCGTCCGCTCCCGCCTTCAGGCTGTAGCTGGTGCTGCCGGTCGAGACGTCGCCGCTGTCGGTGCTGGTGACGGTATAGACCACCTGCCCGGCACCGCTGTTCTCATCGATGGCGCTGGCCGTGGTCCCCGAGGTAATGGTCGGCGCCACTTCGTCCAGGTTATTGATGCCCAAGGTGATCACCTGCTCGCTGGCGTTGCCCGCCGCATCGGTGGCCACCACGGTGAAGCTGTAGCTGGCCTTGGTCTCGTAGTCCGGGTTGCCCGTCAGGGTCACGGCACCCGTGGCAGCATTGATGCTGAACAGCGCCGCGTCCGCTCCCGCCTTCAGGCTGTAGCTGGTGCTGCCGGTCGAGATGTCGCCGCTGTCGGTGCTGGTCACGGTGTAAACCACCTGCCCGGCGCCGCTGTTTTCATCGATGGCGCTGGCCGTGGTCCCCGAGGTGATGGTCGGGGCCACTTCGTCCAGGTTGTTGACCCCCAAGGTGACCACCTGCTCGCTGGCGTTGCCTGCCGCATCGGTGGCCACCACGGTGAAGCTGTAGCTTCCCTTGGTCTCGTAGTCCGGGTTTCCAATCAGGGTCACCGCGCCCGTGG
>NZ_JBFOCZ010000001.1:0-2929 GCF_040908015.1 Aeromonas sp. R7-5 | reverse complement strand
AACACTTCTTGGGTGTTGTATGGTTAAGCCTCACGGGTAATTAGTATGGGTTAGCTCAACGTATCGCTACGCTTACACACCCCACCTATCAACGTTGTGGTCTCCAACGGCCCTTTAGGACCCTCAAGGGGTCAGGGATGACTCATCTCAGGGCTCGCTTCCCGCTTAGATGCTTTCAGCGGTTATCGATTCCGAACTTAGCTACCGGGCAGTGCCACTGGCGTGACAACCCGAACACCAGAGGTTCGTTCACTCCGGTCCTCTCGTACTAGGAGCAACTCCCTTCAATCATCCAACGCCCACGGCAGATAGGGACCGAACTGTCTCACGACGTTCTGAACCCAGCTCGCGTACCACTTTAAATGGCGAACAGCCATACCCTTGGGACCGACTTCAGCCCCAGGATGTGATGAGCCGACATCGAGGTGCCAAACACCGCCGTCGATATGAACTCTTGGGCGGTATCAGCCTGTTATCCCCGGAGTACCTTTTATCCGTTGAGCGATGGCCCTTCCATTCAGAACCACCGGATCACTATGACCTACTTTCGTACCTGCTCGACCTGTCCGTCTCGCAGTTAAGCTGGCTTATGCCATTGCACTAACCTCCTGATGTCCGACCAGGATTAGCCAACCTTCGTGCTCCTCCGTTACTCTTTGGGAGGAGACCGCCCCAGTCAAACTACCCACCAGGCACTGTCCGCGAGCCCGATTCAGGGCCCTGCGTTAGAACATCAAACATACAAGGGTGGTATTTCAAGGACGGCTCCAGCGCAACTGGCGTCACGCCTTCAAAGCCTCCCACCTATCCTACACATGTAGGTTCAATGTTCAGTGCCAAGCTGTAGTAAAGGTTCACGGGGTCTTTCCGTCTAGCCGCGGGTACACCGCATCTTCACGGCGAATTCGATTTCACTGAGTCTCGGGTGGAGACAGCATGGCCATGGTTACACCATTCGTGCAGGTCGGAACTTACCCGACAAGGAATTTCGCTACCTTAGGACCGTTATAGTTACGGCCGCCGTTTACCGGGGCTTCGATCAAGAGCTTCGCTTGCGCTAACCCCATCAATTAACCTTCCGGCACCGGGCAGGTGTCACACCCTATACGTCCACTTTCGTGTTTGCAGAGTGCTGTGTTTTTGATAAACAGTCCCAGCCATCTGGTCACTGCGACTCCCGACAGCTCCATCCGCAAGGGACTTCACCATCAAGAGCGAACCTTCTCCCGAAGTTACGGTTCTATTTTGCCTAGTTCCTTCACCCGAGTTCTCTCAAGCGCCTTGGTATTCTCTACCCGACCACCTGTGTCGGTTTGGGGTACGATGACTTGTAATCTGAAGCTTAGAGGCTTTTCCTGGAAGCAGGGCATCAATGGCTTCCACACCGTAGTGTGTTCGTCTCGTGTCTCAGTGTTGTGTCTCCGGATTTGCCTAGAAACACCACCTACGCACTTTCACCAGGACAACCGTCGCCTGGCCCACCTAGCCTTCTCCGTCCCCCCATCGCAATTACAAGTCGTGCAGGAATATTAACCTGCTTCCCATCGACTACGCCTTTCGGCCTCGCCTTAGGGGTCGACTCACCCTGCCCCGATTAACGTTGGACAGGAACCCTTGGTCTTCCGGCGAGGAGGCTTTTCACCCCCTTTATCGTTACTTACGTCAGCATTCGCACTTCTGATATCTCCAGCATACCTCTCGATACACCTTCGCAGACTTACAGAACGCTCCCCTACCACTCACACTTAGTGTGAATCCGCGGCTTCGGTGCCTGGTTTGAGCCCCGTTACATCTTCCGCGCAGGCCGACTCGACTAGTGAGCTATTACGCTTTCTTTAAATGATGGCTGCTTCTAAGCCAACATCCTAGCTGTCTGAGCCTTCCCACATCGTTTCCCACTTAACCAGAACTTTGGGACCTTAGCCGGCGGTCTGGGTTGTTTCCCTCTTCACGACGGACGTTAGCACCCGCCGTGTGTCTCCCGGATATTACTTACTGGTATTCGGAGTTTGCATGGGGTTGGTAAGTCGGGATGACCCCCTAGCCCAAACAGTGCTCTACCCCCAGTAGTATTCGTCCGAGGCGCTACCTAAATAGCTTTCGGGGAGAACCAGCTATCTCCGAGTTTGATTGGCCTTTCACCCCCAGCCACAGGTCATCCCCTAACTTTGCAACGTTAGTGGGTTCGGTCCTCCAGTTGATGTTACTCAACCTTCAACCTGCCCATGGCTAGATCACCCGGTTTCGGGTCTACACCTTGCAACTAGACGCCCAGTTAAGACTCGGTTTCCCTACGGCTCCCCTATACGGTTAACCTCGCTACAAAATGTAAGTCGCTGACCCATTATACAAAAGGTACGCAGTCACCCCGAAGGGCTCCCACTGCTTGTACGTACACGGTTTCAGGTTCTATTTCACTCCCCTCACAGGGGTTCTTTTCGCCTTTCCCTCACGGTACTGGTTCACTATCGGTCAGTCAGGAGTATTTAGCCTTGGAGGATGGTCCCCCCATATTCAGACAGGATGTCACGTGTCCCGCCCTACTCGATTTCACATCAAGGTTGTTTTCGTGTACGGGGCTATCACCCTGTATCGCCGGCCTTTCCAGGACCGTTCCACTAACTTCCAAGATGCTTAAGGGCTAATCCCCGTTCGCTCGCCGCTACTGAGGGAATCTCGGTTGATTTCTTTTCCTCGGGGTACTTAGATGTTTCAGTTCTCCCGGTTCGCCTCGCTACGCTATGTATTCACGCAGCGATACCTAGCTTATGCTAAGTGGGTTTCCCCATTCGGAAATCCGTGAGTCGTAATGTCTCTTACCGACTGCTCACGGCTTATCGCAGGTTAGTACGTCCTTCATCGCCTCTGACTGCCAAGGCATCCACCATGTACGCTTAGTCACTTAACCATACAACCCCAAGAAGTGTCG